>CAYVKV010000004.1:0-98880 GCA_964452355.1 uncultured Gammaproteobacteria bacterium | reverse complement strand
GATACTTGCTCATAGACTATAATTACGATTGTAGTCTAGGAGCAAATTGCCTAAGTACCATTCCTCTGTACATCTTTGCGTCTGCTTCTACTCCTGCAGGAAGTTCCAAATGCATGAGTGAGTCAATGGTCTGATTCGTAGGATTCATGATATCAAGAAGTCTTTTATGGATTTTCAAGCCAAAGTGCTCTCTCGCATCCTTGTCGGTAAAAGATGATTTATTTACGACATACACTTCCTTTTTCGTGGGAAGGGGTACAGGACCAATGACTGATGCACCTGTTTTTATAGCTGAATCAACCAGCTTTTGACATGTCTCATCAATGAGTCGATGATCGTAAGCTTTTAATCGAATGCGAATTCTTCCTTTTGGCATATTTTAATGTGCAATGATTTAAATTTGTAAAGGCGGGTTTCCCCGCCTTTACAAAATAGTTTTTTATTTAATGACTTTGGTTACAACTCCTGCACCAACGGTGTGTCCACCTTCGCGGATTGCGAATTTCAGACCTTCTTCAAGTGCGATCGGAGCAATGAGTTTAGCCTCAATTTTGATGTTATCTCCTGGCATCACCATTTCGACACCTTCGGGAAGTTTGACTTCTCCAGTGACGTCAGTTGTACGAATGTAGAACTGTGGGCGATATCCTTTGAAGAATGGAGTGTGACGTCCACCTTCTTCTTTTTTGAGAACATAAATTTCCGCTTCAAACTCAGTGTGAGGTTTGACTGAACCAGGCTTCACAATGACCTGTCCTCGTTGAACATCTTCCTTTTCAATTCCTCGAAGAAGAAGTCCCGTATTGTCTCCGGCTCGTGCTTCATCAAGGGTTTTTCGGAACATTTCAATTCCGGTAACCACCGTCTTGCGTGAATCTATCAGTCCGACAATCTCAATTTCTTCATTTACTTTCAAGATTCCACGTTCTACACGACCAGTTACAACAGTTCCTCGTCCTTGGATGGTGAAGACGTCTTCAACCGGCATAAGGAATGGTTTTTCGATATCCCGAACTGGATCAGGAACGTATGAGTCAACAGCAGCCATAAGATCCTCGATTGCTTTGACTGCAGCTGGATCATCTTCAATTGCTTTGAGTGAAGATCCTCGAATTACCGGCACTTCATCACCTGGGTATTCGTATTTTTTCAAAAGATCACGTACTTCCATCTCGACAAGGTCGACGATTTCCTGATCTTGAACCATATCAATTTTGTTCAAATACACGACGATTGCAGGAACATTGACCTGTTTTGCGAGAAGAATGTGTTCTCGTGTCTGAGGCATTGGTCCATCAGGAGCTGAAACAACAAGGATTGCTCCATCCATCTGTGCTGCTCCTGTGATCATGTTTTTGATGTAATCTGCATGACCTGGTGCATCGATATGCGCATAATGTCGCTTTTCAGTTTCATATTCCGAGTGATGAATATTGATGGTGACTCCGCGTGCTTTTTCTTCTGGAGCCTTATCGATCTCTTCATATTTCATGTCTTTCGCAAGACCTTTTTTTGAAAGGACATGGTGAATTGCTGAAGTTGTGGTAGTTTTTCCATGGTCGACATGACCGATGGTACCGATGTTCAAATGTGGCTTGTTTCTTACGAATTTGTCTGTTGCCATAAGTTAAATATAATTAATAAATAATAATTATATCGATTCATTTTGGTATCTCATCAGCAGAAGATCTCTAGCGGATATCGAGTGCGCAAAGACCTTCTTCTGAAAAAACCGTATGAAACGATTAATTGAATAGCAAAAAGCTATTATAAATGATACCACAGAAAATACAAGTTGTGTATCAATCGTAGGGCAAATAATAGAGTGAGATAAGCAAAAAGTCAAGCCTCCTCGTGCTACCGTGTTTGAGCAAAATATGGTACATTGTTTTCATGGAAGCTAATCAATCTCTTGAAGGTGCTAGTAAAATGGACAGAGAGTTCATTCCTCTTCATGACGTTACTGATATAACAGCTCAGGTTCTAGCATCTGAACGCCATTTACTCTTTGGTCAGATGTTTACAGTACATCCTGAAGAAGTTTATAAAGCAGTACACGGCAAAACCCCTCAAGATCAACTGGTTACAAAATCAGTTGCACTCCGACCTCAAACTGCTGGGACAAGAAATAGCCACCCCAATAGTTTATTTGGTCCTGGCTTAATTGCAAGTCATCCCGACGCAACTACAGACGGATATAGACGATTTGATTCACGATCGGCACTACTTCCCGATCAAACTCTAGTTAAGGGAGTTGGGACTCGAACCGTGGTGCCAGAAGACAGAGCCAATGATCCTAAACTAGGTTTTCTTGGAAAAAATGATCACCCCGGATGGGAAATTATTGGAGGTGTACAACAAGCAAAAGCCGAACAAGAACTACTTAATTCAATATATCTTGCTTATTTGTATGGCAGTCTTTATCCTGGTGATGATGTTCCTGTTCGTATTGCCTCAAATGTAATTGACGTGTCAGCTGCACTTGAATCACAGAGTAATGATAGAACGAAAATTCTTCCGGTACACCAGGTTTATTTTAGAGATCTTAAGCATCCAACACGGAATATCAACGCTAAATATTTAGGAACTCCAGATTTTCTATTTTCTAATATAAATTTAGATACCGAAGAAGGGAAGCAGTCAGCTGTTGATTTATGGAATCAGCTTCAATCGGACTGGCTTGTAGATTACCAAGAAAATCATCCGAATGATTCATCAATCATTAAACCTCTGGACTTTGATGATTTTATGCAAATAACTGATCCCAATGGAGATAATATGTTTCAGCTTTTAAAGAAGCAGGAAAAGTTTTTGGTGGATTCAAAGAATTCCACTCCGATAAGAAGTCTTATTGATTCCGCCACAGCAGGATTTTCAATACCCATACCTCAGCTCAGGAGAGGTGCAGAAAAAAAATCAATATCCATTCCTCAGTTAACTAAATATACAAAAGAGGATGGAATTGTACATCAAGGTGTTGAATTCTACATTCAACACCTTGCAGAAACAATTGCGCATAAATTCATGAGTAATAATGAAGAGTTAGTGATGAAGACTCTTTCCTGGAATACAGAAAGAATGGGAAAAATAATAGGCATGAATTACGCATTGGGATGGGATTTAGGAAGCGCTGCAAGTTCAAAAGATATGTATGGAGGAAGAGTGGCAGATCTTGATGTGCTTGTACAATATCCTGAAGATCCATTTGATCCAAAACATATTAGCGATGGATACCGAGACACAATTTTTTATGCCCAAAATAGCCTGAGAGACATGGCTCTTATGTACGGATTGACTTCAAAGACAAATCCTGAAGAATTAACAAGTTTGGAAAAAATATTTTATGAACAAGTTAGAAATGGTTATAGAACAACATTGGATAATGTCTCACAGTTGCCCATAAGTGATGAGTACAGAAGCGCATTGGCAGATTACCATCAAAAACTCATTAGTCATACAGATCGTGTCGATCCATGGAATTATAATACTGTCGTTAAGCAACTCCTGGCAACAAGTTCCCCAACCTACTACGAGGGGCTTGATCCCGTTGCTTATAAAGAACATATAAAACGAATGGAAGAAGTTAATTTTCCAACTATTTTTCGTGTAGATGATCTGCCAGTGTACGATCCTTAAGGAGTACTAATCTCATGCTACAATAGTATGGCTATGGATAAGGAACCTACAAAACTCAACACCAGTCAGCAACAAGCAATAGCATATATTACGGGCCCCCTTCTCATTGTTGCAGGTGCGGGAACAGGAAAAACAACGACGCTCGTTGAGAAGATAAAATACTTGATAAATCAGAAGTTTGCGCGACCAGAAGAAATACTCTGTCTCACCTTTACTGAAAAAGCAGCATACGAGATGGAAGAACGCGTTGATCGTGCGATGCCGTATGGATTTTTCCAGATGTGGATTTCAACATTTCACGCATTTGCAGATGACGTGCTCCGAGATGAACTTCATCACATAGGAATGAATGCTTCATATAGTCTTATGTCTCAAGCACAGTCAGTTCTTTTTTTGCGAAACAATCTATTCAATTTAAACCTCAAATACTTTCGCCCCGTGAGCAATCCAAACAAATTCATAACCGGACTCCTTCAACACTTTTCTCGTCTTCAGGATGAAGATATATCTCCTGAGGATTACGAACAATGGGTCGCAAAACAATCTCGATCAAAGAAAACGCCGTTAACAGATGAAGAACGTGAGCAATTTCAAGAGCTTTCATTTGCCTACAAAACATATCAAAAAATCAAAATTGAACATGATGTCATGGATTTTGGCGACCTCATTTTTTATCTAAACATTCTCTTGCGCACACGACCAAATATTCTCAAACAATATCAACAAAAATTTAAATACATTCTCGTTGATGAATTTCAGGATACCAATATCGCACAGTACGAGATGATCAAACTGCTTTGTCCGCCAAAGAAAAATCCAAATCTGACGGTGGTCGGCGATGACTCACAAGCAATCTACAAATTTCGTGGCGCTTCGGTCTCAAACATCCTCACGTTCATGGATGACTATAAAAAAGCACGGCAAATGAGTTTGGTAGATAATTATCGATCAAATCAAACGGTACTTGATCGCGCTTACAAACTCATTCAAAACAACAACCCCGACACGCTCGAGGCGAAGCTTGGCATCTCAAAAGAACTCAAAAGCCATGCTAAAAATATCAAAGACGCAGTCACTTTTAATCTTTTCTCACATGGAGATAATGAAGCAGACTGGATTGTTTCAAAAATAATACAACTGAAAAAAAAGCACCATTATGAATTTCAAGACTTTGCGATTCTGGTCCGAGCAAACAATCATAGCGATTCCGTGATAAGCGCACTCAAACGCAATGGGATTCCCTTTCAATTCTTAGGACCGGGAACCCTCTTTAAACAACCAGAGGTAAAAGACATCATCGCATATCTCAATCTCTTGGCTGATTTGAATGACACCGTATCGATGTTTCGAGTCTTAAGCATGGATATTTTCCAAAATAATGCCGAGGATCTCGTCCTTCTTATGTCTTTTGCCAAAAAAATATCTCTCGGTTTGTATCAAGCTATTGACGTGTACCTCTCATTTGAAGTAGAAGAATGGTACAAAAAAAATAATGCGCAATATAAAGAGTATCTTCCGCTCATCAATGAAAGTACCAAGGAAAAATTGATACCAATTATGCGCATGATCAAAAAGCATCTGGGACAAATAAAACATGATACGGCAGGTGAAATACTATTTTCATTCCTTGAGGATACTCACTATCTTGAAAAATTAAGCAATCCAACATCAGAGCTTGAAGAAAAACAAACGCTCAACATCACCAAGTTTTTCCGAAAGCTCAAAGAAATTGAAAACGCACAAGACGATACCTCAGTCTTTTCGATCAATGACTTTATAACGATGAGTATGGAGCTTGGAGAATCTCCACTTGCCGGTGAAAATGATATTTCTCAAGTCAACGCAGTAAACATACTCACGGTTCACTCAGCAAAAGGTCTCGAATTCCCCGTGGTTTTTTTGTCAAATCTCAGTCAGGGTCGGTTTCCAACGGTTCGCAGGCGTGAGCAAATCCCGATCCCCGATGATTTGATCAAAGAACAGATGCCCGAAGGAGATTACCATGTCCAAGAAGAACGACGCTTGTTCTATGTCGGCCTCACTCGTGCAAAGGATCGGGCTTTCTTGAGCTCCTCAGAAATCTACGGATCAGGTTTGAGAAAACGAAAAATTTCCCCATTTGTAGCCGAAACAATTGGTCTTGAAACGGTACAAAACTTAAGCACGCTTGTCTCAGAAAAAAAGGAACAACTCACTATCTTTGACTTCAAAAAGAAAGGAGAGCCCGTGATCATCCCTCCTTTTGAAGTTCGCAAGATCTCATATTCCCAACTTCAAACCTATGAAGTTTGCCCCCTTCAGTACAAGTATCAATACATCCTGAGGATTCCTACACCATCTGCAGGAGCTGCATCATTTGGAAGTACGATTCACCATGTACTTCAGAAATTTTACAAAGGATATATGAAGGACTCCTCATTGGAACTCGATCACATGCTCAATCTTCTCGAGTCATCATGGATCCCGGTGGGGTACACGTCACAAGCTCATCAAGCACGTATAAAAAAAGAGGCACCCGACATGATTGAAAATTATTACCACTATATCCACACACACGAAATCATAAACAAAAGTCTTGAAAAATTGTTTAAAATCCGAATCGGCAGCACAGAGTTTCTCACGGGAAAGATAGATCGCGTGGATCAAAAAGATGATGGCGGTATCGAAGTTATTGATTACAAAACCGGAAGAAGACCAGATGATAAGAAGCTCAAAAAAGATCTACAACTAGCTATCTATGCAACCGCAGCATCTGACCCGGGTTTGTACAACATTCCGATCGAAAAAATTGATCTCTCCTTTTATTATCTTCAGGCACGGGAAAAGATTACTTTGAATCAAACAGCAGAGGATCTTCTCGAAGTTCAAACTCGAGTTAAGAATGTTGTTCAAAATATCAGAAGTCAAAAATTTGATCCCCGTGTCGGACCGTGGTGTGACTTTTGTTCATTTCGCATGATCTGCGAGGCGTGGAAGTGAGTACCTCAGTACCACCTCATCATCCAATTTTTCAACACTCAGAAGTTTAAATTGTGGAACTTTGTCTGGGGGAAAGAGTATTCCCTCGACCATCGTGAGGGTTTTTTCAGGAAGAGAGCCAAAGATTTTGGGAGCAATCGTGAGGTGGATTTCGTCGAGAACTTCTGCCTCAAGCAGCTGTGCGATCAATGTTGGTCCTCCATCAATGAAGACATATTTGTACCCTTGTTTATTAAGGTAATTAATAAGATGCTGTATGCTCACGCGCTTTGATCCTGCTTCTGGGGTGAGAATGGTTGTTTCAAAACCATGATCATTTTTAAGTGCATTATGGAGTTCTTCATCAGGATTTGAGGTCAGAACAATGTACTCAGGCAAGGGTGACTTCCCCAAATCTTTCCGAAACCCTTGATACATGTCCTCATGAATCCTGCGGATAAAGTATTTGGCAAACCGGACGGCGGTGTTTTTGGCGTCAACTACCGCATCTGCGTGTGCGCGAAGAAACGTAAAATATTCTTTATCTTTTTCTGTTCCGATGGGCCAATATCCTTTTTCTTTGACGATAATCTTTCCGTCAATCGTGCTCACAAAACTGGTGAAAAAGAACGGACGACCATCAGGTTTTTGGAATGTAAATGGTGAAAGTTTCATGATCTTTATTTTACCATGCGGTATACTTAATGACATGAAACAACAAGCGCCAGATTTTTGTCTCTTCGATCAGAATAACACCAAACACTGTCTAAAAGATTACAAAGGAAAATGGGTTCTCCTATACTTCTATCCGAAAGACGATACCCCTGGCTGTACCGTTGAAGCATGTACCTTTCGTGATTCATGGTCAGAGTTTGAAAAATATAATGCGATTGTTCTTGGCGTTTCGGCAGACTCAGCAAAGAGTCACAAAAAATTTGAAGAAAAATTTTCTCTCCCCTTTCCGCTCTTGAGTGATCCTGAAAAGGAAGTTATCAAGAAATATGATGTATTGAAGGAAAAAAGTATGTATGGCAAGACATTCCTTGGCATTATGCGTGAATCATTTTTGATAAACCCTGAGGGAGAAATCGAGAAAGAGTATAAAAATGTAAAGCCAAAAATGCATGCTGAAGAAGTACTTGCAGATCTAAAAGAACTAACTTAAAAGCACATGCGGATTAATTCACAATCACTTTTTTCTTCATTTCCTTTTTATCATCTTTGAGCCACTTTACCCCAAGATAAACCAGAGGAGTTTCGACGATTGACATAAATGACTTGAGGAGCCAATACGGAATGATCAGGCTCGTGAGAAATGCAAAGTTACTGTCAATACTTTTGTCCAGCGCCCAGAATGCCAAAGTCATAAAAATCGTAGTATCTATAAATTGGGCGATAATGTTTGATGCATTGTTTCGAAGCCAGAGCTTGCTTTTACCCAATTTCTGCCTGATCTTTGAAAAAAGAAAGATATCCAAAAAGTCAGCGAGTGAAAATGCCGTAAGAGATGCGAGTGAAATTCGTGCAGACTTTCCAAATATTTCCTTGAACGCTTCATTATGTTCTGAGAAGCGCATTGATGGAGGAAGGGCGAGAGACAACATGATAAATCCGAATAATAGCCCTATGGTCATAAGTCCCGTGCGGACAACAGAACGAGCACGCTCAACGCCATGCACTTCGATGATCACATCATTGATTGTAAAGAGAATGGGAATCAAAAAAATAGCAACACTTGCATTTAAGGTAAAATTTCCGAAGGTCACTAAGGGAAATGTTTTAATTCCCATGAGTTCAGACACAATAATCCCAAAAATATATACCCCCACTAAGAGATCCATTTTTTGCATTTTGAACATAATCTGACTTTATTTTTTTAATTCTTTCAAGATCATACTAATCATATAGAGTGAACCGGTGATGACAAGTATTGTATCATGTTTTTTTTGTGCACTTTCCAAAGCTTCGATTGCGTCAGTATATTTTGTCACATTCTCTGCAGCGAACGTTTTTTTCAAAACTGCTTGAATCTTCGTGGCTTTTTCCGGGATAATGATACGTTCTTGATCATCTCCCTGAAACTCAGTTACAAATAGTTCATTGGAAATGGGAACAATGTGCTTGAGCATTTTTTCGTAATCCTTCCCTTTTTTAAATCCGAGGAGAAAATCAAATAATGTGTTGGGGTGACGTTTTTTAAGGTCCTCAATAAATGCAGACATTTTTTGAGGATTATGCGCTCCATCAATGATGATTTTTTTGCCCTTTACATTCATCTCTTGAAATCTTCCAGGAGTATACATACTTGAAAGCACTTTGCGAATGATCGATTCATCCAGATTAAATCCATCTCGTTTGAACACTTCATATACCGTCACAAGTGCAAGACTTGCATTTTCAACTTGATACTCAGCCGGTATTGCAAGTTTTAACTTTCGAAGGTGTAACTCTTTATATTCAAAGTCAAATGTGATCAAGTTGTTTTCTAAAGCGATATTCGTATATGTTTTGTTCTGGTGAATTTGGTGAAAAATGCTTTCCTGAAGCTTTGCTTGAGATAAAATAACTTTTTGAGCTGCTGGTTCTTGGTCAATCGTTATTACCGTATTCTGTTTATGAATGATTTTGGATTTTTCTGTGGCAATCGAAGTAAGAGTATTTCCAAGCACGTCAGTGTGATCAATCCCAAGCTTGGTAATAACGGCAATTTTATTTGCTGCGGTTGCAATGTTTGTTGCATCAAGTCGACCACCGAGTCCGGTTTCCATAACCGCATAGTCAACATGCTCTTTCCAAAAAACATAATAAGCAAGCACGATCATAATCTCAAAAAAAGTCAGATTTCCGTATTTTGAAATAACAACTTTTTCAATAAAAGGAATGAGTTCATTCAAATACGGCAAAAAAAGTGTTTCAGAAATGAGTTTGTTATTTATTTGAATCCGCTCTTTCAGATCATATATATGAGGAGATACGCTTAATCCAACTTTTTTACCATGCTCTTCAAGGAGTTTACTTAAGAATGCACAGGTTGAGCCTTTACCGGAAGTTCCTGCAACATGAATGACCTTGATTTTATTTTGTGGATTTCCCAAAAGTTCAGAGAAGAACATCACTCGACCAAAATCAAACCCCGCACTACCCAAGCCATAGCGATCTCCATGCGATCGAAATGAATATAAATACCTCTGGGCTTCCTCTTGTGATCGAACTTTCATAATGAAGATTGTATGTAATGAATCAATACTATAAGATCTTAAATAAAAATCAAGTTGTTTTTTTTAAACTCCTTTGATACGCTGAGTGCAAATACTATCAATTCTTTCATCACAAACATGGTATAGCATCTGAGTTGTTCCCGATAACGCTCTTCATTATTAATTTCTTTTCTATCATGAAAATTCAAGATAAAAAAATTTATAACCTTATCAAGGAAGAAACAGAGCGCCAAAGATGCGGAATTGAACTCATTCCATCAGAAAATTATGCCTCCGAACATGTTCGAAATCCCCTCTCATCACCCTTCGTAAATAAATATTCTGAAGGATACCCGTATAAGCGATACTATGGCGGAAATGAATTTGTTGACAAGGTCGAAGAATTGGCTCAAAATCGAGTCAAAAAATTGTTTAAAGTCGAATACGCAAATGTTCAGCCGTACTCTGGATCTCCGGCAAACTTTGCGGTTTATATGGCAACCTGCGCTCCGGGAGACACCATCATGGGACAAGCACTTATTACGGGAGGGCATCTAACTCATGGCGCCCATGTATCATTTAGCGCGATATATTTCAAAAGCGTTCAATACGGAGTTGGTACCGTAAAACATGGAAAAGATGGCCTCTTTGATTTCAAAGAAATCCGCGCACTTGCACTCAAACACAAACCGAAGCTCATCTGGGTTGGCGCTTCTGCATACCCCCTCCAAATTCCGTTTAAAAAATTTGCTGAAATCGCAGACGAAGTTGGTGCTTATCTTGCGGCCGATATCGCACACATTGCCGGTCTTATTGCGGGCGGCATGCACCCGTCACCAGTTCCCTACGTTCATATTGTGACAACAACTACACACAAAACACTTCGCGGTCCACGAGGTGGAATCATCATGGTCACAAAAAAGGGACTAAAGAAAGACCCTGAACTCCCAACAAAACTAAATAAAGCAATCTTCCCGGGACTTCAAGGAGGACCGCATGACAATCAAACTGCTGCAATTGCCGTTGCCCTTTATGAAGCATCTCAGCCATCATTTTCAACCTATGCAAAACGGATTGTAAAAAATGCAAAGATTCTCGCGGGTACTCTCATGGATGGCGGATTGAATCTTGTTGGAGAAGGATCTGAAAACCATCTGATACTCGTCAACCTTACCAAAACACACGGCGCTGGATCAGGCTATTTTGCAGAATATGCTCTTGATGCCGTCGGACTTACTCTTAATAAGAATACCGTTCCGGGAGAAGAGAGTTCGCCATTTTATCCGTCAGGTATTCGATTGGGTACACCCGCCGCAACAACCCGAGGTATGAAAGAAAAGGAGATGAAATTTATTGGAAAACAAATGCTCAAGGTATTGGAGATCGTAAAAAAGTACCATCTTCCCAATGATAAAACCAAACGAAAAGAATATTTGGCAAAATTCAGAAGAGAAATTGATACCAACAAGCTGTTGAAATCCATAAAGAAAGATGTTCGTGAGATGGCAATCGGTTTTAAAATTCCATAATCGATAGATAATCAACTGTTTCGACCAACCTGATATCGGGATACCCTGATATACTATCCCTATATATGCTAAAGTTTTTAGCCCTAGCAAATGTACTTCAGGTTGCATTGCTTGTTTGGAAATATCAGATACTTCCAAAGCAAATTCCCCTTTTTTACTCAAAACCGTGGGGCGAAGGTCAAATTGCAGATATGTGGTATATTCTTCTTCTCCCCATCTTTATGGATGTTACCTTTTTCATAAACAGACACATTGCCATAAAATTCTTCTCTCAGAATAAACTTTTCAAAAGTATTTTCTCGGTTGCAAATGGAATTTTGATCGTAGGATATACCGGCATTTTTTTGAAAATATTATTTTTGATTTCATAACTCATATATGTTTTTGACTGGAATCGTGATCATACTTACGACAACTGCAATTTCGTATCTTTCTACCCCAATTGCGATTCGAATTGCAAAAAAATTTAAACTGGTCACCGATATTAAACAAAGAAGTCATCCCGCTCACACGCACACGGGAATTATTCCGCGCGGTGGAGGAATTCCGATCTTTATCGCGCTTTTAGTATCTGCAATTATCTTTCTTCCGATGAATCAGATTGTCATTGGGATTCTTATCGCAAATGCACTTCTCTTGATGGTTGGACTTTGGGATGATAAATATGATGTGTCACCTTACAAACGCTTTGGACTGAACCTTATCATTTCGGTAATTCTTGTCATGTTTGGTCTGGGAATTCCGTTTATCTCAAACCCATTTGGTGGCGTGATTCGACTGGATCTTTGGAAGATCTCATTTGACTTTTTTGGCGAGCATACTATCTGGATACTTGCTGATATTCTTGCCGTTATATGGCTCACGTGGACTATGAACATGGTGAACTGGAGTAAAGGCGTTGATGGGCAGTTGCCGGGATTTGTCGCAATCACGGCACTTTTTATGGGGCTCCTCTCCCAACGATTTATAGCGCATGATATTCAAGCACAAACGGTGATGTATCTGTCGTTTATTGTTGCGGGAGCATATCTGGGGTTTTTACCATTTAACTTTTATCCCCAACGAATCATGCCCGGGTATGGCGGTGGTGCTATGGCAGGGTTTTTGCTCGGTATACTCTCTATTCTTTCTTTTGGAAAAGTTGGAACTGCAATTCTCGTTCTGGCAATACCAACGATCGATGCAATTTATACCATTATGCGTCGTATTCACCAGAAAAAATCTCCATTTCGTGCTGACTGGGGACACTTTCACCACCGCCTGATTGAGATTGGATGGGGGAAAAGACGAATTGCGGTATTTTATTGGCTTATCTCTTTTATCCTCGGAGTTGCGAGTTTATTTCTTGGTGGAATAGAAAAATTTTTCGCCTTTATTACGATTGCGCTTGTCCTTTTTATCTTTATAATCCTGATTGATCGGATGAAAAAAATTTACTCGTAATCATGTCTCACATTGTCATTGGAATCTCATCAGGAATTGCCGCATACAAAACAGTTGATCTCATCAAACTTCTTAAAAAAGATGGACATAGTATTTATGTCATGATGACTAAAAAAGCAATGTACATCGTGTCTCCGGGTAAAATTGAGGAAATAACCGGATATCCCGTATTTATGAACTTATTTGAAGATCGTTTTTCTTATGAAGAAATTTTAAAACGGAAAAAAGTTGACCACATTGAAGTTGCAAAAAAAGCAGATATTTTTGTCATTGCGCCGGCAACAGCAAATACATTGGCAAAGGTTGCTCACGGTATTGCTGATGATTTTATCTCAACATCAATTTTAGCAACCACCGCCCCCGTCCTCATATGCCCTTCGATGAATGACAACATGTGGCATCATCCGGCAACTCAAAATAATCTCAAGATATTGGGATCTTATGGATATGAAATTATGGATCCGGAATCGGGGGCTCTTGCGTGTGGCACCGATGGTATTGGCAGATTGCCTCAGATCAAAGATATTAAAAAACAGATAGAATCAATCCTTTCAAGAAAAAAACTGCTTGCAGGAAAAAGGGTTGTGGTGACCGGTGGGGGTACCATCGAATCAATCGATGACGTTCGAGTTATTACCAATCGAAGTTCTGGAAAAATGGGAAAAGCACTTGCCGAAATGGCATATCGATATGGCGCAGACGTGACATACTTTCATGCACACACTGCAGAAACATCACATCTCCCCTTTCAGCAACGATCATTTACGACCTCAGGTGATCTAAAAAAACTCTTAGATACTGAGCTTCAGAAAACTGATATTGTATTTCACAGTGCTGCGGTATCGGATTTTACGGTGGAGAAACATGAGGGAAAACTACCGAGTGAAACCAACCATGACCTTCATCTTAAATCAACGGAAAAAATCATAAACAATATAAAAAAAATAAATCCAAAGATTATTCTCATTGGATTTAAAGCTATTCATGGATCAAAACAGGATCAGATCATTTCTGCATCTCAAAAATTAATCGATAATGCATCCGTCGATTATGTAGTGGTCAATGACATCAGTCAAACAGATATTGGGTTTGATACGGAAGATAATGAAGTGTATATCCTATCAATTGATAAGAAAGTGAAGAAAGTTGAAAAAGCTTCAAAACACAAAATAGCAGAAGAAATCATCAAGACGATTTTCAGTTTATGATTGGATTATCGCTGCTATCACTTTCAATCTCTTCTCCTTCAATTACGTACCACTCAGATTCTTTTGTGATTTTTGCACGCCATCCTGATTGGGGTTCGTAATAATAACCATCCTCAAGTCTCCCAACTGCAATCGCTCCAATAAGTCCAATTACCACGTCATTAATCACGGGAATATCGCTTCCTGCAGGAAAACTAATCAATGTGCGATCCAACAAAGATATCCGACCTTCTTGAAGATGCTCTTTCGTGGTATCTGCTATCAACAGATCAAAACGTTCAAATATATCCTCATCATCTGCACCAGCAATAATGAGTAAATACAGAATTTCATTTTCAGAAAAGGTGAGCGTTTCAGTTTTTTCCATAACTATTTAATACTTTTTATCAAATAATCCCAGTTTTGTATTTTTTGTTACATTATCCCAGGGGTAATATTTTCCATTCATGGCAATATAAACTCCATGTGGTAATGTTTGAACAAATGCAAGAGCAGTCCCCATATTGAATAAGGCATCGGATTTGGTAAACGTGTAGGGCACCATTGCTCCCGTAAAAACAATTGTTTTGTTAGTTATTTTCTTTCCTAAAAACAAGGCAGTCTTCTCCATATTGCTGGTTCCGTGAGTGATGACAATCTGATCTTCTTTTGCATCAATACATGCTTTCAAAATTAATTCCTGATCACGATTGGTGATATCCAGACTATCTATCAGCATGAGCGTTTGTACTTTTATATTCAAAAGTGAACGTGACAATGTAAGCAGTTCTGGGACATGGGTCTTCGTGAATACAAATTTTTCAGAGATGGGATCGTGAATTTTATCAAATGTCCCGCCGGTCACAAAAATCTGAATGGCCATAGTACGTATTTATTCATTAACTTACCAATTAACGGTTCACTATATTATATCAATATCTTATTTCAAAGCGTATAGGATGTATAATTGGAGTTCTCATGAAATATTTTATAAAAACATTTGGTTGTCAGCAAAACGTCGCAGACTCCGAACGGGTAGAGCAAGCGTTTGCAGCACGCGGATTTACTAAATCTCGCGGATACAAGGATGCAAATTATGTGATTATCAACACCTGCATGGTGCGAGAATCAGCTGAAGAACGGGTCTATGGACTGGTACAAAATCTTGCAATAATAAAAAAGGAGAAACTGAAGAACAAAGAACTTTTCAAAATCATAGTGACTGGATGTATGGTGGGTATTGCCTTTCGAGACAAAACAGGAAAATTCTTGTCAAAAATTCGTGACCGAATGCCTGATGTAGATGAGTTCATGCCGATTGAAGAAGTTGGATTTGATAGTGAGCCCGTCCGTCAAAGCACGACCCATGCATGGGTACCAATCTCAAATGGATGCAATAATTTCTGCACGTTTTGTATCGTACCATTTACCCGTGGTCGAGAGATCAGCAGACCGTACGAAGATATTATTGAAGAATGTTTGCATCTCAAAGCAAGAGGTTACACTTCGGTGATGCTTCTGGGACAAAATGTAAATTCATATGGCGCAGACCTTATCATGGGAAAAGAAAATATTCAGATCATGAGAGATATTGATACGACCTATTTTGAAAGAAATGAAAAAGCAGGAAAAATGGATCACGAAGCACTTAAAAAGAATCTTTCTACCATCAGAGCAAAATTTACCTACAATGGCCGCAATGTAGAACCGGTGTATGTCAAACATTTAGGTCGTCAACGCATCCCTACCCTTTTCCCCTATCTTCTCGAGGATGTCGCTCGAATGGATTTTGAAAAGGTTGATTTTGTATCTTCAAATCCTTGGGATTTTTCGGATGAACTTATTGAAATGATTGCCAAATACCCAAATATCACTCGAACCATTCATCTTCCCGTCCAATCGGGAGATAATAATGTTCTCAAAAGAATGAATCGTTGGTACACACGAGAAGAATACCTAGGAATAATATCAAAACTTAAAACTCAAATTCCAGATATTAAAATTACAACCGATATCATCGTTGGGTTTTGTGGGGAAACATATGAGGAATTTCAAAATACCGTAAAGCTTGCAAAAGAAGTTGGTTTTGATAAAGCATATATTTCAAGATATTCAGAACGCTATATGACCGCTGCAACCAAAGTGATGAAAGATGATGTATCTCCCGCAACCAAGAAAAAAAGATGGAAAGAGCTTGACAAACTAATCAATACATTCGCCTATACTTCTTAGGAAATTTTGTCAAAAAGGATAGCTTTATTTGAAGGATGACACGCAAGAAACGGATATGTTTTTTTCGGTTTTAATAAGTCCAGCTGAATTGGATTACCCTGCATATCGTACATTTCATATCCCACTTCACGAAGCATAAGAATCCCTGGAGCTATATCCCAGATACTACAACCATGAGCAAGTGTTGCACCTGCAATGCCCTGAAGGATATATCCCAACTCATTTCCAATGCACCCATACATGCGCACTGCGCGAAAGAGTGGCTTAAGAGAGATTATTTTCTCTGGCATACCAGATTCAATTTCATCTTGATAAGACATCGACGAGAGCAGAAAACAATCTTGCAGGGGAATTTTTTTGAGAGCAATCCTCTCACTAATTCCGTCCTTTTCAAGAGTGACACCTTTTCCAATTTCTGACGAATACATCATTTTTTTCATTGGAAAATACATGACTCCTGATTTCAACTCACCTTTATAAAAATAGGCAATTAATACACCAAACTCTTCTGTTCCGGTTGCAAAATTACTCGTTCCATCAAGTGGATCTACGACGAACATGTGTTTTCCTGTGCTTCGAAGATCTTCTTCACCGATAAACCCAACGGTGTCAGGATCTATTCCCATCTCGTCAGTAGATTTCAAAAGAAAATCATGAATAATTTTTTGTGACTCATGATCTGCAATGGTTACGATATTTTCATGATTTGTCTTATGAACGACATCAAGTTCTGTTTGACGAAAGTACTTCTTTTGGATTTCTCCTGCAGCAATTGCCGCTTTTTTCATGATATCAAGCATGTTTGATAGTATACTATAATCATGAAACTATTAGTCACGGGTGGGGCAGGTTTTATCGGCTCAAACTTCATTCATTACTGGCTTGAAAAACATCCAGACGATCTTATCGTAAACTTTGATAAACTTACCTATGCTGGTCATTTATCCAGTCTAAAAAATGTTGAAAATTCTACTCGGTATAGCTTTGTTCAAGGCGATATTGTGGATAAAAAAGCGGTTGAAGAAGTGATGTCTGGCGTTGACACCGTTGTCCATTTTGCTGCAGAAAGCCATGTGGATCGATCGATCCATGATGCATCACCCTTTGTATTAACGAATGTCGTCGGCACTCAGGTCCTTTTGGAATCTGCTCTCCAACATAAGATAAAACGATTTCATCACATATCAACGGATGAAGTCTTTGGTGCTCTTCAACTTGATTCAACTGAAAAATTTACCATAAACACTCATTACAACCCGCATAGCCCCTACTCTGCCTCAAAAGCAGGATCTGACCATCTGGTCCGTGCATATCATGACACCTATGAATTACCAATAACGATAACCAATTGTTCAAATAACTTCGGACCCTTTCATTTTCCGGAAAAACTCATTCCTTTGGCAATTACCAATCTGCTTGAAGGGAAAAAAGTCCCCATTTATGGAGATGGAAACTATGTTCGTGATTGGCTCTATGTTGAAGATCACTGTCGTGCGATCGATATGATTTTAACGGATGGAAACGTTGGACAAACATATCTCGTTGGTGGGCAAACTGAAGATATCTCAAACCTTGAGGTCATCAAGAAAATCCTGTCAATGATGGGAGAATCCGAAGACAACATTGAGTATGTAAAAGACCGACCGGGACATGATCGTCGATATGCGATTGATTGGAGTAAAACCCATGAAGAACTTGGTTGGAAACCTGAACATAATTTTGACTCAGCTTTAGAAAAAACCATTCAATGGTACAAAAATAATGAAGATTGGTGGAAGCCGCTCAAATAATATGAATATCGCAATAACTGGCGCAAATGGACTTGTCGGATCTCGAGTAATAGAACTTCTAAAAGACGATTTCACTTTTATTCCTCTTGATCACAAAGATGTTGATATTACCGATCAAAAACAAGTACATAAGAAACTGAATGAAATTGATTTTGACCTTCTTCTTCATATGGCTGCGTATACCAATGTTGATCGCGCTGAGGAAGAAAAAGATATCGCGCGAAAACTAAATGTTGATGCGACCAACTATTTGTTTGAAGAAACACAAGCAAAAAATAAAAAAATGATCTATATCTCAACTGATTTTGTGTTCGATGGGAAAAACCCTCCATTTGATGAAGGATCTAAACCAAATCCTATTGGCTATTATGGACAGTCAAAATATGATGGAGAACTTGTCCTTGAGAATAATGCGATGATAGTGAGAATCACCTATCCTTATGGCACATCGCCTTCTCCCAAAAAGGATTTTGTCGAAAAATTAAGTTCACTTCTCAAAGAGCACAAGCCACTCTCAATGGTGACTGACTCTGCAATGACGCCAACATATATCGACGATATTGCTTTGGCTCTAAAATATTTGATGAATCATTTTTCACCAGAAATATTTCACATCGTTGGTTCAAAATCATATTCGCCCCATGAGGTGGGGAAAATGATTGTTGAACATTATGATCTTCCTGACTGGCTTATTCAACCTACGACCTTTGAAGAATACAGTAAAGGAAAAGCTCCGCGACCACAATATGCCGAAACAAGAAGTATTAAAAACACCTTTCAAAAAATGAGGTCGTTTGGCGAAGGGATTCAGGGGACTAAGAATTAGTCCTCTTCTGGCTTATTTTTCAGTGCAATCTCCAGAGCGTCTACCGTTTTAGGAAGCACTGCTCCAAGTTTTTTCAGTTCACGATACGTATGGCTCTCGCGCTGTAGCATCACATTGACGGTACTACTCACCCCTGTCATGTAAATATATTTGTCTTTTTCATATAAAATTTCAATAATCTCATTCATCGCTTCAACACCATCAAGGTCAATAAAATGCACCTCTCTCATACGAAGAACCACGCTATGATACTGTTTGAGTGGACGCTCAAACCGAGCAATGTGCGCCTGACAGTTTATGTATGCGAGCGCACCTTTGAACGAATACACCAAAACATGCTCAGAACCTTTCAAATGGACGAGATCTTCATGGCTCAATGGCTTGGCTTGTTTGAAATTCTTACTATTAACAAGAAGATCGTACTCTCCTTTTGAAAGATGCTCCATAAATATGAGTAAAGCAAGAGCTGTTCCAAAGAGAATCCCGATAATCGGATCTTCATATACCGTGATGCATGCAACAATGATCGCAAGCAGAAACCCTTTGGAGTCGTACTTCATATACCGAATGAAGTGCTCTTTTTCAACCATACGAATCGCAACAAAGACAAGAATAGCTGCTATTACGGCAAGAGGAATATACTTGAAATAGACAAAAAATATAAGCGAAATAGCAGCAATCGCAACGCTACTTATTATGGCTGATGTGTTGTGTGTTGCACCAGATTTGATATTGAGCGACGTCCGTGCAAGCGCAGCGGTCGCCGGAATTCCTCCAAAAATACCCGTGACTACATTGGCAAGGCCTAACCCAAACATCTCTTTCCGCGGCTCATGTTTGGTCTTTGTCATACCGTCTGCAATTTTTGCCGAAATCATCGTTTCAAGAATTGAAATCACCGCAACAGCAAAAGCTGTGATGATGATTGGTGAGTTGATGTGAAATTCGGGTCGAATAAAAAACGTCGCTTGAATATCACCAAATCTCGTCTGAAGCGTATCTAATTGAAACGGAATAACGCGCTGATCCCCAAGGTATCCGAGGAGTATTCCAAATGGAGTAAGCAAAATTGCCCCAGGAATCTTGGGAATAAGCTTGATACAAGCAAACAAAAGAACCAAAAAGATAGAAAAGACAATAAATGTCACAAGGGACGTTTGATTTATATGCATTGCTGTTTCTGCAAGGTTTTCAATAAACTTTTCATGCTTCTCCAGACCATTGATACCAAAGGCAAAATTGGCTTGATTGAGTGCGATAATGAACGCGACACCCAGGGTAAACCCATGTACTGCACTGGAGGGAATGAATTTCAAATATTTTTCCAGTTGAAAAAAATAGGCAATCAGAATAAATATGCCTGAAACAACTGCAACCATCGCCAGTGAAGGTGCGCCGTTTGCTATCGCAAAACTTGCAAGAATTCCTGACAAAGCTCCTGTTGGACCGACAATATTGAATCTACTTCCTCCAAAAATTGCTGCAATAAGTCCGGCCCAAATTGCTGTCACAATACCTACGACCGGAGTCGTTTGTGAAGCAACTGCAAGTGAAATGGAAAGAGGAATTGACACTAATGAAACAGTCACTCCCGATTTCCAATTGATTTTTATTTGTGAAACAATTGTTGAAAGATTCATGGAATCTTCTATTATAGTACTGTTTATATTATTTTGAGAGTTATTTTATATCTATTTATATTTTTGCACTCGAGTTGAATTTTAATAGAAACTTTAATATGATGTACTTTTATGACCATCACTTTTGTAGGACACGGATATGTCGGACTTGTCACTGCATGCGTCTTTGCAGATTTTGGCAATGACGTTTGGGTAGTCGGACACACCCCGGAAAAAATTGAAAAACTAAAAAATGGCGATCCGCTCATCTACGAACCGGGTTTAAAAGAACTTCTCAAAAAAAACCTTGATGCAAAACGTCTTCATTTCACTCTTGATTTTGAAAAAGCCGTGCCTGAATCAGATATTGTATTTATCGCCGTGGGAACTCCCCCCACCGAAACAGGTGAAGCTGATCTTTCAACGGTGCTTGCAGTCGCCCGAAGTATTGGAAAAAATCTGAAAAAAGGATATACCGTTGTATCATGTAAAAGCACTGTTCCCGTTGGCACAAACCTTAAAGTTGAAAAAATACTCAATGAAGTTAAATCAGATGGAGCAGAATTTGATGTTGCTTCATGCCCTGAATTCTTGCGAGAGGGCACGGGCATTCATGATACGGTAAATCCCGATCGTGTAGTTGTCGGCTCAAAATCTCAAAAAGCAATTGACGTTATTCTCGAAGCACACAAACCTCTTCCAGGTACTCGAATCGTGACCGATCTTGCGAGTGCGGAAATCATCAAATACGCATCAAATGCCATGCTTGCGACGAAAATTTCTTTCGCAAATCTGATCTCGCTTTATGCTGAAGCAACGGGCGCCGATATTGAAACAATTATGGATGCGGTTGGTGGAGACAATCGCATTGGACGAAAATTTTTATTTGCCGGCATTGGGTATGGTGGCTCATGTTTTCCAAAAGATGTCATGGCGCTCACCGAAACGGGAAAGCAACTTGATCTTGATACCGGCATACTTGACTCTGCAGAGCGTATTAATCGAATTGTGCGAGATAACTTCGTTCACAAGGTGGTCAAAAATACAAAAGGAAAAACCATTGCAATCTGGGGTCTCAGTTTTAAACCAAATACCGACGATATTCGCTTTGCTCCATCTCTCTATGTTATTGAGGAACTTAATAAAATGGGATACACCATCACCGCTTATGATCCTGCAGCAACAGCTAATATTAAAAAGATATTTGGCGACAAAATTCACTATAGTACCGATATGTATGAAGCAGTCAAAGACGCAGATGCGCTTTGTATTCTTACCGAATGGAATGAATTCAAACAAGCAGATCTCACGAGAGTCAAAAAGCTCCTTAAAAATCCAACAATAATTGATGGTCGAAACATCTACAATCCTAAAAACATGCAGAAATATGGTTTTACATATATCTCTACGGGGAGAAAATCGGTATAATACTTGATATATGAATATTCTCATCACCGGCGGATCCGGCTTTATTGGGTCTCATCTCAGTAAATACTATGCTGACAAAGGTAATTCCATATATATTATTGACAACCTCATAACCGGAAATCGAAAGAATATCGCTTCGATACCACAAAATCAAATCACCTTTCTTGAACAGGATTTAATAACGACAGACCTTTCCGTTCTTCCACACATCGATATTTGTTATCACCTTGCATCCCCTGCATCACCAATTCAATACAAAAAACATCCGGTGGAGACAATGCGAGTGAATGCGGAAGGAACATACAAAATCCTTGAGCTCTGCAAAAATAATGGGTGCGACCGAATGATTCTCACCTCAACATCTGAAATATATGGAGATCCCCTTGAACATCCACAAAAAGAATCCTACTGGGGAAATGTTAATACCCTGGGAGACCGGGCATGTTATGATGAGGCAAAACGATATGCAGAGAGCATGGTAATGACCTACCATCGGTCATTTACCATTGATACTCGGATTGCACGAATATTTAATACCTATGGACCGTATATGGAGCTCAATGATGGTCGTGTTGTTTCAAACTTTATTATTCAAGCTATCCAAAACTATCCAATCAGAATCTATGGAAATGGTACTCAAACTCGATCATTCTGCTATATCGATGACATGGTATTAGGACTTGTATCACTTGGAGAGACTGAAGGAATCGAAGGAGAAGTAATCAATATTGGAAATCCTGATGAAAAAACCGTTCTTGAGCTCGCAGAGATCATAAAGGATATGACTGACTCCACCTCAGAAATCACCTTTGAAGACATTGGACAAGATGATCCAAAAAAACGAAAACCGGATATTTCAAAAGCAAATAAGATCCTCAGTTGGGAGCCAAAAATTTCACTCAATGAGGGCCTTAAAAAAACAATTGAGTATTTTGAAACAGAATTACATAATCAAAAATAACAGATGAAAAAAGCAGTTATTGTCCTTCCCACATATAATGAAGGAAAAAACATATCCGAGGTGATTCAAAGAATCTTTTCCATATCAGAAGGACTCGAAAACTGGCACATCTCTATACTGGTTGTTGATAGTAATTCTCCCGATGGAACAGCAAATGAAGTAGAAAAGCTTCAAAAGAAATATAAAAATCTCTCGCTTTTAAAAACCGAAAAAGAAGGTCTTGGACAAGCATATATTGATGGTTTTTCTCATGCAATCGAAAAAATAAACCCGTATGTTTTATTTGAGATGGATTCTGATCATTCCCATGATCCAAATGATATTCCAAAATTTCTGAAGAAGATTGAGGCCGGTGCAGATTTTGTCGTCGGATCTCGATACATCCCCGGTGGATCCATCCCGCAGGATTGGGGTATCCACCGAAAATTATTTTCAATTTTAGGTAATTGGATTGTACGACTTGGATTCATGAAATTATCGGTCACCGAATGGACCAATGGGTACCGCGCAATTAAATCATGGGTTATCAAAAAACACCTCCCCGACATGAAAGGATATACCGGCTATGTTTTTCAAGTGGCACTTCTTGACAATGCCATAAAGTCAGGAGCGAAACTACAAGAAATTCCGGTAAAATTTACCGATCGTGTTGAGGGGTCTTCAAAAATTGACTCAGTCGAATACATCTATCAAACAATAAAATATGTATTTTTAAATTCTTCATTTATCAAATTTGCAATCGTTGGTGGAATTGGATTTATGATCGACTTTGGGATTTCATTTCTGTTAATCGAGACGCTCATGGTCGTCGTTTGGCTCAGTACAGCGCTCAGTGCTGAAGCCGCAATCATATCCAATTTCTTTCTGAACAATCAATGGAGTTTTAAGCATAAACGATTAAGTAGAAAAGAAAGCTCACTTATGTGGAGTTTTGTAAAATTCAATATTATTGCATCGGGATCACTGCTCATTCAAACAATCGGCATGACTCTTACAACAAATATTTTTGGGATTACTTACTGGTATATTTATAAGGTACTGATTATCATTTTCATTATCATCCCTTATTCATACTTCTTCTATAATAAGCTTGTGTGGAAGGATAAGTAAGCTTTACTCGGAAAGTTCCACATAGTCTCCAAGCACCCATCCTTCTTCACCTTCTTTTGTTTTTATCAAGTACCATCCTCCACTTTCTTCAGTATATGTAAATTCATCTCCTGGACTGACCTCTGTAACTTTTTTACCCGATGTAGATGGATCCTCGCGAACATTTAAAAATCCGGTTGGAGTCTCAAGAATGGTAAGAGATTTACTTGTTTTAGATTCAGAACTCTTTTCTTCGACAACTTCTGCAGATTTACTTGCCTCAATTTTGTTTTCTTCAAGCGTTTCATTCAGCGTTTTATATGTTTTATCAAGTCCAAGCTTGAACGTGGTTTTTACCACATGACCCTCTTCAACATTAATTTTTTGAGATCTCCGAAAAAATCCGGGCAGATACACCGCAAGTTCATGATCTCCCGGTGAAACTTCATCAAGTATTAATGGTGCAACTCCTTTCTCATCGTTGTCCAAAAATACGATCGCTCCGGTAGGTTCTGTTTCGATCGATACTTGTCCCGTCTCGCCTTTTGGGGATTTTTCCATCTTTACAATCGTCAATATCTCGCCTGCTGATGTCAGCTCTGTGGTACCCATTTCTCGACTGACATAGGTAAGAGCATTTTCTCTGACGGTGACCTTACCACTCCAAGAGACGGTTTGAGTGTCCTCGCCTTCTGGAATCAGCTTGATAGTATATTCTCCCGGCTTCAACCTTGTTTCATACGGTGTTTTTCCCACGGCAGCATTGTCAATAAATATTCCTGCTGTTGGTGATGAAAGAACTTTAAGACGTCCGGTTGTTCCCGGATTATCAAACAAAAAAAACCGAACAAGCACAAAAACGACAAATAATAATATAAGAATTCCAAGCACGATAAGTTTTCGTTTCATAGAGTGCTACTATTCTAGCAACTACGACACAGAATGCAAGGTCGGCAACAACTCTTGACAATAGTTAATTTTTTGTATATTATTCATTGAATATTTAAAATATTAACAATTATTTGTAATAAAATATTCATTTTTAATATTTTTTAAAGGAATAATGCAAAAAATTAATTTATCAGTTGAGAGCAATTCTTATTCGTTGATATTTAATGATCATTTTAAAAACCTTGCAAAAATAAATGAATCTCTAAGCGGAGGTGCATTTACCCACTATAAAAAATCGGGATTAACCTATGTCGATGTACCAGAAATCGTAGGCATAACGGGTGCATGTGAAAATGTAGACACGCTTTTTACTGTGCACAACCGCAATGGCATTCCTCTTTTTTTTGCCCAAACCGGACAACTGTCATTGGAACAGATTCTCCAAACACTTCCGGGAGCATTCACCGTGATCCATTCTGGACGGGATGAAGAAAGAGAGGATGAAAGACATTTGAGACAGTTTAGACTAACTGAGGAAGAGTTTGATTGCTCATTTGTTAAAATGACCCGAAAAAACTATGACGAAGAAAAAATGTTTGATGCACTTTTGGTACATATTCAGCATGCGGTTCAAGCAATGATACAAAATATCATTTATAACAATGGGCAAATTCTTAGTGACATATACCATAGAGATATTTCCAAACTTGAGCATGCGGCAAAAACTCAATTTTTACAAATCCTCTATACGGATGCAGTCAAATTATTAAATAGTAACGGTTTTCCACACGTCGTATTTGGTGACGATCTGGAATCTGTACATGAAGCAAAAATTGTGGAACTAATGAATGAGCCCGATAAAGAGTTACCAGTTTTTATAACCAAGTACCCAAAAGACATAAAATTCTTTAATATGAAAGTATCCAAAGAAGATCCGCGTGTGGTACTTTCTGCAGATCTCATCCTTCCCTACGCAGGTGAAGCCACCGGTTCGGCAGTACGTGAACATGATTTTGAGAAGCTCGATAAACGGCTTACTGGTTCAACTATGTTTAAACTTCATACAAAAAGGGGTGGAACATATGATGATTTCAAATGGTATTTAGATATTATCAAAAGCAAGAAATCCAACCCACATGCTGGATACGGTATTGGAAATGAAAGAGTGCTTCAATATATTTTTGGAGAAAAAGATATCAGAAATGTATCACTTTTTTCTCTTCTTAATTCTCAAACTGGAGACTGGGATAAGAAAAAACAGGGAAATAAGAAGTATATGAAATAAATTAAAATAAATTATGAGTTGTATAAATGTATAAAAATGATTATAATGACCCACATGATCACATTACTTACACTCACTAGCATCGTTTCACGACGAACCAACGGGGAAGTAAGTTCTGTGGCATAAACATCACAGAAATTAGACAATCCCCCGCCCATTAAACGGCGGGGGATTTTTTTGGTTAAAAATTAATTACAATTATGAAAAAACTTTGGCAAAAAGATAAAAAACTTAACGAGCAGATAGAACATTACTGCTCAAAAAATAACGTCGAGATCGATAACCAGCTTATAACTTTTGATGTGTTTGGTTCAATGGCACATAGTAACATGCTCTATTCCATTGGAGTACTTACTTTAAAAGAATGCCAACAAATACATCTTGAACTGAAAGAAATTCTCACTCTCAAAGAGAGTGGAGCATTTCGTATCGAACTTGGTGATGAAGATGTGCATACTAAAATTGAAGGATATCTTACCAATAAACTGGGAGATATCGGAAAGAAAATTCATACCGGGCGCAGTCGCAACGATCAAATAAATGTTGACTTACAGCTCTATTCCAAATCTGCACTTTTCCAAGTAGCACAATCTTGTTCCGAGCTTATTTCATCTTTTTTGGATTTTGCAGCAACACATGAGTTTGTCCCCATGCATGGTTATACCCATATGCAACAAGCAATGCCCTCTTCTGTAGGTATGTGGGCTGAAAGTTTTGCTGAGAGCCTTCTTGATGATCTTAACATTCTTAAATCGGCATATGAAATAAACGATTCGTCTCCCCTAGGATCCGGTGCAGGCTATGGGGTTCCTCTCCCTCTTGACCGTAAGCTAACAGCAACACTACTGGGCTTTAAAAAAGTTCAAAATAATTCGCTGTACGCTCAGGTTTCCCGTTGTAAAATTCAATATTTGATACTCCATTCTTTGGCTCAGTGCATGTTGGCGTTATCTCGCTTTGCAGAAGATATGCTCCTTTTTACAACTTCTGAGTTTGACTTTTTCATCATACCCGAGGAACTGCAGACCGGATCAAGTATTATGCCTCAGAAGAAGAATCTTGATGCAATGGAGGCGTTAAGAGCGAATACCTATAAAGTACTGCATCATGAAAATGTTACCGCATCAATTCTTGCTGGACTCCCTTCGGGATATAATTCCGACTTTGCTGAAACAAAAGAGTCATTATTTACCTCTTTTTTAATTACCAATGAGTCGCTCAATGTCGTAAAACTCTTGGTTGATTCCATAGAACCAAATATAGAGTCCTTAGTGAATGCTCATTCGCCTGAATTGTATGCTACGCATAGAACCTTTGATTTAGTACAAAAAGGTATTCCTTTCCGTGAAGCATATGCACAGATTGGTTCTGATTTACATTCTTCACATCTACCTGATATAAAAAAGACTCTTGCATTGTCGATACATATCGGTGGTACAGGAAATTTGAATTTACCATTCATTCGTGAACAAGCAATAAAACAGGCTGTTTGGTGGAAAATACAAAAACAAAACTATATTAATTCCATTAAAAAGCTGAAATATGCTATCATATCACCATGATAAGAAATAATATTCATACTATATTAACAGGCACTCTGAGAAATTTGAAACTTTCTTCAGACAAGCTCAACATCAATCCTCCCAATAATGTAAGTTTCGGTGACTATTCAACAAATATTGCCCTTCAACTTGCAAAAACAGAAAAGAAGAATCCGATGGAGCTTGCAAAAACCATTGCTGAAGCAATAAAAATGGATGATATCATCGAAAAAGTAGAGATTCTAAAACCAGGATTCATCAATATATGGATATCAAAGAATGTACTCTTAAAAAATCTTACAGAAACTTCACAAAATACTTTTTCCTTCAAAGAATATCACCTCGGAAAAAACAAGAAAGTGATTGTAGAATACGCACATCCAAATACTCATAAATTATTTCATATTGGACACTTAAGAAACATAACAACCGGAGAAACGGTAGCACGGCTTCTTGAGGTGACCGGAAATAAAGTTATCCGAGCAAATTATCAAGGAGATGTTGGTTTGCATATCGCAAAGACGCTCTGGGCAGCGCCAAAGACATTGAACGAACTCGGAAAGGAAAAAATCAACTCCATGACCATAAGAGAAAAAATATCACTTCTGGGAAACGCATATGTCAAAGGAAGTGAAGCATATGAAACTAGTGTTGAGGCTAAAAAAGAAATTATTGAAATAAATAAGCAAATTTACAATCAAGACGGAAGGATTATGCCATTGTACGAACAAACTCGTGCGTGGAGCTTGGAATATTTTGATGAAAAATATGAACGGATCGGCACGACTTTTGATAAGAAATATTTCGAAAGTCAAATGGCCAAGCGCTCAATCGAACTGATTGAAGAACTGGTAAAGAAAAACATATTGGAAAAAAGCAATGGAGCGATTATATTCAACGGAGAAGGACATGGCGTCCACACCCGCGTATTCTTAAATAAAGAAGGGTATCCTACATATGAAGGAAAAGAGCTTCCCCTGGCTGAAAAGGAAACGACTGATTTTGGCGAAGTTGATAAAATTATTCATGTGGTAACAGAAGAACAAACCAGTTTTTTTGCAACAACGTTTAAAGTAGAGGAACTTACTGACTCAAAACGCTACACCGGCAAACAGCAACATTTGAAATATGGATGGGTGCACCTCAAGGGAGGAAAAATGTCTTCAAGAAAGGGAAATGTTGTCGAAGGAGAGTGGCTCTTGGACGAAGCAAAAAAACAGATTATCAAAGATTATGAATCAACCGAAGAAGTTGCTGAAAAGCTCGCCATTGCAGCGGTCAAATATTCATTTTTGAAAAGTGGTCTACAAGGAGATGTCTATTTTGACATGAAAGATGCAACAACATTGCAAGGTGACTCAGGGCCTTACCTCGTCTATACCTATGTCCGCTGCAAATCAGTTCTGAACAAATCAGAAGGCGCAAACAATGTCATTTCGATCAAAGCGGAAGAATCCCTTTCGCTCAATGCTGAAGAACTGGCAATCATGCGCACGCTCATAAAATATCCTGAAGTAGTACAAGAGTCTGCTCAAAGCTTTGCCCCAAATTATCTGTGCTTATATTTGTACGATCTTTCACAGAAGTATAATTTGTTTTACCAAAAAAATTCAATTCTCAAAGCAGATAATGAAGATGAGAAAAATCTGAGACTCACCATAACAAAAGCCACCGCAAATGTCCTCAAGCATTGCTTGAATCTTCTGGGAATTGAGACGGTGGAGAAGATGTAAAAAATTCACCCCAATCTCCAACTTTTTGTTCGTTTAATACCAGACAAATATCCAAATCATATGGGTTTTTTAAATACACCCAAACATTATTCGGTCCGGGGTCATAAATACCTTCAGGAAAAAGATTTTGGATAATTTGAGCTTCTTCTTGAATTTGAAGGTCAAACTGAATAAGCGGTCGAGAAGATTTATCAAATGATACAATCTCAAATTTTGGTCGTCGAACTATTGAATAATTAATTCTTTCCTGATTAATTATCTCATCATACGTTGCAGGAAGAATGAAATCCCACGGTTCTCCCGTTGGAAATAGTTTATAAACAGATTTATCTGAGAACTGTGTCCTCAGTTTGAGAATATCCGGATGTATCCCATCAAACCAGGGAAGATTAAATCCGACATGGTCAAGCCCCATCACTTTCCTTCCCTGAAGACGATTTGCTACTATTTCTATATCTATTGGTGTATAGGTGTGAGGACTTTCTTTCTCTTTACCGGTACTATTAAGAATATCCACCTTCATTTCAAAATCATGCTTACTATGAAAAAAGGCATGGGGAACTTCTGATGCTTTAATTGAGAATACAATTTCAGGAAAAAAGGAATCATCCGATTTGGTAAAAGTCATATCACCATCTTCCACGGTACCAAATGGAGAAAGAAAAGCTATCAGCTGCTCAGTAAAAGCAGTATCCTTTTTAGGGAGAATTATATGAATTGAATTGAGAATATTCATAGAAAGAGCATATCATACTTATGATAGCGTCTCATGAATGATCGAAGTCGCCTTTCAGGCACTCTTCGTTGGACTTGGTGTCGGCGTTTTTGTTCCCGTTACTTCAGTGGTCGGAATTGGCGTCTCTTCAGTCGTTTCTTCTTCCTCAACTACCATGGAGTCCCCATCTGAATCATTTTGTCCAATGATCACCACAACATCAGAGTCTGAATCTGCATCATCAAGAGTCTCGACTTGAGATTTGACTTCATATTTTCCTTTCAAGACTTCTTTCAACTTATCAAGCCATGCTTCGCTCACGCCTTCTTTAGCCTGAATTACTGTTTCTGTATAATCATAATTGTCCGCATTTCCTGTCAAGTCAACGACAAATTCCTGTTCCTCAATAAGTGATTGGGCGCGCCCCGCTTCTCCAGCGATTCCACTTCCATTTTGAATTTCAATTGAATACTCATCAACCTTGACATCTTCCGGTGTTGGCGTAGCAGATGGTTCATTCGTAATAGTCACCGTTGTGTCAGTCGGAGGACTCGCAAGTTTTTTTTGAGACGATTGATAGTAAAGAAATCCCCCTGCCGCAATCAAAACAACTACAATTGCTCCGATAATTATTTTCCACATATTTTATATAAAAAAACTTCTAAAAAGAATTAACCCATTATAGGACATAATCTCCTACAACTCAACATGTTTCACCGTGCCTTGCACTTTTACTTGTCCATTCCATTCGTTAAGATCAAGATTATATACCAATGTGATTTTCTGATTCTTGGATAATTGCTTAAAAATCTCCGCTTGACCAAAGGCGATCATATCAAGAGGAAATGATTGTTCGGTCATATCTTTTACCTGTAATTTCATATGATTTCGCTGTTTGCCGAGAATCTTTGCATGAATCACCGAAGCTTCTGAAACAAACGTTGGCTTTGCATTTCCCATTCCAAATGGAGCAAGCTTTTCCAACGCATTCACCAATTGCTTAGTCGCTGCAGACAGTGGCATTTTCATATCAACTTCGATCGTTCGTTCAAGCATATCATTTGTTATTATCTTCTCCGCTTTTTTGACTGCAACCTCTAGAAACTTTTCAAGTTTTTCACCTTTCAAGGTAAATCCCGCAGCAGCAGCATGGCCACCATAGTTTGTAAAATACGAATCAAGTGTTTTCAAAAAATCGGTGACATGAAATCCCGGAATTGACCTCACTGATGCTTTATAAAATCCATCACCTTTTGTCATCACAATGGTTGGACGATAATACTCCTCAAGAATATTTCCGGCAATAAGCCCGATCACTCCTTCGTGCCAATGATCTGTATAGAGAATAATAAGCTTTGGAATACCTTTGAATTTTTTCATTTGAGCTTGAGCTTCTGCAACCTGTTCTTTGACCAATTCTTGCCTATTTGTATTCATGTCTCCAATTTTTTGCGCGAGCTCAGATGCTCGTTTTTCATCGGTCGTACAAAGGAGTCTCAAGGCATCTATGGCATGCTCAAGCCTTCCAACTGCATTGATGCGTGGCGCAATAATAAACCCAATTTCATAGGGTCGAATCTCCTTGTCCTCAATCTTTGCTTCTTTAAGAATGTGTTTTATGCCGGGGCGTTCCACTTTGGAAAATGATTTCAATCCATAGGTCACAATACTTCGACTGGGACCAACCAATGGAACTAAGTCTGCAACCGTTCCGATTGCCGCAAGCACAAGATAATCTGTTTTAAAATATTTTTCAAGAATTTTGAATTTTGAAGCACCGCTTTTAAAGTGATTAAATATTTCTTTTGCCACCATGTATGCAGTTCCTGACCCGGATAACGCCGGAATATGAAAAATGCCAAGAGCCGAATTTGGAACCTTTTCTTCTTGTCGGTGATGATGATCGGTTATGATCACATCGATGCCGAGTTTATTTGCATATTCAACTTCCTTTTTAGCCGTAATTCCATGGTCAACGCTCATGATAAGTGTTGGATTAAACTCTTCTTTCACGGTATCTATCCCTTTTTTTGAAAAACCATACCCTTCTGTTTTTCGATGCGGGACATACGGCATTACCTTAAATCCAAGAAGATGAAGCGTTTCCCAAAGAACGGCTCCTCCGGTGATCCCATCGGCGTCATAATCGGTGTACACAACAATCATTTCATCGTTCTTCTTAATCTTGGCAAGACGCTTCAACATCGTTGATATTTCTTTCTTTTTAAAACCAAAATCTTCGAGCGTGAAATCAAGTGGCGATGTCGGATTGAGAAAGGAATCAATATCTTCGATATGGCGAGATTTAAGAATGAGGTCAATCATTTCTTGAGGTTTGATTTTTGATGTAACCTCGTGTTTATAAGTGATTTTCATACTTCAAGGACTTATTCTATCATCTTTTTCTCACCTGAAGTGAGGTGCGAAGTGGATTCGATTTTTTGTCCAAGACTGTTTAAATTTTGTGCGACATTATTGGATTGATTAAAAGCATTTCCAATGTGTTTATTCAGGATAGAAAACGCCTCATCGGTTTTTTCATAATCCTTTTTCATTGATTGCAAAATGATAAGAATTTCCTTGGCTTGTGTTTGGATTCGAGCTCCTTCATGAGAGATGAGAATCACCTTTAAATATGCATAAAAACTCATTGGAGAGACTGGTACCACGCGCATTTCGGTTGCATAATCATACAGTTCACTGCGATTAATGATTTCATAATAAACACTTTCAGAAGGAATATACATAAGGGCATAATCGAGCGTTCCTTCGGTGACCAAAATATATTTTTGGGAGATAGACGCCGTATGCTTTTTGACATCGCGTATAAATTGTTTTGCCATTTGTTCACGCTCTTCATCAGATCTGGAGTTCATCATGAGCTTAAAACTGGAAAGAGGAAATTTTGAATCAATCGCGATCAGTCCCTGACTTGTCTTGACAATCGCATCCACTCGTTGACCATTTTTAAACTCATGCTGTAAAGAGTAGGTCTCAGGTGGCAAACTTTGAGCTAAAAGTTCTTTCAATACTTGCTCGCCAATATTTCCCCGCAGTTTTGGAGATTGTAAAAATTCCTGCAGTTGCTGCATTGATCTCCCTATTTCAGAAAATTCTCCAATGCTTTTTTGAACACCTGATATGACTTCTGCCGCTCTATCCAAACGTTTATTGAACATATCCATGTTTTGAGTAAGCTTTCGATCAACCTGTCTATTTGACTCACCCATATCCTTGAGCCACTGCGTGAGTTCTTCAGAAATTTTTGATGTATCTTCAAGACGATTTAGCCACGTGCGAAGTACAAATAAAATGAGCAGAGTTGCAAAAATAATGAGCAAGTATGAAACCACATCCATAGAGTTTCATTATACCAAGCCGCCACTCCCCGAGAAGATTTTTGGTTTCAAAAAGCTTTCGGGAGTATCATTGGAAGTTTTTTGACCCTCTGGTGAAGATGGTGCAGATTCAACCTCGGTGATATTCTTTGATTGTTTTTCAAATGACTGTTGTTGTTTAAATTGAGGTTGTGGTTGTTGCTGATTGACAACTCCCGATTGAAATGCACTTTGCTGAACATTTTGCTGGAATGGAGAAACCGGTTGTTGGTCTTGCTGTTCATACATTGGTTGCGGTTGGCTATACATCGGCTGTGGATTGAATGGTCGTTGCTGGCCATATGAACCAATCGGACCCCCAAATGGTCTTCCAAATTGATTTCCTCCCGGAGGAACTTGCATAGGTTTTTTGACTGCCCCAGCACGAAGAAGGGATGCGATCGCTTCAAAAGTATCCGCATTTACTGAATACGCGGTAAAATTGTTTGTAGCGATCATTATTCCCGAATGTAAGTTTGTTGCAATATCTTTATCGATTTCAACACTCAGTCCTTGAATTACTTTAAATACCAACTCAGAAGTTGAAGAGCTTGATTTTGACACAAGATTGATCATCCCGAATGAATTATTTATAAGATGTCGGTCAATATTTATGATAGTAGTACCTTCAAACTGTCGTTGATTTTTACTATATATATCTCCAAGCGCATTGAGATTTGGAGCGTCAACGGTGATAATAAAGTCGATTTTACCTCCGGTATATGAAAATTGAACATCGTCAGGCTTGAGCTTTGCATGTCCCTCGCGAGGCACAATAACCAAATTAAATTGCTCTCCTTGAATATTGTAATCTACTTTATCTATTGCTCCTTCTTGGTACGGAAATGAGACAACAAGATTGTCGCCTCCTGATTGAAGTTCAGTTTTTATTTTATCAGCACCAATCATATCACTCTGAACAGTAGTTGATGCAACAAGAGAGACGTTTTTCCCCAGTTTGGTGAGCGCCAGATAAAGAGATGTCCCCGCAGCTATTGCGTCAGGGGTGGCTTTTGCAGGCAGTACAACAATTCCAGAGCCATGTTTTGAGACAAACTCTTTTATTTGCTGTATCATTTTTCCTATGTCTTCAGGCTGGTTTCCTTGTGGCATCATAATGCAATCCTAATTTATTATAGGATGAATTTTATCATATCACCAACCTTTATGTCAAGCGTAGGTGTGAATTGCATTCCGCACTCTTGGTCTTTTTTGACCTCCTGAACTGTTTTAGAACGATTTTTCAGCGAAGTTAATTTCGATTTTCCTATAAGCTTATCTTTCCGATATACTTCTGCCGTGTCTCCGAGATTTACTTTTCCTTTTGTGACGAGTGCCCCAAATACTGTTTCACCTTCTATGACAAACGTTGCTAAAATTTTTGCCTGAGCTTTCAAATTCTTTTCACGCTCTTCTTTTTCATGAATAAGTTCTGATACTTCATCAAGCTCATCCAATAATTCGTATATAATATTGTAGGTTTTAATAATAACTTTTTCTTGAGATGCGAGTTGCTTAACTTCATTATCAACCGCAACTGAAAATCCTATTATTATAGACTTGGTCGTTTTAGCAAGAAATATATCTGAGCGGTGTACACTTCCAATGCTACTGAGTACAATTTCAATATTATTATTATCTGATAATGCCGCAAGTATTGCTTCAAGCGTGCCTTGCGCGTCTGCTTTTATGATTACAGTTAATTTTTTTTGCTTTTCTTCTCCCTCACGTTGAAGCATTGATGTTACATCCATTTGAGGAGGTTTAGCTAGATCTTCTTTTTGAGAATCCGAAACATCCTGATGCTTCGATGTAATAAGCGTCCCTACCTCAGGAAGTTTAGAAAATCCAAGAATTTCAAATGGCGTTGAGGGAACAACCTCTTGAATGCTTTTACCTATATCATTTATAAGTGCCCTCACCTTGATTTTTTCTTGATTTGAATATATTTCATCTCCAATTCGAATGGTTCCATTTTTTATTATTAAACTCACCACCATACCCCTTTGATCTTTCTTTGTCTCAATGATATATGCTTCTGATGGACCGTTTGGATCATACGAAAGGTCTATATCTGACGCTATGAGTAATATTGCTTCCAAAAGTTCTCGGATGCCTTCTCCTTTTGTAGCTGCAATAGGTAACGCAACAACATCTCCACCCATTGACTCGGTGACCACTTCATATTTGAGAAGATCTTTTTTGACTTTCTCAGGTTTTGCACCGGGAAGATCCATCTTATTCATTGCGACAATGAAGGGGATTTTTGCACTTTTTATATGTGCAATCGACTCAATAGTCTGTGGTTTTACAGAATCTGACGCATCAATGATGAGGATCGCGATATCTGCAACATTTGCTCCTCGTGAACGAAGTTTTGAAAAAGCTTCATGCCCAGGGGTATCAATGAAGGTTATTTTTTCAATATCATACCCTTTTATACCTGTTTTTATTTCATATCCACCAATGCGCTGAGTTATCCCTCCATGCTCTTTTGATACCAGTCTACTTTTTCTAATGGTGTCAAGGAGTGTCGTTTTTCCGTGGTCAACATGACCTAAAATTGTGACAATTGGTGATCTATTCATTTCGATATGATAATTGAATTAGTATGAATGGTGAGATCTCTGGAGAATACCTGTCAGACTCTATTCCTCACTTGGCTTTTCCTTGCTTGTTTCTTCAGTTTTCTTTTTGCTTCGTTTCTTTTTTGGCTTTTCAATTTCAGACTCACTTTCCTGCTCTTTTGCTGACTGCTTGTCTTCTTCTTTTGGAGCATTTGGATCATCTATTTGAACAATATCTATTTCAAAGCCTGAGAGTCTCGCTGCAAGATTTACATTTACTCCACCTTTCCCTATGGCAAGTGGCGCCTGTGCTTCAAGAACGGTAACTCTTGCACGTTTTGCCTCATGATCAAGCTCGACTGCTTGTACATCCGCTGGAGATAATGCACTAATAATAAATAGTTTTGGATCTTCGTTCCATTGGATAATATCAATTTTTTCTTTTCCATTCAACTCATCGGTCACCGTCTGTACACGAACACCTTTTTGACCGACACATGCGCCAACAGGATCCACGCCACTTTGGCTGCTAAAAACGGCAATCTTTGCTCGTTCACCCGGTTCTCGTACAATTTTTTTTATCACTACCGTCTCATTTCCTACTTCAGGCACTTCACGCTTGAAAAGCTCTGAAATAAGATTTGGATGGGTGCGAGAAAGAATAATGCGAGAGTACCCTGCTGAAGTTGTTGCAATTTCTTTTAGATAAAACACATACTTGTTGTTTACCACATACGATTCATTTCTTATCTGCTCATCTCGGGGAACAACACCTTCGGTCTTCCCAATATCTATATAAATATTGTTTAAATCACGTCGAATAACTCGTCCACGAACTAAGCTTCCTACCTGATCCTGATAATGAGAAATGACTGTTTTCTTTTCTGCTTCTCTGATTTTTTGAATAATAACTTGCCGTGCAGTTTGTGCTGCAATTCTCCCAAACCCCGGAGGAGTAATATTTTCTCCATCTTTAAGAATTTGAGTTTCTCCCGTAACATTATCGATATTCACCTCAACACCAGGATCCACATCATTTTCTTCTCCGATTGCAATTTCTGGATGCTCTTTTCGAAATGCGGCTAAAATAGCGGCTTGCATCGACTCGATTACTTCAACCACCGTAATCCCACGTTCGGATGCGACCTGATTCAATGCCAGTGTAAACTCACTTTTTACAATTACCATACAGCTAATTCTAACAGAAAAGATTGTAAATTCAATGAAAGGAAGCTATAACAATATATTTGATCCTTCCACTGGCTACATTCAAAAAGTCTCAGGTACAATATACCTATGACTCTTTTTATTTGTTCAAATTGTGGCGAAGGATCTGCTGCATGGCTCGGACGGTGTCCCAACTGTCAACAGTGGGAAACGTTCAAAGAAGCTCGTGGAATCGGCGAACCTGACAAAACCAAATCAAGCAAAACACAATCATTTTCAAAAACTTCATTTCAAAAAATAAAACCTCTCGACAATCGTCGTGTTTCAACGGGAATGTTTGAGTTTGATCGAGTTCTGGGAGGCGGAATGGTAAAGGGTTCTGCAATACTCATATCTGGTGAGCCTGGGGTGGGAAAATCCACACTTCTTTTGCAGGGACTAAAAAATCTCAATACCGTGTACATTTCAGGAGAGGAGTCTGCTGAACAGATCAAAGATCGCGCCGACAGACTGAAGCTTCAACTTCCCTCATTTGTTTTTTCAGATACCCTGCAGGTTGAGGGAATTATCGATGGCATTGATGAAATGAAGCATAAGCCGGATGTCATAGTAATCGACTCCATTCAGACAGTATATTCAAAAGATGTCGATAGTCCTCCGGGAAATGTGTCACAACTTCGTGAAGCCACATCAAAGCTTATTCGCCTCGCTAAGGAGTCGGGCGTGCCCATTATGATCGTGGGTCACGTCACAAAAGATGGCGATGTGGCGGGACCAAAGACCCTTGAGCATATGGTTGATGCCGTCCTGCATTTTGAAGGTGAACGAGTTTCAAATTTCCGTATACTACGCGCACAAAAAAATCGTTTCGGTTCAACTGATGAAATCGGCATCTTTGAAATGAAAGATTCGGGTCTTGTTGAGGTTGATAATCCCCTTGCGTTTGTCGAAGGCGATAATGAACTGCACGTTCCCGGAAAATCAATTGTAGGGGTGATGGAGGGCAAACGTCCACTTTTTTTTGAAATTCAAGCGTTAGCTTCCCCTACATTTTTGTCTATGCCGCGCCGTGTTGTAAGAGGTGTCGACAACAATAAGGTACTCTTGCTTCTTGCGGTCATACAAAAAAATCTGAATATCTCGCTTGGCAAATATGACTTATACGTTAATGTAGTTGGAGGAGTTGATGTTAAGTCTCCCGCAGCGGATCTCGGGATAGTTGCAGCGGTCATATCTTCAGTTAAAAATATTTCCATTTCAACAAAAACCATGTTTACGGGTGAAGTCGGACTACTAGGCGAAATTCGATCAGTTTTTAGTCAAACCAAAGTAATCAATGAGGGAAAGAGACTGCGGTTTAGCAAAACATATTCATCAGACAATTGCAAAACAGTGAAGGATCTGTATGCTGCCTTGGGAAAATAGCTTACTCAAGTGAGTATTGCTCAATATGATTCGTAACTTTTCCGTTTGCTCCTTTAATTTTGATTTCAAGTGTGTTTGTACCTTTCTTCAAAGGATAATCATACTCAAAAATGCCAAGTTCATTGGGAAATAATTCCTCGCCAAATATTGTGACTACCGACTCTGATTGCGTATGACCAATGATAGTGATTTTTTCAACATTTCGAAATGAGTGTTTTTCCGGTGCAATAATCGTAATTTTTGGTGGAGCTAAATATAAATTAATTTGATATCCAAAATAGAATACAAAAAAAAGAATTATTACCGAAAATGCACCAATCACTAATTTTTGCGTTTCTGGGAGAAACTGTAATCGGGGAAGTTTTTTCTTGAAAGTAGTGTGCTCTTTCTTTTCATAATCTCGTCGAAAATATGCCATTGCTTTTTCGGGATCGAGACCAAGATATGATGAATAACTTCGAATTACCCCCGCAATATATACTTGAGATGTGAATAATGTCCAGTTCTCGTCTTCAATTGCACTTAAATATCGACGACGAACGCGCGTATGCTTTTCAGCTTGAATGAGAGTAATTCCTCGTTCGTTTCTTGTTTTGTGCAAAAGTTTACCTACTGTGAGCATGCTATTTTTCAATTATTATTTCTATGCTCTGCCTGTGTATTCGCCGATCTCTGGATTTACCATAATCATCTCACCCTTTTTGATAAAAAGAGGGACCATGACCTTCACACCAGTTTCAAGCTCTGCTTCTTTTTTTGCACCACTAACCGTATCTCCTCGAGCAGCGTCCTCTGTTTGAATTACTTTCAAAATAACGCTCACCGGTGGTCGAATATTGAGCGCTTTATCATCATGAACATAAACATACATCAACTCTCCTTCTTTAAAATAGTCGATCACTGATCCAATCACCGAAAGTAACAATTCATACTGCTGATACGATTGATTATCCATAAAAAATGCGTTCTCCGCATCTTTATAAAGATACTGCATCTCGATGCTTGAAACTTCAACACCCTCTATTGATTCATTTGATTTGAAATTGTAGTCAATCGTTTTTCCTGAGTTTACATTTTTGAGTTTCGTGCGCATAAGTGCTGAACCCTTTCCGGGAGAATAAAATTCAGTTTTTTGAATATGCCAGATCTCTCCTTGATGACTGATAAATTCGCCTCGTTTTAAATTTCCTGCTTGTGTTGCCATTTTGAAATAGAATTACTAATTATTATTAATCATGAATTAAAACTTATTTGATCGAAATTAACTTCAATAAATCCCCAGTCCACCGGATGCTCTATTTTACCAGACTTACTTCGCTCACGGTCATTCTCAACGAATTTCACCTTTCAATTCTTCAATTAACCGTTTTGCTTTCCCTGAGAGATTGGTTGGCATTTTTATCGTCCAAATCACATACTGATCTCCTCTTTGATTTGAGTTTGGATGAGGAACGCCACTTCCTCGAAGTCGCGTCATCGAGCCATGTTGCGTCCCTGGCTTGACTTTAAGCTTCAGTGGTTTATCAATGGTTTTGATCGAGACGACACCTCCAAGAATTGCTTCGGGGATGCTCAACTCATGTTGAAGATATAAATCCTGTCCCTCTCTTCGAAACTCTTTACTTGGTTGCACCTGAACTACGATGTCAAAATCTGAGTATCGAATTCGTGTGCCGTTGTCTACTCCTGCAGGCGCTTTAATTGAGGTTTCCTTTCCGTTAATAACTGTTTTTTTCGTTACTCCTTTCACCGCTTCTTCAAAGGTCAGGTTCATTTGATAGGATGATCTTCTTTGTCTTTGACCACCATTTTGAGGAGATCGAAAACCAAAAAACTGCTCAAAAATATCAAACGGGTCTACGCCACCAAAATCAAAATTGACTTCTTGTCCACCACCACCCATGTTGGTGTAATAATTACCAAAACCTTGTCCGCCAAATCCTGCTCCTGGTTGACCGGCCGAGGCTCGTCCACCTGATCGAGTATACGCATCATGACCTACTTGATCATATACATCTTTCTTTTTTGGATCTGAAAGTATTTCGTACGCTTGGTTTATTTTTTTAAATTTACCCTCAGCTTCTTTTGATTTATTTTTATCAGGATGCCATTTGAGGGCAAGCCTGCGATAGGCTGATTTCAATTCTGCAGGAGTAGAATTTTTTGGAACTCCCAGTTCTTCGTAATAATTCATAGGTACTTTTTATTCGACCACTTCTCCCTCTTCAACTTTCGGTTCTTTTTTTGTGGCATCTTCGTTCTTCTCTTCAGTTTTTGTTTCTTCTGTTGCTTCACCTGCATCAGCAGCAGCACCTTCTGGAGGTGTTTGAGACTTGTAAGCAGCTTGTCCAATTTTTTGAAGAGAATCAGAAAATTCACCAATTTTTTTATCAAGCTCTTCATGAGTGATATCTTGTTTTACCAGAAGTTCTTTCATTTCCTTGATTTTTTCTTCAACCTCTTTTTTCACATCTTCTGGGACTTTATCTCCGCCATCTTTGAGCGCTTTTTCAGCAGTATACACGATGTGTTCCGCCTTATTCTTGGCTTCAATGACTTTCTTAAGTTTCTCATCCTCTTCGGCATGCTCTTCGGCTGCTTTTTTCATTTTCTCAACCTCCTCGTCAGAAAGTCCCGTTCCGCCTTGAATGGTGATACTTTGAGATTTTCCGGTTGCTTTATCCTTTGCAGTGACGGTCAAGATGCCATTTGCATCAATATCAAAAGTAACTTCTATCTGAGGTACGCCACGTGGTGCGGGCGGTATCCCATCAAGCGTAAATGTCCCCAGTGATTTATTGTCGGCAGCCATCGGTCGTTCTCCTTGAAGGATATGGATTTGTGTTTGTGTCTGATTGTCTTGAGCTGTTGAAAAAACTTCTGACTTTGCTGCCGGGACCGTTGTATTGCGTCCAATAAGTGGCGTCATAACAGATCCTAGTGTTTCAACTCCAAGGGTGAGTGGCGTCACATCAAGTAGAACTACATCCTTTGCATCACCACTCAATATTCCGGCTTGAATTGCAGCGCCGATTGCGACTACTTCATCAGGATTTACGGATTTGTTTGGTTCTTTTCCAAAGAAAGCTTTTACCTCTTCAACTATCTTTGGCATACGAGTCATGCCGCCAACCATAATGATTTCATCGATATCCTTTGCCTCAATCTTTGCATCTTTGAGTGATGCGCGAACTGGTCCAAAGGTACGTTTGATCAGATCGCCAACCAATGATTCCAACTTTGCACGACTAATTTTTTGTACTAAGTGGAGCGGATTATTGTCTTTAACGGTCACATACGGCAAATTGATCTCAGCTTCTTGAGAAGAAGAGAGTTCAATTTTTGCTTTTTCAGCAGCCTCTTTCAATCGTTGTAAGGCTTGAGTGTCTTTTCGAAGATCAACGTTTTGATCTTTTTTAAACTCATCAGCAATATGATTGATGATTATCTGATCAAAATCATCTCCACCAAGATGGGTATCACCATTTGTTGCTTTCACTTCAAAAACACCATCACCAAGCTCAAGAACGGTGATATCAAAGGTTCCGCCACCGAGATCGTATACCGCGATCGTATGCGCATGTGACTTATCAAGACCATAGGCAAGTGCCGCTGCAGTTGGCTCGTTGATGATTCTTTCCACAGTAAGTCCTGCAATTTCACCTGCTTGTTTTGTAGCTTGACGCTGTGCGTCATCAAAATATGCAGGCACAGTAATAACAGCTTTATCAACTTTTTCCCCGAGATAACTTTCAGCATCTTCTTTGATTTTTTTCAAAATCATGGCGGATAACTCTTCAGGAGTATATTTCTTTCCTTCAATTTCTACGACAATATGCCCTTCCTTCCCTTCAGTGATTTTGTAGGGAAGAAATGCCTGCTCAGTTTTTACTTCCTTGTCACCAGCTCTTCGCCCCATGAGGCGTTTTATTGAATATACCGTTTTTGTTGGATTTAGTACAAGCTGTCGCTTTGCGACATCTCCAACCGTTCTTTTCGTTGGATCAACAACTGACGGAATGACATTTCGTCCTTCCTGAGAATAAATAATTTTTGGTTTTCCGGCTTCCATAACTGCAACTGCCGAATTAGTTGTTCCGAGATCAATGCCTATTGTTTTTGACATGGTTGAATAGTGTAACTAATAAATAATGTAAATGAATTAATTTTCTGTTTTTTTACTGACCGTAACTTTTCCGTGTCTGATCACTGACCCATCGATTTGATATGCTTTTTGCAAAACCTCAACAACGATATTATCCTCTTTTCCCCCAATCGCTTCAATTGCCTCAGCTTTTGCAGGATCAAACTCTGTTCCTAAGAGATTGACCTCTTCAACGCCAAGATTTTGAAGAAATTGCTGAAATAACGAATTAACCATTCGCAACCCAGGATCTGTATTGAAAACCTCAGCTTGCTCGAGATTGTCAAGTACGGGTAGCAGTTGCTCGACAAACTCACGCTTCACATTGTTTCGCATCCGATATCGTTCCTGATCCATCCGATGTTCAAGATTTTTATAGTCTGCTAAAGTTCGTAAATATTGCTGCTTCAATGTTTCAATTTGTGCTTTGCATTCTACCAATTCAGAGCTATCCTTCATAACTTCTTCTTCAATTTTCTCAGTTTTTTTTTGTTTCTTATTCGCTTTCATTTGATATTTTTCGATTAATTACATAATTATTTTTGCTCCTTGATCATATCTTCAATCAGGTGTGAAAAGAATCGAATTTGAGGAGCGATCAGTTCGAATTTTATATACTTCGGCCCGACAACACCAATAATTCCTCGGATTCCTTCTGCCTCAAAATCACCAAAAATACTTGAGCACGAGTCAAAAATGGGATCTCTAAAATCATCGGTTCCCAAAATGAAATAGAGCTCTTCTCGACTTACATGTGTTTGTCGCAAAATTTCCGCCCAAAAATTTACTTCATCAAGTCGTTCGAAAATCTGCTTTGATTTAAGATTGTCAAACATATCCTCATCTTCAAGCAAGTGATACATTCCGGAGTAATAAAGCTCTCCAGAATTTGTGGCAACTAAAGATAGTAACCCAGTTCTTTGTGCGAGAACTTTACTGGCTTGCGAGAGCATTCGATATCTTTTTTCCCGCTCATCCCAAATGCTGTGTTTATATGCAACTTCATCAACAGTGGAAAGTTCTTTTTCCTTCATCACATTGTTGATAAAAAAACGGTATCCTTTTGGAGAAGGAAGTCTCCCCGATGAAAAATGTGCTTTTTGCAAATAGTTCTTTTTTTCAAGTGCTACCATCTCATTACGGATGGTTGCGGGCGATACACCCAATTTATACTTCTTTTCAAGAATCTCAGAACCAACCAGTTGCCCAGTTTCGGTATATTCTCTGATTATTGCGGTCAAAATATCGATCTGCCGCTGTGTTAATTCATCCATATTACAAAATTATTGATATCAATAATAACTCTCAACCGCAACTTGAGAATATGATAAGAGTACACATTTTTTATACTCATTAGCAATATAATAGCAACTCTGCTAATTTATGTCAAGTATTATTTTTAAGAAGAGACACGCTTCTATTGTTGAGCATCTACTGTATGATTATAAATTGCCCTTGAGACGTCTCCAATTATTGAACCCATCTTTTCAAACGATTCACCACGAGTCATCACACAAGCAATATATGGATTATTTTGAAAATACACAATTCCACAATCGTGCAGCTGATGAATGACTTTTCCTGTTTTTTCATCTTCTATCGAGCGCTCTCCAAATTTACTTGCAATAACCATATTTGCAGGAAGACCAGATCGTAAACCATTGTCATAGTCATTTTTCGTGAGGTAACTGAGAGCTTTCTCAGACATTTCTCTATTCAAATAGGTCGCGTTATACAAAACTCGAAAAAAGGTTGAATAGTCTCTCACGGACATAAAGTTATCTTCAATATTAGTTTTTGGAAGCACTAATCCTAAATCGACAAATACTTCACCCACAGAGTTTTGTTCTAGTTGCTGAGTCAATCCATATTTTGCGACATTATCAGAGGAACTAATCATGAGGTTAATGAGCTCTTCGACTGTATACGTCTCCCCCACTTTGGCATAACGTATTGGATGAATTTCTTGAGTCAACTTTGATATATTAGGATTGTCCTGAATGGTGATAGTCTTTTGGAAAATTGTTGGGTCCTTCTCTGCTTTCTTTAAATATGCAATCATTACCGGAACCTTTAATAAACTTGCCGGAGCAAATTTTTCATCCAAATTAACTCCGACCCACGAGCCATTTCCCAAATCACGATAATAAACTGACATTTCTGTTATATTACCGTTATCGATTGCAGATTGTCGAATTGATTCAATTTCAGATTTGAGAGGTATGAGTTTCACAATGCCGGTATTTTCGTAGCTGTCACAATCAAGGAGTGGATTGGTAAGAAGACCAGTATACCCACTTCGATATTCCGATCGTGGTTCAAATAATTTCGAAATATTACTCTGTACTCGTGTAAAAAACACACCGATCATTACACCAACGAGAAGAAAAATAACCAATAAAAACAGGGTTACTTTGCGCTTAATTATCTCGACTATTAGACCTTTGATCATATGGAAAAATGGTATGATAGTCATCATTATAGTGTAAAAAAATTAAGATGTATCACAAATTTGGTGCCCATTTATCAATAAGTGGCGGATTGTACAAAGCGCTCGAAAGTATTAAAAATAAAGAAGGAAATTGTTTGCAAATCTTCTCTTCATCTCCCCGAACATGGCAACTTGCAAATATTTCAAAAGAGGACATTGCATTTTTTATTAAAGTAAAACATTCATTGCAGATTGATCCGATTTTTTTTCACGCAATGTATCTCATCAATCTCGCAGACCCGGGTCAAACAGGAGAAAAATCAATAAACGCTTTGGTCCATGAATTATCTCTTACCCCAAAGCTTGAAGTTCAGGGAAGTATCGTCCATACCGGATCTTTTAAATCTAAGGATCCATCATTATCCTGTCGAGACAAATCAAATTACAACGTCCTTTTGAAAAATATTAAAACAGTCCTTGATAAAACACCAAAAGAATCTCTTCTTATTTTGGAAAATGCCGGCAATCGAAAGATTGGACAAACAATAGATCAGTTGGCAGAAATCATTGAAGACGTCGGAAATGAACGAATTCGAGTATGTCTTGATACGTGCCATCTGCACGCTGCAGGATATGATCTTTCGACAAAGAAATCATTTGAAAAATTTCTTGATGCATTTGATGAGAAAATTGGACTGCAAAAACTTTCCGTTGTTCATATGAATGATAGTAGAGATCACCTTGGGGATTTGAGAGATCGTCATGACAATATTGGAGAAGGACACGTTGGAATCACGGTATTTGAAAACTTTCTCAATAACCCTCGGACGAAACATATCTCTTTTATCATTGAAACGCCTGGCTTTGATAATACAGGCCCAGACAAGAAAAATATTGATATTTTGAAAAATCTTATTCAGGAAGAGGTATAATGACACTATGCTCAAACTTCCAGACTTCATCACCGACTTCATGAAACAATTTTCAGATGCGGGACACAAAATATATCTCGTCGGGGGGACCGTCCGCGGACTTATTATGGATCACCCGATCAATGATTGGGATTTTACAACTGACACAACGCCACAAGAGATCATGAAATTGTTTCCTCATAGTTTTTACAATAATCAGTTTGGTACTGTTGGCATTCCGATGAAACTCGGTGAAGAAAATCTTGTTTTTGAAGTCACCACTCATCGGAAAGAATCAGAATATACTAATGCTCGTCATCCCGATAAAATCGAATGGTCAAAAGATCTGAATGAAGACTTGGCAAGACGAGATTTTACGATCAATGCGATTGCGTATGACGGCGAAACATTATATGACCCCTATGATGGACAAAAAGATATCAAGGATCGGATCATTCGAGCAGTTGGAGATCCGGACAAACGTCTGAAGGAAGATGCACTACGGCTCATGAGAGCAATCAGACAAGCTGCACAACTTGGCTTTCTTATTGAAAAAAACACCAAAGATTCGATACAAAAAAACTCACATCTCATCACCAGTATTTCTTGGGAACGTATTCGAGATGAGTTTTTCAAAATTCTTTCTTCAAAAAATCCAGCTGAAGGGATACTGTTTTTAAGAAGTGCCCACATCCTAAAAAGCATTCTTCCTGAAGTTGAAGCAAGTTTTGAAGTTGATCAGAAAAGTCCACAACGTCATCATATGTATGACGTGGGGACGCATTTGGTTGAATCACTCAGACACTGCCCTTCAGAGAATGTGATTACCCGATTTGCCACCCTTATCCACGATATTGGAAAAGTTGAGACGTATCAAAAAGATGAGAAGACCCAAATTATCACATTCTACAATCATGAAATCGTTGGAGAAAAACAAGCAGAACAGATCGCCAATCGATTCAAACTTTCAAAAGATGAAAAGAAACAATTGGTCTTACTGGTCCGTCATCACCAATTTACGGTGTCTGAAGATCAATCCGATAAAGCTCTTCGTAGGTTTATTCGACAAATTGGGGTTGAGAATATCGATGAAATGATCGCACTTCGCACCGGAGATCGTCTGGGATCTGGCGCAAAAGAAACGTCGTGGCGCACTGAGCTTTTCAAAAAAAGATTAACCGAAGTACAAAATGTTCCGTTTACCGTACATGATTTAAAAATCACGGGAGAAGATGTGATGAAAGAACTTGGAATAAAACCTGGTCCAAAAGTCGGCGAAGTAATGAATAAACTTTTTGAAATGATTGATGATGGAAAGCTCCAAAATGTACGAGAAGAACTCCTTGCTCAACTCCAAAAAATCAAAAAAACTGCTGAATAATATTCTTCTCTTCATCAACAGACGTCTCTTCTCCATGCCCGGGACATACTGTTGTAATTTTAGGCAACTCTAATATGCGCTCCAGAGACTTTTTCAAATCCTCTTTATCACTGTATGAAAAATCATATCGTCCAATTCCTGATTTAAATAATGTATCTCCAGAAAAAAGAACGTTTTCCCTTTCAAAATGGAGACAACAACTTCCCGGTGTATGTCCCGGTGTTTCAATGATTGTGAAGTTAAAATCATGAATAGACAATTTTCCCTGCTTCATATTCTCTGCCGATTCTATAGGTACAACAACGGGATCATATCCCAAAAAATGTCGCGCTGTTTCAACGACTCTTTTGAGAAGAAATCTGTCATTTTCATGAATGAATAATGGTAATTCCGGATACGACATCTGAATCTCGCCAACTGCCATAATATGGTCAAAATGACCATGTGTTGCGATGATTCCAACCAGTTCCAATCTTTGTATCTGAATCTTTTCAAGAAGAAAATCTGCAGAGTCTCCGGGATCAATAAGAAGTGCTTGTCCCTCTTTTTCAAGAAGGTAACAATTTGATTGCATCTCTCCAATTGGATACGGATGGATGTTCATGGTTTTCAAGCTACTTTCTCACCTTCTCCAACCACACCGCAATAGGAGTTGCGACAAACGGTGACGAATAGGTGCCGGTAATCGTACCAATAAGAAGGGTAACCGCGAAAAATCGTATCGTGGTCCCGCCGAGAAGAACAAGTGCCAGAAGCATGAACATGATGGTGAATGAGTTGTTGAGTGATCGAACCATGGTATCGGTGAGCGCTTTGTTTGCAAATTCCTCAATATTTCCTTTTCCATATCGTTTCCGATAGTCTCTTATCTGATCAAAAACAACGATCGTGTCATGAACTGAAAACGACATGGTTGTCAAAAGTGCCGTGACAAAGAGAGTATCAAGCTCTGCGCCAAAGAAATAGGACAAAGCCGAATACAGCCCAACAACAACTAATGCATCATGAAACAAAGCGACAATCGCAGCAAGAGCAAAGTTGAAATTTCGGAATGCATACGCAACATAAAGCAATATTCCAACAATCGCAATCGCTGCAGCAATTGCTGTTTTTCTCAGTGTCTCAGCACCAATCACGGGACCGACCGTCTCGCTGCGTAAAACCTCAATTTTTGTGTTCAAATCATTTTCCAAAGTGGTTCGGAGCTCAAGTTCTTTTTGTTCATCAATTGCTTGTAATCTCAATACGTATTCACTGTTTGATCGCTGTTCAATTTGGATCACTTCAATGTCATTTTCAGTCACAACATTCTCCAAAGATTGTTGCTCAACCGGTGGTTCAAATCGATATTCCAGATTAGTGCCACCTACAAAATCAATCGAATAGATATACCCCCATTGCCAGATTGCAACGAGTCCAAAGATAATTACCGACAATGATATTGTCAAATATACCTTCCAATAGTTTAAAAAATGTATCATACGTATTTATTTCAAATAGAGAGAAAACTATTTTTTATAAAAAATTTGTATCAATCGACGCGTGATCACAATGCCGGTAAACAAACTCGTTGCGACACCAACAGCAAGCGTGAGTGCAAAGCCACGTACCAATCCAAACTGCGGCAAAAACTCCCAGTTTAATGGGTTAAACAAAATAAACGCAACAAGAAGTGTTGTGACATTGGCATCTTTTATCGCATCTATCGCTCGACCAAATCCAAGGCGAATTGCGGTATCAAATGATTTTCCTTTTCGCTTTTCTTCTTTAATTCGTTCAAAAATGAGAATGTTAGAATCAACTGCCATTCCAATTGAAAGAACAAATCCGGCAACTCCCGGAAGAGTCAGAACGATGGGAACCGCTCGAAATATTGCAAAAGTAATCAAACCATAAATTATGAGTGCAACATTTGCAATCATACCAAGACGACCATAATAGGCGACCATAAAAATCATTACCATTCCAAGTCCGACCACTCCCGCAGTTACACTTCGTTGAACTTCAATAGTCCCCAGAGACGGGCCGACACTTCTCTGCTCGACAAGATTGATGGAGAGCGGAAGCGCTCCAGAGTTAATGGCAACTGCAAGTTGTTTTGCATCTTTTGATGTGAAACTTCCTGAGATCACGGCATTTCCATCACGAATTTCTTGCTGTACGGTTGGCGCCGAGATCAATATATCATCAAGAAATATTCCCACCTGTTTTTGGATATTTTCCTTCGTGATAGTTGCAAACATCTTTCCCCCTTCTTTCGTAAACTCGAGGGCAACTTGTGGTTGGCCGGTTTGCGGGTCAAATGTTACCGTTGCTTTTTTTACATCTTTCCCTGTTAAATCGGTAGTTTTTGTCAGATTGAATAATGCAAGACCGGCACTTTCCGTTGATTCCGAATCATCACCGACAGGAGGCTCTTCATCTTCATTGGGTTGTGTTTTAAAGTGAAGTTGGGCAGTTTGACCGATAAGCGCTGATGCCTGTGCAACGTCATATACTCCAGGAAGATCAACCGAGATGCGATATATATTTCCTGACTTGACCGTTCGAACGACTGGCTCAGATACTCCAAACATATTTACTCGTCGCTCGATAACATCACGCGAAGCATTCAGCGCGTCTTCAAGGTCTGATTGTTTTGTTTCCGAGGTATCTGCTTCAAACACCATATGACTTCCCCCTTTAAGGTCAAGTCCGAGTTGAGTTTTGAACTCTTTATAATATCTGAAGTTCGTTCCCTGAATATTTATAACGAGCGGCTTAATTTCGGTATCAACGGTTTGTCCAAATGCAGCAAATTTAATCGGAATAGAGCGAGGCAAATCAATCCAAAGAACAAGAATGGTCACTAGGAATATGAAAACGTAAAGAATGTATTTCATGTGGTGCTATGTATTAAAGTACAACAATATAATGATTCTCAATTACTTATGATGAGTTATTTTACCAGATCTTCTTCTTGACCCACGAGCATGACTTTTGGTTGTCGAAGAAATTTCCATATAAAGGGATCGTTATTTTTCTTTCGAAATTTGAGCTCATCTTCAGTCATTACCGTATAATTGATCTCCCATCCAAAATCTTTCTTTGCGGTATTCATAATACTTTCTACTTCAGGCACAACGACCACACCAACAAAAAGAGCGTAGATTTCATCTTCTTTGATTGGTGCTCGTTTTACATATTTCATCGACAAAGTTATATATTTTACTTTCCCCAGTTGGCTCAGATTTTTGAGAAGTAATTCAGAAAGAGAGGTGGATTTGGTAAAAATTCTCAAGAATTCGTCAAAAAATATATAGTTTTTGTTTAGAGTATAGAATACTTTGTTGGTTCTCCGTTCTCTTAAGAGAACTTTTGCATCATGAAGAATGTCAAGCTCTCGTTTCACCGCATTTACTTCCTCATCAGTCATTCGCACAATTTCTCGAAGATAATAATTGTCATCAATATGATGAAAGTACAGCTCAAGTATTTTCCTTCGTACTTTTGATGGAATTATTTTTTCTAACATAGCAATTGACTCAATTTCCCAAAATTAATAGGTAACGTCGTTTCCTGTTGGGAGAACTTCAATCCAAATCTTTCCCGCTACCAGCTCTATCTCTTCTCCATCTTTATCATAAAATATCATCATATCTTCTTCGTCGGTTTTTTTCCAACTCCCTTTGATCGCCTGACCGTTTTGGAATATGATCGCATCATCGGTTCCTATCACATCATACAAAAGATGTTGTCCATGTTCGTATCCGTCTTTTGCAACACTTTCATCTGCAAAAACCACAATCACATTTTTTGCTGAAAGTTGCTTGTCTGTGTTGAAATCAATATGTTTTTCACCTCCATTGACTCTCAAATATCGATTCGTTGTTTTATCATAATTCCATTCAACAAGATAATCTGATCCAAGCGAATCATCCCAAAAGCCAAAGTTTATCTTTGATACAGCACCTCGTTCTTCTATTTTTGCATCACCTTGAAATGTCCATGGTTTCCAATCTTCAGACCATTCAACGCCATCCGCATCAACATTGGTAAGCTCGCGTTTCTGAGCTGCATAAGACCATAATTTTTCGGTATTGGTGTAAACAGTATGTTCTGTGGCACGTCCCGGCAGTCGATCATAATCTCGCCACATCTGTGGAAAACCGACACTCCCTAAATTATCTAAATCATTATAATTCCACCATTTTAACTTTCTGATTTCTCCTAACGCATCTGCAGGTCCAGATTTATTTGCTCCCCCGACATGAGCGTATAGTGGATATTCTCCAAATCCCTGAAGCAGTTGTATGTAGTACATTCGAGCAGATCTGACTGACCCAACTACGTCTGGATTTTCACAATAGTAGATCGTAAGGAAACGAGTGATTCCGCCTTCTGCAACAACTTCATGAACTATATCTGCTCCTGACAATCCCGATTGTGGTCGAGCTTCAATATTATTTTGAACCATAATTCCAAGGGGGCGTCGCGCTTCCCAAATGCTTCGCTGTTCTTCTGAATATAATTGTCCATTCAATGGGCAGGGTTCTGTTTTTGGCGCGCCATCCTGTGCGCTCCCATCCTCACCAACCGGCGCTTCATAAGCTACTTTTTTCGTTGAAGCTTGCGCATTGAAATAACTATATGATGCAAATGTTGAAAGAGCATAAATCACGACACCAAGAATAATAAGCATTTTTTTATCCATACCAAGTGTTTCGTAAAAAATGATAATTGATTTATTGTAGACTACTATTTATCGATGCGTCAATCAAAATTGATGAATATCGCTCTGACAATCTACAAAAACAGACAGTTTAAATTTTTCAAACTTTTTTTATACCAATCAAATTATAAAAAATTTGAACAAAGAATTTTATTATTGTAACCTCTTGCATATGAGGTGTCAATATGGTTAAATGACCTCATGCCTAAAAAAACGAAGAAACACAAGCTTCAAGCAAAGGGTAGAAGAAAACCTCTTGTGCTTCACGTTCCGCAAACGCAAGAAAAAATGGCAATCTCGACCGCAGACATCAGGCACAACACACCTCCTGAAACTAAAATATCGCCGTCTGAACCCATAAAACACGCTGCACTATTTGGTGACATTCGTCATTCCTCTGCAGTATTCAAGCAAGAATTCACCAAGAGCTTACTGATTACGACGGTACTCATCATTATTCAGTTTGGATTGTTTATTTCGGCACAAAACAATTACTTTGATATCACGTCAGTTATTCGTTTCTAATTATTAAGAAAGGGGGTGGATATATATGGATCAAGTAGAATTTTACGATGTAAAAAACAAAATGAAAGTCTCAGTACCAGTTTCAACTGTTGAAAAAGTAACGTATGAAAGAGAGACAAAAAGTGGAGCAACTCAAATTCGTTACGCACTTAAAGCGGTAAAGGATGGTGTCAAGCTCACAAAATTCGTTTCAAAAGAAACCTGGGACAGTATTAAAGGATAAAGCCACCATCCAGAATACAACACCTCACATACGGTCATTTTTTGAGAATGATTGTTTATTGAAGATGAAACGTATGAATAATACGGTATTCTGGAAATGGTTTTTTCGTTACACTTTCATACAAATGTAACGTTTCAAAAGGAATTTCTATGTCAACAGCTATTTTCTTTACCTTTTTCTTGAGATGAAAATACTGCTGTTTTGACGGAAGTTTGTATTTTGCAACGGTTGTATGGGGAGTGAATAAATCATGTTTTTGGGGAATTTGTGCTCCAATAACAGAGATTATTCTGTTATGAATGACTTCAAGCTCTTTACTCCTCTCGTATGTCATATGCATATTGATTCCTTTTTTAACAAAGAGCCCCACTCCAGAGACTGAAAGTTGTGACGGGTTAAGATCAAATATCGTTTGCTCTATTCCTTCAATCATATCTGGAATTCTATCTTCACTTCGTTCACCAAAAAAAAATATCGTGAGATGATAATTGTGCTCGGGAACCCAATCAAACTCCGGATACTCATTTTTTATTGCACCAATTGCGGTTTTAATTTGTTTTATTGACTCATTTGGGATGCTCACTCCAAGAAATAATCTCATATATTGTATTTTTATTAATAATTTTCAATAATCGAACTCGTTGCAAACCGTGGCATGAGAGGAACCACTTCTTTGACTGTTGCGCCAATCGTAACTGCTTGACTTTGTTTTTTATCTTTATGAGGATCTCCTTCAGTTATTGCGATGATAAACGGTTGAATTATTTCAACCAGCTTTTGATACTCACTTTCATCCGCAATGTACGGAAGAAGAATTATAGCATCAATATAGGTCAAAGCGGTGAGTATCTCAGCGCGCTCCATCTGTGTATGCACGGGCCGGCGCTTTTTTTTATTTCGAATGTGCTTATCCGGTTCAAGTGCGACAATAAGAACGTCACCCTGTTCTTTTGCTTTTTGTAAAAAAGTATGATGACCGTAATGAATGAGGTCAAAACAACCGCCCACTAAAACGATTTTTTTTCCCTTGAACTCGCTGATACGGTTCCCAATTTCCGTATGTTCCCATATTTTCTTTTTCATATTACAATTATATCAGTGTGCGCATGCGGTCTCGTTCATATTTGATGAGCCCTCTTCAATTTACAAAAACTGTTAATTTATTCATACTTTATGATTCTGACTACGGAAATAGACGGACAGGACCAATCAGCGCTTATCGTTTCGCCAAAAAAATCTGCATTTCTTACTCTTCTCACTAAGAAACTTCAGAGTATGAGCGTAGTGACAATAATACGTTCAAAAATGAGCGACGAATACGAAAGCTTTAACGTGATTATCTTCCTTGATTACTCACTTATCATTCCATCTGAGTTTAAAAATGATTCAGACAAAAAGGTTCTCTACATTCTTTTCGATCAAAAAGAGCGTGCAACAACCTTGAGTTCGTATGTTTACGATCACAAACTGAGTCATGTCAAAATTATCAATATCGAATCATCTCCCGAACATAGTGAAAAAGATATCGATACGCTCCTTTGGTTTGTTTTTTCCCGAACGTCAGACAACTATCTGCATATATACCATCGCCAAAAAAAATATTCACGAGGCGTAAATCAGGTACCGCCACCCGTTTCTCTTTGGCAACGCATTCGAAAACCAAAGATGCTGATCGTAATCGGGTTCTTCTGTATTTTTCTTTCCCAAATACTCTTTCTCCCCCCACTTATCGCTTCGACTTTTTTTCATTTCAGCGCTGCAAAAAATATCACCAACGATTTGCAATCAAGCAGGCTTACCACCTATGGAAGAAATTCACTGGTTTTGGCCACTCGAATGTATCAATTTGCGCGACCATCTTATCACTTTCTTTCTCTTGCTCTTCCCATCGAAGATCTTTTCCAAGTAAATGAATCTACGCAGCACGTACTCGTTTCTCAAAAAAAACTTCGCGCTGATGCCGCGATATTTATCGATGGACTCATGTTGAAAAATAAATCAGAACAAGAATATCAAAACATGATTTTGGCACAAAAGAGTATCTCAGTTGAAACAAAACTTCTCAGTGAACATGTTCAAATTCTGGTTAATAAACTCCCTCCTTGGTCAAAAGAATTGAAAAATGCAAAAGAAATCCTCGAACAATCAACACAGGCACTTCAATTGGCTCAAGAATTGCTCCCCCATGTGGAGCAATTACTCGCAAAAGACACCGAAAAAAAATACTTGCTCCTTTTTGCAAACAATATGGAGCTTCGACCGGGAGGCGGCTTTATCGGATCTCTCGCAATACTCAGAGTGAAAAATTTCACCATACAAGAACTGGAACTGTTTGATGTATATGATGTTGATGGTCAGCTGTTCTCCCACATCGACCCGCCAAAACCGATTTCAAAGTTTCTCAACCAAACACATTGGTTTTTGAGAGATTCGGCCTTTACGGGAGACTTCGTTATCAATTTCAAGGAGGCAGAATATTTACTCAATCAAGAAATCAATGAGTCAAACTTTGATGGAGGAATGCTCATCACAACAACCGGAGTTCAAAACCTTTTAAAATCTGTCAAATCACTCTATATTCCGGATTTTAAAGAATCAATAACCTCTGAAAATTTTTATATTAAAGCACAACTTTATGCGGAAGAAGATTTTTTTCCCGGCTCACAACAGAAAAAAAGCTTTCTCTCAAGTGTCGCAAACCAAATGCTATTTGGTCTTCACGATGCTTCGTTACCAATAATTCTTAAAGAGTTTGAGCGATCTCTCGATAATAAACAGCTCGTCTTGTTCTCAAAAGACCCAGACATACAATCATTATTTGAAAAAAATTATTGGTCGGGTCGAATTCTCAAACCTTCCTGTTCACTTTCTGACGCACTCCATTGTATTCCAGACTATTTATTTCCTCTGGACGCGAATCTTGGAGTAAATAAGGCTAATTTCTTTACAAGTAACCCGATGGAGCTGAAGGTTAGTGTCGATGCAAAAGGAAAGATTACAAACTCATACACGGTCAGATACACAAATGATTCTCATAAAGGAGTCTTTCCGGGTGGAATATATAAAAATTACTTTCAGCTACTCATTCCGCCAAATTCATTTATTGAATCGATAACGGTTGATGGTGTCATTATTGAAGATTACGATGAAACAAATTTTGAAAATAAAACCGTTGGATTTTTGCTATCAATTGAGCCGCAACAATCCAAAACGGTAGCAATAGCATACAAACTCCCCACAACCATTGTATCGGGGGGTGGGACGTATCAATTGATACTGCAAAAACAGATCGGCTCCCAAAATTCTGACTTTAAATTTACATTTTCCTATCCCAAAAATATGACCATTGAGCGACACAATCTTTCTCCTCTTGCGAAGGATAATGAAATCATCTATAATACCTCAATTTCATCTGACAGAATATTTCTAATTGAATTCAATAAACAGTAAGTTTGTTGGTCTAAAAAAATTGAATTTAGGTGAGATACATTTTTTAATTATTACCGAATACATCCATGGTACAGAAAGAAACAAAAGAAAAAATCATAATGAACGCAACTCTTCGAGAAATTAAAGGAAAAGGAAACCGTTCTCTCAGAAGCAAAGGAGTTATTCCGGCAAATATTTATGGAAAAGATTTTACTTCTCAGACAATCTCACTTGATAAAAAAGAATTTATTGACATATTCAGAGCTGCAGGTGAAACGAATGTAGTTTATGTGAAAATTGACGAAAAGGAAATTCCAACGTTGTTTAGTGAAATTCAAATTCATCCAACCAATCAAAGCGTTCTGCATGTCGATCTTAAAAAGATTGATCTTAAGAAAAAAGTTGAAACACAGGTACCACTTGTTATTTCAGGAATATCAGAGGCTGTTGAAAAGAAACATGGGATTCTTTTGACTCAAATGACCGAGGTCACCATTGAAGCACTTCCTTCAAACATTCCAAATGATATCGTTGTTGATATTTCAAATATGGGTGAGATCGGCGATGTCATCAGAATATCTGACTTACCTAAATCTACTACTTATGAAATAAAAGAGGAAGAAGAACGAATTATCGTATCCGTGACCGAACATAAAGAAGAAGAGCTTGTCCCAGAAACAGTATCTGAAGAGCCGGAAATCACTGGCGAAGCTGAAGGTGATGGTGCAACTTCAGATGATTCAACCGATCAAAATACAAACCCATCTGACGAAAACAAAAAAGAATGATGGTATAATCTCTCATATGAAGACGCTTTCAGTCATCGATACTCCCCTACATATTGGAAAACCAATCGAACTCTACGGATGGGTTGAAACCAAACGTGATCATCGTAAAATAGTATTTCTTGATATCCGAGATCGAACAGGTATTGTTCAAGTTATTGGAGATGAACGAATGAAATCTCTCACCCCTGAATCGGTCGTTTTAATCAAAGGAATCGTTAAAAAACGACCGGAAAAACTCATTAATCCCAAAATCCCAACCGGTGAAATCGAAATTGAAGCTCAAGAATTTGAAGTACTGAGTGCTGCAAGTGCCCTCCCCATGCCGATCGACTCTGATGGGTATGAAATTGATGAGGAAGTACGACTTAAGTATCGATATCTTGATCTCCGCAGAAAACGAATGGCTCGGAATATGAAACTTCGTTCTCAATCTGTGCATTTTATCCGCTCATTTTTGATGAATCATGATTTTATTGAAGTAGATACTCCTATCCTCACAAAAGCTACTCCTGAGGGGGCTCGTGATTTTCTCGTACCGTCGCGGTTGCAAAAAGGATCGTTTTACGCATTGCCACAATCGCCTCAACAATATAAACAATTATTAATGGTTGCAGGAATTGAACGATATTTTCAGATTGCACGATGTTTTCGCGACGAAGATCCACGAGCAGATCGAGCCTATGGAGAATTTACGCAACTTGACCTTGAGATGTCCTTTGTAACGCAAAAAGATATCATGCAACTTACGGAGGAACTTTTTACAAAAATGGTTGCTGAACTTTTTCCGGACAAAAAAATATCACAAACTCCCTGGCCACGATTGAATCATGCAGATGCAATGAAAAAATATGGAACTGATAAACCAGACCTCAGAAAAGATAAAAAAGATGTAAACGAACTTGCATTTGCGTGGACCATTGATTTTCCACTGTTTACCGAACAATCAGAAGAAGACTATTTCCATGGCTCAGGAAAATCAAAATTTGCTCCGTCACATCATATGTTTACCGCCCCTCATCCCGATGACATCAAACTTCTTGAGACAGACCCGGGAAAAGTTCGGGGACAACAACACGATTTGGTATTAAATGGTTATGAAGTCGGCGGTGGTAGTATCAGAATTCATGATCCAGCTATTCAAAAAAAGATATTTGAACTCATCGGATTTTCAGAAAAACAAAAGGAACAGTTTAGCCATATGCTTGAGGCATTTACCTATGGTGTACCACCTCATGGTGGCATTGCACCGGGAATAGATCGACTCTTAATGGCAATTTTAGGAGAACCTTCGCTTCGTGAAATCATACCGTTTCCTGCAACATCTGGTGGAAAAATTTCTATTATGAGCGCTCCATCTCCTGCAACTGACGGGCAACTTGCAGAACTGGGGATTTCAGTAACTGAGAAATAGGCTGCACTCCGCTTTGATTTAAGATTATAATAAAGGCATGCCATTTCGATTCTACTTTTTCTTTATCATTACAACTTTCTTTTTTCTATTTTCCCCTGGTCAAAATCCTTATTTCCAAATCATCGCATTTAATCGAGAGCTGTTTTTCCAGGAGCATGTAACCCCCTCAATTACGATTCATCCCATTCCTTATGTAAATGCTGATGTGATCCCACCATTTGTAACTGCACAGGGCGCATACATTGTTGATCTGAGTTCATTCACTCCCGTATTCGAAAAAAATCCGGATAAACATTTTTTCCCTGCATCAACAACCAAGATTATTACCGCCCTTGTTGCGGCAGATGTTTACAAACCAGATGATGTCATTACCATATCAAATGTTGCAGTCGAGGGACAAAAAATGGATCTCATAGACGGTGAGCAAATCACTGCGGAAAATCTCCTCTATGGAACGCTTGTTCATTCCGGAAATGATGCAGCGTATGCTCTTGCAAATTTCTACGGATACGAGGCCTTTGTCGAACTTATGAATATTAAAGCTCAAAAACTTGGCATGAAAAATTCATATTTCACCAATCCGGCGGGACTTGATAATTACCGGCAAAAATCGACACCGTTTGACCTTGCACTTGCTGGTCGTGCTCTTATTGAAAATCCGTATCTTCGCAAAATGGTTGGCACTAAGGAAATTATTATTTCAGATACTCATTATTCTATCTTTCATAAGTTGACTAACGTCAATAAATTACTGGGAGAAATTCAAGGGCTTGGCGGCTTAAAAACAGGGTTTACCGAAAATGCTGGTGAAAATCTGGTGAGCTTTTACCGACATGGAGAACATGATTATTTGATCGTTGTTATGAATAGTGAAGATCGATTTGTTGATACCACAACACTGGTAAATTGGATTAAGGAACAAGTAAAATACCTCAGCATTGATGTGTCTTGATTTCGTAGATAATCAACTACTGAATAAGATAATCATCGCGTACCGCCGAAACATATGCTACAAACTCATTATTTCCTAAAAAAACATATACCGGCTGAACATATTCTTGGTAGACTGCAGGATCATAATATGCCAAAAAGACTTTTTGGATTTTAATTTCCCCTGCTTCAGATTCTGAAGAAACAACAATCCCCTGTCCCTTTTTCAAGTCCTCCCATGCTGCTTCAGCAGATCGAAGAGGATACAAGCCAACTTGATCTTCAGATCGATCAAAGTATTGAACCTGAGCTTTAATCACTTTTGTATTATTTTCTCCGATCAAAAACATGACGTAGTGCTGGCTATTGTAATATGAGGAAGAAACCACCGGAAGGCCATTTCTATTAGGGAGGAAAAAATCGACTTCAGCAATGTTTGCACTTTCCGCTGATTTTAAAGGAATAATCTCACTTGTTTCTGGGTTCAAGCGCATATATTTAATATTTCGTTCCCCTCGAGCAAGCTCTTCTGGATATCTTTTCATTGCAGATATGTAAGTTGAAGCTTCATTGAACAATGTTGTTTCTGCAACGGGTAGCGTTGGAGGCGTCACATTGTCATCACGCGTGATAGTGTACGAATAGACATAGTTGAATGTTTTGATATCTATAGCAAGTTTATTCTTTCCATCATCAAAAATTGCTTGTTTGTCATCCAATCTATGCTGCGTAATATCGGTGTCAAACCCTGCAGCTTTTGCCATCGAATAAATTTTTGAAAGAAATCCAAACGATGCAGTTTTTTGTGGCAAAAAATAAACTTCCGCAGCCGATGTTGCTTCTTCAAAATTTGGCGTCCCATCAAGCGTGTCCATAACAAATGTATATTTGTCCGATTTCTTGATATTTCCAGTCATCGGAGGTTTAATTTTATCAAAAACCGGATCATAAGATACCAACGCAGATGTTGTGGTCGTCGTCATCTTTTGACTGCTCATGTAAGTAAATAAAAGTTTTACTCCAAAAAAAAGAATGAGCCCGACCAAAAACACAATCAAAGCAACCGGTGAAAATCGTCGCGTATAATAATTTACTTCTGTAAGCGTCATACAGTTATGATAGCAGAAAACGTGTACCAGTGAAGGAAGTCAAGAATTGAATCGCCTTGAGTGAATGGTATAATGTACTTTCAGGAATAATCTAAACCAAGGGTGGCGGAGTGGCCAATCGCATTAGACTGTAAATCTAACGGGGCAACCCTACGGGGGTTCGAATCCCTCCCCTTGGACTCATAAAAAAGGACGCCAAATAGGCGTCTTTTTTTATGAATGTGGATAGCCCTGAGCGAGCGAACCGAGTTGAATGGGAATACCTCTCTTTGGACAATATATTTATATTAATAGAACAATCTAAACTAATATAGTAGTATTGTGTTATAGCTTTCTGATTCAGTCAGCTCCATTTTGGTAAAATTAGAAATCCTATGAAAATTATCGAGAGAATGAAGAATATTATTTCTACAAAAGACTGTTGTCATGATGAAAATGTCTGTTTACCGAAAGAGTATAAAAAAATTATTCTTGTTGGTTTTCCTAATGTGGGAAAGAGCGCACTATTTAATTCATTAACGAATAGTTACGCGACTGTTTCAAACTATCCTGGGACTACCGTTGGGATATCGAAAGCAATCACTCATTTTGCAGGAAGGACATATGAGGTTGTCGATACTCCAGGAATGTACTCCTTGCTTTCGTTATCAGAAGAAGAAAAAATTGCTAAAAAAATTATTCTATCACGTGTTGCAGACATAGTAATACATGTTATCGATGCAAAAAATGTCGAACGGATGCTTTCTCTTACGCTCCAATTAATGGAAGCACATCTCCCTGTAATTTTAGTACTCAACTTAATTGATGAACTTGAAACTCATAATATTGAGATAAGCATTCTTGAACTTGAGAAAAAACTAAAAATACCAGTGATACCAATGACAGCAACTAAAGGTATTGGAACAGATAAGCTAAAAGAAGCAATCCAAAATTATTCTCAACCAGAATATAGTTTAACCCCCGTGACATACAGCGCACAAATAGAACAAAAGATTGGAGAGATCGATAATGCGCTTACACAAAACAAAAAGTCGCTATCAAGAATAGAAATACTCTTATATTTGCAAAACGAATTGTCAGAAATAAATATTCCTGGAATATTTCAAGATGTTCTATCAAAGATAAATGTGAGCGAAGATAACAAGAATAAGACAAATTCATTTATGTATGAGATTGCATTAATGAGGCAAAGAAAAGCTTCTGAAATATCATCATCAATACTTACTTTGAAAAAATCTAAGAAATTGACATTCTCAGATAGGCTAAATCAATATATGATCCATCCATAGTCAGGAACGCTCATTTTAATACTGGTCATATATGTTGGGTTGTATCTAATAGTCGGTAAGTTTGGTGCGGGAATAGCTGTCGATTTTATTGAAAATTTTATTTTCAAAAAGTATGTCAATCCCTTTTTTATCCATGTTATCCCATTTATTATTCCATGGCCAATCATACAAAATTTATTTATCGGTGAATATGGAATCCTCACTCTGGGAGTAAGGTATGCAGTTGCTATAATTCTTCCGATAGTCGGAATATTTTTCTTTGTTTTTGCTATTGTCGAAGACTCAGGATATCTGCCTCGGTTAGCAATGCTCATTGATAGAATTTTTAAAAAGATTGGTTTGTCTGGAAGAGCCGTGATTCCAATGGTTTTGGGTTTAGGTTGTAGTACTATGGCAACGATGGTTACAAGAACACTTCCCACTAAAAGGGAAAGGGTTATGGCGACAATTCTTCTTGCACTTGCCATTCCATGCTCAGCACAGCTTGGCGTGTTATTTACTTTATTAGCTCACTATCCAAATGCAATAATAGTATGGTCTCTCTTTATGACAAGTATTTTTCTCATTGTTGGCTATCTGGGTGCAAAACTTCTTCCTGGTAATCCGCCAATATTTTTTATGGAAGTCCCCCCACTTCGTCTTCCTACTTTATCTGACGTTTTTATAAAAACATATGCCCGAATAGTTTGGTACTTAAAAGAAGTATTTCCTCTTTTTATTTTTGCAAGTGTACTCCTGTGGATTGGACAAATAACAGGTTCGTTCAATGTCATAATTGATAAGTTGGGTTATTTTATGAAATTCCTTGGGTTACCTGAAAAAACAGCTGTTGCGTTCGTTCTCGGTTTTTTTAGAAGAGACTTTGGTGCAGCTGGTCTATATGATATGCAAAGGGCTGGTGAATTTACAGTAAACCAATTAACAGTAGCCGCAATTACGATGACATTATTTCCTGCTTGTATCGCACAAGCCCTAATGATGGTAAAAGAACGGGGTAATAAAATGGGAATAGCGATATTTATTTTTTGTATTTTTATGGCTTTTATTATAGGTTTTTTCACTAATTGGTTATTGACGGCTTCTAACATACAATTATGATATGTCAATTATGTGGATATGAATTTAATAAAAAACAGGCATTTCAAGTATGTAGCGGATGTCCACTGACAACAAATTGCCCGCTTATTAGATGCCCCAATTGTAACTATGAATGGCCACAAGAAGACTCAGATTCCACCGGATCAATTCCCCTTAATAAATTGGGGAAAGGAGATATTCGAAAAATCATTGCCATTTGTACCACAAAAAAAGAACAATTGAAAATTGTCATGTCTATGGGAATTATGCCGGGTATGTCTATTCAAATAATTCAAAGATTTCCAACCTTATTGTGCCAGATTGGATTGAGTCAGTTTGCTCTAGATAAGGAGATTGCTAAATATATAATCGTTTCAAAAATTGATTGATAAAAATTAAAAGGATTATTTACTATACTAAATTTGTACGTAAAAGATTCTAACTTTCTTCGTCAGTCTGGACTCATAAAAAAAGATGGCTGAAATGCCATCTTTTTTTATGGATTTATGAGAGATGAGAACCAAAGGTTCGCTTAACTGCCAGTCTCCGATATGGAGTGAGGATTACTGGCAGCTAAGACTGAGGAATGAAATAACGAAGCAAATCCCTCCCCCTGGACTATCATTTTTAGGCTACTAAAACAATCTTCTTAAAAATGGAAATAATCTTTGGATGGAACTTCTTTTCTTTCTTGATAAAATGAATTCCATGAAATTAAATGTACGGTCGGTAACAAAAAATGATAAAGAATGGATTAATAATGTAATAATAAAAGAATGGGGATCTAATTTTATTATCACGAACGACACAACTTATAGACCAAAAGACTTGACAGGCATAATAATTGAAGAAAACGGTGAAAAAATTGGGCTTTTAACTTACATTGTAGAAAATAATGAATGTAAAATCATTTCCCTCAATAGTTTTAAACAAAATAAAGGAGCAGGTACGCTACTACTTAATGCGCTCAAAAAAACTGCGAAAGAAAAAGGGATAAATAAAATAGTATTAGAGACAACAAATGACAATCTTAATGCTCTAAAGTTTTATCAAAAAAGAGGTTTCCAAATAATTGCTGTTTATCCAAATGCAATTGATGAAGCACGGAAGACAAAACCTCAAATTCCTCTTATTGGAGAAAATAATATTCCACTAAGAGATGCTCTTGAATTGGAACTCAATTTACAGTAATAATTTCCAACATATTCAACCACCCTGGACACTGAAAAAATGAATGGCTGTATAGCTTCAATCTATATCACGGGTTCTATCTTCATCTGTTTTTCTTTTGGAAATACTGGATACATTTGAAGAGAGTGTATTTATTTAGCCTTGCTTCATTTGTGTGAGTTAGATTGCTTGATAATAGAAAGTGAAATGACTGCTTAAAACTTACCTTCTTCGTACAATATTTATAAGTTATACATGAATAACGATGTTTTATAAATTAGTACTACTGAAAGGATGGTGATAATAAAATAATATGGGACTTTTAGACATTGTGATATTAATATTGGTTGTTTCATGGTTGGGAGGATTTGCTCTTCATATCGGTGGCGGACTTATACATTTAATTCTAGTCATTGCTCTCATTGTGTTCGTAGCTCGTCTTTTGGGTTTTAAGGTGTAAAGAATTAATAAAATTATAAATTTAAAAAATATATGAATATTAAAACAAAATTAGATATTGCTGGACAAAAAGTAATAGGAATTGCTCAACAGGTTCAAGGTGAAGCTGAAATTATGTCAGGACAAAAATTGAAGGGAAATATTAGTAAAGTTCAGGGAAAAGCAAAGGTAGCTGTAGCAGATATAAGAACGAAGCTAAAAAAATAAAATTAATAACTTTACCAATGAAAAAACCAGATTTTTCTTATAGAACTCTAAAATATCGGAGAAAAAAAAGAAGAATTCTGCGTATTGGAGTAGCTCTGTTTGTTGGAGTAATAATGATGGGGGGATTCATTTACACAACTAAAAAGCAAAGCAACACAAGTGTTGCGAGCATAAAAAAAGTGCTTGCAGTTGAAAATAAAGAAGTCTCACAATATCCCCCAATCAAAATAAAAAAATATGTAACGATAAACATAATAAATGGCACGGGCAATACCCAACAAGAGGAAAAAATGGTGAAAGCTCTTGTTAAGTCGGGGTATAGTCTTGTAAATATCGAATTGAGTACGGCTGAAGTGTTTGAAGACAGAGGTACGACCATTACCTCAAATACAGACTATGAAGAAATAGTTGCACATATTAAAGATGTTCTAAAACCTGTCATTCCAGAAATCACTGATGGAGTTTTAAACAATGACCCCAATATTGATAGCGGGTTTGATGTAGTCATTATCATAGGTAGTAGGGTGACAAGTACTATAATGCCCAAGCAAGCCAATTCACTTCCATGATTTGAATATTCTTTTCAAAATGCTTAACAGCACTATTTTATTTCTAACATGATACAATGAGTGTCACCGTTTTTTTACTAAAAAAATCTTGTGATTGAGCAAGCTTATATTTAATTACTCTAGGTATTATTTAGTAGGGAGCGATTTGTAAATAATTAAAGAAATATTAGAGCATTTATTAATATTCAATTAGAACAAAAAATTAATGTTATTGAACATTCATCAATATATTATGAAAAAAATACATCATGCAAAGTATCTTATAATTTCGCTTCTTATTATCTTAATTCAGTTCGTTTTTATATCTCCACACATAGCTCATGCAGCAACTACAAAAGTAGGTCTGGGAACAGCCGGTAATTTTGCCGTCCTCGGTGGATCGGCCATTAACGACACTACTCCCTCTGTTATTTCGGGAGACGTTGGCTTGAGTCCAGCAGCCTGGGCACCTGCTCCCGAATTGACGTGTGGAGAAGTTACGGGCACAATATACTCAGTTGATAGTTCTGGTCCCCTTACCTGTAGAGTAACTAATGCAGGAGTTCTAACCACAGCAAAAAGCGATTTGACTACCGCATATAATGACGCTGCCGCACGAGTAGTGACTTCAACCATAGGGACGGAACTTGGTGGAGTAACCTTAACCGATGGTGTTTATGATTCCGCTTCGACTACCTTTGAAATTGTTTCGGGAGGAACGCTTACCCTTGATGGTGGGGGAAGTGCAGATTCCGTTTTCATCTTCAAGATGGGTACATCATTAACTACATTTAGTAACAGTAAGGTTGAACTCATCAACGGTGCTCAGGCCTGCAATGTATTTTGGCAAGTTGGCAGCTCAGCGGTTCTTGGATCGGGCACATCTTTTATTGGTGATATACTGGCTGACCAATCGATTACGGATAATGGTGGTTCGTCAGTTACCGGGAGATTTTTGGCGAGAATTGCCGCGGTTACATTAAACAATACCACCATTGCAAAATCAACCTGTGCGGCTGCATCCTCCAGTTCATCATCTAGTTCTTCCTCATCCACCTCATCAACTTCTACTCCAGTTTGCGTTGACACTGCTCCGACAAACAATCCGGACCTTTTCCAAATCGATCGCAAAGGAAGTTCAGCAACATTGTATTTCACTCCCGTAAATGACTATGTATCTTACTATTATGTCGCGTATGGTTTGAGCCCGGGGGATGAACGATTTGGGGTGTCTTTCCCGTCTGGTTTGTCCAGTGGGGTTATTAGTTATACCATCAACGAACTAAATCCAAACACAAGATATTATTTTAAAGTTCGAGGAGGTAATGGATGTGCTCCTGGAGGATGGTCTAATTATAAAGAATCCAATTCTACTAATTCTAATAAGAGTCCCATGCTTCCAAACGCAGGAAATGGACCGCAACAAAGAACATTTCCACTCCGAATTCCAGTGGGTATTTTTGTCGCAGTAACAACTCTTCTTGTTTTAATTCAGAGAAAGCAAAGATGGTACTCCCATTCTTGAAAATGAAGGTGCAACGACCTTTGTTCCTTTCCTTAATTGTTGCACTCTCTCTTGTACTACTTTTATATACTGCTTCAAAAGTATACAAACAGGTGGAATTTCCAATCTCATCTCAACAAAAACAGGAGGTTACCGAGACTGCCCAGGGATTGCCAATACGTTTAATCATCCCAAAAATTAATGTTGACGCCTCTATTGAATACATGGGAGTTACGCAAGAAGGAGCTATGGAGGTGCCTGATAATGCATCTAACGTGGGGTGGTTTGAGCATGGACCTCAACCCGGTGAAAATGGAAGTGCAGTTATAGCGGGTCATTTTGACGGAAAAAATGGAGAGGCGGGAGTGTTTATTAATCTAAATGAGCTAAAAAAGGGTGACACCATATACGTGGAAGATGACAAAGAAACATCAACTACGTTTGTTGTTCGGGAAATACGCATCTTCGATCCTGGGTATGCAAATAGTGTTTTTAGTGCGAGTGATAGTGCCCATCTCAACCTCATAACATGCGATGGTGTATGGGATGGCGTTAAGAAAAGCTATGACAAACGCCTCGTGATATTTACTGATATCTTGCAATAGGAATATAATGAAGTAATTTACTACGCTGAATTTACGGACAGAAGGTTCTGATAACCTCCAGTAGTTGGACACTTCAGGACATTTTCCAGAACTCTAATAGCACATTACAAGCACTATATTCTTGCGTATCTTTCCTGTTCAATCTATAATGCCATTACATGAAGAATGCTATTATCCTGCACGGAGGTCCTGACAAAAAAGAGTACTATGATCCAGAAGCCCCCAGTATGAGCAATGCTCATTGGATTCCGTGGCTTCAAGCACAACTCCTCAAACACGATATTCCCACTGCTACACCTGAAGTTCCTTACTCCTTTGATAGAAACTGGAAAGTATGGAATCGTGAAGTTGAACGGTTTGATATTACCCCTGAAACGATATTAGTTGGACACAGTACAGGCGCTGGCTTTTTTATTAAATACTTGAGTATTCATCCCAAAATAAAAGTCGGCAAGGTTATTTTGGTAGCGCCATGGCTCGACCCGTATCAGGAACATACGAAAAATTTTTTTGATGATTTTGAAATTGATCCGCATTTAGTATCAAGAACCGCTGGCGTAACTATTTTTAATTCTGATGATGATCAAGACAGTGTACAAAAAACGGTAGAAATAGTACGTGAGAAAGTGAAAGGGATTAAATATCGAGAATTCCATAACCATGGTCACTTCTGCTATGAGGATTTAAAGACAGGAGAATTTCCCGAGTTGCTCTTGGCACTATTGGAATAAAAATTCCAATGTCGTTCACGAGCCTGAAATAACTCTATAAGAAGATGCGTTCTCAAGTCAGTCTAGTTTGACTTAAAAAATAAAAATACCAAGACTGCCAATCATTACAGTAATGAAATCTAAGACAATTAAAACAAGAACCAATATATCACCCACGCAAGAAAAAAATACGCCATCATACATATCGTAAAATATCCCAATTTTCCAAACTTCTTTGTTTTAAAACATGCTACAGCAAGTATTATTCCCATTATTTCTATCACATACGAATTCACAAATACTAACCAATAATGGGGAGGAACAGATGCAGATGATTTAACAAATATTGTTGAAAGTATATTATCAATACCAAAGTCCTGAAAAATATCTCGTACTAAATGAAGAATGGAAAAGGTAAGGACAAAATACAACCACACTTTTTGCCAATTCTTCATCTCGCAATTATACTAAGTCGTTATATGAATTGCCTAAGTATTGATTATTTGCTGCATAACCTCTTCTACCCTGCCAAATAACGAGTTTTCTACTATAATATAAATATTATTCTTTGGTAATTGTATATATGGGCATTGACAAAACAAAAGAATTTGAAATATTTTATAAACAGTTTTCTATACGTAAATATAAAAAGGGTGAAATTCTTATACGGGCAGATGATAACCCTCAAGGAATTTTTTGTTTAACAAAAGGATACGTTCGACAATACACTATCTCCAAAACAGGCATTGAACTTACACTCCAGATTCTCAAACCCATAACCTACTTCCCTCTCATTTGGGCAATAAATGGCGCCCCAAATATCTATTTTTACAAAGCATTAACTTCAGTTGAAGTTGGACGTGCACCAAAAGAACAGGTTGTGAGTTTTATAAAGGATAAACCTGATATTATTCTTGAGCTTATGAGTAAACTACTCGGTGACTATGCTGAGACACTTTCTCGTATAGAGCATCTTGTGTTTAGCGATGCCTATCGAAGAGTTATTTCTGTTCTCCTTTATATTGCAAAACACTTTGGAAAAGAAACAAAACAAGGAATAGTGGTCAATCATCGTTTTACGCAACAAGATATCGCAACGCTTGTTGGAGTGACTCGAGAAACTGCAAGTATTGAAATTGGGAAAATCGAAAAGAAAAAATTAGTGAAATATATTAATCATTCTATGCTCTTTGGAAATATAAAAAATCTTGAACTTGCGCTTACTACCAATGGTTCAAGTTCATAATTTCGCCCTCTGGAGCATGTAATCTTGCTTACACTCTTTTACCAACTTCGCGTATTAAATATATACACTGCATCATACATCTTTTCTTTTTGAAGAAACCTATACTGTCTCTCATGACAACACAAGAAGAAGTAACGACAATAGAAAACTCCGTTCCCAGCCAAGTAGTAAAAACTACCACTTTGCAAACAGAACCTCAAGTAAAAGGAGAGGCTCCTCAAAAAGTATACGAAAAAAAGAAATCAATTTTGAGACTAAATCAAATTATTTGGTATATCTTAGGCTTCATTGAAGTATTACTCATATTTAGAATCGTACTCAAAGCGTTAGGCGCAAATCAATATTCCGGATTTACCAATCTGATTTATACCGTCACCGCACCCTTTGCGCTCCCATTTGCGGGGATTGTTGGAGCTTCTGTATCGGGAAATTCAGTCCTTGAATGGTCAACAATCATTGCAGGAATTGTGTACATTTGTATCGCTTGGGGCTTTATTTATCTATTGGAGATTGTGTATCCCATTACACCCAAAGATTTAGAAACAGAGTAATAACGTTTATAAAACGTACTTTAAGAAAACAAATTTATTAGTTAAATATAAGAAAGATATGAAAAATCAAATGCAAAATAAACAAAATGAAAAAAAAGAAAATATACATCCGATAGTCGCGACGGTTGCAGGAGCGGTGATAGGAGCAGGCATTGCAGCAGCAGGTATTATTCTCTCCAAAGAAAAGAATCGAACTAAAATAAAAGAAGTCGCACAGAAGGTTAAAAAGAATGTGGTTGAAAGTGCAAAAGACTTAAAAAATCGAGCGAAAATGGAAAAACAAGAATTAGAAAAAAGATTGTTAATAGATAAAGAAAAGGTGAGAAAAGTAGTAAAATCCGCAATAAATTCTCTCGATAAAACAACAATCGAAGTTAACAGTGCGCTTAAATCAATATGACTACCATAGTAAATAGCACAACGCCCGCAAAAGACTCAAACGGAATGGGTTTTTTGATTGGAATAATCGTCCTGATAGGATTTGTTTTAATACTGTTATATTACGGCCTTCCCTTATTAAGAAATATGGGAACTCCTCAAATAAATGTTCCGGCTCCACAAATCAATATGCCAGACAAGGTTGATGTGAATGTAAATCAAACAGAGTGAGTAAATAATTATTAGTTAATAAAATACAGTATGGATATACTATTTTGGATAATCTTTGGAGCACTTGCAGGATGGGTCGCATCAATCCTCATGAAAACAGACAAAAATCAAGGCACGGTATCAGACATAATCATGGGAATAATAGGAGCGGTTGTCGGTGGGTTTATTATGAATCTCCTTGGACAATCTGGGGTAACGGGATTTAATCTGTACAGTTTTGTTGTTGCGGTGATCGGCGCAATAGTCGTTATATATTTAGGTCGCATGTTTCGAGGTAAATAATTATGAATATTTTTTCTTCAAACTTAAGTCCGATAGCATCATTATTATTTGGCATTTTAATATTGATGTTTCCCAAATTTCTTAATTATCTTATTGCCATCTACCTTATTCTCGTAGGAGTGATTGGGTTGGGATTATTGAGATAATAGAACGTTATACTCAAATATTACATTTATTTCATTATGTTAATAATCATATTAATATTGATCGTTGGATCGATGCTGGTTTACATTTCTCAATTTAATTTCCAGCTCATCTCGGTCAATTTAGGATTCTACGTTGCAAAAGATATCCCATTATTTTATGTCATTATTATTTCAATGTTGGTCGGCCTGATGTTGTCATATCTGATCTATCTGGTACATTCCATTTCTCATTCATTCGTGCTCCATGGAAAGAACAATGAAATCAAGAAAAATAAAAAAGAAGCGCTCGAACTAACAAAGCGCGTACACCAACTGGAAATCAAAAATGAAAAAATGGGCAATGATTCAGGACTGGAAAAAAGAGATATGAATGCATTATGAAAACCTTACTAGCAAAACTATGGAAGGCTCTTCATCTTCCCAAAGACATACAATTATTTGTTATGAGGTTCTCTCAAGACCAATTTCTCGTAGGTGTTACGGGAATAATTTTAAATGAAAAAAAAGAAATTCTCCTTTTCAAACATACGTATCGTTCCCATGCGTGGAGCTTGCCAGGGGGGTATCTCAAGGCTGGCGAACATCCACGAGAAGCACTCGAAAGAGAAATAAAAGAAGAATCAGGATTTGTAGTTAGTGTAGACGAACGACTTAAAACTCGAACTGACCGTGAAAGTGCTCGATTGGATCTTTGTTATACAGGAGTACTTATTGGTGGAGATTTTATGCCAACCCATGAAGTATCTCAATATGGTTTTTACTCTCTCGATAAACTCCCTCTCCTTCGCAAAAATCAATTATTTTTGATTGATGAAGTTTTGAAATCGATTGCACTAAAAAATCATTTACCATCCTAACTACTCGTGTTCGCGCATTCTTTGTCGAAAGCTTCAACTTGTTTTATTGATATACTTAGAGAATTTCTAATAAAGCTATATGAAATTCATCTTTCAAACAATGCCTGCGTACGGACACCTAAACCCCATGCTAGGCGTTGCTGAAGAACTGGTGCAACGGGGTCAACAGGTACTTATTTACAACACAAAAGAATTTAAAGAAAAAATTGAAAATGTTGGAGCAGAGTTTCGAGAAGTTCCCTTGAAGGATCCAAGTCTTGATATAAGTAATTTACGAATTCTTCATAATGCATTGTCCATCGCAGACTTCAGCCTTCGCGCAACAAAGTTATTGATTGACCCACTCATAAATGAGATTGAAAAAGAAAAGCCAGACTGCCTGATTCATGACTCACTGAGCTTATGGGGGAAAATTGCAGGGCTTAAAACTCAGGTCCCGACCGTGTCTTTAGTACCAAGTATGGCAATAAATACTCAATTGATAGTAAGTCAAACACCGCTTCTCCTTGACGATTATGTCCAAGCTTTTTCTCATCCGCATACTTTCTTCAACATTATTAACCAATTTCGCAAATCATATACAAAAAAAGGTCTTATTCCTCCATTTTTCTTTGATATGTTTTCAAACGTTGAAAAGCTGAATATCGTCTTTACTTCGCGCCAATTTCAGCCTCTTGAAGATAGTTTCAATGATTCGTACAAGTTTGTTGGGCCGATTGTTTACGATAGAAATGAAAAACAACCAGAAAGACTGTCAAATAAAGGAAAACCCCTTATTTATGTGGCACTTGGAACTGTTTATAATGACAATATTGAAGTGTATCGATCAATCATCTCTGCATTAAAACACGTAGGAAATGAATCGTTTGTTTCAATTGGAAAATATATTGATCCATCTGAGCTCGGAAATATACCGTCAAATGTACACATTGCCAAATATTTTCCACAGCTTGAAATGTTAAATAAAGCTTCGGTATTTATCAGTCATTGCGGTATGAACAGTGTAAACGAAAGTCTCTATTTTGGAGTACCGCTTCTCATGCTTCCCATCATCCAGGAACAGAAGATAAATGCTCGAAGAGTAGAAGAGTTGGGAGCAGGAATATATTTCAAAAAAAAGCCAATAGACACTCGTCTATTTATTGAGTCCATCTATTCTCTCCTTAATGAAACAAAGTATACGAATGCCGCCAAGCATGTCGGAAAATCTCTGAGGTCAAGTGGAGGAGCTAAAAAAGCAGGAGAACATATTTTGAACTACCTTTCATAAGTACTATCTTTTCAAGATTTGGTACTACTTCGTTACTTGTTATTCTTTCTTCCTTTTTTAAGACCACGAGCTCGTCCATTGATTTTTCTTTTCAACAATGATGGTTTCTTCTTTGCTTGTTTATTTTTTTTGATCATATATCCTTGTAATGTTGATTACTAATAGAGGCTGCTATCAATTAAAAAATTATGAGTTTGGGCTTTTCTTAGCCTTTCGGGCTTTTTGATCAGCTTTTCTGTTCTCAACTCTTTGTTCACTTCTTAATTTGATAGCAGCATATTTATCGAGTCGATTCTTATTTGTGATATCTACTTTTTTTTGACATTCAGGATCAGGACAGACCATCTCTGTATTTATTATCACAGAGTCATCTATCTTTTCTTCCCAAACTTTAGACACCACTCGCTGTGTTCCACATCGAATGCATGGACTATTGGTTTCGTTTATCATAAATGCAGGTTATTTTTAATAACTTCTTCTGTCTCCTCGAGAGTTATCTCTATTATATCCTCCACCACCTGTTCTGTTTTCTCTTGGTTTTGCGACATTAACGACGATTTTTCTTCCTTCTACTTCTGTGCCATCAAGCTCAAGAGCTTTTTGTGCATCTTCCTCGTTTTTGAATGTTACAAATCCAAATCCTTTTGATCGACCAGTATCACGATCGGTAATAACAACTGCTTCTACTATTTCTCCAAATTTGGCAAATAGTTCTGCAAATGTATCATTATTAATTGACCATGGTAAACCACCGACAAATAATTTATTTTTATCCATATTTTATATACGCACCCCCTTTTATTTTGTGTAATTTCTTAATCATCTACGTTTCGTCCAATAGGTTCGCCTTTTTATATCCTGATCTAAATAATGTGCTTCCAAAACCTTGATTCTACTTCCGGATAGTGTTGAATTATTCAATGCCTTGATTGCTTTCGTTGTATTTTCATCTGAATCCATCTGAACATAGCCGTAGTTGGTATTTTTTTCAAAATTTGCAGTTCGGACTATTTTAAGAGATACCACCTCACCAATTTTCATAAAGACGTCGCGAAGTTGTTCGTCTGTAGTTGTGTCAGATAATTTTCCTATGTATATTTTTTTAGCCATATATAAACCGTTTTTGTGAGAAGTATTATTGATTAGGAAGAAATATTTTTTTCCTTGACTAATCAGCAAGTATTCAAACTATTGTGTATATGAACAGTATACACTATTTAAGAATAATCGCGAGAGATTCTACACATATTTTCATTGTTAGATCAATATTGAGTTTAATTTCTAGAAGTAAAGCAAAATAACCATAAAATTCAATAAATTTTTGAAATCATACATGAACGTACGAATTAATAATAACGTTTTCTCATTCCATTAATGACATTTTCAATGCTAATCACAATAAATTATTTATCTTCAATATAAAAAAAGGGTGTATTTCTTAATAAGAAATATCATATAAAAGGTTGTTCAATTAGTCTAAAATGCATATTTATCTATTATTCAATAATTTATTAATTAAGCTTTAGTATATAAAAGATATACTTACTAAATAAATTAATGCGTGTAGCGTTCTAATCATCTTTCATACACTGAATGTGTATCTTGACATTTGATATATCATCTGCGTATAGTGAATAATGAACCTAATTATTAATTAAATTACCTTTGTATGGATAAACTCAAAAAGCCATGGGTAAGTATTATACTTATCTTTTTGGCAGCAGGAGGAGCAATTTTTGGCACATGGGCGTATTTTACAGCCACTCGAACTGCTGAAACAAATACATTCACGGCTGGAACTCTTGACCTCAATGTAGTGGGCGACAGTATCGCCAATAAACCGTTTGTTATTACCAATATGGGTGCAAACGCAAACATCTCCGGCTCACAAGACTGGACTATTACAAACACCGGCACTCTTCCCGGTCGACTTCTTGTTCGTGTTACCAATCTTGCTAACCAAGAGAATGGTTGTAATGATCAAGAAGCATCGGTCGAACCGGCCTGTACTAGTAATACGATCGGAGAACTCGGGGGTGTCGTGACACTCAATGTTGCACTTGATACCGTTGATAAAGTTGCTTCCACATTAACAAATGCTGATGTACTTGAGATCGGTGATGAATGGAATGACACCGTAACACCCGTCATCATGCAGCCAGGTGATACACATGTCATCACTATGCACTGGGCAACAGATGAAGATGCCTATGGAAATGAAATCCAGAGCGATTCATTGACTTTTGACACCGTGTTCCAATTGATTCAAGCTATTGATGGACCAACTCCCGCAAATAGAGGAGTAACCAATCAATTCGGAGACTTATAAGCAACCTCATTTCGTAGAATGATTTTGAAAGGGGAGGAATTATTTCCTCCCCTTTCTCATACAATAAATTACTTAATTACCTATGAAGCTTCTTCAGGCAGTTCTCAATAGCATTTCATATATTTTCTTTATTCTCCTTGCCATCGTTGCTTTTTTTAGTGTATCCGCAAACACAGGTTTGCTTGGGAATTATAAATCTTTGGTAGTGCAATCTGGTTCGATGGAAAATACAATCATGACCGGTGACATTATTCTGATCAAGGCACTTTCCCAATACAATAAAAATGATGTGGTTACCTTTAAAGAGATCAGTGAACGAATCGTCACTCATAGAATAATCGATATTCAAGATGAATCAGATACGGCTATTTTTATTACAAAGGGCGATGCAAATAGATCAATTGATAATGACACGGTCAAACCAGAACAGATACTTGGAAAGGTTATGCTTGTTGTACCAAAAATTGGCTTTCTCGTTGCGTTTGCGAAATCTCCATTCGGTCTGGTAGTTCTCATTTTGATTCCTGCAACACTCCTGATTATTGATCGTGTGATTAAAATGTCTCAAAAAAGAAAGTGAAAGTTCAAATAAATATATGTTAAATGTCAGAACCCAGATCATGCTCATCGCTATGATAACGCTTGGATACTGGTTTCTGCAAACGGGACTCACCAGTGCAGATCTGGTAGCAGAACGAAGAATTGCGGGGAATCAATTTTCTATTACTACGCTGTCGTTTGTAAATATTCACACGGCAAATTTTTCACAACTTATCAACTTTTTCACAACTGAAGAGATTGTTCCGGGAGGGTTTGATGCTAAAACGGTAAGGATCGAAAAAGATGGAGAACTTGATGTAAAGTACTCTCTCCAGACCGTCAAACGTGGAGGGGACGATGCACTCTGTGACTCATTAAAACTCGCAATCGTTCGCCGAGATTTAACCGAGGTTTATAACGGCACATTGATGGGCTTATCTCTGCAAGACACCCTTCAAGAAGGTGATCTTGAAGAATGGGTGATCTTCTTGAGTTTGAACGCAAATGATGAACATTTAAAATTAAAGGAATGTAATTTTGACCTGTATATGCGCACGTACCGCAATGAGCCCAATGAAGATATCACTGGGATTCATGCAACTCGTACCCTAAAAAGTGATGTTACCAGCGGAACTTGGTAAATCTTTCGTATAATAAATTCATGCCTTCATCAATGTTCTTATCCTTTCGAAATTCCAAACTTTACGTTCTCTTCCTCTTTTTTTTTACATTGAACGTCTTCATTTCCCTATTTATCGGAAACGGACTGTGGGGAAAATTCTTTGTTTTTATCAATATTTCAAGCTCGATGTCCCCGACAATAACAAAAGGAGATTTGATAATCGTCCAAAAAATGAAACCCTCTGATTACAATATCGGAGACATCATCTCATTCAGTTCAAATAGATTTGAGCAAAATGGCGTTATCACTCATCGTATTGACACAATAGAAAATGGTCAATTCATCACAAAAGGAGATAATAATGTAAATTCTGATATAAAGCATGTCATTCCCATTCAAGTCAAAGGTTCTGTGATAGCAATCATCCCCTATTTAGGGTTTTTAACCAGTTCAGTAAATACAATGATTGGAAAAGTGTTATTTTTGATTTTCCCAATGATAATAATCATTATTACTGAAATTAAAAATATTCAAAGTAGTACGTAATTACGAAAGATTAGTTATCAATATGGAACCAGTAAATATTCTTGAAAATGTTCGGAAATTATTTAACGCTATTATTGGAGTTCTCCTCTTGCTTTTCCCTTCACTTGTTTTAGTCCTAAGCACGATACTGTTTATTTTTCTTGCGATCGTTTTTCTCTTACTGACCGGAACAATGCTTTAAAAAGCCCCCCGATTAATCGAGGGGCTTTTTAATGCGATCGGCGTAAACGCGAGAATTTACATCATTCCCGGCATTCCACCACCCATTCCTCCCATACCACCTGCTGGTGAATTATCCTTCTTTTCAGGAATATCTGCAACCAATGCTTCTGTGGTCAGAATTGCTGCCGCAATTGATTCTGCATTTTGTATTGCGGTGCGCACTACTTTTGCTGGGTCAATAATTCCTTTTTTAATCATAGATCCAAAGTCTCGATTTATTGCGTCAAATCCATAATCCGGATCATTCTTCTCTTCGACTTGGTACATGACTTGTCCTGGGTCCATTCCACTATTTTGAGCAATCATTTTGATCGGCTCACCAAGTGATTTATAGACAATATCAACGCCAATTTTTTCCTCATCAAACTTCATTTTTTTACGAAGTGCAATAAGTGCTTTTCGTGCTTGAAGATATGTTGTTCCGCCTCCCGAGACGATACCTTCCTCAAGCGCTGCTTTTGTTGCTGAAACTGCATCATTGACGCGCTCCTTTTTCTCTTTCATCTCAACTTCAGTTGCGGCTCCTACCTTTATCACAACTACGCCACCTGCAAGCTTGGCGAGTCGCTCCTGCAACTTTTCTTTGTCAAAGTCAGATGACGAGGCATCCATTTCTTTTTTGATCTGTCCAATTCGTGCTTTCAGTGAAGCTTTATCGCCTCTACCGCCGACTATTCGGGTATTTTCTTTATCTGCCCAGACCTGATCTGCTCGACCAAGATCTTCAACCTCAACATTTTCAAGTTTCTTTCCGATATCTTCTGATATTACCGTTCCACCAGTCAAAATGGCGATATCTTCAAGCATTGCTTTTCTGCGATCTCCAAATCCTGGCGCTTTGACAACCAAGATATTGAAGGTGCCGCGAAGCTTGTTTACCACGAGTGTTGCGAGCGCTTCTCCATCAACATCCTCAGCAACGATGACAATATTCTTTGAAACTTTTACAACTTTCTCAAGGAACGGAAGCATGTCAGAAACCGATGATATTTTCTTGTCGGTGATCAAAATATATGGATCTTCAATTTCAGCTTCCATTCGTTCAGAGTTTGTCACAAAGTACGGAGATGCATATCCACGATCAAACTCCATACCTTCCTTGTGTTCACTCTCCATTTGAAGACTTCGTCCTTCTTCAACAGTTACGACTCCATCTTTTCCAACCTTCTTGATTGCTTCTGCAATAATAGTGCCGATTTCTTCATTTGCAGCTGAGATCGTTGCAACCTGAGTAATCTGAGCAATATCATCGGTCGGGATTTTTCGTGCCATTTTCTGGACTTGTACGACGACTTCTTCGACTGCTGCGTCCATACCACGCTTCAAGATCATAGGATTTGATCCAGCGGTGATGTTTTTAATTCCATGACTCACCATAGCTTGAGTCAGAAGTGTTGAAGTTGTGGTTCCATCTCCTGCAACATCATTTGTTTTTGATGCAGCTTCTTTTACCATCTGCGCACCCATATTTTCAAATGGATCTTCAAGTTCTATTTCTTTTGCTACAGTCACACCATCATGCACAACAGTTGGAGCTCCCCATTTTCGATCGATTCCCACGTTTCTTCCCCGTGGTCCAAGGGTTGTTACAACTGCGCGTGCCAACTGATTTACTCCGTTTGAGAGTTTTTGACGAGCATCATCTCCGTAGATAATTTGTTTTGCCATAAATACAAGTATTAATTAATAATAAAATTTCAATTGAATATTAGGATACTACTGCCATAACGTCTTTTTGCTCAACAAGGAGCCATTCTTCATTTCCAACTTTTATCTCATTTCCTCCCCATTTTTTGTAGATGACATGCTGTCCTTTTTTGACAATCATCTTACATTCGCATTTCTTATCATCTTTGCAACAAGACCCGCCGTCACCAACTTCCATGACCTCTCCCATTTGAGGTTTTTCTTTGACCGTATCAGGAATAAGAATACCCGACGCGGTCATTGCTTCAGCTTGAAGCGGTTTTATCAAAACATAATCAAAAAGTGGTTTGATATTTTGTTTGGATGCCATAAATCTGTTATATTAAACTTATAAAGAGAATTTATTAATGGTAAATTTATATCTAAAATTGCTTGTTTTGTCAAGTGCAATATTTGTCTGCTAATTATATGGATGATCAAGCCGCTTTATCGGAGATTACAAAGCTAAAGGAGAAATTGCAGTCAGTGCAGTTGCCTGCTAACCTGCAACATAAAGCCCTTGAACAGATTGAAAGAATCAACCTATCTTTGAAATATGGCGGCAACTTATCACATCTGGATATTATTGAAAAATATGTCGATTGGATCGTGTCACTCCCTTGGTTTACCGAAACCAAAGATGTCATAGACATTGTTGCAACAAAACAAATTCTCGATAAGAATCATTTTGGTCTCGAGAGAATCAAACAAAGAATTCTTGAATATTTATCAATATACAAACTTCAGAAGGAAAAACTTGGCTCAAATGCTATTCATACCCGCCCACTCTTTTTTGTTGGACTTGCAGGAACAGGTAAAACCACCTTCGCAATCTCACTTGCTGAAAGTTTGGGAAGAAAATTTATGCGTATTCCTTTTGGAGGACTCGCTTCTGCGCGAGATTTGCGTGGTCAATCAAAATTATCTCCCGAATCTGAACCGGGTAAAATCATTAAAGCCCTTCGAGAAGTAAAGGTGAAAAATCCAGTCATTTTACTTGATGAGCTTGATCGTATTACTCCTGATGCACGAGCCGAAGTGATGGGAGTGCTTCTCGAACTCCTTGATCCAAATCAAAATATGCATTTTGTAGACTATTATCTTGATTATCCCTTAAGTTTGGAAAATGTATTATTTGTCGCAACGGCAAATAATACCAACAATATCGCACCTCCCGTGCTTGATCGCTTGGAGGTTGTTCAAATGCCGTCATACACCGATGAAGAGAAGACTGAAATTGGCAAAAATTATATTTTTCCAAAATACTTGAAGTTGACTGGAGTGGAACCGACTCAACTCACGATTGATGAAGCCCTGTGGCCAGAGCTTGTCCGTCCGCTCGGCTTTGAACCAGGTATCCGAAGTCTTGAAAGACTCATCGAGACTATCGTACGAAAAACTGCGTATAAACTTGTTTCAGGGCAGGGAAATAACTTCTTTATAAATGAAAATAATATAAAAGAGTTTATGTAGGTAAATCAAGCTCAAATCAAAATATAAAACCATATTACAGATTTTTATTCTGAAAGCTCTTCAATGATTTCTAGCAATCGCGGAAACGTAGTAAATCCACTATCACTGTTTAGGTGACCTCCTTCTTTGATAACCTCAGGTTGCACTCCAAGCCATTCAGCAAGTGAAGTTAATGTTTCCTGAGGAACATACGGGTCGTTGTCTCCAAAAAGCACGTAAGCTTTTGCGAGATGTTTATGTACTGCAGAAAATTGAATATCTTTTTCCTTCATAAAATAACTATTGAGTTCTGCACCATAGTCTTCACAAAATCCTGATACAGATATAAGCGCGCGCACTTTGGCATCAGCTTGCTCAATATAGTCAAGTGCGCTTGCAACGGAGAGAGAATGCGCCACAATGATAAGCTTTGACAAGGAAACATCATCCATTTCAAGACTGATTTCATGAAGCCATTCAAAACGTTTTGGATGATTGGATTCCGGAAGCTCAGGCATATGTACTGTATGATTCTTCTTCTCAAGTTCTTTTTTGAGCCACCCTTGCCAATGAATACCTGCGTGACCTTCTATTCCATGGAGAATCAGTATATGCATGCAGATATTATATCAGCCATAAAAAAACACTATCTGCTACTTGACTTGCGCCTGTACTCAGATAGTGTTTTTGGTTATTTTTTAGTTGTTGAAATCACGCTGCGGTCGCTCTTCTCTAGGTCGAGCAATGTTTACCACAATGTTTCTTCCGTCGACATCTTGTCCGTGCATAGCTTCAATAGCAGCTTGTGCTGCTTCTGGAGTTGTAAAAGTTACAAATCCAAAACCTTTTGAACGGTTGGTGCGTCGGTCGATGATTACAACTGCATCGGTAATCTCACCAAATTGTGAGAAGATCTCTCGAAGTTTGTCATCGCGTGCTTCCCAAGCAAGATTGCCAACAAATATTTTGTTATTTTGATCCATTTATATTCTCACCACCTTTCAAGTATCTACTTACAAAGAAGTATTCAATTTGTGTATATGTATTTCGCAGTATGTTTACTGGGGAATGGTAACTAACAGCTTCTATTATACCATAAATATTGAAAGTCAAGCTTAAATCCCCTCATTACCACCGATTCTTAAGATGTCATTTTATACGCAATATATATTCCAACCAATCCTCCGACGGCATTTCCAATCAAGGATGAGTATGAAAACAATGACGCACCAAAAAGTACTGGCGCATATCCCCCAATTGAAGATCCGATAAACAATCCAAGCATGACGAATGATTTTTGAGACATGCCTTATATTATTCTTCAAGATCGAGCACTTTGTCAATTCTGATCTGCGAAACAAATTCAGGTACGTGTGAGACAAGTATCATTGCGCCTTCATATTGATTCAAAGCTTTGGCAATGACGGGAATATGACGAAAGTTGATATGATTTGTCGGCTCATCGAGAATCAAAAGTCCGGGCTTAAGAAGGACAAGCCGCGCAAAGGATACAAGACCTTTTTGACCTTCAGAAAGATCACCAATTTTTGACTGAATAAAATCTGAGGTTATTAAAAATCGAGCCGCTACTGAGCGTAAATATCCTTCGTTTACATCACTCTCCGATTCAAGAAGAGCATTCGTGAGAGATTCAAACACCGTTTCATCAAAGTTAAGCGTCGAAAAATCCTGACGATAGTACCCCACGCGGATTCCCGGATGAATATGACTTCCGCTCGCGGTACCTTTTGCAATCGACTCAATAAGAGTAGACTTTCCGATACCATTGGGTCCTTTTATCTGCAAATGATTGTTTTTCACCAGTAATATCTTTGTGGTTTTAGCCACTTCTTCATGATTTTGCATGATCGAATATGAGGTGATGGTCAAAATATCTTCTATGATATTTTCTTGTGCTTCAATCGTAAATGGTCGTATCGTCTTATCTTCTTTTCGGATATCTACTTTTTCATCCTCCATTTTTTCAATCTTTTCTCGCATCTTTTTTGCAACATTTCTCATTTTCCCCCCTTTTTGAGCAAAGAAATTTGCCTTATCTTTATTGTCTTGAATTCCTTTTTCCATGCGCGCATTCAACCTATTTTCTTTCTCGATTCGTGCTGCAATATCCTCAACCACATCGTTATAATTCCCCTCATAATATTCAACTTTGTGCGTAAAGGTATCAAGATACAAAACTCCTTCGGTTATCGCATTGAGAAAATCTGCATCATGTGAAATAACGATACACGTTTTCTCGTAGCACATCAAAAAATACATCAAGTGTTCGATTCCCGCCGGATCAAGATTATTGGTCGGTTCATCAAGGAGGAGAATATCTGGGTTTTGAATGAGCGCTGATGCAAGAAGTAGTCGCGCTTGTTGTCCACCTGAAAATGATGATATGATTTTTTCTTCCGGCGCAACGAGATTAACGGCATTAAGAACCTGACTCATTCGTCGTTTTAGTTCAAATAGTTCGACATTGCATCGTTTTTGAAAAAATTCCGAAACAGTAAGATCTTTATCTTCACGAGATACGACTTGTGGCGCTGTTGCGATGGTCATTTTTTTGTTTATCGCAATCTGTCCTGAATGTGGTTTGATCGCGCCGGTTATGATTTTGAAAAGAGTACTTTTTCCCGCGCCATTTTGTCCCATAAGGGTGATTTTTGCACCAGATCGGACAGAGAAGCTCACTTCATCAAGAATAGGTTTATTGTGTGCAAATTCAAATGAGACATCATTGAATCTGATAAGCGTTTGTTCCATAGTAAAATCTCCGGGGAGAAGCTCCATTTTATCAGATATGACAGTATAATCAATCAATGAAAAAAAATACGCACCATTATTTCTATTGATATGATATAATGTAACTTATTAAGCAAATAAATCTGCTTAAATCATGTTTCGTTTTCGTTTCGATTCTTCAAAAAGATCTACGTATAGGAAGCACTGAAATCTCAAATATTAAGAGGGTCATGCACATTTTTGTTTATTGGACCCACCATCTTAAGAAACGCACGATAAATACAAAATCGTTTTATCCGTGTAATTCACCGAGTATTTGAGCAGATTTATTTAGTTTAAATGAGTGAGAGAATGATATTCGTATTAAACTGCTGAAGTACGGTTCTTGAAATAAATAGCTATAATATCCATATGCGAATACTACTCGTTGAAGATGAGGTGCGGTTGTCACACTTTATAAAAAAGGGACTGGTTGAGCATGGATTTGCCGTTGATCAGGCTCATGATGGTGAAGAGGGTCTATACCTTGCGAAAGAAGAAACGTATGATTTGATTGTATTAGATGTGATGCTTCCGAAACTTTCTGGGATAGAACTATGTAAAAAATTGCGCGAAATAAAGAAAGAGACACCAGTAATTATGCTTACTGCAAAAAGTGAGGTAGAAGATAAAATTGAAGGACTAGATGGGGGGGCGGATGATTATCTGACAAAACCTTTTGTTTTTGCTGAACTTAAGTCTCGAATTAATGCGCTTTTGCGAAGGAGTTATCGTCAAGTTTCAAATATTCTTACCCTAGCTGATCTTGAGGTAGACCCCATAAAACATACTGTTATCCGCGCAGGTATATTGATTCAACTCACTCCAAAAGAATTTGCAATCCTAGAACTGCTCCTTCGGAGAAAACACGAGGTTGTAACACGCACTCAAGTAACAGAACACGTATGGGACTATAATTTTGATAGTCTTTCTAATGTTGTCGACGTATTCATAGGAACATTACGAAAAAAAATAGATAAAGGTTACAAAATTCCTCTTATTCACACTCTTCATGGAGTGGGATATATGGCGACAGACAAAAAACCAAAAGCATGAAAAAATCAAACAGTCTGAGATTTAAACTATTTTTTTGGTATGTAATAAGTCTTGCATTACTTGGATTTTTTATCGTTCTTACGGTACATATCTATCAGTATAAATATAGCGCTTATGTCTTGGGAGGATTATTTCTCATTTTGTCGATTGTTGGATTTGCCACAATTTATAATATTACCCAATCGATCTCCAATCTCTCTTCACAAATACGCCAGATATCAAGTCAAAATCTGGACAAACGAATTTCCTCTACAAAAAACGGAGATGAAATTGCTGAACTTGGATCATCCTTTAATGATTTACTCGATCGTCTCGATACCGCCTTCAAAAGAGAACGACAGTTTATCGCTGATGTCGCGCATGAGATGAAGACTCCTATTGCAACACTGCGAAGCAGTTTTGAGGTCACCCTCCATAAAGAAAGGACAAATGAAGAATATAAAAAAATAATTAAGGATTCCGTTGTTGAGACCGATCGATTGACAACAACACTGAGAGATGTATTGGATCTTGCATGGTCCGAAGTACCAAATGAAAATCTCAGGCGTACCTTCGATTTGTCTGAGCTGATGAATGAAATGACTGAAATTGCACAAAAATTAGCTTTAAAAAAACATATATCTATAAGTCATTCTATTACCTCGAATATTCAAATGTTAGGATTTAGAGAGCGCTTGGGCAGAGCTCTATTGAATATTATCGATAACGCAATAAAATACACTCCTCATGATGGAAAAATAAGCATTTCTCTCATACAGGAATATAACAATGCTCTCATCACTATCAAAGATAACGGACAAGGTATTGAAAAAGATGAAATAGATCATATTTTTAATCGTTTTTATAGAGGTGCAAAAACAGATAACGTATTTGGGGCAGGTTTAGGCTTGGCGATTACAAAAGCAACAGTTGATATTCATAAAGGTGCAATTAAAGTTGATAGTAAACTAAAAGTAGGGTCAACTTTTACAATTGCTCTTCCCCTTTCATAAATTTTTCTTCATGATTTCTTCATAAGTTGATTCGTACAATGTATGCATTATAAATTTAAAAATTGTTTATATGAAAATGTTCAAAATCTCTATCGTTATAATAGTCTTGCTTTTAGTTGGTATCTTTATATTGGGAAGATTGGGCCGTGGCAAGAATGTAAATGATGAAAAAGAAATACTTCAAACAGAGGGCTTGACAACAGTCAAATTATCTTCATCGTCTGATGGTACATATTCTCCACAAATTATAAAAGTCAAGGTTGGTACAAGAATCAGAATTGAGGGCGACCCAAAAACTTTATCCGGGGGTATGGACACTGTAATAGTTGATGGATATAACATCAAGAAGAAGATATCTGTGGATAGCAATACATTTGAATTTGTGGCTAATTCAAAAGGACAATATAGAGTTCATTGTGCCAACAATATGGGCAATGGTACACTAATTGTGGAGTAATATGATCATATGGATCACAAACATCACGAAAATAACCACGAACAAGTGTCAAAAGATGCAACTGCTGGACTTACTGTCGCTGCTTCCGAAATGATAAATCGTGATACTCACGATATGAGTAAAACGTCTCACTCTGATCATGAAAAGGCGATGACAGATCCTTCTATGGCTAAAGCAATGGAGAAGGATATGAAAGATCGTTTTCTTTGGTCACTTCTCTTTACTATTCCTATTATTCTTTATTCTCCTATTTTTACTGGTCTTTTTAAAATTCAACTTCCTACCCCAATTCCTATCAATTGGCTTCTGTTAATTCTCACTACACCAATTGTATTTAAATTCGGGTCTATCTTCCCAATAGGAGCATATCAAGCATTGCGAAAGAAAACACTGAACATGATGGTGTTAATTGCGATTGGCGTATTAACGGCATATATCTTCAGTGTCTTCATTACATTTATCGGAGGGGAAACTTTCTTTGATGCAGCTGCAATGCTTACCACATTTGTCCTTTTTGGACATTGGATGGAGATGAAATCAAGAAGAGGAACTTCAGACGCTTTACGAGCTTTGTTTAATTTAGTACCACCACAGGCACGAGTTATTCGAGATGGAAAAGAAATTCTTCTTGCAACTTCTGAAGTATTGATTGGAGATGTAATGGTGCTAAAACCAGGAGACAAAATTGCGGTTGATGGAGAGGTGTTGACTGGTGAAACATCAATCGATGAATCGCTGGTTACAGGAGAATCAATTCCCGTACTCAAAAAGGTGGGAGATCGAGTCATTGGGGGAACTATTAATCAGACAGGCTCTATTACGTTTAAAGCAACAAAGATTGGCTCCGACACTGCACTTGCACAAATTGTTAAGCTTGTTGAAACTGCTCAAAATTCAAAAGCTCCCGGTCAACGTCTTGCTGATCGCGCGGCACAATACCTTGTTATTCTCGCAGTAACCGCTGGCCTTGTCACATTTGTATATTGGTACTTTTTTGCAGGAGAAAATCTTCTCATGGCACTTATGTTTGCGGTTTCCGCAATTGTAGTAGCCTGCCCTGATGCATTGGGATTAGCTACTCCTACTGCGGTCGCAGTGGGGACTGGTTTAGGAGCAAAACATAATATTCTTATCAAAGACGCCTCTACTCTTGAACAGGCGTCAAAAATACAAGTAGTAGTGATGGATAAGACAGGGACTTTAACAGAGGGGAAACCAAAAGTAACCGATATTGTTGTGGCTCATGGATTTATCAAAGATGAAGTATTGCGTCTTAATGCGTCCGTTGAGTCAAAGTCAGGTCATCCGTTAAGTAAGGCAATACTTGAAGAAGCTGAAAAAAGAAATGTTAAATTATCTGAAAAAGTAGAACAGTTTAAATCTATTTCTGGCCATGGGATTGAAGCGATAGTTGAAGGAAAACATGTACTTGTGGGCAACATGAAACTTTTGAAAGACCGAAATATTGAAACGCCTCTTATTCAAAATGAAATTGATAAGCTGCTTGATCAAGGTAAAACATTAATGGCAATTGCAATCGATGGAAAAATGGGTGGAGTAGTTGCGGTTGCCGATCCTATTAAAGAAACGGCGCAAAAAGCGATAACAAGAATGAAAGAGTTGGGACTGGAGGTAGCTATGATAACGGGAGATAATAAAAAAACAGCAGAATCAATTGGGAAACAGTTAGGAATTGATCGAATATTTGCAGAGGTGCTCCCTGAGGAAAAATCAAATTATGTCAAAAAACTTCAAGATGAGGGGAAATTCGTTGCGATGGTGGGAGATGGAGTGAATGATGCACCTGCTCTTGCTCAAGCGGATATCGGTATTGCGATCGGCGCAGGTACTGATGTGGCGATTGAAACCGCAAACATTGTTCTTATGAAATCAGATCCAGGAGACATATTACGAGCGATACGATTAAGTAAAGCTACAGTGGCAAAAATGAAACAAAACCTCGTGTGGGCCAGTGTTTACAATGTCCTTGCAATTCCTATCGCTGCAGGGATTCTTTACCCGCAGTTTGGGATTACCTTACGACCGGAATTTTCAGCGCTTCTTATGTCATTATCGTCAATAATTGTTGCAGTGAATGCAGTATTGTTGAAGCGTGCTGAAAAAGATTTAGTCACTATTTAATCATAAAATGTCAATGAAAATAAACGTATTTATGTATTGGGTCTGTTGGGTCACTCTCATTTTGTTAGGAGTGTTTTCTCTATTAAAATTATTGAAATTACTATGAATATCATGAAAGCCAAATATGAAGAATGGTTCATATCACTAATCGGCGCTTGTTTTGTAGCTTTTGCATTGGGAATGCTTTTGTATAGTTATTTTCAGAAATATATATGGATAATAATGATCATTGGTATCGTATTCCACTCTTGGGGAATGTATAAAACCCACAAGAGAAATATCAAAAGCTAAGGAAATCTTCATACTTTCTTCATACTTCATTTAGTATTCTAACGACAGTTATTAACAGATTATTATTAAAGAACTCTATGAAAACAAAAACAATCCCCATAAAAGGCATGCACTGTCGGTCCTGTGAAATCTTGATTGAAGATGAATTAATGAAATTGCATGGTGTAAAAAAGGCAATCGTAAGCGAAAAAAGGGGCATTGCTGAGATTTACTATAAAGGAAATATTGATCAAGAGAAAATTCAACAGGCTGTCTGTTCTGCGGGATATACAATCGGAAGAAATGAACAGAAACCGCTTTTCTCAAAACGAATGCAGGATTATGTTGATCTGGGATATGCTTTTTTGATTCTTACCATCCTCTACTTAGTCGGCAGCACCTTCGGATTATTTAACCTATCTCTCAAAGGAACGGGTAATTATGGAAGTCTTCCAATCGTTTTACTTGTCGGTCTAACCGCTGGGGTTTCAACGTGTATGGCTCTTGTTGGCGGGCTGGTGCTGGCCGCGTCTGCACGATTTGTCGAAAAGCATCCACAGGCAACAGTTCTACAAAAATTTAAACCACATCTATTTTTTAATTTAGGACGGATTATTTCATTCTTTATTCTTGGAGGAATTATTGGATATGCTGGTTCATTTTTTCAACTCTCAACGACTACCTTGGGATTTCTCACTATTGCAGTCGGAGCCGTCATGGTCTTAATGGGCCTCCAGCTAACGGAAATATTTCCTCGTTTAAATGGACTGCAATTTACTCTTCCGAAAGGACTCAGTAGAGCGTTGGGAATTAAGGAACAATCAGAAAAAGAATATAGTCACAAAAACTCATTTATCATGGGGGCATCTACGTTCTTCTTGCCTTGTGGTTTTACCCAAGCTATGCAGCTTTTCGCAATCAGTAGTGGAAGCCCAATAACAGGAGCGCTCACCATGGGAGTATTTGCAATTGGCACCGCACCGGGACTCTTGGGGATAGGCGGACTTACTTCAATGGTTAAGGGTGCTTTTGCAAAACCATTTTTCAAATTTGCAGGACTTGTGGTGATATTCATGGCTATTTTTAATATTTCAAATGGTCTTAATTTGAGTGGTATAGATGTAAACGCCTTCATAAATCCTCTGGCGACTGCAACTACTGCGAATGATCCGAATGTGACAATGGAAAATGGGGTTCAAATTGTGAAGATGACGCAAACATCCAGTGGATATTCTCCAAATTCATTTACCATAAAAAGGGGGATTCCCGTTAAATGGATCATAACATCAAAAGATGCATTTACGTGTGCCGCAAGTATTGTATCCTCAAAATTAGGGATTAGAAAAAATCTTGAAGCAGGAGAAAATATTATTGAGTTTACTCCAACTGAAACTGGTCAGGTAAGGTTTACCTGTAGTATGGGAATGTATAGTGGGGTATTTAATATCGTAGATGGTAGCTCACCCTCAGCAGCTCAAGCAAATACCACTGCATTAGCTCCAAGCACTGGTGGATCTTGTGGAGGAGGAGGATGTGGATGTGGAGCTAAGCCTCAAATACAAGCAAAGATTGATGCAGATAAAACCCCACCCGTCATTGCTGAACAAAAGAACTCTGTTCAAGTTATAACGGCTACGTATTCTGTTGCAGAAGACGTGAAGCCGAACAGGTTTACCGTTCAGGCTGGTAGCCCGGTACAATTTGATATTTATGCTCAAGACGACGGAGCTGGATGTATGGGGAGTATCACAATCCCCGGCCTTACCAATCAAGCGCAGGGATTTGAGAAGGGTAAAACTACCACATTAGCTTTTACCCCAACTGAACCCGGGTCATACACTATTACCTGTGCTATGGGAGTGCCAAGGGGAACAATTATTGTCGAATGAATATGATACGTTAAGAAGAATGGTAAATTACATTTATAAATTTTATAAAATACAATGGTACAAATAACTAGAGTGCAACTTTCCGGATTGACATGTGGGGCATGTGAAAAAGTGATTTCAAAGAGATTACAAAAAATCGAAGGCGTACAAGAAGTACACATAACAGTGCAAAATGGCGCAACTTCAATAACAGCAACCCGTCCTATTTCAACAGATGAAATAACAATCGCTCTTGCAGGAACTCATTACAAAATAATTAATAATTTATGAATAATTTAAATATGAAAAAAATATCTTTTTCTGTGAGTGGAATGCACTGTGAATCATGTGAGATATTAATCACCGATGAACTCACCTCTCTTTCGGGAGTTACGAAAGTAACTATTGATCATAAAACCGGTAAAGGATCAGTAACGATTGAAGATGGAAAGATCACCCACAGCGATATTCTTGGCGCGATCACAAAAGCGGGATATACGGGGATAATAGAAAATGAAGACGAAATTCAAACAGAAAACGACACCGTCGAACTTATTAAAAAAGGGGCAAAATCAAAAGATCCAATGCGCGTGGTATTTCAATCTCATATTACCGCAGATGGTGATGTAATGGAAAATGAAAACGGGAAACTTACCTTTCAAGGAAAAGTCGATAATAAAAAGTCTCTAGAAGTAGTCATACCCAAAGGAAAAGAAGTAGAAGCAGAAAATTACGTCCAAAAGTTCGTGAAATCTCAGAGTTTTATTCATCTACTGGACGGGGTTAATGGTTCGCATGAAACAATGAGTGAAACAAAACGTATGACTTCTCCGGTAAATGCATCTTCAGAAATAAAACTAACACATGCCTCAAAAAGAGTAAGCTTGTCACTTTCTGGCATGCATTGCTCTTCATGTGCACTTATTATCGAAAAATCGCTGAAAAAAGTCCCCGGTGTGAAAGACGCCAATGTCAATTTCTCTGCCGAAAAGGCGCTCATTACCTATGATGAATCTGCGGTAAAAAAAGAGTCATTTATTGACGCAGTTAAAAATGCTGGATATTCCTCCACTTTTATCGATGATAAAGATCCCTTTTTTGAAACAAATAAGCGAAAGAAAGAAATCGGAGCTCTTTTCTATAAATTTATGGTGAGCTTGATTTTAAGCATTCCTATGTTTTACTTCATGCTTTTTGACTTCTTCTCATGGATTCCCGGACGAGGTTTTTTTCTTCCTTTTGTGGGAATAATCTCACTCATCCTTACGACACCGGTTCAACTTATCATTGGAAAAGGATTTTATAAAGGTATGTGGTCAGCCCTTCGTATGAAAACGTTTAATATGGACAGCCTTATTGCGATTGGAACAAGTGTCGCCTACTTCTATAGTCTGGTGAACTTTATTATTTACTTCCTGGGAACCAGATCTCTCATCGGCGTTGGGGGAGAGAAAATTCCCGAGCTCTATTTTGAAACAGCAGCATTTCTTATCACCTTTGTCATTCTCGGAAAGTGGCTCGAAGCACAGGCGAAGGGGAGAACGTCTGACGCAATTAAGAAACTTATGGGTTTACAGGCAAAGACTGCTCGTGTAATAAGAAACGGTCAAACACTTGACATCCCCATCGACCAAGTAGTCCATAACGACATAATCATGGTCCGACCTGGAGAAAAAGTACCAGTGGATGGCGTGATTGTAAAGGGATCATCTGCTGTCGATGAATCAATGATCACAGGAGAGAGTTTGCCAGTTGAAAAACAAATAAAAGATACTGTTGTCGGGGGAACGATTAATAAAACAGGAAGTTTTGAATTTCAGGCAACACGAATTGGATCTGAAACAACGTTGTCACAAATTATTCGACTTGTTGAAGAAGCTCAAGGATCAAAGGCGCCAATTCAGGACTTTGCAGACAAAATTTCCGCATATTTTGTACCTGATGTCATCATGATCGCAATCATTACTTTCTTTGTCTGGTACCTCTTCTTGGGCGCAACTTTATCATTTGCATTAATGGCGTTTACCGCTGTGATAGTGATTGCATGTCCTTGCGCACTGGGTCTTGCCACTCCGACTGCTATTATGGTGGGAACGGGTAAAGGTGCAGAAAATGGAATACTTATTAAGGGTGGCGAACCTTTGGAAAGCGCATGCAAGATAAATACGATCGTGTTTGATAAGACAGGAACCCTCACAAAGGGGAAACCTGAAGTTACCGACACGATGAGCTTAAAAGATATTGATGAAGATGAAATAATAATAATTGCAGCTTCTCTTGAAAAACAATCAGAACATCCACTTGCTGAGGCTATCTATACCTACGCAGGAGATGAAGGACTTGCCCTGAGCCCAATCGAAGATTTTAAAGCAATTCCCGGACATGGTGTGCAGGGAACTCTTGATAACGATACCTATTATTTCGGCAATAGAAAACTTATTCAAGATATCGTTGGATTACCAATTGAAAGAATAGACCGCAAGATGAGACGACTGGAAGAACAGGGGAAAACAGTAATGATTCTTGCGAATAAAACAGATATCCTTGGACTCATTGGAGTCGCCGATACGGTAAAAGAAACCTCAAAAGAAGCGGTAGAAAAACTGAAGAAACTTGGAATAGATGTATATATGATCACGGGAGACAATGAACGAACGGCAAAAGCAATCGCCTTGCAGGTGGGGATTACCAATGTTATGGCTGAAGTCTTACCTGAGGATAAAGCAAAACAGGTAAAGAGATTGCAAGATGAAGGAAAGAAGGTGGGGATGGTAGGAGATGGGATCAATGATGCACCAGCCCTTGCTCAAGCAGACCTAGGAATCGCAATGGGATCAGGCACTGATGTTGCAATGGAGGCGGGAGGAATTGTGATCATTAAAAATGATTTACGAGACGTAGCAAATGCCATCGATCTCTCAAAGACAACGATGAATAAGATCAAGCAAAATATGTTCTTTGCACTGTTTTACAACGTGATGGGAATCCCCATCGCAGCTCGGGTATTTGTGGGATTTGGATTGGTACTGAAGCCAGAACTTGCAGGACTCGCAATGGCACTTTCATCCATTTCAGTAGTGACCAATTCACTACTCCTTCGAGGTTATAAACCAGGTAAGAAGAACTATCTCTCTGCAGTAGCACCCTTTGTCATGATACTCCTATTCTCATTCATGTTCTTTGAGTTTGCACGATTTAGCTCTGCCATGGGAACTGATGGAACGGTCATGAATGTACGACTGTCCACTGACTCAAAGAAGTATATTGGAGACCTTTTTGCCAAAGGAAAGACAAAGATAAACTTTGCTGAAGGTAACCCAAAACTTTTCCTCGAGGTTGCACCAATAGATACAGATCTGCTTAAAGTAAAAGAAGGAACGGTAACGCTGAGAAAGAATGAAATGATAGTTGGATATGATGAGGCTATGATGATGAAAAAAGAAAAGCTCATCCAAAAACCCGGAGATACTCTCAAAAACTTCTTTGGAGTCCCTGTTATGAAAGTTGTCGGCATATTAGAACCAACCGGAACAATAGTCGATTCCTATCATTTTGTGAGTCGGGAAACATTCCAAACTTTGACAAACGAAGGAACTCTTAAGACAGTCACGGAGGAAGACAGTGGCGTTGAGTTGTTTTATACCATCTCTTCACAGGTTCCTGATATGTTTAAAGAGAGCATCACTCTCAATAGTCTTAAAACTATTGTGCTGGGAAAAAAACAGTATATCCCTATGTATTTTGGATCAGAAGAGGGCGCGATGATGATTAAGAAAGGCGAATTTAAAAAGGATGGAGATGTTTTGAAAGAATTAGATCGTGATGTTATTGTTGCGGGAGTCCTCCCAAAAACAGGAACAGCGCTCGATGACATGCACTTTGTCGGGAGTGCTTTCAAATAAAGGAATACGTTCCTGGTTTATTCTGACTACCCGCGATCCAAAAAAGGTCGCGGGTTTCTTCAGGTTGTTTCAATAGGTTGATCTGAGAACATTAAAGGGACGTGTAGAATTTTCTATCTTCATGCGGAGAGGGCGAGATTCGAACTCGCGGAGACTTGCGCCTCATCGGTTTTCAAGACCGACGCACTAGGCCACTATGCGACCTCTCCTGTATTTAGCTATAGGAAATAGACATAATACATAGCTGAGATCCGTGCGGGAATCGAACCCGCGCATAGAAGTTTTGCAGACTTCCGCGTTTCCCCTTCGCCAACGGATCAATAGAAACCTTTGCCTTACCCCTGCCCGCCTCTGGCGGGTCTTGGCTACTAGGCCAAATACTCATTTAACTGTGTCATATTGTACCTTATTTACACCTATCTGCCAATTCCAAAGATAGAATTTTGTTTTCCCTATTTTTAGAATATACAACTATAAACGAAGCAAAATTAAATAATCAGAACGTATATTGTATGATCTACCTATGCATCTTCACAAAAATATTAAAATTCTCAAATGGTTTAATTTTTTCACCGACCTACGGCTATATGCTCCCATCGCAATACTGTACTTCTCTCAAGTATCTGGTTCATATGCTCTGGGCATGAGCATATTTGCGGTAACTATGATATCTTCAGCTGTTTTTGAAGTTCCAACGGGAATCTTTTCTGATTTGATCGGTCGCAAAAAAACAATGGTTCTTGGAGCATTTGCTGCATTTCTTTACTCAATCTTCTATGCAGTTGGCTCTTCATATCTCATTTTAATATTCGGAGCGATATTCGAAGGATTATCCCGCGCTTTTTATAGTGGCAATGACGAAGCGCTTCTTTATGACTCATTATCAGACACCAACGATACCCACAGATTTGATGAATTCTTGGGAAAGCTCAGTGCTATGTTTCAGATCGCACTTGCGGTATCTGCTATTTTTGTCATTATTTTTGGTATGTTTCCCATTGCTATTCTTGTGTGGCTTTCTATCATTCCTCAATTTTTCTGCTTCGTGCTATCATTTTTTATTAAAGAACCACGATCGCATTCAAATAAAAGTGGCAATATTTTTTCTCATCTAAAAATAGCAATTTCATTGTTTTTCAAGAACAAAAAATTACGCCTCTTAAGTCTCTCCTCCATTTTGGGATACGGTTTTGGGGAAGCAAGCTATCAATTTCAAGCGGCATTTTTCCAAACCCTCTGGCCGGTCTGGGCAATTGGGATTGCAAAAGTTTTATCCAACATTGGTGCGGCTGCGAGTTTCCATTTCAGTCATATTATTTTGAAAAAATACAATGGTCTGAAAATTCTCATCGTTGACAATGTGTACAATCGCATCATAAATATTTTTTCAACAGCATTTCCCACCATCTTTTCTCCCCTCATCATGGCAACTTCTTCTATCTTTTTTGGCGTCACTTCGGTGGCAAAAGGAGTATTATTACAAAAGGAATTTTCTGATGAACAGAGGGCAACAATGGGATCTCTCAACTCTTTTGCCGGAAGTTTGGTATTTGGTATACTCGCAGTTCTTCTTGGGCTCACCGCAGACATGACTTCCCCAGCCCGTGCTTTTTTAATTTTACAGATTTTTCAAATTATCAATATATGGTTTTATTTCAAGCTTTGGAAACTGTATGATCGAGACAATGCAAAAGCATACCATACCTAATTGAACTCGATCTTATTCCTGTTATACTTTCCCTAATGAACGCTATAGCAGTCTCGGCTCCGGGCAAACTCATGCTTCTTGGAGAGCATGCGGTAATATATGACCATCCGTGTATCGTCACTGCGGTCGACCATCGTATGAAGGTTCGGCTATTCCTCACGGATGACAATCTCCTTACCCTCAATGCTCCCGATGTCAACATCATGAATTATCAAAAATCCATCGACAAGCTGGGTAAAGGTGATGTGCCAAAAAACGCTCAGTTTGTGGAGGTTGCCATTTCAAATTTTTTCCAAACATATCATCGATCTCAAGGAGTAAATATTACATCGACTTCAGAATTTTCATCTCGGTTTGGATTTGGCTCGTCTTCTGCGATCACTGTTGCGACGATCAAAGCATTATCTGAAATATTTGAAAAACCCATGACTGAAAAGGAATTATTTGATCTTTCATACAAAACAGTATTGGATATCCAAAAAAAGGGTTCAGGGTTTGATGTTGCTGCTGCAGTATATGGTGGAACGCTCTATTTTATGACTGCAGGAAAAACCATTGAGCCGCTTGAGGTGGAAAATCTTCCCCTTATTGTTGGATATACGGGAGTAAAGGCTGATACCGTCGCTCTCGTCACACAAGTACAAAAAACCGCGGATGAGTATCCTATTGTTATTGAGGGGGTATTCGGGCTCATCGAAGAATTAGTAAATGAAGCTAAAAGCGTAATTAGCGCACAAGATTTTGAGAAACTGGGAAAACTGATGAACATGAATCAAGGACTTCTCGACACGCTTGGTGTCAGTACAGAAAAATTATCTCAGCTCAATCATGCTGCATTGAACGCGGGGGCTTACGGGGCAAAACTTTCAGGTGCGGGTGGTGGAGACTGTATGATTGCATTTTCCCCTGACAATGTACGCAGCGAAGTAATTGATGCAATCGCTCAAGCAGGTGGAACGAATATTGAAGTTTCTCCGAATGCACCAGGAGTTCGTGTAGAATAAAAACCATGGATAATCAACAAGAGCTTTTTACAATAGTAGATGAGAAAGATACTATATTGACGTACAGAACAAGATACGATTGTCATAACGATCCTTCACTGATACACAGATCGGCAAAAATACTTCTGTATGTAGATGATGATCATGTATGGCTCCAAAAACGATCTGAGCAAAAAGATTTGTTTCCTGGCTTCTACACGCTTTCGGCATCTGGTCATGTAAATAAAGGCGAAACATATGAGCGAGCAATTCAAAGAGAAATGATGGAAGAAATTGGTATTAAAACACAAGCTACTCACGTAAAAACATTTATCGTTAGACTTGATCAAGAGTCTGAGATGGTAGCTCTGTTTACCGGCAAGTATAATGGTGAATTCCAGATAAATAGAGATGAAGTAAGCAAAATGATAAAACAACCAATCAAAGATCTACATATGATTAAATCCAAGCTCACTCCAACTTCAATTATTGCTTTAGAAACTTTACAAATACTATGAAAGCAACCGCTATCGCGCATCCCAATGTCGCACTCATCAAATACTGGGGAAGAAAAAATGAAACGCTTCGGCTTCCAACAAATGGTAGTATCTCAATCAACTTGAGCGAAATGACGACAACGACAACGGTAGAATTTTCAGAAAAATTCATAACTGACGAAATAACAATTAATGATGAAGCTGTGACTGATGAATCAGATCGAGCAATCAAACATCTTGGTCGCATTCGAACTCTTGCAAAATCTGATCTCAAAGCAAAAGTGGTATCAAAAAACAACTTTCCCTCAAGCACTGGACTCTCTTCTTCATCATCTGGTTTTGCAGCACTCACGATCGCAGCAACACATGCACTCGGACTTGAGCTTTCTGAAAAGGAACTTTCTATCCTTGCACGTCAAGGATCGGGGTCTGCATGTCGATCAATTCCCGATGGCTGGGTTGAGTGGAAAGACGCTGAGACAAGTGAAGAATCTTTCGCCTCGTCATTTTTTCCTCCCGAACATTGGAGTCTTGTCGATGTTGTAGCTGTTGTAAGCACTGAAAAAAAAGATGTACCAACATCAGTTGGTCAAAAGCTCGCACAAACAAGTCCCTTTTTTTCTGCTCGACAAACATCAATGCAGCAAAAAATATTGGAATTAAAAACATACATAAAGGAGCGTAACTTTGAGAAGTTTGGTGAAACCGTTGAAGCTGAAGCACTCAATATGCATGCCGTCATGATCACATCAAATCCATCATTAATTTATTGGTCTGTTGGAACTTTGAGCCTTATGAAACAAGTAAAAAAATGGAGATCCGAAGGGCTTCCTGCATACTTCACCATAAACACCGGACAAGATATACATATTCTGGTTGAAGAAAAAAATACTCCTATCTTAATCGAAAAACTCAATACAGTTTCTTATGTTAAAAAAGTCATCAAAAACTCAATTTCTCAGGGAGCTTGCCTCATACAAACTCATCTTTTCTAAACCTACTTGACAAACATTATCCATCTCACGTATTCTGATAGTAATCGTTATTATTTAAACTATTTTTATGGCAAAAAAGAAAGAATACAAACCTCATGATAGTATCATCATTCAAGCTGGAGTCCTTTTCGTGATTGTTTCAGCTATAGCGATAACTGCATATGTCTTTGCTAACTTCTACCAAGTAGCACAGGTCGGCGCAGGATATTAAGGTGGAAAAACCAGCTACGATTTTCGAGACATCTACAGGTGGAATTGTTTATAAAAAAGAGGGTGGAATTTTTTTATGGCTTTTGGTGAAGCATAAAGGTGCGGGTCATTGGGGTTTCCCCAAAGGTCATATTGGAGATTTGATCAAAGATGAACGAATGGAAGATGCTGCCATCCGTGAAGTGAGGGAAGAAGGTGGTGTCACTGCAGAAATCGTCCAGCATAGATCCTTCATGACTCAATACTTCTTTCGACGTGAAAATGTACTTCATAATAAAAAAGTTCATTACTTTCTTATGAAATATATTTCCGGTAACGAGAAAGATCATGACCACGAAGTCACCGATGCGAAATTTGTTAAAGAAGAAGAACTTTTGAAAACGCTGACCTTTGAGGATGATAAAAAAGCATTTGAGGAAGTAAAGAATATTCTACCTGAATGTGATGTGTACCCCATTTAGTAGACACTTAATGAACCCCTAACCCTCGATCAG
>CAYVKV010000003.1:0-115600 GCA_964452355.1 uncultured Gammaproteobacteria bacterium | reverse complement strand
GAGTCACTATTTTTGTTGAACCTAAAATCACAAGTATCTTCTTGATGGGAAAGGGAATTCATGGGCCTTATTTTTTTTGTATTGTATTCTTTTTTGATTGCATAGAGATCAATCTTTCCAAAAGTTTTTTTTGATTCAATGTCAATCGTTTCGATTATTGACTTCACGCCAACTGTTGTAATTGGATCTGCAATCACATCATTTTTTACCAATACGTAGTCTATTGAACTTTGAGATATGAGTTTCGGATCAAGATTTTTATAATACAAGTTCATAAGATCTATCTCGCCTGCATCGTTTCCAGTATTGGTGACGATATTGCCTGGAATGAAAAATTGCTCGGGAAATCCTCGGTGAACATATGGTTTCCAATTGTGTGTAAGCCCCTCTCCTCTGTTTATGCTCGCCGGTAAAATGAGTGTTCTCGCATCTTTCATATATTTCTCTGAATATATTTGAACGTTTTTCCAGTATGTCGGTATCTGAACGTCACTGACTTTCCAATCAATATAGCGATGATCAATTGCGTTACCGGCAATCAAAGGGTATGCCTGAAAGCCAAAGTGGACAAGTAATAAAGTCACACAGATGATTTGAATATATTTTTTTTGATCTCTAAAAAGAATTGCAATACCAATGTAAAGAGAGAAAATTACATTTATAATAAATTTCGCCCAAGGTTCCCGAAATATTCTGAGTATCTGAACATTTTGTAAAAGATCGTACATACCACCAAAAGGTGATCCTGAACCTTTTGCCATAATAATATTTACGATGACGATTATTGTTATGAAAATGCCGATGCGCTTTTTTTGATTGCTAACTCTTTGTAATAAGAGGAGAAAAATCGCGAGCGGAATATAGGATAAAATAATTCCAATATTTGAAAAATAATATTCAAAAAGGTGATTATAATATTCGATTAGTCCACTCCCAGAGTAATCTCCCCAATTCCCAAATAATCTCAAGATGTCTCGTAATGGTGAATCGGGAGCTTTCCAAGGTATTGAAAAAGGGTCATACTGAAGAAGTCTACTGCTATTTGTCAAAGCAAGTAAATCAACACTAAGTACCAATAGTATTGTCCCGACATAGGGTGTGAGAAAGAGAATAATTTGTTTGAGATGTTCTTTTTTCCAATAAAGGAACATCACATAAAGAAAAATGAAGCTATATGCTCCGATCATTTGTGGAGGGTTATTTGCAATGCTTAAGGTAGAAAGAATAACAACAATGTTTAAAAATAAGAACCTAATCTTTTTTGTAATATGGTATTGAGTCCAGCAAAATAATCCAGCAGGGAGAATAAGATACTGTAGAATTCTTCCAGAAGTATCCAATGAAGCGTAGTAGTTATAGGTTGTTATGTAAATGAAGCTCAATAGTATTGAAATCGGTATGTTTTTTGTATGGATCTTGGCAAGTAGATAGAAAAAATACGCAGTAAAAAATATAACTATAAAGTAGAATAAGTGCTGAGTTTCAACAAGGCCAATATGAAAAATGTTTGAAATATGCCAAAAATTTCCCAATGTAAAGGTCACAAATATCCATGGAGCTATATTTCCAAAATTCATTGATCCAATCCAAATTTGAGCGTATCTCCAGTTAGCGAAACTATAGTTTATGAGACCTTGCTCTTCTCCGTAATGGAGTGCATTGGGTAGAAATGCCTGATGTACAAAAAACGCCACAAAAAGAAGGATAACGAGTGTAGGGAAAATAGAGAGATTTAGTTTTTTCATGATCTACTTTATTGCATCAATGGTACCCCATGTGATCGCAATGAATGTAGTTTTGCAATTCCAAATTCACAATATTTTATTACTTCAATGTCAGAAACTTTCCGTGCCGATTGAACAAGATTTCTTTCTAACATAGTGCTATTGAAATTTACTATATTCCACCATATCGCCTGATGCATGATAAAAAATCCTTGAACATTTCCCTTTAACAGATAGAGCCATCCTTCACCAAGAGCAAGCAATGTTGATATGGGAAGGGTCAAAATTATCATGAGAACAGAATAATTTTTCAGAATGCATCTCAAGTTATTTTTCTGTGCATTATAACGCCGATTATAGGTAGTAGTATAGGTATTTTTTTCGTGATATTGAGTTGATGTAGCAATTGAGGAACCACCTGTGTGATGATAGATATATATATTGTCTATCATGTGTACTTTTTCTCCTAACATCCGTGCTCTCCATGAGAGATCAAGATCGTCTAGATACATGTAAAAAGTTTTGTCAAATCCTCGCAATTTCTTAAATAAAGATGCCCTGATGGCAGCACCACAGACATCTGCATAAAAAGGTTTTTTTGATGGCATAGGATATCCAAATATATCCATCCCGAACAAATAAATGGGCGAATCCATATTGGATTTCTCATAATTTTTCATATTGATCTCGACAATATTAAAATTCAAATTCGTTATAAGTAGTTTATGAAGTTTTTCTAACCCATCATCATCCAGGTACGAATCGGTATTCATGAGAAAAAGAAATTCTCCAGTTGAATTCTTTGCACCAATATTATTTGCTATCCCTGGTCCTTGGTCTACTGTATTTAAAACTATTTTTACCCAAGGGAATTTTTTTTCCACAAATGCAACTCCTTTGTCAGTGGATGCATTGTCAACCAGAATAACTTCAAAGTTTTTGAATGTCTGATTCTGAAGTGAGGTGAAGCATTTATTTAACCATTTTAGTGAATTTTTACTACTTATTACAACAGAAAAAAAAGGTTTTTTTGACATTTTTTCATTCTAGCATTAATATCCATTATTGTAAAGAATAATAAGATAAAAAAATAATTTATTTTGAAGTAGATTGGTAATCTGCATGGTAAAGATTTATTATAGTATTTGACATAGCGATACAAAACAAATAAAATAAGGCTTAACTTATGAAAGTCATCATACTGTGTGGAGGAACTGGTACCCGCCTCAAAGAAGAAACAGAATATAAGCCAAAACCAATGGTATATATCGGAAACAAGCCATTGATTCTGCATATAATGAAAATATATTCCCACTATGGGATAAATGATTTTATCCTTGCCTTAGGATATAAGGCTGACTATATTAAGGATTTTTTCCTTAATCAAAAAGCTTTTACTTCTGACTTTACTCTTGATCTTAAAACTCATTCCGCAAAATACTATAGAAAAAATGCTGATGATTTTAGAATTACCTTTGTTGATACTGGAGTTGAGGCCACAACTGGCGCACGGATATTGGCTTGTCAAAAATATCTTGATCCAAAAGATACGCATTTTATGGTTACTTATGGCGATGGAGTTTCGAATATAAATATTCCAGATTTATTGAAGTTTCATAAAAAACAGAAAACACTTGGAACAATTACCGGAGTGCATCCAAGGTCAAAGTATGGACTTGCAAAATATGATGCTAATAATTTAATAACGCACTTTGAGGAAAAACCAGTTCTTGACGACTGGGTGAATGGCGGATATATGGTATTTGATGCCAAAGCACTTGATTATTTCAAAGAAGAAGAAATGGATACCGTGGCTTTGAATAAAATGGCTCAGAACAGAGAATTATCTCTGTATTTTCATGATGACTTTTGGTTTGCAATAGATACATACAAAGAGCTAGAAGATTTAAACACAATTTGGAATAGCGGAAAAGCACCATGGAAAATATGGAAATAAAAAAAATTCTTGTTACAGGATGTAATGGTTATATTGGCACAGTATTAGTTGAAAAACTCATAAAGCAAAAGTACATAGTTACAGGTCTTGACACGTTTTTTTATAAGAATAATTCTATCGGTCCTGTTTTTTCATCGCCATATCTCACTCTTGTTCAAAAAGATGTGCGAAAAATTCACGAAGATGACGTGAAGGGGTTTGACGCAATTATTCATTTAGCAGCTCTTTCAAATGATCCAATTGGAGAATTCAGCCCAAAGTTGACGCTTGATATCAATCATAAGGCTTCGATAACATTGGCAAAACTTGCCAAAAAAGTTGGAGTGCAGCGATTTATATTTCCTTCGTCATGTAGTATCTATGGGATAGCTGAAAAAGGCGTAGTAGACGAATCGTCACCCGTAAATGCGCTCACTGCTTATGCAATGTCAAAGGCATTGGTGGAGCGAGACTTAAAAGATTTGGCTGATAAAGATTTTTATGTGGGATTAATGAGAAATTCAACTGTTTATGGTTTCTCTTCCCAATTGCGAAGCGATCTAGTTGTGAATAATTTTGTTACATGTGCACTGGCACAAGGTAAAATTGAGGTCAAGAGTGATGGTACTCCATGGCGACCACTTATCGACGTTAGAGACTTAAGTGAGATTATGATTCAATTCTTGCACGCATCGCGAGAAGAGACAAACGGTGAAATTATTAATATTGGATTTAATGAAAATAATTTTCAAGTAAAAGATCTTTTAGAAGTAATTCAAAAGAATATTCCAAATAGTATTGTTGACTATACTGGTGAGCATGGTGCAGATGCCCGAAGTTATAAGGTAATTTTTGATAAATTCAACAAATTATTTCCCCACATCAAGCAACAGTGGACAATTGACAAGTCGGTTAAAGATCTTATATTGCAATTAAGAAATAATAATTTTAGTAAAGAGGATTTTATTTCAGGAAAATATGCACGGCTGATGATATTGAAAGATTTGTTAAAAAATAAAAAAGTTACCAATATGTTGTATTGGTTAAAATAAATGATATTTACAGAAACTTTTATCAAGGGTCTATTTGTGGTGGAGCCAGAATTGAAAAAAGATGCTCGAGGGTATTTTACTCGAATATACTGTCAGGATGAGTTTACTCAACATGGTGTTGATTTCAAAATTGCACAAATGAATAGATCTGCAAGTGATAAAAAAGGAACTATTCGAGGGCTTCATTATCAAAAAAAACCGTACGATGAAGCAAAATACACACAATGCATACAAGGAGAGATTTTTGATGTCGCTTTAGATTTGAGAATAAATTCCCCAACGTTTGGTAAATGGTTTGGAATAAATCTTTCTGCAGAAAATATGAAGATGCTCTATATTCCTGAAGGAATGGCTCATGGAAATCAAACACTGGTGGACAATACAACCATTCAGTATCCAGCCTCACAATTTTATACACCTGGAAAAGAACAGGGCGTACGATGGGATGATCCATATTTCAATATAGTTTGGCCAATCAAAAAAATTATTATATCCGATAAGGATAAAAATTGGCCATTTTATGAGGCATAAAGAAGAGTTATTACATTGACTTTCGTAATATTGCATGCTACTCTTTTCAGGACTTCAAACAAGTTATATTTCGCTTCAAATAACCAATGGATAAACGAACCATTCAAAATAATATACATGCGCTTCTCGAAGAATACGTTCAAATTGATACAAAAGAATTTGTCCCGGGTAAAACAACGGTTCAGTATGCTGGGGCAGTATATGATCATCGTGAGTTACAAGCGATGACAGACGCAATGCTGAAAGGTTGGTTTGGTTTATCTGAACAGGGAGAGCTTTTGGAAAAAGAACTTGCAGAATTTATTGGTTCTCGAAAAGCATTTCTCACAAACTCTGGCTCCTCTGCAGATCTTTTGGCTGTCGCATCTCTCATGTCTCCTCAATTTGCAGATAGAATCTTACCGGGAGACGAAGTCATAACTCCTGCTTGTACATTCCCAACAGTTGTATCTGCCATATATTACAATCGTTTAAAACCAGTTTTTGTTGATGTAGATCAGAAAACACTCAATCCAAAGCCAGAAGATATTGAGAAAGCAATAACAAAAAAAACACGATTAATTTTTCTCGTCCACCAACTTGGAAATCCCAACGAAATGGACAAGATTATGGCGATTGCAAAGAAGCACAATTTATTCGTTATTGAAGACAACTGTGACGCACTGGGTTCGACATATCAAGGAAGAAAAACCGGAACATTTGGGATCGTGTCTACTGAATCATTTTATCCCGCTCACCATATGACAACTGCAGGTGAGGGCGGCGCAGTTTTTATAAATGATATACGACTCCTCAGAATTGTCCAGTCGCTTCGTGACTGGGGTCGTGCATGTTGGTGTGGTGCTGCCGGAGGTGGCCCAGATGGTGTATGCGGTGTCAGATTCAACTACAAGATTGATGGTATCCCCTACGACCACAAATATATGTTTACCCATATTGGATTTAATATTAAACCGGTAGAAATCCAAGCGGCAATGGGAAGAATACAGCTTCAGAAAGTTCCGGGCTTCATCAAAAAGAGAAAGAAGAATTTTCAAGAACATTCCAAATTTTTCAAGAAGTATGAAGATTATTTTATTTTGCCAGAGGCCACGCCAGGATCAGATCCAAGTTGGTTTAGTTTTCCTTTGACGATTCGAAAAGATGCTCCTTTTGATCGCCTTTCACTGGTGCGTTACCTAGAAGACCACAAAGTCCAGACACGTCCATTATTCACGGGAAATATCCTTCATCAGCCAGCATTCAAAAATATAGATTGTCGTGTTGTCGGAAAACTTCCAAATTCTGAACATATTCATAGAAACACCTTTTTTATTGGTGTGTATCCGGGAATTGAGAAAGCGCAAAGAGACTATATTTACTCAATGGTGAACGCATTCATGAAAAAACACAGCTAAACACTTTTATTTTAACGTAGGCTCTTTGAGGACTTCATCAAGATGTTTTTTCAGATTGATTGAGTGTGTGAATGACGTCATTTGATTTTTTGCAATAAGTAATCTCAATGTGCGGATCATTGACAGAATGATATTTGGGATTAAAAGCGCAATTACAATATTTTTCCAAAAGATTATTTCATATTTATATTGAGGTCTATGGCGCAAAATATCTTTTGCCATAGAGATAATATTGCCATTTGACGTATAAAATTTGATACCTGGAAAAGTACTTAATACAAAATCCAGACGGTTTTTTTGAAAGGTTTGGAATCGGGATATTGAATCATCGAATTCTTTATATATTTCAAAAAGTTTATTCATATAAAATTCTTTATTTACTTTGGAGTCAAGCCATTTTATGAGTCCTGATGTGCTTATTCGTGCGACAATATAGTGATTACCAAAATATATACATCCTCGTGACTGGATTGCTCGATAGATAGCTTTATAGTATGGCCACCATACGTCATCAATGATATCTTCTTCATTGAAGAGATCTTTTCTAAAAAAACTTCCAGAGATAGATCCAAAATGCCAGTTCAGTGTTTTTAGTATGATGTCTTTTGTTGGGGGTATATAAAGTAATTTTTGTGTCACATGGTTTAGAGAGGTAGGGTGATAAAAATCAGAGTCACAAAAAATATACCCAACCTGAGCATATCCGGCAAGTTTCTTCTCCATTTGGTCATACATAATTCTCAAAGTGTCGTTTTTCAAGATCACATCATCATCACCAAGTAAAAATACGTATGTTCCTTTTGCAAGGCGGAATCCTTTTTTTAAATTATTTCCATAACCAATATTTTTTTTATTCTTAATATATATTATTCGATTGTCTTTAAAAGACTTTACGATTTTTTCTGTATTATCTTTGCCATAATCGTCTAGAATAAGAAGCTCAAAATCAGTAAAATCTTGATTGAGAACGCTCTTTATAGAAAATTGCAACTGGTCCTCACGATGATAGGTTGGCAGAAGTACAGAAATTTTTTTGCTACTCATTATGTTGTATCAATTTTGGATATACTGATGATATCTTTCAGAAGAAATACGAGCGATTTTGTCAGCGGGGATTCCGCCCACTATCGAATTGTTTGATACGTCTTTTATAACCACTGCGTTAGCACCGATAATTACATAATCTCCAATTCGAACATTTCCTATTACTCGGGCTCCTGCAGAAATAGCAATATTATCTCCGAATATTGGAGTATCTGATGATCCAAAATTTCTTCCAACAGTGAGGGGGCCGATCAGTGTGAGATTGTCACCTGCTTTGAAATTGGTTGCTATAATGCCCTTATTGTGGATATAGAGTCCTTTACCAATTGAAGCATCGGGGGGTATGTCAACATCAAGGATAAAATACGTAATCAAAAAATAGAGAGGTTGGAAGATGAAACCCACTCCTTTGAGAAATGGGTGCATACATAGATAATGCTCGATTCTAAAGAGAATTGAAAACAACATTCCGGGGTTATGAAAAAATACCATGAAGAAAAGAAGAAGATTTTTCTTCTTGTGAACGATGAGATATCGATTCCAATCACTGCGTATTAATTGAATTACAATTTTCATAAGAGTAATTTCGATTGTTTTAATACGTATATAGAATTGACTTTGTTACAATATATTTCCTTATATCCCTTACCTTCAAGTAATTGATTAATGTTATTATCTTTGCTTGCCTTATCTCTATTTGCTTCAATACAAATGATGGATGGTTTAAATTTTCCCCAATCATTGCTATTAAGCACATCCATCTCAAATCCTTCAGTATCTATACTCATAAAGTCAATTTTCGTATCTTTCAGATTTGTTTGAAAAACATCTGACAGTTTGAAGACAGGCACTTTCGTTTTATTGAGGAGTCGAAATCCCTGACTTTGATATAACTTTGCCTCAGTTTTTGCGAATGTCGAAAGAGTGTCTGGCATAAATGAATAAAATAACAATTTTTCATTTGTATTTCCAATGCCAATATTGAGGTTAATATCTCTTTTTCTTTTATCAATAAAGCGATTGTAATTTACTACATTTGGTTCGATATTGATTCCGTTCCACCCCTTGAGATAAAATCGTTTCGTATTGCTGAATCTATCGGGGTCATATGCCCCTATGTCAACATAAAAACCTTTTTTTTTATTCTTTAGGAGTCGATCAATGATGAGATCTTCCCCATATTGACTGTATGATTTTTTTATATATCGGACGAAGAATCTATTGTATATCTCATAAAACGCAAAGGTGAAGAATCTTTTTGGGCCATATATTTTTAGTTTTTCAAAAAGTATATTCATGATAAGTGAGGTATTAAATGAGTATCAAAAATGGCATTCCAATCATATTTTTGAACATACTGAAGCGCATTCTTTCGAAATTTTTCAAGTTTAGTTTCATCTTTGAGTAAATTCAAAACTGCGTATACGACCTCATCTTTTGTATAGTTTATCACAATGCCACAGCCATGCTTTTCAATGTCGTATGCATTATGTGGCACGTCAGTCAGAATGATTGGAAGACTTGCCGACAGATAATCTTTCAGCTTCGTTGGGTCCGAAAACCACGTTGTCTTTGTAGTTTTTGGATCATACAATGCTACAGCTGCAGCAGAATCAGACATGATAGTATCAAGCTTTTTTCGATCCTTCACCCAGCCGGTAAATGTCACTGAATTGTTAATATCCAGTTTTTTTGCAAGAGATCGAAGATATTCTTCATACTCTCCCCCACCAACAATCAAGAAGTGAAAATCAGGGATTTGTATAATTATTTCTGGAATTGCCTCCAGAACCATTTGCACACCAGCAGATTCCATCAAATGACCAATAAAAAAAAGCTGATGCTTCTTGATTTTACTGAATGGATACCTCTTCACCTGATCGTACCAAATGCCGATTGGAACGACCTTTTGCTTTGAAAAATTGACACCATCAAGCCCTTTCTGTTTTTTTCGAGCATCGGCGATTCGTGGAGATACATTCCAGGTTTCATCAGCGTGTTTGACGCAAAAAGTATCCAACCAATGATAAATCCAGTTCATGATATGGTTACCAAAACGTTGTGGTACATAATCAATTGTGTAGTAAATAAGCTTGTTTGTTTTGCCAAATTTCTTCAGAAATACCCCAACAAATGCATTGAGTGGATCGACTCCCACAAATACATCGGCATTATTTTTCAGTGACATGCTCCAAACAAACGTCAGATACATATGGTGAAAATATTGAAACAAAGGAGTACGAAGAGAAATAGTTGGGGTCTTTGTATCGATACTCTTTCCATTTTGAATATATTCAGCTTCCGATTTTCCATTGTTCATCAAGGGATGAGCAATATAGAGTAAATTCTTTATTGAGTGGTTGATAAGATATTCACGAAGAGCTTGAGGGGCGCCATAGACCAGAGAATGTGTCGCGATGATGATGGTATTATTCAAAGTGGCCATGATGACAAATTTCTTCCAAAATCTGATCAATATCGTATGTAAATTTCCAGTTGGGATAGTGTTTTTGGAATTTTGAAACATCTGAAATATACCAGATGTGATCCCCTATTCTGTTTGATTCTTTGTATTCATATTTTGCTTTTTTATTGAGAATTTTCTCTGTCTTTTTGATTGCTTCAATCATAGATATATTTGAGTGTCTACTGCCGCCGGCATTATATACTTCTCCCTTTCGTGGTTTTTGGTGATAATGCCAAAACATATTTACCAAGTCGAAGGAATGGATATTGTCTCGAACTTGTTTTCCTTTATATCCAAAAATGGAATAGTTTCGACCTGTTGCAACACATTTCACAAGATATGCTAAAAACCCATGAAGTTGGGTGCCTGAGTGTCCCGGTCCAGTCAGACAACCCCCGCGAAATACCCCAGTGTGGAGACCAAAATATCTTCCATACTCCTGCACCATGACGTCGGCTGCAATTTTTGATACGCCAAAAATACTGTGAGTTGTATTATCAATGCTCATAGACTCGTCTATTCCTTGATGATAGTGATGGTTTTTCGGTAGTTCATATCGTGTTTCAAGTTCTTCAAGAGGAAGAGTGTTTGGTCTATCGCCATACACTTTATTTGTCGATGTAAAAATAAAGGTTGCTTCAGGAGAGTATTTTCTGAAGTTTTCGAGAAGTATCAAAGTGCCGTTTGCATTGACGGTAAAATCAGTCAATGGTTCTTGTGCAGCCCAATCATGTGATGGTTGTGCGGCCGTGTGAATAATAAGATCAAACGAATATTTTTTGAAAATTTTTTCAATTTCTTCATTATTTCGAATATCTACGGAGTAGTGTGTATATTGCTTTTTGAATGTTTCTTCAAGCTGCTTTCGACTCCAATCGGTGCTTGCCTCATCACCAAAAAAATATGCTCGCATATTATTATCAATGCCGACGATCTCATACTCTTTTTGTGCAAAAAATTTGACTGACTCAGAACCGATGAGCCCTGCTGATCCTGTGATGAGTACTTTTTTCATAATTGACGATTGTAAAAGTTTGCAATCTCAAGAGTGACATTCTTTATTTGATCTGAATTCATCTCAGCATAAAATGGGAGAGATAATACTTCTGAAGCTACCTTTTCTACTATAGGCAAATCACCTTTCTTATAACCGTATCTGCTATATACTTTTTGCAAATGCAGAGGTCGTGGATAATGGATGAGTGAAGAAATATTCTTTTCCGCTAAATACTTTTGTAGTTCATTACGTTTTTTTGTCCGTATCACATAGAGGTGAAATACATGCTCGCAATTTTTCTTGACGCTTGGCGTAAAAATAAAGGGGGCTTGTTTGGCAAACAGATCGGAGTACCTCTGCGCAAGTAGTTTTCGTTTTGCATTCCACGCATCAAGATGCGGGAGCTTTGCTCGAAGAATCGAAGCTTGAAGTGAGTCGAGTCGAGAATTTATACCGGGTCCCTCTGAGAAGTACCGAGTCTTTTCTCCGTACATTTTCAACAACCGAATTTTTTGTGCCAATTTCTTATCATTTGTGATTAGTGCTCCCCCATCACCATATGCTCCTAAATTTTTTGTGGGATAAAATGAAAATGCAGAAAATATTCCAAATGTTCCAACTTTTTTTCCATTGTACTTTGCGCCATGAGCTTGGCATGCATCTTCGATAAGATAAATTTTTTGTTTTGTTTTTCGAATTATATCTTGAATTTCAATGATTTTATCAGGCTGCCCATAGAGATGAACACAGATAATTGCCTTTGTTTTTGGAGTAATTTTTTTTTGCAAATCTGCAAGATTCAATCCATAATCCCGTTCGTCTACATCGACAAATACCGGTCGAAGATTGTTTTCTACCGCTGCAATCGCTGTTGCAATAAAGGTAAAAGATGGAACGATAACCTCGTCTCCTGGTTGCAGATCAAGCGCCCGAAGACCTAAGATTAGTGCATCTGTTCCTGAATTGAGGCTTATGCAGTCTTTAGCGCCGATATATTTTGCAAACTCAGATTCGAAAGATGTAATCTCGTCTCCTTGAGCAAAATTTCCCGAAGAAACGACACTTTTTATTGCTCTATCAATATCGTTTTGAATGGAATAATATTGGGCCTTAAGATCGATAAATGGTACCGATGGTTTCATAAGATTTCTATTTTTGTAATTGTACTGCAATACCATTATATGTATATGATCTTCCACAAGCACATGATATCTTGCTTGAGTTTGGATCAATATTAAGCTGCTTTCCACATGAACAAATGTATCCATGAGATTGAGCAGGATTTCCGTAGACTAATACATATTCTGGTACATTTTTTGTGACCACAGACCCCGCTCCGACAAATGCATGGCGTCCAATAGTTATTCCTGGTAAAAGTGTTGCATTTGCGCCAATTGTGCACCCTTCTTTGAGAAGAATATGCTCTTTTTGGAAATCAGTATTTTTGCTCCTTGGAAAGCGGTCATTTGCAAATGTGACCGAAGGTCCGATAAATACATTTTTTTCAATTTTTGCCCCATCCCAAATATGCACACCACTTTTAATTGTTACATTGTCACCGATTTCTACGTCATTTTCAATAAAGCACTGGTCACAAATATTAGCATTTTTACCAATGATTGCCCCCGGCAATATATGAACGAAAGCCCAAATGCGAGTCCTATCGCCAATTTTTGTCGTTTCAACGATTGCTTTTTCGTGAACAAAATAGTCCATATGGATTCACTCTAATTGATAAGAAATGCTATCATTTTGAGCCCACTCACTATCAGCATAGTTGAGGAGAGCGGCATATTCTGTGATACTTTTTATTGAATGAGCAATATATGGTCCTATTTCTAGGCGCATATATTTGTCATTATCCGCATCTAAAACAAGTGTTATTTGTTCTTCAGTTTTAACATCTTTGAGAGTCACCGCTACTTTTCCGGCTACGATGCCAAACCACTCATGCCATTTTTTATGGTAATGATTCCCGCGAATAATCCCTTTTTGCTTGAAGGTTACGAAGTATATTTGTCCAAATGTCTTCCGTTCATCTGAAAGTTGTGACTGTTTGAGAAACACAATAAGATCTCCACGATTATCAGAAAATTTTTCAAATTGTACTAATTTATAGTCCATTGTTACTTATTTTACATTACTGTCGTGAAATCTGCTGAGTTTTCTGAAACTGGAATGCAATCAATTCAGTTAGGCTTGCATATGCTGAAAGCCAACAATCAATCGGATGGAATAGCCATAGCGGTTCCTTATCACGCATCAACCCATATAATCCTACCAATAATGGAAGGATTAAACTAAAAGCATACAGAGGCCAAAGATACATACGAATGCGCTGGCCTCTTGAAAGAGTACTTGTTCGATGAGCTATGCCATAGTTCTTTTTTTCAAGTGCATTGCGCGTTGCCCATCGTTGCTTGCGCAAAAAGTGATACATGTTATTAATTGTTGGATGGAATACAGAAAGATCATGAATGTAAGCTAATTTCTTGTTCTCTCGAATGAGTTGGATTACCGGCATATTGTCATCATATTGATCGCTTTTTTCTCTCAAATATCCGGAGCGTATAGTAAACCCTTGCGATAGGGAGATCATTGGAATAATGGGATTTTCGTGGAAGTCATAAATGTCATACAGCGGAGTACTGGTAATTGTTTTATATACCCGATTAAATGTTCGAGTATTTGATGCATATCCATGGATAAAATGATTGAATGGATCGGTAAAAGTGTTGTGATATTTTGTAAAGATGTTGTAGGATTTTTTGTAATCTTGTTTCGGAAATGCCGCAAAAACATCTGGGTTTTCAAATGTTTTACTAATCTTTTCAAATGCATGCACGTCTTCAAAAATATTATCTGTAGCCAAAACAATCATAAGTTGACCTTTAGCTTTTTGCATCCCAATATTCACTCCTGGTTCGGCAAGTACTTCAGGATTGGGGATAACTATGCAATTATTTTGAAGTGCAACTTTACAAGTTGCATCAGCAGATCCGCCATCGATGATCAATATTTCAATTTTTTCCTGGGGATATTTTTGATTCTGAATTGAATTTAGAAATGGAACGATTTCATGTTCATTATTGAGAGTTGGGGTGATGACAGAGACAGCAGGCTTCATATAATTTTGATTATATAATATTGAGAAAGGTAATTTTGACAAACGAATACCTAAATGAGAAAATGTTCCGATGCATAAAGTAGTTGCTCAAATGTCACTCCAGATTATCAAGAAAAGAATACTTTACAGTACTGTAGGGAAAAGGATAGCGTATGATTTTTTTGTATCTTTTGTTACTCTTTTTGTGGTATTTTTTACATTTAATGTATTCAATCAACATATTTCAGGAAGAGAAAGCATATTCATATTTCCACTACTATTTACCTTCTTTAATTATGTTTTTGGACTGTATGCACAGTTTAAAATGTCCTCGATATTCGTAAAAGCAAGTGTGATATTTATATCTGGATTTCTCACAACGATAGTTTTGGCAATTCTTCATCTATTTTTTTTACCTTTTGCGATTGGAGTCATATTCATATTGGTATTGACTATCCTACCGCGTATATTCTTTAATATCTATTCTCAAAAAGACTACCATAAACTGTTTAATTCTTTCGTACAAGACGGAGCGCCAATCTTGGTAGTTGGCGGCGGTGGATACATTGGCTCTATTCTCGTAGAAAAATTATTGCAAATCGGTTACAAAGTACGTGTTTTTGATAAATTTATTTATGGAAAATCAGTACTGAAAGATTTAATGAAGAATAAGCAATTAGAGATAATAGAAGGAGATATTAGTGATTTGTATCAATTAACTCGTGCCTTAAATAATGTACAAGCTGTTGTTCATCTAGCTGCAATTGTAGGTGATCCTGCCGCTTCGTTGGATGAAAAACTTACGAGGCATGTGAATATAATTTCCACCAGAATGCTCAGGGAAACTGTTAAAGCTTTTAATATTCCTAGGTTCATCTTTGCGTCGAGTTGTTCACTATATGGTGCTACTGACATTGAAGTAGATGAGGATAGTCCTTTAAATCCCCTATCTCTCTATGCAAGTACTAAAATTGATGCAGAACAAGAGCTTCTGCTTGATACCTATGATGACTTCCATCCTACTATATTGCGTTTCGGAACAGTGTTTGGACATTCTCGAAGACCAAGATTTGATTTAGTTGCAAATCTTTTTGTCGCCCAGGCATTTACGAATGGAATCATAACTGTAACAAATGGTATGCAATATAGGCCCTTTATACACGTACGAGATGTGGCCAATGCAATTATAAAAGTACTGGAGGCAGATCAGGATAAAGTAAGTAGACAAATTTTTAACGTTGGTGATAATGATCTTAATGTAACGATATCTGACTTGGCTAAGACGGTAAAAAAAGTTGTATCTAAAGATAAAAAAGTAAAAATCAAATTTGACAAAAGAGATTTGGACAGAAGAAATTATCGAGTATCATTCAATAAGATAAGCAAAACTTTGGAATTCAATGCAGAAAAATCACTTGAGGAAGGTCTGCAAGAAATATATGAAAATTTCGTGAATGGTACATATAATAAACGATATGATGACCCTTCGTATAGCAATTATGAAATGACAAAAGAAATGACAAAGGAATTTAATACGAATAAATACGGAGAACAACATTATTCATTAATATCTCAGTAGATGCTAGGTATGCAACGTAAACCCATTCCATTTGCCAAACCCGACATTACATCAAAAGAAATTGAAGCAGTAGTGCGCGTCTTAAAGAATGGCTGGCTAACGATGGGGCAAGAAACTACAATGTTTGAACAGGAATTTTCTTCATACGTTCACGCATCTCATGCGGTCTCTGTGAACAGTTGTACGAGTGCACTTTTTCTCGCCTTGAAATCATTGGGAGTTGGAGAGGGAGACGAAGTAATTGTGCCTTCTTTTACTTTTGCATCTACTGCAAACATTATTGATCACTGTGGCGCAAAACCAGTATTCGTAGATATTAATCCAGTGAATTTTACTATCGATTCTCAAGAGGTTTATAAGAAAATAAATAACAAAACAAAAGCAGTCATAGTAGTTCATTATGCAGGAAATAAGGCAGTCGCGTCTTTTCCGATACCGGTTGTAGAAGATAGCGCACATCTCGTTGCAAAAAGGAGTGCTACAAAAAATATTGTTTGTTACTCCTTTTACGCAACAAAAAATTTAACGACAGGCGAGGGTGGTATGATAACAACAGAAAATAGCAGGATTGCCCTGTGGTTACAAAAAGCACGGCTTCATGGCTTATCGAGAGATGCTTGGAAAAGATATGATTTAAAAAGCAATTGGCGATATGATGTGGAATTTTCAGGTTATAAATGTAATATGATCGATTTACAAGCTGCAATAGGAAGAATTCAGCTGCAAAGATTGAACCATCTCGAAACAAAACGAAGAAAAATAATTGATTTATACAATTCACGTCTTGGTCTACAGAATAAAGGAACACATTTGTACCCAATTCTTGTCCAAAAGCAAGGACATTTTATTGATTATATGAAGAGTCATAATATATCGTGTTCTTCTCATTTTATTCCATTACATAAAACCAAGGCATTTAGAAAATATGAATCTGTAAAACTTCCCGTAACTGAATATATTGGTGACCGAATTGTTACTTTGCCACTATATCCTACTCTCACAGGAAAAGATACTGAATATATTTCAGAGACAATTCTTGCATATGGCTCGTTTAAAAAACAGGAGTATGGATTGTCTGTGCTTGTATAAATAGTACTATTCAAAGGACATATTACATTTTCACATAATGACAGCTAAAAATACAAAAATAATCCATAAACCAAACGTTTCACTGATTCTTACGGGGTTTAATGAAGGTTCAATTCTCGAGAATAATTTAGAAACAATCAAAAAAATTCTAGATCGAATGAAATATTCTTGGGAGATTATTTTAATTGACGATAAAAGTTCTGATAGTACTCTTGAAATATTTGTGTCTTTTGCAAAAAAATTTCAAAATATTTCTGTCTTTCATCATTTAGAAAATATCGGAAGGGGCGGAAGTATTTCAGAAGGAATACGACGAGCTAAAGGAGATATCGTTGGGTACCTTGATACTGATCTGGAACTGTCGCCAATTCACATCCCTGAATTTGTGGAAGCGATTCAGAATGGGCATGACGGGGCGTTTGGCATGCGAAGCTATTCATTTCCACAAGATAGCGTATTCAGAGTACTCTTGAGTATCGGCTACAAAAAAATAGTTCAATATTTCTTATCAATTCAAGTAGAAGATAGTGCAACTGGATTTAAGTTTTTCAAGAGAAAGAGTATTTTGCCAATACTTGAAATGGTCAAAGATTCAAGATGGTTCTTTGATACAGAAATTGTTGCGAGATGTATTCTTGCAAATCATTCAATTATCCACATTCCAGTTACGTATAAAAAAAACCCTTTAAAAAAATCATCGGTACATTTCATTAAAGACACCATTGATTACTTGATATTATTGTGGAATTTCAGAAGACAACTGATACACGAAGGGAAAATTACGTAATTATTTTTATTTAAAGATGCGCATTATTATTTTAACAGTAGATCATATATATTCGAATGTCGTTGTCAAAGCGTTGATTAAAGAATTCAAAGATGACATATCCGCAATAATAGTCGCACAAATCCCTCCTCCTTCGCACTCTTCTATTATGCAAACGATTACAAAGATATTACAAATATCGGGGGTGTATTATTCTCTGATACAATTAATAAAACTGAATCTCTATAGAGTAATTTCATTCATTTATACTTTATTTTCCATAAACTTTTATAACAAGTTTTATAAATTTAAATCCCTTGCCCATAAAAATGATATTCCGCTAAAAAATATCAATAATATCAATGAGAAAAGAAGTGTTGATTACATACTAAAAGTGAAACCTGATATAATCGTCTCGGTTCTATTTAATCAAATAATAGCCAAAAACATTATACAGATACCAAAAAAAGGGGTAATAAATATTCATCCGGGATATCTACCAGATTATAAAGGGATCAGTCCGATTTTTTGGTCACTTGTAAATAATGAACTTTATGCAGGTGTTTCTGTACACTTTATTGATGAAGGAATTGATTCGGGAGCAATAATTGCACGAAAAAAAGTCAAAATATTACCAAAAGATACAGAGGATTCATTGTATTGGAAAACGATCAAACAAGGCATTCCATTACTAATATCCGCAATTCATCAAGTAAAAAATAACAATGTTACAAAAACTAAAAATTTCGGCGGTAAATATTTTAGCTTTCCCACAAAAAAATCAATTCATCAATTTAGACGAGAAAACAAAAAGTTTTTCCGATTAAGAGATTATATTCTTTCAAAATAAAGTTTTATAATAAATAAATTGCATATGAAATCATTTTTAAAAAAATATAGCTTCATTTTTTTTATCTATGGATTTATATTTCTTGCTTTTATTCGTCTTGGAGCATTTTGGTCACCTGATAGAACATATCTTTTAGGAGATTCGACCCTTGGTGCAATCCATTTATCTTCAATTGTCGAAAATATTTCTACAATCTTAGATCCGAAAGAAAGTGTGTTGCTGTGGGATCCAAACTTTGCAGGCATAGGAATTCCTGCATTGTCAGAAATTATAATTGGTTATTTTTATCCTCCCAATTGGCTTGTTGTTTTTGGTGCACTTCTACTGCACGATCCCCTGTCGACTATTCCGCTGCACACATTGCTCATATTTTTACACTTAGGTTTTAGTTCAATCTTTATTTTTAAACTTTTGAGAGAGCATTGGGGTACCAAATATTACCCTGCTCTTATTGGGGCAATTACTTGGATAGGCATTGGATTTAACATAGAATATATTGCTTCAGCTCCAGTACTATTTGCTGGGAGTTATCTACCATTTCTTGTATTTACATTGCTGCAATGGGGAAAAACAAGAAAAAAAATCTATTTCGCCATCTTTTATATTGCGCTTGCATTTAGTTTTTTAAGTGGTTATCCAATGGTGAGCATTCTGGCTTATGCAACGAGTCTTTTAGTGTATTTGTTTAACTGTGAAGAAGTAATAAGCTCTGCTTTCATAAAAAAAACTTTACTCCATCAGATGATTGGACTTTTATTTATTACTCTCCCTCTGGTTGCCCCCTTTTACTTTACCGTTGTTGAATATTTCCCCTACTCGGTAAGAAGTCTAATGCCCTTGTCTGGTTTTTTAAATAATTCAACACCAATTAGTTTTTTAGCAGAAATATTTCTTCCGAAAGATACTCCTGATAATGCACAAAAAAGTATTGATATTTTTAACGTATTTGGTTTTACAGGTTTGCTCATCATATTTCAATCCAACATTGAAATATTTAGACAGAAAAGAAACTATATTATTCTTATTCTCTTGATATTTTGTTTAATAATTTCAATAGGAAAAGTATCCAATATAACTCAAATTATCTATTTTTTGTTACCAGGAATAAATCTATTTAGAAGGCTATCCGTTTTTTCAATAATTGTAGGATTTGCCTTCAGTATATTTGTGGCACAAGCGCTTGAATCAGCTACCCAGAACTCTTCACTATCAAAAATAACTCTCTTTATCGGTAAATTATTATTGTTTTTCTTCCTATTTGCACAATCAATATCAATAGCAACTTTACCACTTCTTTCGGAATATATTAATCCAGAAATTTTAATGCAAAGCATAACAGCAACCTTTATTTTTGGAGGATTGACCCTGATATCGTTATTTTTGTATAAACGAACACCACAAATAGCAGTTGTAATACTCATAAGTGCATTACTTATTGAAATTGGAACAGGTATAACAACCAAGGTAACACTTAATTCTGAGGTAAACCCTGTTTTATTTTTTAAACCAAATGTCCTAATCCAACGACTACAAGAATTAGTACAGCCAATGGATAGAGTTGATTTGAGAATTCTACAGAACACTTATAATACTGGTTATCTTGGTTTAGAGCAGATGAATGGGTATCTTGCCTTGGGAAGTAAATATAGCAACGATCTCACAGAGGCGATGTATTCTGAAGGTAATCGCAAAAAAAATATACGAGAGTTATTGGGAATTTCCTATGAAGTAGTAAGTGTAGACGCAGGTTCTGCAGATGGTGATTACTTGTCGATCATAGAGGTGCCGAAGTATGATGAGAATCATGAAGAGTTTTATCAAAATATTGATGGAAAATGGATACCAGAGACTGAAGGAAAGAAATTTGCCATTCGCAAAAATTCAAATATATTACCACGTTTATTTTGGGCGAAAAATATTCGTTCAAAAAATCAAACAGCAGATATACTGAATGAATTTGATTCAGCAGAATCACGAGACGTTTTTATTAACCCAGCCCAGTTCAGAGACGATGTAGAGCCAGTCGGAGGTACGGTAGTAATTGAGGAATATAAGCGAAACTATATTAGAGCGAAGGTACTCTCTCAAAACGTTGGGTATCTTGCAAACTCGACTGCATATTATCCAGGATGGACGGTAAAGATCGATGGGGTTTCCAGTAAACCAATTCAAACAAACTGGTTCATGATGGGAACGTATGTTCCATCGGGTGAACATATTGTCGAATTTAGCTTTTTCCCCATGGGATTAAAAATTGGAATCGTATACTTTTTTGCATCACTATTACTTTGGCTATTCCTTGTAATAGTGAAGGTAGCAAGAGTAAAAAAAATATCTAAGAAGATTACTAAATAGATAATTCTAAATTGAGCAAATTCCTCACAAATTCATCGCACTCTCTTCGAGTTTTATCGCATCCTTTTCCCGATCAACAGAAGTGTTTGGTCGGAAGAAATGACCAAACAAGGAATCTACAGGATGATTAGATTCCCCAGAATAATCAAAAAATTAATGGTCTTTATAAAGCTAACATAAATGGGTTATTATATTATTGACATCACACTCACAACTGCTCAATTTGATCAGCTCTAAGTCCAAGGAGTTCATATGCAGGTATATGAGTCCCAAGTGTTGTTTAAATTGATTTGCTGTTTCTATGATATGATATATTTTTCTCCGTTATTGTTAAAAAGATTTATAATATCTCGTGGTTTGGTTTTATTGCAACTTCACAAGCGGACTATTAATATGAAGACAGTCATTTTCATAATATCAACACTAATTGTGGTAAGTAGTATTGCGGTTTTTTCCATATTCAAAAACAAAGCATTAACTACACTTAATCCTTCGTTTATATGTGCTGATGGTACGTGTCGATTTACTCAAAGAGAAAACACGAACACCCAAAGTATCAAACCTCTTGTCCCAGGTGAACGAAGAGTTGCCGTAATTGGAGACTCTCTTTCTGTTCCTGGGACATATGTTTCAGATTTAGATAAAAAGAATGGTTTCATCATAGAAACATATGGTTCGCCTTCAGGCCAAACAGGGTGGTATGAAGGAAGTAGCGTAGGAAATGCTCGGGGTTTTAATTATCAGTTCGATACTTTCATATTAAAACCTGGAAAAAAATATGATGACGTTATTGTTTTTGGAGGATTCAATGATATAAATACTGGCATACCTCTCAAAACTACTGAGGATAATCTGCAAGCTCTGTATAAGAAGATAAATGACTCTAAAATGCGTGTGATTGCAATATCCGTATTGCCATATAGGGGCTGTAACTGTTCAGCTGATCAGGGCTATACTGCAGTCCAGACGTTGAATGAATGGATACGGGTAAAAGCAGAGAGCGTTACGATGTTTGTTAATGCTTATCCCTATTTTTTTGATCCAAATGATAGTACTTCTCTAAACAAGGCATATTACGGACCTGATGGAGTACATTTATCAAAGGAAGGGTATAAAAAACTTGCTGAACTCATCTACGAATCAGTTTACAATCAAAGCTCCTCGTCCCCTTCTACTCACCTCTAGCACTCCATAATTTTGGCTCTTTTGCTGATCAAACTTCTTAGTTATCAGATTCATATCGTACGATTTCATACTAACAAGTAGGAAAGAGTATTTGATTGATTTAATTCCATTTATTCAAAAAAAATGTAAATGTTCATGATATTTTACAGGGATTGGGCGAACTTGTAGAAAATAAACAAAAAAATTGGATTCGTGAAAAATACCCTGAAGCATTTCAAAAATAGCTACAAATTCATCGCACTCTCTTCGAGTTTTATTGCATCCTTCTCACGATCTACTGAAGTGTTTGGTCGGAAGAAATGACCAAACAAAGCTTTTCCTGCATTTTTGATAAAAGCAAATGAAAAGAAGTTTACTTTGGTCTGATTTGGATCAAAGTCCAGAAGATGTCCGATCAGCTTCCATCCCATGTAAAAGAGGTATTTGAAATCATGAAAGCTGCGAATTTCAAGAACTTTTCTCGTTATATATTGCGGAGTCATAAATACTGAATAGAGGTCTTGTTCGAGTTCCAGTATCTTCTCTTGAGGAAAGGGCGTCTTCATAACGGGTCGTCGCATATCAAAATCATCATAATCGTCGGTGAGAAGCCATCCCTTTTCTTTACACTCCTTGTACAGTGGCGTGCCAGGATACGGAATCACAATCGTTGCCTGCATTGTCTCGTAGTACCCTTTTTTGAATGCATACTTTGCGATATTAATGGTTCTTTTCGCTTCTTCATAGGTCTCCCATGGATATCCCAACATGATCGTGATGTGAGGGTCAAGGCCCGCCTTACTTGCCATCTTCGGACCGTTTATGGCATCTGCTTCCTTTGTGCCCTTGTCGAGCTTGTCGAGCGTTTTTTGGTTGCCTGACTCCATGCCATACAGAATGAATCGGAAGTTTGCCTTGCCCATAAGATTGTAATATTCTTGATTTAAGGCATTGAATCGCATATTACAGCCATACACCACTTTTTTGTTATAGCCACTGTCAATAAGCAAATTGCAGAATTTTTTGAGTTTTGGACCGATAAACATGGTTCCTGCATCATCAAATATTTCTTTGATACCATAGTTATCTACCACGTGTTTGACTTCTGCGAAGAGTCGCTCAGGGGAAAAGCTGCGATATGATCCGATTGGATTTATGGTATGGTCCCATACGCAAAAGGTGCAACGATTCCACCAACAGTCTCGGCCGCTATACATATATGTTCCGGGGGTATATTTGTAGTTTCCATTGTCATATGCATAGAGCTCCCATTTGGTGAGATCTCGGTCGACAAACGGAAGATCGTCAAGTTTGTGTTTGAGCGATGCAGGTCCTGAGTTATAAATAGTTTCTCCTGATTCTATTTTCTTTGCTCTTCTTTGTTCTTTTGGAACATTGATATCTTTATTGTCTTCTCGCCAATAGACACCGCTCTCAAGTGGTTCGCCTTTATAAATATGATTGAGCAAATTCACCACGACAAAATCATAATCTCCTCCGGTGATGGCATAATCAACCGGGCTATTTTCAAATAGTTCCATTGGAAGATAGCTGATGTGATCGCCCACCCAGATGAGCTTGAGGTGTGGTAGTTTTTTCTTGAGATCTTTAATCTGTTTCCAATGTGTTTTTACGATTGGAGACTTTGTCTCAACCATCAGATAATCAGGACTGGTTGCAGAAAGTTCATCAAACCATTGGTCAAAGGTCTTCTCCTCTGCAATTCCGTCCATCCAATAGGTGTTGTATCCATGTTTTTTGAGGTTTGAGGCGGCATATGCCGGAACCATTGGATAAATGTATGTTTTTGCGTTGAAGTATTGAAACTGTCTATTTTGGGAAAGAAGCGCCACTCCTTTTTTTGATTCAATCGGTGCATAACCAACGACAATGGTGATTTCAGAAGGAGATTTTATTTTCACGCCTTTTGTATCTGTTTTGATAGTTTTAGTATGCTTCACCATGTCAGGGTAAGTATGACATTAGATTAACGGGATGTCAATTATTTCGGCCAGACTTTTTTTCCTTTGACATATATCTCGATTGCAGCAACCGGACAGGATTGTGCTGCAGCAATTATTTTTTCAAGCTTGTCCCATTCTTCATTTTTGATGATTGCAATATTTTCTTCATCAAGATCAAAGGTGCTTGGGGCGTACACTACGCATGTTGCAGCACTAATGCACAGTCCACGGATTATCTTGATTTCTATATCGTCTTTTTTGACAACATCAATATTATCTTTAATCATAGGGTATGCAGAAAATATAACACAGATTCCCTAATATATTTTATCTTTTTTTTGCCACCCTACATAAAAGCCTTTGATAAAAAATATTCCGTAAACAATATGAGTCAACATCAGGGAAATGATTGCTTGCATACTCAGTATAAAATCTTTCGTTTTGGTCGTAAAGAATATTCCTTGAATGATAACGCCGATCATATACAGTTTAAGGGGAATGGACAGAATTGGAATTAAAAGCGCTTTCACCATGGGTGGGATGAAAATATTGAATAACAAAACTGCAGTCAAGTACAAAACAAATAGCGAAGGGATGAGGTATGAAAATCGTCGAGAATTCTTGTCTCCATGAGCAAAAAAGGCTCCTCGATGATACCCATATTGACTATGTTGTTTGAGAAAATCTTGAAGGTTGTCTCTGCGATGATGATAAATCAACACATCAGGATGATAAAAAATGTTACCTTTCTTTTTATACACTAATTCCTCGCATAATTTACTGTCCTCTCCTGGCCAAAAATCATTGTCAAATCCCCCCAGCTCAAGAAATATTTTTTTCTTGATCAGAAGATTCATTGAGGGGAAGTCGTCAACGTATCGCTCTTTTTCAGGAGTAAAGCGATACGAGTATCCACCAGAGCCGATTGGAGATTTCAAGAGTAAGTCAAATATGCGCTCCCATTCATTCGTTTTTTTAGGAAGAACACCTGGGCCACACACTGCTTCGACTTTTTTTTCTTGAAAAAGGTTTGATGCTTTTTTGAGCCACTGAGTTGACGGATAGGCATCATCGTCAATGAACGCGATAATATCTCCTTTTGAAGCTCGTGCGCCAATATTACGTTTTTGTGCCGGACGGGTGATTTCATCTGTTGGAATGATTCGAAGCCAGGGATATTTTTTTAAGAGAGCATGATCCGAATCTTGACGTTTATTGGGAAGAAGAAGCACCTCAAAACAGGGATAATCAAGTTTGTCTAATCCTGGTAAACCTTCATCGATAGAAAATGCCCCAATTTCTTTGACGGGGATGATCACACTTATCAGTGGCTCTTTCATTTCGTATTCGTTGAAACTGAAGACTCAAAAATATTCAAATCTTCGGGATATGCCATTTTGTTTTTTGGATGGTCATAATAGTGAAGTATATTTTTTCGATAAAAAATACCAAGTGTATCCATAAATATATTTTGTATTGACTGCCAGGTTGCAGCGGAAGTGAGATCGCTTAGGTGATAATCAAGTTTGATCGGCGCCTCAAAAATACGGTTGTATCCGAGTTGTTTTGCAACAACGAGTATTTCCAAATCACCTGCAAATTTTTTTTCAATAAGTCTCGGAAGGACTTTTTCCAATACTTTTTTCTTGTAAATTTTTATCCCCGCTTGGGTGTCTCGCACATTAACGCCAAACAACAGTTTCACAAAATAATAATACCCATAACTGAGAATTTTTCGAGAAAGAGAATAGCTGATGAGTGATGCTGGGTGTCGTTTGGATCCCACAATAATGTCAGCCTCATACCATTCCATGTGTTCCAAGAGCATTGATATGCCATTTGGATCTATCTCAAGACCCGAATCCATAAACATGACATAGTCTCCGATTGCCTCATGCATGCCCACTCGAATTGCATAGCTTTTGCCCTGGTTTTCGGTGTAGGATACAATTTTGACTTTAGAAAGCTGTGCTTTTTTTAGCTTTTCTACGGTCTGATCTACTTTCCCATCCACGACAACAATAATCTCATGGTCATATCGGATTGCTGCGAGTGCATCTTGAATGTGAACAATATTCTCAACAATTGTCCTTTCTTGTTTATATGCGGGTATTATCAAACTGAGGAAGTGTGTTTTTTGTACGCTCATTGCAATACTCATTATACAAAGAAAACTAGTTTTCGCTATTGCCAAGGTACTCAAATGAAGCAGCGATCTGCTCAAGCTCATCATAGAGCTCGGGCGAGGAGGTGGAGATGGAGACGAATGTATCCGTGTCTATGTTTTTTATGAAAAGAATTTCTTGAGATTCATTAATTTCAAAATTGATCGTGTATACATCAAATCCATATTCCGATTCATTGTTGAGTTGAGATATTTCTAGTTTATTTTTTAAAACCAAGTCTTCTATATACTCTTTTGTAGAATTTGAATAGCCGTATATTTTATCAATAACTATAGATTTGCTATCATCACGAATTGTTATAGTATTTGTCGTTTCTGATAGCTTATATTTTTCAGGATAAGCAAATTGATATTTTAAAATTTTTGACTTGTAAAAATCCTGAGTCTTTTCTATCTGAATTTTTCTTTTTGCAGACAATGAATTTTGGTAAAAAATACCCCATGCAAGCATAAATATTGCTGTCAGTGCAATGAGAAAAATGATATGGTGTTTTTTAGTTATTTTTCTATATTTCATATTTTTGTTCAATAATTTATTTATATCTTTTTTATCAGGCGTTTACCATTACATGATCGTTTGCTAAAACGATACCATATGAGAAAGAGTGCTGTTGTCAAAAAAACCAACATGACAAAGATGTTTCTGAAACTGAATGAAGGGTGTAATTGTATTGCGTCTGAATCAGTTCCTCCTGTTTCGGAAGCAAATACGGATTTCACTTCTCCTTGATCGTCAGGAATGGATGCTTTTGGAGTTGGGACAGTCGTTTGAGTCGCGAGAGGTTTGGGGGTTTGTGTTGGAGTTGGTAGCGTTGTGGGAGTATGAGTAGGAGTAGGAGCAATCGTATACGTTGGAGTTTGAGTCATTGTCGGTGTTTGAGTTATCGTCGATTGAGGTATAGGAGTTGGCGTTGGAGTGGATGTTTGGGTTTGTTCGATAGTCAGGGTAGGAGTAGGAGGGGTGAAGTCAATAGTAATACTCACTTGGCTTGCTGTCTCTCCATTTCCGTCGCCATCTTCTGAGTAGTACTCGATGGTATAGTTCCCTTCATCAGATAGTGTCACCGGGCTGGAATACGTCGTCCACACTTCATCATTGATACGGTATCCGGTATATAAAATACCAAGACTGGTATCTTTCGGTTCATCCTGTGCGTTTAAAATAAACTGGACAGGTGTGGTGTAGTAGCCTCCTTCTTTTGTTCCGTTTATTTCAATTGTGGTGACGGGTGCGAGTATGTCCAGTTTTTTCCCCATGAGTGCAAACTCTGTCATATGGTTGAGTTTTGCGGTTGCTTGTTTTTTTGCAGTATCTATCACGGTATCTTCTTTTTGCCATGTCTTTCCATCGGAGCTTGAATATATCGATAGCGTATTTGGATCAAATCTTTTGATATCCGTATCCTCAAATGAAAAAATGAGGGTAAATTTTTTGGTAAAAAAAGTGATCAGATTGTCAAAACCGTCCCGCACGATTGCGGTGACGGTATTTCCGACTGATGCAAGAGTTTCCTCGACGATGCCACTTATGATTGGTTTGCTGACCGGAGGTCTGGTGACCGAATCAAAGACTGCATCGTGGGAGACAACTTGAAATGGGAAGTTAAATGTCGTATTTGAGCCACTATTGGTAAACGTTCCTCCGTCAGAGGTGAGGGTTGAGGATCCATCTTTCAGAGATTTAATCCATAGGTATGTACTTCTCATACCTGTTCGTTCTTCTCCGCCCAGGGTAAATGAATATGATCTCCATGGATCCTCTCCACTCCCGTGCCATCCAAAGGGATCAACAATTCCATCGGGGATATTATCATCAAATGATCCATTTCCATCTTTGTCCTTCACGACCATGAAATGGATATGTGCGCCCTTACTTCCAGATGGTTGTACATTGCCGGAGAAACCGACCTCTCCAATTTTTTGACGGTCATTTACCCATGTTTTTGATGATGATTTGGTGAAAAGATTCTTTTCCAAAAGATGATAATATCTCGTTTGATACCCATTTTCGTGATCGATGAAGATCGCATTGCCAATATATTTATTGCTATGATACGTCGCCCAACCGCTGGCTGCGACAAGCACTGGGTCATTCAGAACTGCCCCTGCAGATCGTGCCCAGTCATAGCCGTCATGTGAAGAATATTCTTTATTTACTCTTAATAAATTATCAAAGATTATAGTAGTTTGATCTGTCGCATCTGGCTCTCTCAAACTCGTGCTCAACAAAGGATACTCATGATCAAAATACGAGCTCATCCGAAGGGCAGCTTCCTCGAATCTCATGTCGTCTCCTGCATAATCCCACGGAAGATCCAAAAATGGTTCATCCGAGATCTCATAGTCATCAAAATGTACAAAGTATATGGGTCCGATATCAAGTGATGAAAACGCATTGTTGCATGGTCGGTAAAAGCGGACTAAAAAGGTATTGTCACCTTCCAAGAACAGGTGAGAAATATTGAGTGGCGGCATATCTTTGTCGAGACAGGTAAATATTTGATCTGCGTTGTTGTAGCGAAATGATTTTGAGCTGCTTTTGCTATTGTAGATCTGGAGCTCCCATCCGATATTTGCCGGTTTTGTGCCATCGGGACTTCCACTCACGACGACCCTTCCTGATTTCCAGGGGAGTGAGACATTGGTATAAAAGACAACCTTATCCAGATAGGGGTTTTTGGTAATTACTCGATGATCAGTCACCAGATACGATCGGATTTCAAAGGCATATATTTCTGGAGCATACCAAAAGAATACTAAAATTATGATGAGAGTTTTTATGGTGTGTGAAAGACACCAAGTCATTATTTATAAGGTAGCAAGTCCGGTCTCTGAATGCAAGAGTAATTCATATGTAACTACATATGTATTACATTTATTGAGTTGTTTTTTCGCGTCTAAAATGCTCTTTATGTATTTTGTACCAAACAAGTATTAGTGCGGTGATCAGTACGACAATCATGACAAATACGTTTCTAAAACTTATTGATGGAAATAATTCTTCCTCTGGCAGGACCTCTTCCCCATTTTCGGCAGCATAGGCAGACTTCACTTCTCCTTGGTTGTCTGACTCACGAGGCGTTGTTGGGATAGGGCTTTTCACCTTCTTTACTATCTGAGTGGTTGGTACTTTTGTCGGAGAAAAAGGAGGAGTTGGGGTATGTGTTGTGCTTGTACCTCCTGAGTTTGATGAAGCGGTAGGTGTGGGTGTTTGTGTAGGTGTCTGGGTTGGAGTTGCTGTCGGTGTTGCTGTTGATGTTGGCATGACCGTTGACGTGGGTGTTGGAGGATTAAAATTGATAACAAATGAAAGTGCTTTGGTGACTTCGACATTGCCATCGCCATCTTCAGAAAAATATTCAACCGAATAGGTGCCTTCATCCGATATGGGTGTGGGAGTCAAATATTTTTTCCATGTATTCCCATTGATACTGTACCCTGAATAAAGTACCCCCAAACTGGTATCGGTCGGTGTATCGATAGCGCTTAACGTCATGGTGACCGGGGAGGTAAAGTACTCTCCTTTTTTTGTGCCACTCACCTCAATGGTAGTAACCAGGGCAATCGAATCAAGCTTTTCTCCCAATAAGGCAAACTTTGAAAAATGGTTGATCTGCGCTGACGCTTCCTTTTTTGTATCATCGCGGATTGTTTCTTCCAGCTTCCAGTCTTCATCACCTGTTTGAGAATATACAGAGAGGGAGTTGGGATTATAGCGGAGTACATCATTGGTCTGAAAGGAGAAGGTAAGGATAAAATTTTTGGAGAATGTTGTAATGAACTTATCAAAACCGTCTGTAATATCTGCTGATGCGACACTTCCAATTGATATGAAGGTATCCGATGTTTGACCACCGATCTTGGGATTGAGTACCATTGCACGTGCCCTTGAAGAGAAAATGGTATCTTGAGACACAATGTTTGAGGGAAACTCAAATGTAGTATTTGTCGCACTATTTTTGATCTTTGCTCCTCCGGAAGTCACTGACTGCAAGCTTGGTTTCAGAGATTTTTTCCACAAATATGTACTTCGTATTCCAGTCTGTTCCTTTCCATTGAGTGTAAATGAATATGATCTCCATGGGTCTTCCCCACTCCCCTGCCATCCAAAAGGATCCACAATTCCATCGGGAATATTGTCATCAAATGATCCATTTCCATTTTTGTCTTTCACGACCATGAAATGGATATGTGCGCCCGGTGGTTCATATGTATTGATTGAACCGGTAAATCCCACCTCACCAATCTTTTGACGGTCAAGAACCCAAATCGGAGTTGCAGAGATGGTCACGAGATTTTCTGCAGACAGATGATAGTATCGGGTCTGGTATCCATTGTCGTGATCGATAAATATCGCATTTCCACTCTTTTTATCCGAGTGATAAGTCGCAAAACCCGGAGCTGCTGCAAGTACTGAATCATTCAACATGACTCCGGCATGAGCTGCCCAGTCATAGCCATCATGGGAAGAAGTATTCTTTTTGATCTCAACGCTTCCATCAAAAAATACCGTGCCGTTTTCATATTCATCAGGTTCACTTATGAGCGTGCTTGACAATGGATATGCATGATCAAAGGTTGAAATTGCCCGGAGTGCCACTTCCTCAAACCTCTTAGAATCAGCCGCATAATCCCAGGGAAGATCTAAAAATGGTTCATCTGATGGTTCAGAATCATCAAAGTGGACAATGTATACGGGTCCGATATCGAGCGAAGTGTATGAACTATTACATGGACGGTAGAAACGGACAAGAATTGAGTTATCTCCCTCATTCATGAGATGTGTCATCGTAAGTGGCGGCATTTCTTTGTCAAGACAGGAAAAGGAATTTCCTGCATTGTTGTAGATAAAAGCAGATGAGCTTTTTTGATTGTTAGACAGTTGGATTTCCCATCCAATATTTGCTGATGCGGTGCCCTCCGGATTGCCACTGATGATCACTTTTCCCGATTTCCAGGGAATCATCATGCTTTTGTGGTACACAACTTTGTCGAGACGTGGATTTTTAGTGACTACCTGATAATCGGTCACAAGATATGAACGCGTTTCTATCCCAAATATGATTGGTGCAGTAGACAAAACAGTAAGGCAAATAAGAATAGCACTCACTATCTGAGAACGATTCATATCCTTATCCTACCAATTAAATCGACCATTTTGTAACTACATTTCAAAACAGAAAGAGAAATGCAGTTACTCAATATACTTAATCACATAGATACATGCTCCCGTACCCGTAACACTCCATATGATGAGTGCAAAAATAAGCGAGTCGATATGTTTTTTTTGTCTTGTTAAATCACTGGAAGAGTTTGAAGCAGGGTCATTTTCAAAAAAAATCGACTTAACCTCTCCTTGATTGGTTGGATCAGTTGTATTTGTTTCTATTGAAGATGTCCCCAACGTTTTCACGGGTTCTGGGGTACTTGTTGGCGTGGGTGTCGGCGTATTTGAAAAGCGCGCAGTGGTTGGAGTTCTTGTCGGTGTAAGCGTTGGTGTTGGCGATTTGGTAGGAGTAGCAGTTAGCGTCAGTGTTGGAGTGAGGGTCTGAGTTGGAGTTGGTGTATTACTAAGCGTCGGTGTCGGTGTGAAAGTGAGCGTCACTGTCGGCGTATGGGTAGGTGCGCCCGGCGTTATCGGTGTGACCGTCGGTATCGGCGTATGCGTCGGCGCAGCTGGTGTCACTGGGGTAGCTGTCGGTGTGAAAGTGAGCGTCGGTGTCGGTGTATTTGTTGGAGTTGAGTTAATCATTGAAAAAGACATTTGTTTGGTCGTTTCGACATTGCCATCGCCATCTTCAGAGTAATATTCCAGTACATAATTCCCCGCTTCAGAAAGGGATAGCGGTATTGAATAGTGCGTCCATGGTCCGTCGTTTAGTTTGTAGGCTATAAAAGCGACTCCAAGGCTTTGCCCAGAAGGTTCATCTGAGGCTCCCATTGTAATTTCTATGGGCGCGATATAATTTACTCCATCAAGTGTCCCGCTGATATTAACCGTTGTGACGGGAGGTGTGGTATCAAGTTGTTCGCCAATCAGTGCAAATTCAGTAAGATGTGCTATGGTTATTGAGGCTGTATTTCTCTCAAAGTCAATATTTGTATCTTCTTGTTTCCAAATAGCTCCGTCATTACTTGAGTAAATGGAAAGCGTTTGTTTGTCATATCGAGCAATGTCATCGTCATTCAGTTGGAAGGAAATGGTAAATGGCTTGTTGAATCCGGTGATATGGTTTCCGTAAGCATCGGAAATGGTCACCGCAACCCGATTGCCGACCATCTGAAATGATTCATCTGAGTTGTTTTCAATGACCGGATTTTCCACTTCGGGTTTTGCAAGAGTTTCAAGGATGACATCTTTTGAAATGAGCTTCTTGGGAAAGGTAAAGCTACTATTTGAAGCACTATTGAAAAACGTGCTATCGCCAACCCTTTCTGATGAGATTGTCTGGGTATTGTTTTTTAAAGATTTTTTCCAGAGGTAATCACTTCTTCGTCCCGTCCGATCAGTATTTTGAAATAATAGCGGTGAAATCTCTGCGTCTTCTGATACCATCTCATCTCCAAAGGGGTCGACGATCCCATCGACGATATTATCATCAAAGTTCCCATCACCATTTTTGTCTTTGATAACGGTGAAATGGATATGCGCACCTGAATTTTCCTCAGCAATGTCGTCGCTGGAAATTCCCACTCTTCCTATCGGTTGGCGATCCTGAACCCAGACCTTTTCTGCCGAATGCGTAACAAGATCTTCAGGTGAAAGAAAGTAATAGCGTGTTTGATATCCGTTTTCATGATCGATAAAAATAGCATTTGCGGTGCTTTTTTCATAATGATATGAAGCCCATCCGGGAGCCGCTGCAAGTACTGGGTCCAGATAATGTACGCCCGCATCCGTCGACCAGTCATACCCATCATGAGATGAATAGATACGAGACTGTTTTATTCTTTGTTGAGAAAGAATCGCTGACTGAGAATAAATCTCTGATTCATAAAACTCTGATCCAAGAAGCGGTTGTTGATGGTCGATATTTGAACTCAATCGATACGCGACGTCTTCAAATTTTTTACCATCTGCGGTGTAATCCCACGGGAGGTCCAAAAAGGGTTTATCTGCGGGAATGTAATCGTCAAAATGAACAATATAGAGCGGTCCAATATCCTGAGCGGTTAATGCATGATTGCATGGATTTAAGAATGTAATGATGATCGTATTTTCCCCTCGATGGAGGAGGTGAGTTATGGGAAGTGGTTCCATAAGAACATATTCGCACCCATTTAAACCGCCCGAATTTGAGTATAAAAAAGTACTTGCTGCATTTTTTATTTCAATGTGCCATCCGATATTTGCTGGCATAGTCCCGTCCTTGCTTCCACTTAATACAATCTTTCCTGATTTCCAAGGCAGCTTCACCGTTTTGGTAAAGAAGGATTTATCGGTACTCTGCTTAATTTGTATTTCTTTATGCTCTGTGATCGGATACCATTTTATTTCACCGCCATATATATCTCTCTTGGTATAAAAAGGAAGAATAGACCAATAAGGAATATCTTAAAAATAATTTTTACACTTGTAGTCATCATAAATAGGATACAAGATTTGTATAGGAATAACAATATTTGATCGAAAAGACGATGAGTTGACTTCCTTTGAATGAATTTTTATAGGATAAAATCTATTCTATGGGTTGCTCGCTCTCGTCATTATCTTTTGCAATGTCCATAGGTTTATTTGATTGAATGGCAATCCAGCCGACTACTCCTGCTATGGTAAGCGCGATTACCGTGACAAAGATTTTTATTACCCCACTACTACCACCTTTTGGCTTACTATCCAAAATATTGTCGGGACCCCCTTCATCAAATGAAGATTTTACTTGTCCCTGAGGATTTTGTTGTCCCGGTTGTCTCATCATCTGACGCGGTGCTGGTGGGCCAATCATTGTATTTTCCGGTAATTCAGAATCGATCAAGTCAGGGGGCGTTATATCTGTCGATTTTTCTTTAGGAGTTGGAGATGGCGTTGGGGTTTCGGTTGGAGTTGCTGTAGCAACGGCAACATTTGCCGGTTGATTGGTAGGGGTTGGAGAATGTGTTGGAGTATTTGTTGGCGTTTCTGTTGGAGTTATTGGCGTTGCGGTTGGAGTAATTGGAGTCACTGTTGGAGTTATTGGCGTTGCGGTTGGAGTAATTGGAGTCACTGTTGGAGTTATTGGCGACGGCGTTGGTGTATCTGCTGCTTGGATGATTGATCTATTCATTGATGGCAGCAATAAGCTTAATAAGAGCACTGCAATCAAGAAGAGGCTGCGTATTCTCAATGAATTAAATCCAACATTTTGCATACCAAATTTACCGAATTAAAAATAACAATCGGTCTTTGAAAAATACTAAAAGAAAGATGGTAATGACTACGTACGTATATATGGTGCTTATGTACATGACATCAGGAAGAATTTTGGAAAACAGTAAAAGAATTACTAAATACACGGGAAACAGTGCAACCGGTAGAAGCGAAAGTTTGCTTTTTTTTGCCAAATAGTAAAATGTCATAAACGTCATCATGGTGTATCCGGTACCAAAATATGCAGCCCATTCAAGGTACGGAATGACGCTCCAAAATTTTTGCCCAAAGAGATTGTCTACAATTTGTCTGCCAAACGCGCCATATCCCAAATTGGCAATAACCCCAATTGCTGCAAGGAATATAAATGAGCCGATAAACACAATTTGATGTTTGATTTCGTGTTTTTTGCTTGAAAAGAATATGAAGGCCATTGTCAAGATCGGACCCAGTATATAAAAGATAATTTTGGCAAATAATGACCATGAACTATAAATCCCCGCCTGCTCTGCATCAAAAACTTTTTTAACAAACATGATATCAACATTATTGATAAGCGCGAGCGCCCCGGTCACTCCAGTGGTCAACCACAGTTGACGATCCTTGAAAATATCTCTGATTCGTTTTGATTTGATGATTGTTGTGTCCCCTTTTTTCTGAATTTGCCGCACAAAAACAATATGACTCATCAGAAGGCTCGCCACCCCAGAAACAACCAGAAATATGAGAACCATTTCAAGCCCGCCAAATCCGTATAATGCCAGGAGAGAACCGGCAAGTTTTAACGCGACACTTCCAATTGAAATTATTGCAAACCAAAAGAATATATGAAGTCCTTGTAGCGCTCCCGTGTAGTAGGAGCCGGCAAACGACAGAACCATTATTACTGGAAGTATATATCCACTGAGTGGAGTCAGATTGGTGAGTGCAGGAATGAATGGGGTTATTGCAACAGTTCCCAATAGCAAGAACCACCATTTTTTTGATTTATCTAAAATCCACGTATGAACGGCAACCGCATATTCATTTGGATTTTCGGCGCTTCCTATTTTTTGAATGAGAAGCGAGGTGATCGTCCCCATAGGAATCGATAAAACAGCCATATAAGCAAAGAGCGCTGCAATCTCACCATACCCTTCAGGGCCAAGTGCGCGACCGGCAAAAATATTAAAAAGATAATTCAAAAAACCTCCAATAAAACTTGAGGCGGTTATGAGGAATCCTCCCTGAATAAAAGTGTTTTTTGCAAACTTGAGAAGTTTCGGCTTCATATTGGTTTAACGAAATTTTTGCGCATATCTCATTTTAAACTCTTTTGTACAAATGACAACGCTTAAACTCGTTTATTTGTACTATTTTGAAGCCAGGATAAACAACGAGTGATTTAAGAATGGAATGATGTTCTGGTTAAAGCCAAAATTAATCCGACCACGTAATCCAAGCCAAATGGGTGATGGCTGTACATTTGTAAATCCCGCACCTTTAAGGAGTTTGCTTAGTTCTTGAGTTGTGTACTCAGTGATATGAGTTGATTTGCCACCGATTCCATCATATTGCATAACTTTAGGAAATATATCTTTTTTTCCAATAACCATTTTGATGAGACTTGCGAGTCGGTGCCTATTTGGGGTGGCTATAAAAATCACACCCCCCGGTTTTAATACTCGATACATTTCTTTTATTGAATGTACGTCATGTTCAATATGTTCAATAACATCAAATGAAACGACAACATCAAACGTATTTGCTTTAAAAGGAATGGTAAATCCATCGTACAGTTTGATTTTAAAATCGCGGTATTGCTTTGAGCGGATATCATGGATATCAAGTCCGATTACCGAGTTTTTTGAATGGGTAAAAAGCGATGTGTAATTGCCAAATCCACATCCAAAATCCAATACTTTTTTATTTTTTGTATTTTTTGCAAACGACTCGATTTTTTGCTTGTATGCTCGGGCACAGCTATCATAATTAATGTTGTGTGAAGGGGGCAGAACATGATCTGCCCGTACAAATGCTATGCAGGGAATTGTTCGGGACAGAATGGTATTTTTATACCAATCAGTACCAAACGACAAGATTTTTCGGGGAATAAGAAGGGACAGTGCGACATAGAACCAGAAATTGATTTCGAGGATGTTATTGAATCGATACTTTAAAAGAATCATTATTTCTTTGAAAACATTTCTCAAGGAGCTAAAATTTTTGATTTGAATGAGTCCGAGGTAATTTGTTGCGATATGCTCTGTACATTCATAGAGTATTTTTCGGTACATTCTTTTTTCAAAGGTATATCGAAACATTCGCATCCATTGTTCAGTTGGCGAATCATCGTATATTCCGGAAAGAGTGCGACTTTGACTTGTCGCAGTGCCGAGCGCGAGAATATATTCTTTAATAAATATTCCACGGCGCGTCTTCCACATATCTGCAATCGGATACATATGACCGGGAAAAATATCTTCATGAAATGATTCCTTAATCCATTTTCTTCTTAAGCCAAGTCCGGAGATTTGACCAATTGAACCAAAAACGGCATGGATTGCTTTTTGAATTTCACGGTCATTATTCTTTTTGATAAGTTCAGTTACTGAAGGAATGATAGTATGAGCTTCAAGATTTGGCGGTGGAACATGACGAATGGGCTTATTGATATTTTCATAAAACCAGAAATAGGGACGGGTCATGAACCCAACGGTTGGATTTTTTTGAAAAACGTTCTTAACAATTGCGATTGCATCTGTCGATAAAATATCATCATGTGCAAGGTAAAATACAATATCTTTAGTTGCGCGATCAGTCAATTTTTGAAAGTTTCCCTGACAACCAAGATTGATTTTATTTTTGATAAAGAGAACAGGATACGATGTTTTTTTTTGAAAGCGTTCGACCATTTTTCTAATCTTTTGAACCTCTCGTTTATCAGATAGTGGCGTATCATCTCCGATAATGACTTCATCAGGAGGTGTTGTTTGATCTAATACGCTGTTGAGAGCTGCGTCAAGAGTTTGCGATCCTTTGTAAACGGGAATGAGGAGAGAAACGGATTTCTGGATATGTTGCTTCATATTTTTTTGCACGTTAATGAGATGGAATTTTATAGAGCGCTTCAAAAATATCTTGACTTATTGTCGAGGGACGGTCATAGATTTTTTTCCATGTTGAATAGACAGGGTACTGTTTTTTCAGAATAACAATCTCATCTTTTGGATTGTATGAACGAGTAAATTGTTTGGTAAAGAATAAACGACAACATGTTAAATCAATTAAGCGAAAGTAGTTTTGAATTTGGTCAACGGTCATTTCTTGAAATGAATAAATATTTATAAATAAGTCAAAGACTTTTTCATCGACATCGGGAAGTTGCCACGGGGCAAGAAATACAATTCTATACTGAGAGAGTATTTTTTTAGTTATTTTTTTGAGCTTTTTGCTTTTTTGGTACGTCAATATTTTTTCATTTGAGAAGACTTTTGAAAGGTAATATTGGGCAATAACCAAGGTTCCTGGAAGATCAATGACAACATAGGTGTTATTTGTCATTGCTTTGAGAAAAACGTACCCCAGTCGACCATACCCTGCTCCCAGCTCTGCAATAACAGTATGATTCTTTAAAGAATTTAAGTGGGGATACATTTGATAAAATTCATCGAAAGATTGAAGTAAGTCGTGAGTTATTTCTTTCCCATCGATTTTATACGTTTTTGCTCCTCCAAGCTTTGGCTCATGGATAGTGTTTAGTAAGTTTAATGTGTCTCTCTGTTTAATACTGTTCCAATAGATCCAAAGAAATCGGGGGTAAATATCCTGAGAAGTCGGCGGCAGATCTGCAAATCGCGAATTGTATCGTTGTGATTTAAAGTTTGATAAATGTTCAACATGAAGAACGCGATCAAACTGCTCATAAATATCTTTCCAAATAAGAGATGGCTTATAAAGATCATCTCCTTTTTCCATCTCTGCGTTAAGCTTAAAAAGCTCCTGTCGGACGTGAGTATTTTTGCTCGAATGAGTACTTTTTGCAATCCAATATTTGACGTACAATGAGATTTCTTCAAAAAATCGTCGGGGAATATTCCAAATAAGCTTCGGATCATCTATTGCATATAAAGTATATTCAATAATTGTGACTCGGATGTATTGAATTGTATATCGAATGTTATTTATGATACTCATAAATCTAATAATCTAAGTTCATTTGCAATTGCATGTTTCCATGTATATTTTTTTACCATATCTCTTCCAAGATTAACTTTCTTATCATACTTGTGTTTGTTGTGAAATACATCAATAATCCGATCTGCAAACGCATTGATATCCGCATTGGGTACCTTAGATAATGCATTGGGAAATACATCCTGATAAATCGGCAGATCATAGGTTATGATTGGTATCTCCATGAGCAGTACCTCGGCGATTGTCAGGCTAAACCCTTCTTCATGACTGGGAAATACGAATAAATGACAATTAGAAATAATTAACTTTGCTTTTTCATCAGACTGGTGTCCGAGAAGCGTAATAGTACTTTCAAGATTATTTATCTTAATTAAATTATTTAGTTTCTGAATTGTCTGTTTTTCACCAGTTCCTATGATTTTGAGTGAAGCATTCGGCATTTTTTTTATAACTTTTTTCCAGATATCAATAAGGTCAAAAATACCTTTCGACTCGTGAAGTCTCGACATAAACACTGCCTCGTATTTATTTGTTGTTCTTCTCTTTAGCATTTTAGATATCGTAATTCCCGGATAAACAATATGAACATGCTCTGATGGAAATCCATTCCGAAGCAACTCATTCTTCATCAATGTGCTTGCAGTGATCATTGTCGCTTCAAGAATATTTATGATAAAAAAGCTAAATCTTTGAGCAAGATAGGATATGAGTCGTTTTTTTGGAATGATATGATAGCTACGCACAATCCATTGAGCATCTCTGTTTCTGAGTTTGAAAATCAGAGCCGGAAGAATATCAGGCAGTTGGTCAGATGATGAATACAATACATCTTGATTTGAAGCGGTAATCGCTCTCCAAATGCCAATAATGATTCGTTTAAGATAGGTATTGAGTGGATTATGAAAAGTCTGTTCGGATGTGGTGATGATAAAGCGCGCTTTGAGTTTAAAATTTTCGCATACGTTCTTTCCTTCACGCGATGTCATGACCGTGACATGCTTCTCATCAAAATGCTTCCACGTTTCAATACAAATTTTGTCTGCACCACTTATTCCCTGACTATATGCATTTAAGAATACGATAATTTTTTTCATACCCCTATCATTCTTCGAAATAATATCATGCTCCCTTTTGTTGATTTGACAATATATCCTCCAAAAAGTCGAAACGTGCATTTGGTAAGCCACAGGGCAACTTGCATTTTGTCAACAATTTTTAGATCGGATCGCAATAAATAATTTATTCCAAAAATACAATCAAAGACATAATGAATGGGAAATAATGCATATCTTACTATTTTATTACTCAAAATGTTCATTGGACGGTTTCGTAAATTTGAAAATTCATCGGTATACATTCCTGTGTCACGTTTGTAAAACAACACTTTGTCAACAAAACTCAGATTTCCAAGAAGAAGCGTTTTAAAGATCATCAAAAAATCACTGCTTCCAAAGTATGGTCTCATATCCGTATGATATCCTCCAATTTTCTTAAGAACATTCGTCAGGTGGAGACCATAAAACAGTGAAAGATTATGTGTTTTGAGAAAGTAATTTAGGGAATCAGTCGGTGACTTTATGCTATGAGACGGCGCTTCATAGACTTTATACGTTTTGTCCTTGTATAGATTTCGATAATCACTCATTGCAAGGGTTACATTCTTATCTTTTTGCATGTGATCAAGCAGTGCTTTTATAAACTCCTTATCATGCAGATCATCTTGTGCTACCCAAACAAAATATTCTCCCCGTGCTTTCTCCAGTACATAATTGAAATTGTTGATTGGTCCAATTCGTTTTTTTTGCTGAACCAATGTGATTCGTGAGTCAGTGGTAGCATACGATTTAAGAATTTTGTACGATTTATCTTTTGAGTTATCGTCAGAAATGATAATCTCAAGGTTTGAGTATGTCTGATTCAAAATGCAAACAAGAGATTCTTGAATGTACTGTTCCCCATTGCAAACGGGAATGCCAACGCTGACCATTGGTTTTTTTGAAGTGCTCATAGTGTGAATTCTTTTTTCAGTATAATTGTACTATGAGAAAGCGCCAAAAAAAGAAGGTTTCTGCAAGCGAATATCGACGCACCACCTGTCGGATGTGTGGGTCTTCAAAACTATATTCCTTCCTCTCTCTCGGATCTATGCCGATACCCAATGGGTTTCTTGGGAAGAAAGATCTGAAAAAGCAAGAACTCCATTACCCTTTGAAAATCTGCGTATGTGAATCATGTTGGCTTGTGCAACTTACGCATACAATACCCGCAGAAATTATGTTTAAGAATTATCTCTATATTCCTTCAGCATCCAAAACAATGGTTGAACATTTTCAAAAATTAGCAACCGATGTGATCGCCGCGATAAACCCCCTCAAAAATGAACTGGTTATTGATATTGGAAGTAATGACGGGACACTCTTGTCATTTTTCAAAAAGAAAAAACTGAACGTTCTCGGTATTGATCCTGCAGAAAATATTGCCAAAGACACAAACGCCCGTGGCATCGCAACAATAGCCGATTATTTCAATGAAAAAACGGCCCAAAAAGTTTACCAAAAATTTGGCACTGCTAAAGCGATCACCGCAACGAATGTTTTTGCGCATATTGATGATCTTCACAGCGTCATGAAGGGAGTAAAAATACTCCTTCATTCAAAAGGTTTATTTGTGATTGAGGCGCCATATCTCATTGATTTATTGGACAATAATGAATTTGACACAATCTATCATGAACATCTGAGCTACATTTCCATTCGACCACTCATGAAGTTATTTGAAAAATATAAACTCAAAATTGTTGATATCAAAAAACAAAGTATTCATGGTGGGACGGTACGTATTTTTGCTGCTCATGTTGATGGTTCGTATTCAATCCACCCACGGGTTGGAAAATTTGTCGCAGAGGAAAATCTCAAAAAATTACATGTAAGATCCACCTATGATGAGTTTGCACGGAGAGTCAAAGTGATCAAACGGGATTTACTTCATTTCTTAAAACGAATAAAAAAGGAGAATCGATCAATCATTGGGTATGGCGCTTCTGCAAAAGGTAATGTCCTTACTAATTATTGCAATATTTCAACAGACATTCTCGATTATATTGTCGACTCAACTCCCTATAAACAAGGAAAATATACACCGGGAACTCATATTCCCATTTATTCAGAAACTAAATTAAAAACAGATACTCCCGACTATGCACTTCTCATGTCGTGGAATTTTGCCAAAGAGATTATCGAAAAAAATAAAGAATATCGAGAACGTGGTGGGCAGTTTATCATTACGATCCCCTATTTGAAGATTGTGTAATTATTTTAAGGGAAGTTTTTTAATACGTTTTGCAGGATTTCCACCCAACATTGAAAATGCCGGATAGGATTTTGTCACGACGCTATTTGCACCAACGACACAATGATTTCCAAGAGTAACTCCTTTTATAATACAAACATTTGCTCCGATAAAGCAGTTATTGCCAATTGTCACTTTTTGTCCTTTCGTGAGACCGCTCCTCATAGGAGATTTTATTGAACGATCAAGTTTATGATCGTGGTCAAGAATGGACACACGATATGACAGTAAACAATTTTCACCGATTGTTATTTCATCCCGTGCAGAAAGAACAGCATCTCGTCCGATATGTGTCCCCGATCCAATCGTTATTTTTCCAGAGTCAACGGTCTGAAACCATGCCCGAGACCCGATCATAACATTGTTTTTGACTTCTACATTTCTCAGATTTAAAAAGAGAAAATCATACCCTGGGCCGATAAAACTATTTTTTCCAAACCGCATTCCCTTGAGTTGTGCGGGAATCCTCAGTAAATAACAAATTAATTTTGAAAAAATGCTCATGATGTTTGTTGTGAATTAAGAGTGGATCCCGCATCAAGTGCGGGATGACACGCAATAAAACTGATACGCTCGTTTTATTCCTTCTTCAAATGATATTTGTGGCTTAAATCCAAGATCCATGATTTTATTACTATCAAATATTCTTCGTTTCATCCCGTCAGGTTTTGAGGAATCAAATGTGACTTTTCCTTCATATTTTACTACTCTTTGAATAATTTCACTCAATTTTTTGATAGTGAATTCTTGACCACTGCCGATATTAATCGGTTCGGAACTGGAATATTCCTCCATAAGAAGATGCAAACCATCAGCAAGATCATCAACGTAGATAAATTCTCGCTGAGCCGTTCCCGTTCCCCAGATTGTTACATTAGATAGATTTTCGACTTTTGCCTGATGAAACTTCTTTATGAGGGCCGATATGACGTGCGATCTTTCTTCATCAAAATGGTCATGTTCTCCGTAGGTATTTGCTGCGATGCATGTAAGAAACTCTTTCTTATATTCAAGGTTGATTTTTTCACAGAGTTTCATTCCTGCAATTTTTGCAATCGCAAAACCTTCATTTGTTTGTTCAAGCTTCCCCGACAGGAGGTACTCTTCTTTTATCGGTTGCGGAGATTGTGTCGGGTATGCACATCCACAGGAGATAAATAACAACTTTTTTACCCCATATTCAAGGGCTGACAGAATGACATTATTTTGAATGAGCATATTTTCAATCAAAAAACGTGCAGGACGCGCAATATTTGCTTGTATTCCCCCAACTTTTGCTGCAGCCAAAATCACATAATCAGGCTGCTTCTTTAAAAAAAATTGATTGACTTTTGTGTTGTCGGTTAAATCAAGTTCGTGATGAGTTTTGGTCAGAATATTCGGGTATCCTTCTCGGGTGTATTTGCGAACAAGGGCGCTTCCGATAAGTCCCGTATGTCCGGCAATGTATATTTTTGATGATTTATTCATGGGTGATATTTTTTGGATTGGTAAAAAATATATCCAGTAGTTCTTTGAGTCGGTTGAGTTTCTGAGAATCCACGAATTGATTATTTCCAATATAAAATGCATTCTTATGAAGAAAATCTGCATTGGGAAAACCTTTATTTTTAAATTCAGCTTTTAAAAATGGTTGGCGAAGTAAATTTCCTCCAATAATAGGTCGCGTTTCTACGCCATTTTTTGTCAGAAACTTTTGGAGTCGATTTTTGATATATTGTTTCTTCATGATGAATGGCAGTGAGAATGAGGAGATACCGTCTTTGTAGGGTGCAAATAAATATTCCGGATAATGACTGATAATTTTCAGGAATTTTTCATGTACTTTATTCCTATGTTCAATGTATTTATCCAGTTTTTTTAATTGTGAACTTCCCAGTACTGCATTGAGTTCTGTATTTCGAACATTGAACCCATTGGTAAGAAAGAGAAAATTAAAATCAATGTCTTTGTGTTTGTTTTTGTAATATTGATGCAGTTTTTTGGGAAGTTCCCGAGCCAGGCCGTGAGAGCGTTTGAGCAGAAAGAGATGATATAGTTTTTTATTATCGGTGCAGATCATTCCACCCTCAACAGTCGTAATATGGTGACCCCAGTAAAAACTAAACAAACTTACCAATCCGTGATTGCCGACTTTTGTATTTGAAATTTTTGCTCCATGTGATTCACAGCAATCTTCAATGAGATGGATTTTTTTCTTACCAATCATTTGCTTCACTTTATTAATATCTGCTGGAAACCCAATGAGATGAGTGAGAAATATCGCTTTTGTTTTTGAAGTAATCTTTGATGCTAAATCTTCATAATCAAATGAAAAATCTTCAAGATTCACATCGACAAATACCGGTTTTAAATCAAGCTGAAGAAGTACTGAAATATCAGTAATCCATGTTACCGCGGGTACCATTATTTCAGCGCCTTTACCCCATTTGTAATATTCTTTCAGTGCAGAAATAATGACCAGGATTGCAGAACTCCCTGAATTTACAAAAACACTATGCCTTCTCCCTTGCCATGTCGACCATTCTCTTTCAAATTTTTTCACCTCCTCAAACTGAGTAAAGCGATCGGTAGATTTTATGAATTTGATGAGGGTTTGTTTATTTTCTGTATCAAGAATGTTGTCTTGGAGTTTCCAAAATAATCTGTCTTTATTCATACGAGTTGACTAATGTTTCTATTCCATTCTATTGTTCGTCGTATCCCTTCTGAAAATGATATAAATGTTGGATCGCCGAATTCTTTCGAATATTTTGTGATATTCAATTTTACAAATTGAGGATCATGTATGCTATTGTCTTTTTTTCCATTTGATTGAGGAGTGACCACATCCGCATTTGTTTGGCGACCGATTTCTTCAGCTAATTCTTTGATGCTCATGGTATCAATACCTCCTACGTTATATATCAATTCAGTTCCATGAGTGAGTATATTGAGAATCATTTGTATGATATCTGCGATATATCCCCACGTTTTTATTGCGGTGCCCTGATCCTCAAGAGTTATGACTTTTTCTTCAAATGCTTTTCGTATACATTCTCCAATCACCCTTTTGTCAGTTGTTGAGATACCCGGTCCGTATACATGAGAAATACGTGCGACAAATGCATTTACGTCTTCATTTTGTCGGTACATTGAGCAGATAGTCTCGCCAAGACGTTTCGATTCAGCATACATTGATCTAATATTTGAGGTGTCGATACAACCGTTGTATTTCTCAGATACGGAAATAAGATTTTTTGGAATATCGCCATACACCTCTGCGGAACTGAAAAATAAGAAACGGGCATTATTCTTTTTTGCAATTTCGAGAAGGGAGTGAGTTGCGTGAATATTTAGCTCAATGGTTTCAAATATATTCTCAATAAATTTTTTTGGCTGCGCATAACCTGCCGCATGAAGAATGAAATCAACTTCTTTTGTAAAGGTAATTGGTTTTGAAAGATTTACGGATTGAGGGATGATGTTTGGGTCATTTTTTGCAAGGTTTTTTATATCATCATTTGGCGCGTGGAGGCTCCAACAGTACAACGTGGTTCCATAATCATATTTTTGATTCAACATCGAAACGACCATCGCGATGTATCTTCCAAGAAAACCATTTGAGCCGGTAAGAAGAACGCTCTTTCCTTTCAATGGACTGAGATCTAATCGATCGACAATCTGTTCGATATCATGGGTAATGGTGGAGTTCATACTACTTCTTATCAGGGTTAAACTGTTTTACGTACAAGTGACGCTTCAAAACATCCTGATCAATTTTTGGAAACTGATCTTCAATACCGGCATTCCATCCGAGTCTCGGTTCGAGGACTGTTTTTTTCTCAAGATTGACCTCACATATCACGGGTCCTTTCATTGCAAGTACTTTTTTGATCTTTGACTCAACTTCTCCATTTGTACGTATGAGTTCAGTCTTGATACCAAATGCCTCAGCTACTTTTCTGAAATCCGGGTAGGTATATCCCCATTTTGGAGCTGCGCCAACATATCGCGAGTTCAGATAGGTGTCTTGGTACTGCATGATAATTCCGTATGACTGATTGTTGAGTACAAAAACTTTTACCGGAATGTTGTACATCTTATACGTCTGAAGTTCTTGAATATTCACTTGCATACCCCCATCTCCAATGGTACAAACGACATGTTTTGTCTCTTTACTTTTCCCAAGGTACGCTCCTATGCTTGCCGCAAATGCATATCCCATCGGGCTATGAGACCAAGACGTGATGAGCTTTTGATGTTTCTTGACCTCAAAAGCCTGTGCAAGCGGTACGATATTCCCGCCGCAATCTCCAACGATAATATCCCCCACTTCCAAAATATGGGATAGTTTTTTCATAAACGAATAGGTGTTTACTCTTCGATTTGGCTTTTCATAATTGGGGAGAACCGTTGGGAACTCCAATTGCCACTCTTTTGTCTCTTTGAGCCAATGAGTAAACGAAGGAATGTTTTCTGATTGAATTTTCTGAGTAAGGAGTGGAATAAACTCCTTCAGATCTGCATGAATATTGACATGACCATGAATTGGCTGATCCTTGAGTTCTCCTTCGTCAACATCAACAATATATCTCTTTGCTTCTCGGGCAAAGCTATCAAGTCGACCGCCGGTCTGTCTTCCATCATGACGAGACCCGAGAGATAGTAATAGATCTGCATTTTGAATGGTAAAATTTGCTCCTCGTTGGCCATAGGTACCAATCCGTCCACGATAGAGTGGGTGCGCCTTGGGGAGCGTATCGATGCCGACCCATGTCAGTACCGTCGGAACCTTCAGATAGTGAAAGAGTGATTCTGCCTCTTTGATCGCGTTTGCGTGTGTTACTCCCCCACCAACAAGCGCCACAGGATGTTTGGCTTTTTTTAGATCAGTGATATATTCTTTTATTTTTTCTTGTATTAATGTACTATTTTTTGTTTTCGATTGTATTTCTGGAATAAACCGTTTTAATTTTGACGGGTCGATATCGGCTCTTTGTACATCGATGGGAATATCAAGAAGTACCGGACCTGGCCGTCCAGTAGTGGCAAGGTGAACTGCCTTTTCAAGTTCATACCGAATCAGGGAAGGATCGGTCACCATCGTCGTATATTTTGTAACACATTTGACGATGCCGACCACGTCAGTTTCTTGAAATCCAATCTGGCGGACTGCCTTTTTGCCCCTGGTGAAGTTGCTATTTACTTGACCACTGATATAGAGTGCGGGAATCGAGTCATACCATGCACACGTGAGACCGGTCAAAAGATTCGTGGCTCCCGGGCCGGATGTAGAGATTGCGACACCGATTTTTCCACTGGCCATGGTGTATGCATGTGCTGACATTGCAGCCGTTTGTTCGTGAATAGGATGATAAAGATGAATTTTTTTCTTACCGTGGAAGGAGTCGAGAATATCGGCGATCACCGATCCGGTTATACCAAACACGGTCGTAACTTTGATTGATTCAAGATAGGAAACGATGTAATCTGAAACTTTCATAAAAGTAGCACCATTGTACTAAATAGTACCATAATAATTTTGAGGAGATTTCAAAGTGATTTGCTAAAATTTTTGAAGAGCATGAGTTTGAAGCTTTTGTGGTGGAAAAGTTTGTTTGTATTATCCATTTTTGCATGAGACTGAATTTGAATTTTCAGGAGGAGTGTTTCGGGAAGATAGTACAGATTCCAAAGTATGGCTCGTACATCTGCAAAAAATAATTGAAATTTTCCTCGGAATAAAAAATATCCCATTTCTCCGCATAAGAGTATCATATACATGGGAAAGGTTTTGAAGAAATGAGCATATGAAGTATTTTTTAAATAGCATCTCATTCCATTTCGTTCACTCAAAAATCGTATCTGTGGACGTTTGTAATTTGATCCAATCGTTGCACTTCCCTTGTGATATACAAAGGAATGTTTTGTATACATGATTTTGTAGCCAAGCAGTCTCATGCGCCAGGATAAATCTATATCGTCATGAAGCATAAACATTCGTTCATCAAGTCCGTTTACTTTTTGAAAAGCCTCCCTTCTCATAATGATCGAATCACCATATGCAAAAAAAACTTCTCCGGCATCAGGGATATCAATTACCGGCACTTGCGGATAGTTCTGCATGCCAAATCCATATATATCCATCTGTCCCCCCGCTTGATCTACGATAAATTTTCGCAATTTTTTATTGGGATACCGTATTGTAATGCTCGAGACGATGCCTATTGAATCATCACTGCTTATTTTCTTATATAAGGTTTCAATACACTTAGAATCCAAAACAATATCATTTGACTGTAAAACAACAAAATTTCCTGAAGATTTTTGAAAGGCTGTGTTGTATGCGCGTGCTGTTCCGGTGTTAAATCGATCCTCGGTGATGATTTTGACGGTTGGGAATTTTTTTCCTACAAATGCTCGACTGCCATCGGTGCACAAGTTGTCAAACATGATCACTTCGTCAGGAACTCTTGTTTGTGAAAAAACAGAGGTAAAATATTCATCCAAATGTTCTCGACCATTGTAGTTTACGACAATGAGTGAGATTGTTTTCTGTTTTTTTGTTGATTGATTTTTCATGGATATTCTCAAAAATGCTGATTATTTTTGCAAGATGATTCCAATGGAAAGGCCGATATAGGGAGAAATCCACGTGTTTTCAATAGTTTTCTTGTATACGGAATCAACATATGGTCTAATGCTGAGGGGGATTTTTTGAATAATATCCAGATCTCTTCCATACCATCTGACGATCTTTGTGTTTAATTTTTCAGACATTTTTCTCAATTCTCCCAAGGAATATTCTGTTTCCCAGCCAAATGGATGGGTACCCAATCTCATTCGAACGTGTTTTGCAATAGTGTATAACGAATATTTCTGTGGAAGATCAATGAGAAGAAATCCTCCCTTTTTTATTGAAGATAATTGCTTTTCCAGTAACGGAAGGGGGTTTTCGAAATGTTCCATAAGTCCTACCGAATAAATCATATCAAATAGTGACTTTTCATAAGGTAAGTTTCTAATATCTGCCTGCTTGATACTGATATTCGTTTTTGTTTTCTTCGACCAGTATCGCATTGTTTTGATTGATTCGGAAGAGAAATCCAACGCATATCCGTAAGCTCCCATTTTGGACAAACAAAGAACGTCACAACCGGAACCGGCACCGATTTCGAGTATTTTCTTATTCTTTACATTTCCATCAAAACAGCGAACAATCTCCTGAATAACTTTATGATTTGGCTTGAAAAAAGGAGCTTTATTATAATTTCGCCATTGAATATTCCACGTTGAACTGAGGGGATTTGTATTATTTTGCATAGTTGAAGTTATGATGTAACTTTTCTTAATACGATTTTTGAAATAAGATACTCAAAACCAACCATCGTTCGAAGTACTATCATTGCCATAGATAAAATTGGCTGCCGCAGCAATCGTTTCCATTTATTATTCTCAATAAATACCCCTATCATTCGGTACATAAAACCTAGTTGTTTATTTACTTCAGGATGCCCGTTCCATTTTTGTTGATATATTTGAAGATCATCAAAATAGGATTTTTTCTTCCCAATATATGTATCAATCGAAAAAGCCGATTCGTCATGAAATACATGTGCAGTAATTTCGGCGGTCGTTCCATAGTTTCGTATTCGCCGGTCAAAATCCCAGTCCTCTGCCACTCTTAACTGCTCGTCAAATCCTCCCATTTTTTCAAAATCTTTTTTCCTCAAAAAACGAATCGCATCGACGCAGGTACTATTGTAAAATCCTCTTTCAAAATTTCGTACCTCTGCCCAAAAAGAATCGCCAAGAATTTGTTCAGGAATATATATTCCAATGATATCCTTTTTCAAGGCACTCACGCATTCCCGTATAACAGATGAACTGAGGTACATGTCTGAATCAGCAAACATAATATATTCACCGGTACTTTTTTTAACTCCATAATTGCGTTGGGTACTTCTTTCAGGAGGAACCGAAAAGACCTTGTCTGCGAAGCGTTTGGCAATCTTCAAGGTGTTGTCTGTAGAAAAATTATCAACAACAATGAGTTCAATATTTTTAAAAGTTTGAGATCGAACTGATTTAAGACATCGGGTAAGAGTTTTACCCGAATTATGCGTAGGAACGATAACCGAAACAGTTTGCATATCATATACTATACCCTACTCACTTGAAAATGCTTACGAGTAAATACAAAGTTCATTTTGCATTTTAGATGCAAAACGCTACAATGGATACTATGAAGTTGACGTACTCTCAAAAAAGATATATCCAAAAACACTATCCGAAAGAATCGGTCGAAATGATTTCAAAACGAAAAAAAATTCCCGAGGATTTAATTCTTCAACATGTGACGAATCATAAAAGATTCGTCACAAAATCAGAAGAGAGTATTCAAGAACAACCAAAATTTATTTTCAAAGAGCATGTTCCTTACTTTATCCTTTTCTTCGTGTTTATCCTCATTGTCTATGCAAATGGATTCGGAGCTGAGTTTGTATCAGACGACGTGTATGCCATATTGAGAAATGAGAATGCATTTAAAGAACCTGGCTATTTATTTGCGGTTCCGACGTTTATAATCCGTGCGGCTCAATATTTGATTTCTTATACTATTGGTGGGCTTACTCCGTTTGCATTTCGCATTTGGAACATACTTTTTCATCTGGGATTTGTTTGGATGACGTATCTCATTGTTCCCTATTTCTCGAAAAAGAAATTCTTGCCATTCATTGTTGCTTCATTTGCCGCAGTGCATCCGATGATGACTGAGTCGGTGACATGGATATCAGGAGGTATTTATGCGCAGGCAGGGTTTGGCATTTTGACATCATTTTATTTCTATTTACGATTTAAATCCCAGAAATTAATACGGTATATTGCTTATTCGATCTTAGCGTTTATTATTTCGTTATCTGCGTCCGAAAAAGTAATCGTATTTCCCTTCATTATTGGATTATACGAATTTACATTTGGTTCGGTACGAAAAAGTTGGATTCTTCTCGGCTCGTACTTTAGTGTTTCATTTATCTGGGGACTTATTATTCTGACGCGGGTACAAGAACGAATTGAGTACTTGGCAGTGTCTCAAGGTAAAACCGCAACGTTCAACGTCGAAAATCCCTTTTTTCAAATTCCAGCGGCACTTGGCACCTACATCAAGCTTTTTATTTGGCCACGACACCTCACTCTGTATCAATCGGAGTTTCGTTTTTCACCGTTTCAATTTTTAGTTCTACTGAGCCTCACATTACTTTTTTTTGGATTGATAATGGTCAGTTTTCGAAAAAATAAATCGGTATTTTTTTGGCTCAGTTTTTTTATCATTACGTTGCTTCCAACCCTCAATCCATTCGGCTTATCTTGGTTAGTCGCAGAGAGATATTCTTACTTAGGTTCCATCGGTCTCTTTTTTGTATTTTCGGTACTCCTCTCCAAGCTCATTGACAGCAAAACATACAAGTCGGTTGGGTACATCATTTTTACGATACTCCTCTTGTCTTTTTCTGTGCGTACGATTGTTCGAAATATAGACTGGCAAAATGAAGACAAATTATGGATTGCAACCGGAAAAGCATCTCCATCTGATCCAAAAACGCACAATAATCTGGGAGACTACTATGCGCGGATCGGCGATCTTCAAAGTGCCGCTCAGGAGTTTAGCCGTGCAATAGAATTGAGTCCCAGTTATCCAGATGCACATCACAATCTTGCCAATATATTTAGACAAGCGGGAAAGAATGAGGAAGCAGAAAAATATTATTTGAAAGCAGTTGAGCTCAACCCTGCATTGTGGCAATCCTATCAAAATATAGCTGCAATGTATTTTGAAAAGGGAGATTTTGAGACATCTGAAAAATATACGCTTCATGCAATTGAAGTGTATCCAACATATCCCGAGCTTTATGTTAATCTTGGCACGGTATATATGAATAAAGGAGAGAATGAATTAGCTCGGAAATCATATCAAAAGGCTCTTGAACTGGACCCAACAAACGAAACTGCTCTAAAAGGAATGAGAGGTCTTTCTCAATAATATGTATAATGGTATTTTTATTTTCACTTACTAATCATGAACCAATATACCTATTCTTCAGTAATTGTCACCGGCTCCATAGCCTATGATGAAATTATGGATTTTCCGGGATTTTTCAAAGATCATTTTCATCCGGAAAAACTGCACCAAATTAATGTTTCGTTTGTCGTTGATAAGCTTGCAAAACATCTCGGTGGCACGGCTACCAATATTGCATACAACACCTCAATTTGTACCTCTTCAGAGGTTTCCGTGCTTGGCGCAATGGGCAAAGATCATGACGATATTACTCGGATGTTTAAAGAAAAAAAGATAGATTACTCCGGATCAATTATCGACGGCAATTTGTATACTTCAACGGGAAAAGTGATGACGGACAAAGCGGGTAATCAAATATGGGGATATTATTATGGAGCGGGAGTACGAGGCAAAGATATTGATTTTAAAAAATATTCTGAAGGCTCTCCCCTTTTTGTCATTTCAGCAAATCATGCGGATGCATTTCTCCATGTTCAAAAGTATTGTATTGAAAACAGTATTGCCTATCTGTATGATCCCGGAATGTCACTCACGTTTATCTCAGATAAAGATCTTGAAGAAGGTATTCGCTCGGCGAGATTTGTTGTTGGCAATGATTATGAGATTGCCCAGATTGAGCGAAGATTAAAACGAACAATTTTGAATATTATCCCAAAGGAAGCGGGACTCATTACGACCCTTGGCTCAAAGGGTATTCATTTCCAATCCGATTCATTTGATTGTGCAATCGGAGGATATCCTATAGAATCTATCATTGACCCAACCGGCGCAGGTGATGCGTGGCGCGGAGGGTTTATTGGGGGACTTCTTGAAGGAATGTCTCTTGAAAACTCACTGAAGATAGGAAACGCACTCGCAAGTTTTGCAATTGAGCATGTTGGGACCATTAATCATAACCCAAGGAGTCAAGATATCTTAAATCGTGCGCAATCATTAACGGTCATCACATAATTATTATTTAAGAAATAACGTATGAAATACGACATCAAAGATATCTCTCTTGCAGCTGCGGGGAAAAATCGCATTGAATGGGCGGAAAAAGACATGCCAGTTCTCAGGCAAATTCGAGAACGTTTTAAAAAAAATAAATCTCTTAACGGGGTAAAATTATCAGCCTGTCTTCATGTTACCTCAGAAACAGCAAATCTTATGATTACCTTGAAAGAAGGTGGCGCCGATGTGTATCTGTGTGCGAGTAATCCCCTTTCGACCAATGACGAGGTTGCCGCGTCACTTGTTAAAGATTATAAAATCCCTGTTTTTGCGATCAAGGGTGAGAATAATAAAACGTATTATCAACACTTAAATCAAGTTCTTGACGTGCGTCCAAATCAAACGATGGATGATGGCGCAGATTTGGTAAGTATGTTGCATTCAGAACGAATGAAGCAATTAAGTGAAGTTACTGGTTCAACAGAGGAAACAACAACGGGTGTTATTCGACTGAAAGCAATGGAGAAAGACAATGCGTTAAAAATTCCTGTGTTAGCGGTGAACGACAATCTTACCAAACATCTTTTTGACAATCGATATGGGACGGGACAGTCTACGATTGATGCACTTATGCGATCAACAAATAAACTCATAGCGGGAAGTGTGTTTGTCGTATGTGGCTATGGATGGTGTGGTCGAGGAATTGCGATGAGGGCACGAGGTATGGGCGCATTGGTTATCGTTTGTGAGATTGATCCAATCAAAGCGCTTGAAGCGGTCATGGATGGGTATCAGGTGATGACACTGTCTCAAGCAATTCGCATTGCTGATTTTGCAGTATCTGTCACGGGAAACAAACACGTAATCGACGAGCGGCATTTGAAGGTTGCAAAAGATGGTATCATTCTTGCACAATCAGGACATTTTGATGTTGAAATCAACATAAAGTCTCTTGAAAAGATGTCTCAAAAAGTGCGAAGAGTCAGACCAATGGTTGATGAGTATTCTGCCGGAAAGAAGATTCTCTATCTTGTTGGAGAGGGGCGACTTGTGAATCTTGCTGCTGCAGATGGACATCCTGCCTCAGTCATGGATACGAGTTTTGCAGGACAGGCTTTGGCTGCCGAGTATATTTGGAAAAATAAAAGCAAACTTGAGTATAAAGTGTATGCGCTTCCTGCAAAAATTGATACAGAAATTGCTCGACTTAAACTGAAAAGTCGGGGAATTCAGATTGACGTATTGACGCAAGAGCAGAAAACATACCTCAATAGCTGGCAAGAAGGAACATAAAAACCAAAGAGAGCAATTGTTTATTATTCATTTGGACAGTATAATGTTTGCTTCATATGGATAAATTAACGAAAATTATCGCAACGATCGGTCCCGCTTGTGACACTGAAGAAAAAATAATTTCACTCATAAACAAAGGAGTCAACGTATTCCGATTCAATTTTAAACATAACACGGTAGAATGGCATGCAGATCGAATAAAACGTGTCAATTCGATTGCGCGTTCACTTGGAATTCCCATTGGGACGCTCATAGATCTTGCTGGTCCTGAAATTCGAATCACCATGCCGTTTGAAAAAATTGCACTTAAGATCGGTGAAGAAATACTCTTTGGACCTGCATTGTACTCACAAAAAGGAGTGAAAGGACTCTCCATCACGCACCCGGAAATAATTGAACATTTAAAACATGGACAGGTGCTTGTTGCAGATGATGGTATGTTTTCATTTGAGGTGGTGAAAAAAGGAAACGATATATTCCTTAAATCTCATACTGAAGGAGTGCTTCTCAATAATAAATCTCTCAATATACCCGGCGCACATATTCCCCTCTCCTCTCTTATTGATCGAGATCTTGAAGGTTTGAAACTTGCCGCAAAACATGAGGTTGATTTTATTGCGCTTTCATTTGTGAGATCGCCCTCTGACATCCAGACACTTCGCAAAGAGGCAAAGAAATTTGGTGTTACCGGTTTAGTTGTATCAAAAATTGAAACACAGAAATCGCTTGATAATATCGATAAAATTATTGATGCAACCGATGGAATCATGGTTGCCCGTGGCGACCTTGGTGTTGAAATTCCTATAGAGCAAGTACCATTTTATCAAAAAATGATGATTCGAAAATGTCTTATTGCGGGAAAATTTGTCATAACCGCAACACAAATGCTGCAATCGATGATTGCACAACCGTTGCCAACTCGAGCCGAGGTTTCGGATATTGCAAACGCCATCTACGATTATACTGATGCAATCATGCTTTCAGGAGAGACCGCCTCAGGAAAGTATCCGGAAAAAACGGTGGATGTCATGAGGAAAACCGCACTGTTTTATGAACCAAAGCCAGAACATGATATCCGAAGTTATATTCAATATTCAGCAAAAGATACTGGTGCAATGATCTGTGATACAGCTTACAATCTGTATCGACGGTATGTCGCTGCTAAACAGTCAATCAGTGGGTTTATTGTATTTACGCAAACCGGCAATACCGCACGACTCCTTTCGCGATATCGACCTCAAGTACCCATTTATGCATTCACTCCATCACAAGGAGTTTATGAGTCTCTTACCATAAATTTTGGCATTCGACCATATCTATACGAGTTTGATAGTACGCTCAATGCGGAGATGGTTGCAATAAAACAAGCAGTACGATTTCTACAGGATAAAATTGAACAAAAACGGAACAGTAAATTTATTGTTGTTCATGGTGATTTGTGGGGTCAGGGAAAAGGTGCTACTACGATAAGAATTATTTAAAACTACCGTATTCTTTGGAACGAAGAGCACTGAGAATCGCCTGATACAACGCCAAATTGATCATAAAGAAAGTCTGGGAAATACGGTGTAATACCATTTAGGTGGGCAATAAAATAATCCTTAACATTTAATCCTTCGACAAAACCAAATCCACCGATCTTTAGTCTACTACTCATCTGACCAAGTAGTACTGATTTAGGGTATTCATGATGAAGATATAATAAGGCTCCTGTAGATACTATAACATCAACGCTGTTTGGGGGAACTAACTCTGAAAGTTCCACGATATTTCCCTGGAATAGAACTATGCCTTCGCGAGGATTTGATGGAACAATTGGCTTCACATCTAATCCCCATAATTGAATAGACGTGCCATACAATAGATGGAGTTCCTCTAATGCTCGCGCTTCTTTGCCACAACCAAGATCTAGAATAGTTGGGTTATTCCCCTGAGAAACTAAATGTTCTACAAGTTCTATTGCATTAACATGCTGGTCATCTCTATTAGAAAATATTGGCAACCGCTCTTGGTATGAGGAATTTGGTTTGTCGTGACCAGTCATTTTCCAAGTTTTAGGATGGTTATCATATCCAATTTCAATTCCAGGACGCGTTGCAAATGCTATTGCTTTTTTTCTTCGTATGTTAGCTTCCTCATCCGTAACTCTACGTAATTTATCTTTATATCCCATAGTAATATTATACCACATTTATAAATCAGTATTTTGGTACAATACATCATTGTGAAAGAATGTACTATGAAACAAATTCGAAACTTTGCTATTATCGCTCATGTAGACCACGGCAAGTCAACTCTTGCAGATCGTCTTTTGGAGATGACGGGAACGATCGATAAAAATAAACATGATGAACAGATGTTGGATCGGAATCCAATCTCTCGTGAGCGTGGCATAACAATCAAACTAGCTCCTGTACGTATGAACTATGGAGAATATATATTAAACTTGATCGATACTCCGGGGCATGTGGATTTTTCCTATGAAGTTGATCGAACGCTTGCATGTGTCGAAGGTGCGGTACTTCTCGTTGACGCAACACAAGGAATTCAAGCTCAGACAATCTCAAATATCTACAAAGCACTTGATAAAAATTTGGTGATCATTCCGGTAGTCAATAAAATTGATATGCCAAACGCGGAAGTTGAAAAAACGATCAATGCACTCTCGGATTTTCTTGGAGTTTACCCAGAAGAAGTTATTCAAATTTCTGCAAAAACCGGACAAAATGTTGAAAAAGTACTTTCGGCTATTATTGAAAAAATTCCTCCTCCACCAGCACTTCCGGATTTTGTTGAATCTGATGATCTTTTAAAAGCGCTCATTTTTGATTCATATTTTGATACTCACAAAGGAGTGATTGCATTTGTTCGTATTTTTGAAGGACACGCACGCCGAGGGATGAAAATGAAGCTTGCCATTGGAAATCGCATTTTTGAATCAACAGAAGTGGGCATCTTTACTCCCGACCTTGTCGCGCAAACCTCAATTTCAGCAGGTGAGATCGGATACATTGTCACCAATCTCAAAGATATCCGGGATGTTCGAGTCGGTGATTCGGTAATTGATCAAGGGAAAAGTGTTGGCGTACCGGGGTATAAAAAAGTTAATCCGGTGGTATTTGCATCACTGTTTCCCACCGATGCAGCAGATTACGAGCGACTTATGAAAGCACTTGAAAAAATCTATCTGACCGATTCGGCCCTTGAGTTTAAACCAATGTACAGTCAGGCGCTTGGTGCAGGGTATCGTGTTGGGTTTTTAGGACTGCTCCACGCTGATGTTATCCGTGAACGACTCGAACGCGAGTATGACTTAAGTCTCGTCTTGACTCCTCCACAAGTTGATTATCAAATAGAAGGGGACCAGATCAAAGAACCTATTGTCAAAGTTCTTATAATAACGCCACAAGAATATCTTGGAGGAGTTATGCAGCTGTGTGAAGATCATCGTGCAACATTTAAACATATGGACAATAAAAATCAAGTTTCCATCGAATATGAAATGCCCCTTGCCGAAATGATCTCAGACTTTTTTGATCAGTTAAAATCCGTGACTTCCGGATATGCCTCATTTGACTGGGAGATGCTTCGATATGAAATAGTCGATGCCTCACGCCTGTTACTTCTTTTAAACGGAGATGAAATTGAAGAATTTTCTCAAATTGTTGTGCATGAGCACGCACAAAAAATTGCAGCACATTTGACAAAAAGCATGAAAGATTTGATTCCTCGTCAGCAGTTTGAAGTAAAAATTCAAGCGCAATACAAGGGAAAGATCATTGCATCAGAGAGGTTATCACCCTTTCGAAAAGATGTTTTGACCAAAGGTGGTAAGACCGTTGGAGGTGGTGATGTGAGTCGTAAAAAGAAGGTTCTTGAAAAACAAAAAGAAGGAAAAAAGAAAATGAAAATGATCGGGAAAGTGGAAGTGCCGAAAGAAGTCTTCACGAAGTTGTTCAACAAATAAGATTCTACGCTCAAAAACGAAAATTAATCCAAAAGTGAACTCAAACATATCGAGAACACTCAAACATCCACTTTTGAATAAATTTTATTTTTTTCGCTTTGTTTATTGATACTACTTATAGTAGCAATCCAAGCAGTAACAATCCAATGGGTACCAATATCAGAGTCCATGGAGTGATTCCCGGTTTTTGATTGTCAACCGTAAGTTGAGTAATTGGTGTTGGAGTATTTATTGGAACAGGCGTATTGGTTGGGGTTAATGTACTTGTTGGAACAGGCGTATTGGTTGGGATTGGAGTCGCTGTCGGTGTGGGTGTAGAAGTTTGTGTTGGAATGGCAGTTGGTATTGGAGTTAGGGTTGGTGTCAAAGTTGGGGTAAGCGTATGAGTTGGTGAAGGTGTCGAAGTTTTGGTGAGAGTAGGAGTTGGTATTGGAGTACCAGTGGGAGATGTAGTAGGAGTAGCAGTGAGAGTTGTTGATGGCGTCGTTGTAGGAGTGAGAGTAGGTGTTGGATTTCCGATATCCTGAGTTGGCGTTGGCGTCAACGTAGCTATTGCTGAATGCGGTACTCCTTCATCATAGAGGTTGATACCATCGATATAAATCAAGCTATCATTCGAGTTACCTGTGTAATCCACTTTATAAAATACCGTAATCGATGTGCTTTTGGCGATTGTTTTAATATCCACATTTACATCAGGAGGGACATAATCAAGGTGTCTACCAGCCCCCCTATGAGTGTTTCCCCAGATGACATTTGGAGAGTTTGGATCTGTGCCACCATAAGGATCTATCCCGAGAGTACGACCATGGTCGCCTGGTCCTCCAGGTGCACCCCATCGCCAGCTTGCACAGTACACTTTTTCTGGTGTCACAGAAGCCTGGGTATATGCTCCTGCAGAGTACGTCGAGCTTCCATTGGGAGTCATTTTGATAGTTCCAGCACCCATACTTGAGTAGTCCACATTTTCATATTTTGGATCTCCCTGTGTTTTATATTTTGTCCATCCTTGTGCAGTATCTGTGTTGTTATTTTTGAATTCGCAAACATCTCGATTGAGAACTCCCGATGAACATTTATCCGAGAGTAGTTGGACAGTGGTATTACAAGCCATTTCAGTGGTTTTTTGTCCTTCGGCCCGAGACTTGGTAAGAACTCTATATTTTTGGATGCTAAATGAAATCAAGACCACTGCAATACTAATCAGCAGTATCGAGAACAAGACCATTACGCTTTTTCTCGACATATATTTAGATTATAGCAATAGTCCAAGGAGCAGCAATCCAATGGGTACCAATATCAGTGCCCATGGAGTGATTCCCGGTTTTTGATTGTCAACCGTAAGTTGCTTCACTGGTGTTGGAGTCGCAGTTGGTGCTTGTGCGATCACCACCGTCGTTGGTGTCGGAGGAATCGGTGTGTTTGTTGGTACCGGAGTTGCTGTAGGTACCGGAGTGTTCGTTGGAACGGGAGTATTTGTTGGTACCGGAGTCGCGGTCTTTGTTGGGGTACTTGTGGGAGTATTTGTTGGAGTCTTGGTTGGCGTACTTGTAGGTGGGACTGCTGTCGGTGTATGAGTTGGGGTATTTGTAGGAGGAGTTGTCGGCGTGTTAGTATTATTTGGAGGAGTTGTGGGAGTATTCGTAGTTCCCGGAGGAGTTGTCGGCGTGTTAGTATTATTTGGAGGAGTTGTGGGAGTATTCGTAGTTCCCGGAGGAGGTGTGTTTGTTGGTGCTGTTGCACAGTCAGACCCAAAGCTCTTCGTTAAACCAGCTACGCTCACGCCTTGTGCGTTGATTTGAACGTCAGTCTGAACTCGTCCACAGCCTGTCCAATTAGGAATAGTAAAGCTCCAACTGAAGCCATTGTTTGTAGCATTGGGACTGGCATCGCTAATAGTCAAAGAACCGACACTTGATGTATTATGAACATTTGCGATCAAGTCACTATTCCCTTGGGTGCATGAGGCACCATCTTTATTAGAGCACCAAAACCATGAAGTGTCATTAATTTGGTATGTTCCAGAAGGACAATTACCAGGATTACAAAGGAGCTGGCAGCCAAAGGTCGTTGAAGCAGCACCACCGGCACCGACTGTAATATCTGTAACACTACAGCTCCCGCATGGTTTATTTGATCCACTTGCATCACATTGGTTCCATGTGCCTGTCCCTGCTTGGCCGGGTGTTGGGGTAGCTGTTGCTTGTCCACAGGTAAAAGTACCAGAACAATACGAAGAGGCGGTACTATTTTGATCAAGAGCTTTCCAAATGTATTGATTCTGCGCGACCGTTCCTGGTCCGCAAATAAATTTATTTACTTTATACACCCCATTTGCACAGGTTGATGTTTTAATTTCACAGGTTCTCCCATCCTTTGAACATTCATTTCCTGCTTTACAATCATTTGGATCAATCCTACAGTAATGGTCGAAATCTTCGGCTCGTGAGGAGGTAAGTACCTGGTATCTTTGGATTGCTAATGAAAAAAAGATTACCCCTAAAATAAAGAGGGAAGTCGAGATCAGGAGAAAGATATTTTTTTTTGGGATTTGTTTTACGAGAGCCATGTGTTTCTATTTAGGACATAAAATAATTCACATATATCCAAAACCCGAATCCAGATATGAAAAACAATACGGAGACGATGATTATGAGGATATATTTATCAAATTCAAATGGTATATGGATTTTTGAGAGACCCTTTTTATTGCTCACCGCAGTATGGGTATTTACAACTTTTGTAGGTTCAGATAGCTTTTTAGTGTCAATCGGTGTGTGGTTTTTTTCAGGTTGTTTATCTACCTTGGTGATAAATGAAAGAGCCATATACAATGATTATTTCACGAAAACATAGTTATATCAACTGATTATCATTTGTTTATCCAATTAATATTCTCATTTTGTTTCATGAAGCTATATTGACGTTTTGCATATTGTACTTCCTTCGTCTTCCATTCCGATATCAACTCATCATAAGAAATATTTTCATTTAAATATGAGATGATTTGCTTATATCCGATTGCATTTAATCCGGGGGTTTCATCGGTAAAGTTCATTTGTTGAAGTTTTTTCACTTCGTCAAATGCACCATTTTCAATTCTCTCGTTTATTCTTTTTTCAATGAGCTTTTCAAGGGCAATAGGGTCCTTATGTCGAAATCCAATCAGTTTAATATTATATTTCTCAGCAATAGGAATGGATGAAGTATCATTATTTTGAGATTTTGCATTTGATAAGATCTCAATTTTTCTGATCAATCGATGGGGATTCTTTCGATCGCTTTCATTCATAGTGTTCAAAATCGCAGAGTTAATTTTATTAAGTTTTGTTTGAAGATCGTCAACCGATAGTTCAGAAAGTTCAGCTCTCAATCCTACATCGGGAGGAACATGGATATCAATGGTGTTAAAGAGTAAATTCTTGATATATAGGTAGCTTCCGCCAACAATAATAGGCACTTTCTGATTGTTGAATATTTTTTCGATGCAATTCAGCGCACAGATTTTATAATCAAAAGCTGAAAAATGAATGTTCGGCTCTCCGATGTCATACAACCAAATTTTTGAATGTACCATTGGAATCATATAATACCCAATGTCAAAACCATTAATTAAATTAACCAATTGAAATGCTCCTTGAGTCAAATGAAGATCTTTCCCGGTGACGATATCCATATGTTTATATATTTGTCTCGAGTCTGCATTAATCAGTTCTCCATTCAGTTCTTTTGCAAGATTTATCGCATATGAAGTTTTGCCTGATGCGGTTTGACCGGTGACTACGTAGATTGTTTTCATATCTTAGTGTGAAAGATTGAGACTGGCGGATTGAAGAAGATTTTTGTATAAATACGATACATCCAATGGTCCAAATCCTCGAGGCGTAACATTGTACCAAGCGGCGGTACCATCGACACTTTTTTCATTCAGATCACCTTTGAGCATGCCATTTTCTTTCCGAAGCCCTACATTGAGTAAAATGACGCCAGATTTAATATTATTGGAGGATATTACTTCTCTACCCGTTGCGGTGATGATAATGTCTGCCTTTTTAAAAATACTATCCGGATCAACTGTTTTTGAGTCTACCATAATAAATGGGACACCCATTTCGGTGAACGTTTTTCCGATGGGCTTTCCTCCCGTTGGTCCTTTTCCCACAATGACGATAATCTTACCTTGGAGTACTTGTTTAAAAAATGGAATATCATTTTGAAAACTGACTACTGCATTTTCCGGTGTGTGTTCATTAGAAAAAATATACTTTAGTCCTGAAAGTACTGAAAGGCTCAATGGAAATTGAAAATAGGAGTTGGTCATGTGTCCTTCAATTTCTTTGGAAGAAGGAATGAAGCTGTACATCTTCTCAAGATCGTAGTGCTCGGGAAGGGGGTGCTGGATGATTACTCCCGTAGTTTCGGGTTGCTGCACAATATGCTGCAACTGACTCAAAAATTCTTTAAATGGGGGGACATTGCTCAGGTTTATAAACTCAAAATCTATGCCGAGCATTTCGGCTTTTCGTTGTTTGATATTAACAAATGAAAGTTGCTCCGGGGCTTGTCCAAGAAGAATGGTCACCAGTTTTGGAGAAATATTTTGTTCCTTCAATCGAATGACTTGCTGACGCAACAGTCCATCAAGGTGCGAAACGATGTCTACACACGGTATGATCATGGAGTTTAGATAAATGTCGCACTTACAACTTTATCACCTGACTTTGAAAATCGCATTAATATAACTCCTTTTGCGGTTCGAGAATACTTTGGAATTTTATTAATCTCGGTTTTAACCACTTGACCTTGTTGACTCGTAATAATAATAGTAGAATCTTCCGGTTCAACAATTTGAGCAAATGCTACCTTGCCCGTTTTCTCGCCTGCTGGTGCGATCTTAACTCCCTTTCCTCCCCGATGCTGATCATTGAAGTTCTTTAAGTTGACGAGTTTTCCAATTCCTTTTTCTAAGATCACCATTATTGCTTTTTTAAGATCTTCTTCAGTGAAGAAATCTGCGGCAACTACCGTATCTCCTACTCCCAAACTGATTCCTCGAACGCCTCGTGAAGATCTCCCTGTTTCTCTAATTTCTTTTTCCTTAAAGAGAATCGCTTTTCCACCCCGACTAATAATCATAACATTCATGTGCCCATCGGTAAGAGAAGAAGTAAGAAGTTCATCTCCATTGTTTAGGTTGATTGCGATCAGTCCGTTACTTCGAATATTTGCATATTTGTTAAATTCTGTTTTTTTGATTAATCCGTTTTTTGTGACCATCAAAATGTTCGTTCCCTTTTTCTGAGAGAGTTCTTCATTAAATGACAGAACGGAGGTGATCACTTCATTTGGATGAAGGGTCAGGAGATTTACGATTGCCTTCCCTTTTGATGTACGCGCGCCGAGTGGAATTTCCCAGACGCGTGTTTTGAATACTCGTCCTTGATTGCTGAAAAAGAGCATGTAATCGTGTGCCATTGCGGTCGTGATGAAGAAAATATCATCACTTTCTTTCGTTGTCATTCCTGAAACTCCCTTGCCTCCTCGTTTCTGTACTTTAAATGTCTCTCGGGGTACTTGTTTTATATATCCTTCTTTGGTCAGAACGACAATGACTTCTTTGTTTTCAATAAGCATATCGTCAGTGATTTCTCCCGGTTTTGATACAAATACTTTTGTGCGGCGTGCATCACCAAATTGCTTTTTTAATTCAAGGAGTTCATCTTTAATGACTTTTAATATCTTGAATACATCTCTCAAAAGCTCTTCCAAATAGCTAATTAATTTTCTTAACTTTGCCAGCTCATCCTCAATTTTTGCTCGTTCAAGTCCGGTAAGTCGCTTCAGTTGCATATCAAGAATTGCTTGCGACTGAATTTCAGAAAGGCCAAAATTTTTCATTAATTGTTCTCGAGCAATTGGTTCGTCTTTGGAGTTTCGAATTATTTTAATTACTTCATCAATATTATCGAGTGCGATAAGATATCCTTCCAAGATGTGTGCGCGATACTTGGCTTGTGCAAGTTCATATTCAGTACGTTTTCGAATGATATTTACGCGGTGATGAATGTAGAGTTCAAGAATTGACTTGAGGGAAAGGGTTTGGGGAACTCCCTCAACAAGTGCAACCATATTTACCGGAAATGTAGTCTGAAGCTCTGTGTGTTTGTAAAGATTATTTATTACTTTCTTGTAAACGGCATCACGTTTGAGTTCGATAACGACGCGAATTCCGTCTCTGTCTGATTCATCTCGAAGATCTGAAATGCCATTAATTTTCTTATGCACGACCAGATGTGCGATTTTCTTTACTAAGTTTGCCTTATTTACTTGGTATGGAAGCTCATTGACAATAATTGCCGTTTTTCCTTTTCCATAATCCTCATCCTTTACTTTTGCTCTGATTAATATTTTTCCCCGCCCTGTTTGGTATGCTTGACGAATATCTGCCGCCCCATAAATACTTCCCGCAGTTGGGAAATCCGGTCCTTTGATGTGCTCAAGAATTTGATCAAGATCAATACCAAATACCAGATCGGTGTCCGGGCGTTCATCATTTATTGTTACAGTTTTTTTTGCTGGAGAAACATCAATCACTTTTTGATCTGTGGTGGCATCTTGAGTCTTGTCTGATTGAATTTCTGGAAATTTTGCATTGTCGATCATGGTGATGAGCGTATCGACAACTTCGGTAAGATTGTGCGGAGGAATTTTCGTAGCCATTCCTACCGCAATTCCTTCAGCACCCATCAGAAGCATATTTGGCAGTTTTGCCGGAAGATACATTGGTTCTTGAAGAGTTCCGTCAAAATTATCAACAGTTGTAATGGTATCTTTTTCAATATCATACAGAAGTTCCTCAGCGATCTTGGTCATCTTGACCTCGGTGTATCTCATTGCAGCGGGAGGATCGCCATCAATCGATCCAAAGTTTCCCTGACCATTTACCAATGGATACCGCATTGAAAAGTCTTGTGCAAGCCGTACCAATGCATCGTACACTGGTGAATCACCGTGCGGATGGTATTTTCCCAACACTTCTCCAACAACCTTTGCAGATTTTGAAAACCGTCCCCCTGCCGTGAGACCCATTTTGTACATTGCAAATAATATACGTCTATGGACAGGCTTCAATCCGTCGCGAACATCGGGAAGTGCCCGTGCCACGATAACTGACATAGCGTAATCAAGATACGCTTTTTTCATTTCCTCAGAGATTGGTGCGATTTGGATGGTGGTCATGTGTCTACAATTAAAAGAAAATTATTATTTAGGCCTTTACAACATATGTTCCTGCAATTTTGTCATGGAAACCTTGACTATCTTTATCAAATGCAACCCAGATAAACCCGGCAAAAAGCGGTATTGCAGATGCAAAATATCCGACATAGCGAAGTCCAGCAGTCATCCAATCAATCGGCTTCCCATCGACACGAACTACTTTTATTTTCATTACTTTTTTTCCAATCGTCATACCGTCTTGTTTAACCCAAAAATATATTGAGTATGATGCGCCAATGAGTGTTGATAAAAGCTGATTATTCTTAAGAAGGCCCCCAAGCAAAAATCCAACAGCCATTAAGATTAATCCGTCAATAAGTGCTGCAACAAAACGTACCCAAAATCCTGCCTTTTGATTTGATTGAGACATATATTTGTATTAAATGAATAATTAGGTAATTGATTTTTCAATATTTTTCATCGCTTCCCCTTTTCCTAAAAACTCTTTTGTTTTCACCCATTTATTTGGTTCGAGCTCCTTGTAATGATCAAAAAAGTGTTTGATCTTATTTCTCGTTGGTTCATCAAGATCCAAAATATCTTGAATATGTGCATAAAATGGATCAACTTTTGAGGTTGGTACTGCAATGACTTTCGTGTCAATTCCCGCCTCATCTTCCATTTCAAGCATTCCAATCACGCGGACCGGAACCACAACGCCAACAGCAATCGGTTGAGATGAGACTACCATGACGTCCGTTGGATCGCCATCCTCTGCCATCGTATTGGGAATGAATCCATAATTGAACGGATACGGCATCGACGTATAATGAAAACGATCAACAAATATAAAACCGGATTCCTTATCGATTTCATATTTGATCAGTGATCCTTGTGGAATTTCTATAAGAACATTAATAAATTCTGGTGGGTTTTCTCCGGTGCCTAGTTTTTTTAGATTCATAATAGTTAAGTTAATTAATAATCTTTGTGTTGTTAACCATATTACACATCCAAATCTGCCAACTTTGCATGAGTGGTGATAAACTTCTTTCGAGGTGGTACTTCTTCTCCCATAAGCATGGTGAATGTTTCATCTGCTTCCTCATTGTCTTCAACGGTAATTTGTTTAAGGATTCGTGTATCCGGATTCATGGTTGTTTCCCACAGTTCTTCAGAGTTCATTTCTCCTAGACCTTTAAACCTTTGAATAATCCAGTTTTCATTTTTATGTTCGGCAGAGAATTTTACTAAATCAGCATCCGTATAAAGATACAATTTTTGCTTCCCTTTTGAAGCCTTAAAAAGAGGAGGTACTGCAACATATACGAAGCCGTTTTCTACCAGTGGCGTAAGATGTCGAAAAAAGAACGTGAGATACAATGTTTTGATATGTGAACCATCAATATCTGCATCGGTCATGATAATTATTTTGTGATATCGGGCTTTACTGAGTTCAAACTGTTCTCCAATTCCTGATCCAAGCGCGACAATAAGGTCTTTAAACTTATCAGATCCGATGACACGATCGAGTCGATAGCGCTCAGTGTTTAAGATTTTTCCAAACAAAGGCAAAATTGCCTGATTTTTTCGATTACGACCTCCCTTTGCACTTCCCCCTGCTGAATCTCCTTCAACGATAAATATTTCGGATTTTGCGGGATCTTTTTCTTGACAATCTGCAAGTTTTCCGGGAAGAGCTGATCCCTCAAGAGCGCCTTTTCTAAGCACTGCATCTTTTGCAGCTTTTGCAGCAAATCGGGCACGTTGCGCAAGAAGTATCTTTGCAATGATCTCTCGTCCTTCTCGAGGATTTTCTTCAAAATAGACATCAAGATATGAGTTTACTTTTGTCTGAACTACCGATTGAACTTCAGAATTTCCCAGCTTTGTTTTTGTTTGTCCTTCAAACTGCAAATCATTTGAGGACATTTTGACATATACGACCGCTGATAGTCCTTCTTTGATATCATTTCCAGAAAAATTTTCTTTAAAATCTTTTTCTGAAAGGACCTTACTTGCATAGGTATTTATTGATTTCGTGAGCGCTGAGCGAAAGCCGGTAAGGTGAGTGCCACCTTCTACGGTATTTATGACATTCACAAAGGTATGAACATTTTCAATCAGTGAATCATTGAACTGTATTGCCACTTCTATCTCAATATCTCCATCTGCATCCTTAAGATAAATGGGATCATGAATGGTTTTTTTGCCCTTATTCATATCGCGGATCAGCGATTGGATTCCGCCTTCAAAGTAATACGCAGTTTTATCAATTTCCTTTTTATTCTCAATGTGAAACATGACATGGGGAATAAGGTAGGCTTTTTCTTTAATCTGTTTCTTAAATTTTGAATAATTTATTTCTATCGTTTCTTTAAAAATTTCAGCATCAGGTTTGAAGGATATGGCAGTTCCGTTAGCAAATGGCATATTGAGCATTGAGGTCTCGACTTCTTTTACATCGTATTTTGGGATGCCTCGAACATATTCCTGTCGATATACTTTTCCTTCACGCTTAACTTCAGCAATGAGATGTTCTGAAAGTGCATTGACGACCGATGCGCCGACGCCGTGCAGTCCTCCTGAAACTTTATAAGCGCCTTGTCCAAATTTTCCTCCCGCATGAAGCATCGTCATGACGAGTTCTAGAGCTGATTTTTTATATTTATCTACAATCTCAATGGGGATTCCTCGACCATCATCAAAGACCGTCATATAGTCATTAGCTTCGACGACAATACGGATAGAAGTGGCATACCCTGCAAGAGCTTCATCAATACCATTATCAACAATTTCATTCAGCGCATGATTTACTCCGGGCTGACTTGTGGTGCCGATGTACATTCCCGGTCGTTTGCGAACAGGATCGAGACCCTCTAAAACGGTAATCGAATCTGCGCCATAATCATTCTTTTGTCCTTTTGTAGTCATATATTATTACTGCACAAATTGAAGTTAAAAAAAGATTATAACATAAAAAAAGAACCTTGTGTGAGAACAAGGTTCTTTTTTTTGAATCAAATGATGACTCGTTATTATTTCAGTTCAACCGTTGCACCTGCTGCTTCAAGCTTTGTTTTTGCTTCTTCAGCTTCTGCTTTTTTAACGCCGGTCATAAGTTCTTGTGGTGGTGTTTCTACCAACTTCTTTGCATCCATGAGTCCGAGATCTTGTCGAAGTTCTCGTACTGCTTTAATGACTGCAAGTTTCTGTTCCCCTGCGCCAGTGATAACAACATTAAATGCTGTTTTTTCTTCTGCTGGTTCTGCGGCTGCTGCTGGTGCTGCTCCTGCCACTCCACCTGCTGCCATCATTGGCATTGCAGATACACCAAATTTTTCTTCAAGATATTTTGCAAGATCAGCTACCTCTAAAACGGTAAGCTTTTCGATTTGCTCTGCAATTTTTTGAAGTTTTGCATCAAGTTTTATTTCTGTTTTATTTTCTTCGTCTGCCATATTTGTGTGACACCCCCTTTAAAAATGTAATGAGTAATTTAATTTGCTTGCTGAGATCGTTGACTCAAAACGTATACTAATTTTTGCAATGGCGATTTCAAAGATCGAGTAGTTCGTGCCATTGGATTTTTTATAATGCCAATAAACTTTGCAATAAGCTCTCCTTTACTGGGAAGAAGGGAAAGTTTTGTCAATCCTTCTTGATTGTATGGTACTTTTTCAATAAGTCCCAGTTTAAAGAGAAGATGTTCATTTTCTTTTGAAAACTCTTGATACTTCTTCAGTCCATTCATCCAATCTTCCGCAAACGTAAGAAGTGCAGATTTATTTTGAAGAGGAAAACTCTGTTCTCTGATTTTTTTGTAAGAATCATTTGTTTGGGAAAGTTGATTGACCGCCTTTTCAAAGAGAGTATTTTTGATAACCTGTAATTTTGCACCGATTTTTTTCAAATCACGGCGCATAGCCTCAAATTGTATATGCGAAATGTTATCAAACTCTACGAGGGCGAAGTTCGCGTCATTTTTGATGGAGTCGGTGACCGAAGCTACAATGTCTTTTTTTTGTGTGTTTGGCATGATTATTTCACTTTGTTCGATTTTTGTCGAACAAACCTGAGGAACTTGGTTTTCTATCCCGATGTCTATCGGGAAAACCGCAGGTTTTGGTGAATATTCCCGTAATAGTGTTTATTTATTACAAGAGTAAACAGTTTACTATATGGTTTGCTTTATTGCAATTACACTTCTCCCAGAAGTTCTCGGAGAGATTTTGTCTTTTTGTTTTGTGAACTTTGTTTTTTGTCTCGTTTCGAGGCTGCTGTCTTTCTATATTCTTTTGCCTGTTTTTCTTTCTGTAAGAATTTATCAACCGTTCCTTTTGTGTCCAAAAATTTCTGCTCACCGGTATAAAACGGATGGCATTTTGAGCATACTTCTACAATGATATTTTTTTTGGTTGAGCCGGTGGTGAATGTGCTTCCACAAGAACAGGTGACCATGGCGTCTTCATGAAATTGTGGATGTATTTTTGCCTGCATAAGAAAAGTATTATAACAATTAACTGTCGGGTTGTCACGTAGATTTACTTTTAAGCATTGTTTGAACTGTTTCAAAGACTTTATCCCATTTTCCATTCTCGATTACATCCTCCAAATTATGAAAGCTTTTATTGATACGATGGTCGGTAATCCTGCTTTGGGAGTAGTTGTAGGTACGAATTTTTTCAGCTCGATCTCCCGTACCGACATCCTTGACGTAAGAAAATTGAAGTCCTTTTTTCTTCTCTTCTTCAAGTTGATACAATTTTCCTGCCAGAAGTTCTTGAGCGATCTGTCGATTTGCTTGTTGCGTGCGTTCTCGGCTTGCCGTGACCACAACTCCTGATGGCTTATGGGTCAGTCGCACCGCAGATGACACCTTATTGACATTCTGTCCACCTGCTCCACTTGAGCGAAAGAACTGCCATTCGAGATCCGCATTATTAATCTGGATCTCACTTGCTAAGATTTGGGGGGTGACAATAATGACCGTCGTTGAGGTATGTATTCTTCCCCGTTTTTCAGTCGTTGGAATTCTTTGTACCCGATGGACGCCAATTTCATTCTTAAAGTAGTTGAATGCATTCGGACCATTAAATCGGAAAATACTCTCTTCAAGTTGTTGGACTTTTAATCCTTTTTTATCCGCAAATTTCGCGTAAGACGCAAGCAGGTCCTTTCCCCAGATTTTGGATTCATCTCCTCCTGCGCCTTGTGCAGCTTCTACCACCACAATGTTTGGATTTATATTCATATAAAATTATCGCTTAATAATGTTGATGAGATTTGCTACGGTATCTTTTACTTCAATCCCCTTTTTCATGTCTTTGAGTGTTGCGACATTCTCTTTTGCCTCATCAGGACCCAATATTATAACAAATGGAATATTTTTATCATCGGCATACTTCATTTGTTTTTTAAATGTATCAGCTGATGTCGGATACAGTTCTGTTTGAATTCCTTCTGTACGAAGGGTTTTTGTAACGGAAGCTGAAATTCGAGCAAGGTCTTCGTCAAATATAGTGACGAGTACCTGTGCAGTCGAATCAAATGCGGGAAGAAGTTTAAGCTCATCAAGCGCTTCAATCGTTCGATCAAATCCAATGGCAAATCCTACCGCAGATATTTCCGGTCCACCCAGTTGATTGATCAAATTGTCGTATCTGCCGCCACCGCCAATTGATCCGCCTGAGTATTCCGGCACAACTCCTTCAAAAATGAGTCCTGTGTAATAATCCAGTCCTCGCGCCAAAGATGGCGTGAACACGATTTGCTTCTTGGGGACGCCAAGATTTTCCGCATAATCAATGATCTGATTGAGGTTATCTGTCGGTTTTGTTGAAAGAATGGCATCAATGATAGCCCGTGTTTTGTCTTGCGCAATTCCTTTTTTTTCTAACTCCCGCATGACATCAACTTTTTGCAACTTATCAAGTTTGTCAATCGATTGAATAATTGAAAAAACAGAAACAGCCTTTGTTTCAAACGGTTTGAGCGTATTGATAAGGGTTTGACGATCATTTATTCGAAGAGAAATGGTGAGCCCTAATGCTTGGTACGTTGCATAAAATACGGCAAGTATTTCAGCATCAGCAATAACGGAGTTTGTTCCAAAAATGTCGCAGTCGCACTGGGCAAACTCACGATATCGTCCTTTTTGTGTATTTTCGGCTCGAAATACGTTTTGCATTTGATATCTTCGAAAATATTTTGGAAGCGTTGAGCTGTATTGAGATAAAAATCGAGCCGTTGGTACGGTTTGGTCATAGCGGAGTCCAATCATTCGTTTGCCGCGATCTTCAAAGGTATAGACCATTTTATCCGCTTCGTCTCCATATTTTCCGAGTAAAAGCTTTGCATACTCAAGAGTCGGCGTCTCAAGCGGTTCAAATCCGGAAAGCTCAAATGATTTTTTGATTTTTTTAGCCACATAATCCCGTTTCCGTTTTTCAACGGGCAAAAAATCACGAAATCCCTTTAATGTTTGTAGCTTATTTTGTTGCATACCAATTTTTACTTAACTAATACGTAGTATATCAGATTACTCACTAAATGCCTCAAGAATGATCGTAATGTTGAGTACTTTTCCATCTCGCCAGACGTCAAGATCCATGGTGTCGCCCACTTTTTTATTGAGAATAATCTTTGCCAAACTTTGATCATTTTCACCATCGAGTTTTTTGCCATCAACTCGGGTGATTATATCCTGTTCCAAGAGTCCTGCGGTGTCAGCGGGAGAATCTTTGATAATGGTTTCAACAAACGCACCTTCAACAACTTCATTCAGAATCGCCGTTTTCTGATCAATCATTTTGTATCGTACGCCGATATAGGGACGCTCGAATGTTCCTCCTTGTGACTCAAATGTTGCGATGAGTTCTTTGACCACGTTGACCGGAATCGCAAATCCAATATTCTGACCTTCTCCCGCTATGGCGGTATTTACGCCAATGACCTGACCTGAAGAGTTTAGGAGTGGTCCGCCTGAGTTTCCCGGGCTGATTGCCGCATCAGTTTGTATGACATTGTCGAGTTCTTCAACAAAACCTTCATAGGGTGATCCGGCGGTAATTCCTCGTCCAAGACCCGATACGATGCCGGTTGTGATCGTGTTTTGAAACTCACCAAGGGGGGTTCCGATTGCTATTGCAAGCTGACCAAGTTTGAGTTTTGAAGAATCTCCCAAAGGAAGTGGTTTCAGATCAGTTGCCTCAATTTTGAGTATTGATAGGTCGTTTAAGGGGTCACGATAGATTTTGGTGACATCGTACTCTTTCTGGTCGTTGGTGATGACGGTATATGCGGCTTGAGTATCGCGGACAACATGCTTATTTGTGATAATGATTCCATCTTTTGAAATAATAAATCCACTTCCTATATTTTGTTCAATTGTTTTTTCCTCACCTTCAACGGATTTAAATGGCGCAAAGGGATTGCTTGGATCGATTTGGATCGTACCCTGGGTCCGTGTTTTTTTTGATATGCCAATAGTGACCACCGATGGAAGCGTGTTTTCCACCACTTCTATGACGATAGATTCTTCAGATACAATTTTTGTTGTTGATGTTTCTGCAGGCTCTTGATCGCTTTTCATGTTTGAGCCAAAATCAAAAATTCTTGCAAACGGAGATGATTGAATGATTTTCGTATCTTTAAAAATAGAAAGGAGAAGTATGAGTGCGGAGACCAGTAATACTATGACTTTGATGTTTATGAATTTCACCAGTTTCATACGCATAGACGTTATTTTATTTGCCATTTATCACCAGTTCAAGGGCTTTCTGAAGTTGAGCATCCTGTTCATTGGTAAGGGTACTTTCTTCATTTACCTCATTTTCTACCAAAACTTCCGGCTCTATTCCTTTTCCATTGATCCATTCGCCATTTGGCAAAAGCCATTTTGCAATCGTGACATGCAGTCCGGCCCCATCCTGAAGATCAAGCGCTTCCTGAACAGATCCTTTTCCAAAGCTTTTTTGTCCCACAAGCGTCGCACGTTTGTGATCTCGCAATGCTCCAGAAAGAATTTCTGATGCAGATGCCGATCCTTGATTTATCAGTACGGTCAAGGGGATATCAAGCAGTAATCCATTTCTTTTCACCGAATATACCCGGTCATCTGAATTGGTTGTTTCTTGTTTTACTACCATTTTTCCTTGTTCCAAAAATTCCGATGCAATAAATACCGAACTTTCAAGATATCCGCCCGGATTGCCGCGTACATCAAGTACGAGTCCGGCGATTTCTTTGTTACTCCACTTGTCTGCAATTTCAGTTGCAGCAGTCTCCCATTCATTATTTGTCGAGTCCCCAAATTGACTGAGTCGAAGATATGCAACTGTTTTTCCATTCTTTTTCTCATATGTTAGTTCTACCGATGGAACTTTGATTTCTTGACGAATGATTGGAATGTCTTTTTCACCACTTGCGCGAGCGACTGTCAATATTACTTCCGTTCCATTATCTCCGCGAATTTTTGAAACGGTTTGGAGAAGGGTCCATTTTTCTGTTGATTCCCCATCAACTTTGGTGATAATGTCACCCGACAGCACGCCAGCACTTTCAGCCGGTGAATCTTTGAGGGGGGCGATTATGACGATACGATTTTCTTTAAGACCCAACTGGGCCCCAATGCCCTCAAATTTTCCTCCAAGATCAGCCTTTGACTGTTTGTTTTCTTCCGGAGTGAGGAAAAAAGTATAGGGATCCTCGACAGACGCAACCATACCTTTTATTGATCCGTAAAACATTTTTTGTGGATCAATCTTTCCCCGATCAACATATTTTTGCTCTACTTTTTCCCAAGTGTCCCAAAAAAGACTAAAATCGACATTTTCAGCCTTCGTACCTTTTGGTAAATTGTTTTGCGCATTGAATACAGTGTAGGTAAGCTGGTCTCGAGAGGAATTTTTTATCTTCCACTCGGCAAGTTTATATCCTGACCCAAACAAAAAAATACCAATTGATACATAAAGGAGTATGTCGGTGATTTTTTTTGCGGGTAATTTCATAGGCTGATTTGTTTATAGTGACTGATATTTAATCAAAAATCAATCTCAGATGTTATTTATAAAATAAAATAGTCATTGGCTCATGCCCAATGAGAACGTATGGATATTCTTTTTTTTGGATGTGATCAAAATCCTCTTTATCTTGAAGAACGATCTGATGAATCATGGTTTTCATTGGGATTTTTGTTTTTGTGATAAGTCCTTGAGCTCCGAGCGTCTCCATTTTGACGGTGTCCATGGGATCAAACTCCGGGGCAAATACGCATGCGCCTTCAAGGTCCGCATCGCTATATTTTCCTGATGGATTCAGATAGTACATTGACGCTCCAAAATACGGTGTTGCCTCTTGAAGTTTTACGGCGTGTACGTCTTCAACGATCAGTTCCAAATAACCGTCATAAACTTCAGCGATTTCACCAATAAAGAAACAGTTGAGCATCTGATTGTTATTCATTTCCTGTTCAATGGCGATGATGCCGGTATCATGCTTGATTTCTCGAAGAATGCCTGAAACCTCACTTAAGTACTGTCGCGTGGTGAAAAGCGATTTGATCTCAGCCAAGACGTCTCCCTTTTGAATCTGTTCACCGATCATCCGCTTGAGATAATGGAATATATTTTTGGAATCAAAACCCATCATTTCTGCAATGGGAATATAGATCATTTGTTTCTCTGCTGTTTCTGCAAGGGGCGTTGTGAAGTCAACTTTTTGACCGGGTTTCACCACGATCTTTGCTTTTTCGGGAATTTTTGCTTTAATTTTCATAATTTCTTCCGACATCTAACAATAGTGACATTCATTGTACCAATATATTCTGCATCGTGCGAGAATATTATTCAGCTTAAGAGGGAGCATGATTTCTTCTTCGAAGGTATAAGGAAACCTGTCGGTTAGGCTCCTTGATAAGAAGTGTATGGAAGTATGGCAAGATACCGTGCGTGCTTTATCTGTTTTGAGAGTGCACGTTGATGCTTTGCACATACATTGCTTTTGTCTCTACTCAAAATTTTCTTTCGAGGTGTTACAAATTTTTCGATATTTTCAATATCTTTGAAGTCGGGAGCAACACTGTATTTACAAAAAAAACATTTCATAAGTATTAAATAATTTAGAATGGAATATCATCAGGATTAACGTCTTCATCATTTTGTTCTTTGGCTTCTACCGGATCATTGGTAGTATCTTCTTTTTTATTGTCATGACCTTCTTCATGAGTTACTGGTGCCGATTCTTCTGCGGGTGCTGTGTTTTCGTCTTCGTGTTTTCCGTCGTAAAACACAATAAAGTCGTCAAGCACAATCTCGGTAATATTCCTTTGCTGACCATTTTTATCGACATATTCTCGATAGGTGATTCTTCCTTCAAGATATGCTTTTCGACCTTTTGACAACAGTTTATTGCAAAGCTCAGCTAATTTTTGCCATGCAACAATTCGATGATACTGCGCTTCTTCGCGTGTCTTACCTTCTTGCGTGGTCCATGATCGATTTGTTGCTAAGCCAAAAGTACATACTGCAGTACCGGTTGGCGTATATTTAAGCTCCGGATCTCGGGTGAGATTTCCAAGAAGCGTAATTTTATTGATCGACCTACTTGACATACATGAACGGTACAAATTAATAGTTTATTTCTTTTTTTTGTCCTCTTTTAAAAGCATGAGATATCTCATGACGACTTTATCAAAATTGAGCTTTTGTTTGAAATCCTTTACCACATTTTTTTCAAGTTCAATTTGCCAAACCAAATATTCGGCAGATTCATTTTTATCAATAGGGTACGCAAGAAGTCTTTTTCCCAGAGATTCTTCATTGATCTTTTTACCGTTATACGATTTTAATACTGCCTCAAGATTTGTAACGGATTTCTTGTCATTCACTAAGAATGTAAACTCAAATGTGCTCATAGGTCATGGGTTCGCGTATACTATATTTGTTGGTAACAAACGCGGTAAATTGATTAACAATTGACGATCGCAGATCATATAATAGTAAGTACGATTGCGAAAATCAAGCTTTATTATACCATTGCAGTAAGAAAATACAATGATTGTAAAAAAATCACTATTGAAGTTTGGACTTTGGATAGCACTCATTGTCACACTCATCTATACTCGCTTTATTGGACTTGATTGGGGCCTTCCGTATCCCATGCATCCCGATGAGCGAAACATGGTTGTTGCCATTTTAGGCATGACCTGTCACCAAGGGTGGAATATTGATTGTTTAAATCCCCGTTTTTATGCCTATGGTCAGATTCCGCTCTTTATTGGATACTTCTTAACGACTATAGCAAGCGTTTGGACGCAGACTTTTCGCATAGATTTTGTTGAAACCGTTCTTTCTCTTCGCGTGCTATCAGCCATTTCATCGGTTTTGACCGTATTTGTCATGACAAAGGTGGCGGTATTACTTTCTAAAAAAGCAACTCGCAATGTGTTTATTGCACTGATTACGTTTATTTTTTCACCGGTTTTTATCCAGTTTGCACATTTTGGAACCACCGAATCGCTGCTCATGTTATTTGTATCGATACTGATCTATCTTGCGGTTATGTTTCTCCAAATGGATCTTCCGCTTACTCGATATATTTTATGGACCGGTGTAATTTTTGGTCTTGCCGTAAGCACGAAAGTATCATCTATGTTTTTTGCAGTGATCCCTATTCTCAGTATTTTTATTGCTTCGTTTAGAAGTGAAAAAAACAGTTCAATTTTTACGCTGTTTTTTTCACTGATAAAAATTGGCCTTCTTTCCGTTATCGTTTTTGTGATCACCTCTCCCTACAATCTGCTTGATTGGGAGGCTTTTGTTCATTCGATGAATTATGAATCTTCTGTTGGCTTGGGTACTTATAAAGCTTTTTACACCCGACAGTTTGAGTATACGATGCCTTTGGCTTTTCAGTTTTTGCATGTCTTTCCCTACACCCTTGGCATTCCCCTCTTTATTCTTTCGATTTTTGGGTTCTTTTCTCTTCCGTGGAATAAGTCTCATATCCTGTTGCGACTTGCTGCAATAGCATTATTCATTCCAAATGCATTTATGTATGCGAAATGGTCTCGGTTCTACTCACCGGTATTTCCGGTCATGATTCTTATCGGGTGTTTGGTATTGATTCAACTCATTGATATGAATCTTCGGGTCAAAATCAAGATTCTGCACACGCTCCATTCGATCGCCCTGTCACTCATTGTGATTGCGATCATGATATATGGAGCGGCATATGTGTCAATTTATCGGTTTCCGGATGTCCGATTTAAAGCTTCTGAATGGATATATAACAATATCCCTACGGATGCATATATATTGTCAGAAACGGCGAATGTGGTAGATATTCCGATGCAAAATCCTCTTGTTGATAATGAGATTGTTTTTCAAAAGAATCTCAGACCCATATCTTTTGATTTTTATGAAGTAGAAAAAAATGAGATTCTCGAAAGTGAATTGAAAGATCATATTGAGGAAGCTGAGTACATTTTCGTTCCTTCTCGTCGTATTTTTTGGAATCATACCTGTCTTCAAAGTTCGGGCACTCTGCAGCAAATGAAAAATACGTATGAAGAAAAAAGATGTGAATCTTTGGAAAAAGAATATCCTCTGGTGAATGCGTATTATCAAGATCTCTTTTCTGGAAATCTTGGATTTGAAAAGGTTGCAGAGTTTCGTTCATATCCCCGCATCGAGCTATTCGGTCAAATACTCTTTGAATTTCCCGATGAGGAAGCTGAGGAGACGTGGACCGTATTTGATCATCCGGTGATACGGATATATCAGCGAAAGTAGTATTGCTCAAATATCTTTCATTTGTATATACTTAGGAGATATGCTCTTAAATAGATTCTTCAATCCCCGCTCTATTGCGATCGTGGGTGTTTCAGAAAATCCAAAAAAAGTCGGATATCTGGTTGCAAAAAATATGATCGACCAAGGATATGACAAAGAACTTTATTTCGTCAATCCCTCAGGCGCAACAATTCTTGGAAAACAGACGTACAAAGACATGAACTCCATAGGAAGATCAATTGATTTAGTCGTTCTGGCGGTTCCGGCAAAAGTCGCCGTTTCCTATCTTGATTCCGTTCACCAGGTCGGATGTACCAATGTGGTCATGTTTGCAGCCGGTTTTGGTGAGACGAAGACCACTGACGGAGATGAGTTGGAAAAGCAACTTCTTGAGAAAGCGAAAAGATACAATCTTTCACTTCTTGGGCCGAATTGTATTGGGTGTATCAATACAAACAATAGTTTGAACGCCACGTTTTTTAATACGGTACCGAAGAAGGGAAATATCAGCATCATATCTCAATCAGGCGCACTTGGAAGTGCAATGCTTGATTATTCAGCGGCAAAGACCCATCTCGGGATTTCTCATTTTGTGAGCCTGGGCAACAAAAGCGTGATCAATGAATCGGACTGTCTTGAGTATTTACTCACAGACAAATCTACTGAGGTTATTGGTATGTATTTAGAAGATGTTGTTGATGGGGATACATTTTCAGAAATAATATCTCAAGTTACCAAAATAAAACCAGTAATTGTGCTCAAATCAGGACGAACTGCTGAAGGCTCGAAGGCTGCAATGTCTCACACGGGCAGTATGGTCGGTGATGATGAGGTGTTTTCTGCCGTCATTCAGCAAGCCGGGGCGATTCGCGCAGATTCTTTTGCTGAGTTTCAGATGCTTCTTTCGCTCTATAGTTTGGGTGCGGTACCCAGTAATCGCAGAATGCTTGTCCTTTCAAACGCCGGTGGCATGGGAGTGCTTCTTGCTGATGAGATTGTGAAGCAGAAACTTCAGCTGGTCACGGTTTCAGAGTCAACCTCAGAAGAGCTGAAGCAAGCGTTTGAAGACACCAAAAAAATTAGCATACACAATCCCATTGATCTCTTGGGTGATGCGAGTGCATTTGATTATAAAAAGGCGATTGATCTTACGATGAAGGAAAAGGATATTGGCGGTGTCATTGTCCTTCTGACGCCACAGGCAAATACCGAGATTATCGAGACGGCGCATGTGCTTCAAAAAATATATCGTTCACTTAAATTTAAACCGCTCTACCCGATATTCATGGGCAAAAAATCAGTAACTGAGGCGCATACATTTTTTGAAAAAGAAGGAATTGCAAGTTTTAGATATTTTGCAGCGCTTCCTCGGGCACTTTCTAAAATGATCGATGCCCAGGAAATTAAAACTCAAAGGATTACAGAAAAGGTCATATCTGATTTGTCGATCCCGCTTTCCACTCATAAGTATGACATTGAGGCAGTTCTTAATGAAAATAGTATGAAACCGTTCTTAAATCAATATGATTCTTTGAAACTCCTTGAGTGGTCAGGTATTGCAACCGGAAAGATCTTTCATGCAACTTCAGTTTCGGATCTCGATACGATCGTTGAGCAAGAAGGGTTTCCACTGGTTGCTAAAATAGCAACTGACAAAATAACACACAAGACAGAAATAAAAGGAGTGATCACCGGTATCACGGTTATGGAAGAGCTTGTTAATGCATTCAAAACATTGGAACGCGTGGGAGGGAAAGGATCGGGGTGTTATGTTCAAAAGGAATATGCAGGGCATGAACTGATTGTGGGAGCAAAAAAAGACACAACATTTGGAACCGTTGCTCTGGTCGGCATTGGTGGCGTATATGCAGAGCTTTTACACGAAACAATGCAGTTTGTATATCCGTTTACTTACGCTCAATTTATGCATGAGATCAAAAACAGTAAGTTGGATGCATTAACCAAACCATTCAGAGGATCTCCTCCTCTAAATGCGCGAAAACTTTATGAAGTTGCACTGTCTGTTGGAGCGCTCTTTGACCGTCATAAACAGATTGCGGAGATCGATATAAATCCATTAATTGTGTCAGGAGAAGTGCTGACTGCGGTGGATGGGAGGATTATTTATACCCACAATGTTCATACGGACACATGACTTGGCTGCAGCAAACTTCCTCATTATTCAGAAGCTGTACGATTCGTTTATAGTTTCTGAGAAGCGACCCCTTGAGATACCATAAATCACCCGATTTGAGCGTTGATTTGAGAAGTTCTGTCGCCTGAAACACATCTTGGGCATATGCTGTTTTTTCTTTGGGAAAACCTTGTTTTATTGCTTCGTCTATGGTGTATTTTCTGAGGGGTCCGATTCCGATCACAAAATCAATAGTGAGCTTTGCGAGAAGTTCTCCGGTTTTTTTGTGTTCTTGTTCGGGATGTTCGAGTTCCCCCATTTCACCGATAACTGCAATCTTTTTGCCTATTGAGTGCTCAATCATTTCAAGTGTTTTCAAACCGGCATTCGTACTTTGTGGGTTAGCCCTTAATGAATCATTGAGTAATATCGTATTCATTGGTCCCTTCTCCACACTCATCCTGCCCCGAAGGGGCATTGTTGTTGCAACAGATTTGCAAAAAGTATCAAGAATATCTGATTGTATTGCCGACTGCGCAAGAAGATAGGATGCCATGATCGTCTCGATATGATGGACACCTATCAAGCCGGTTTTAATGTTTTGAGTTTTTCCGTTTATAGAAAAATGTGCAGATGTTCCAACAAGCGCCACCTTGATTGATTTTTTATCAACAGAAATATCACATTCGTTCGTTGACCCATACCATTTGATGTGCGCTTTTGTATATGGAGCCATTTTTCGTACCAACTCATCATCATGATTGAGCACTGCAGTACCATTTTCGGGAAGCGCCTCAATAAGTTTTCTTTTTTCTTGAATCAGTACATCAAGCGATCCCATGTGCTCTTGGTCCGTGTGCACTGGTGAGATTCCAGTCACGCATGCGATATTTGGACGTGCGATCTCAAGATGATCTTCCATTTCCTCAGGATGATCGATTCCAAGCTCCCATACTAAAAATTTTGTCCACGGGCGTACTTTCAGGGCGGTAATGGGTACGTTAAAGGTTGTATCAAGCGTAAGATCGGTGCAAACAGTAGAACCAAATTGAGCAAGAATCCCGGAAAGCATATGGGTCACATTCGTTTTTCCCTGACTGCCGGTTATGGCAAGTTGAGTGGGATTCCAGAGAGAAAGCCAGTTTATGGCAAGAAAACGTTTTATGACGTGAAAGTATTTTTTCGCACCCTGTGGGGTATAGATAGACATAAGGTACTTATTTTTTCTTAATCACGTACGTACCATCCGCATCCTCAATCGTGTATCCATGATCTTCAATCTGCATCCGGAGATCATCTGATTTTTGAAAATTCTTGTCAGTACGTGCTTGGAGTCTTTGTTTTGCGAGTGACTGAACTTCAACGGGTATTGACTCATTTTGCTTTTTACCATCAAGATTAAATCCAAAAATCATATTCACTTGATCAAGTAAAAAGAGCTGATCCTCCGGTTTCAAATGCTCTTCTTTAAGCATGTACCAAACATTCCCAAGAAGTCGAGCAGTGTTTAGGTCGTCAGAAATATCCTTCTTAAACGTATTGAGCATAAATTGTGCAGTACCTGAAAGATTCTGTTCATGAGTGATCTTTGTCCCAGCGGCTTGCTTTTTTAGATCTTGATATATTGATTGCAGTTGTCCGTAAGCCGTTGCCGCAGCATGTGCTGCTTCCCATGTAAAGTTCATCGGTTTTCGGTAATGCGTTTGGAGAAACAGATATTTCAAGGTGAGCGGATCGACATTTCGATCATGAATGTCTTTAAGCGTATAAAAATTTTCTTTTGATTTGCTCATTTTTTCCCCATCAACCTGCAAAAATGCATGATGTACCCACCACTTTACAAACGGTTTTCCCGTCGCAGCTTCAGACTGGGCGATCTCATTTTCATGATGGACGGGGATATGATCAATGCCACCGGTATGAATATCGATGGTTTCGGCGTTTAGTCCTTTCATAGCCATCGCCGAACATTCGATGTGCCAGCCGGGAAATCCATCTCCCCACGGGCTTTCCCAGTGCATGGTGTGATCTGCAAAGCGCCCCACCCGTTTGAACCAGAGTGCAAAATCAGCAGGATGTTTTTTTTCGGGATCAATAGTTACCTCTGACCGAGCGGCTTGTTTCTTGTCCTCCATTTTTTGTCCCGAAAGCTTTCCATAGGAGGGAAATTTTGTTACGTCAAAATATAACGCTTCATCCGTCTGATACGTAAAACCTTTCTCTTCCAGCCGTTTATTCAAAGCGATCATATCCGGAATACATTTGGTCGCATGCATCACTTTGATATCGTGCTGATCAATTCCAAGCGCTTTCAGGGTCTCCCAAAATTTTTCCTCGTATTCTTTTGCAACATCCCAGACCGTCTTTCCGTGTTTCTTTGCACCTTTTTCAAGCTTGTCCTCCCCACTGTCATCATCTCCGGTGAGGTGGCCGACATCGGTTATATTCATGACATGTGTCACTTCATATCCAAGAAAGCGCAATGACCGTTTTAATACATCGTCCATCGTAAACTTTCTCATGTGTCCAATGTGAGTTTCATCGTATACGGTCGGTCCACACGAATACATCGTTAATATTTTTTGTAAAATTGGTTCGGGGAGTTCATCTTTCTCACGAGTGAGCGTGTTGTAGAGTTTCATGATTCTTATTATACAGATTCAGTCCGGAACATGGCAGAGTTGTATTGAGGTGCATGTGGGAGGCATGAGGCGGGATGAAGTCTATTGAAGCTCATTGTTTACGATCAAAAACATAATATAAAAATCAGATCCAGAATTTGCCCAACGCACAAGCCCACTATTTGCTCCATCAGAACCATCAATCGTTCGATCAATTTGATCTACGACATCTCGATATCGTTGTGCATTGTTGCCACATCCCCAGATGTTTACATTAACACCTCTGGTAAGTGTTGCGCCATTGCCACTGATATAGGTATCGCCATCATTATCATAAAAATATTCTTGACCCCATGGATCTCTCATGGTGTTTTCGAGATATGTTTGTGCGCCCGTTAACCTGATTGGATAAAAATTGTAGGTGCAAAAATTTACTGCAGGAGATAAAGTTGTTTCTCTGGGGTACTGTCCTGTATTGCCACTACTCCTCCATACTTTCATAGCAAGTTTTATTTGTTGAAAATCTGCAGCAATCCGAGAAGCGCGGGAGTCCTCTTGGATATTGGTATATGCGGCAAAACCCATGGTGCTCAATGTTCCAATGATGGCAATTACCACAATCATCTCAACGAGAGTAAATCCGAATCGATAGCTCATACTTATTTATACCAATAACACCGGTTCCTGTCCATCATCGACATCAAATAAATGCTGGTCAAACAACTTTATCTTTTTCGGTGTGATACGATACATTCTCCCCTTCACCACTTTCTTCATCATGTTTTGATAGGTGAGAAGGGGATCGGAGATATTCAAGGTTTCTTTCCAGAGTCTCAGCGCGTGTTGAATCTTTGCGCCGTCTGAGATTTGTTGTGCTTCTCCATAAAGCTGCAAGCCGCGCTTGGTATCTGAAGGTTTTTGATCAGAAGCAGCGATTGAAATAGCGACACGTTCATTTTTGGCAATATGTCGTGCATGAAGCGTCTCTGGGCTGCTTAAAAAATAAATATTCATGTCGTCGTCGTTCGAATAGTACACCGATGCAATCCACGGATGATCGCCGTATGTCGCAATCGACATGAGTTTGTGCTTTTTCAAAAAATCAAGAACATGTTGTTTTGTCAGTTTTAAATCAGCCATATCATCGCATAAATTTTATCATGACAAAAAATAGTTATTCAAAATCTACCGGCAGCACTCCCTCAAAGGCAAGCTCAGAAAGAGGTTTGCGATCAGATATTTCTTCGTTCATTTCCTCAGACTTTGCTTTGTCAAATACACCGATTGCAAGCATCACATCGACTTGCCAATCTTCACTGAGTCCAAGAAGTTTGTGTGCTGCATCAAAATCAAAGCCAGTCATGCCGTGAACTACATATCCTCTGCTACTTGCCTCAAGCATCAGATTTTGCATACATGCACCCGATTCAAGCGCGTGTGACGGCTGTGGCATGTCTTTGTGATAGGACTTTTTTCGTGAAATGATCATGACAAGTGCCGCAGCACTGGAGCACCACTTCTGATTAAATTCGACAAGCACGTTCATAAACTTCTGAAAATGTTCAGCGTCTCTTTTTGCGTACACAAATCTCACTAGTTGATTGTTCATCGAAGATGGCGCCCATCGTGCGGCTTCAAAGAAAGACATGAGCGTGGCATCATCAATTGATTCTCCCGTCATAGCGCGTGGCGACCAGCGATTGAGGATTATATCGTTTATCGGGTATTCAGATGTTCGATTTGTAGTCAACATAGAAGCAAAATAAAATCTGTAATAGGTCATTATCTCATAATATTTCGCTACCTTTAATCATATTCATAATATCTACAGGGTGCGCCTTCCATCACAAACGGGCAGAGATCTTTGGTCGTTTCTTTACACGAAATTGGAATCCCAAAACACCGGTGCTCTACCCTGTCGTAGTACTCAGTTATATTATTTTCAGAAATACCTAGGCATGCACATTCCCGAGCTGGAACCATTCGCTCATTGCTATCATAAAATGTAAGCTGAGATTTTGGATAAAAAAACAAAAAAAGACTTACGAACATAACAATATACAAGAGTGCAATGGCACGACCTTTTTTCAGGAGGAATAGAAGTAAAGTAACTGGAAGCACGCTACATAAAGAAATGATACTAATAGCAACAAAAAAACCAAATAAGCCAGAAACCGTGGATTTAAAATAATCTGGTTCACTGAAAGTAACAAAAAGTTCATATATCCAAAAGATCAAGAAGATAACAAGAGGGATAGAAAAGATACCAATAAGCGGATGCTTTATTCTTTGGAGGAATCGCTTGAGAAGTCCATAGAGAATAAGATATACACAGATCGCCGCCGGCCACAATTGAAAAATAAGAAACGTGAGAATATCAATAAATGATGGGATTCGAAATCCTACAGAACTTGTATCCATCCTCTCATTAAAGCAGAAAAATACGATTCCTTCAATCTAACGTAGAGCGGGTGAGGAACTGAAAGAGGCCGTGCCCTTCCAAAGCTTTAGCGAAGTTTGGATTCAGGATCCAGTCATCGTAGGTTATGTCGATCAGTCTAAAGTTTGTAGTATCTCCTCTGCATATTCAAACCTCAAAAAGCACTCTCCCGTCTTTTAGTTTGAATGCGTCATTTGACGTATTTATTATGAATCCACCAAGATATGTGAAGGACAATTGTTGCCGTCAAGCTCAAGAACACCGGTATAAACCCGTAGTAATCCAAGTAAAAAATATTGATTGTCGTATATTTGAAAATGAATGTCCCCACGGTTTCATAAATGAGCAAAATGGGTGTTGGTTTTCCGGAGTAAGATGAATACGCTTCAACGATTATCCAAAGAATACATGTTAACAGAGGGAGGTAACTCAATTTAATAAGCTCATATTTTTTGTTAATAAATATGAGAGTCCAGTATTTTGTTAGAGAGAAGCTAACAATTAAAATTGTGACAATTGCTAAAATTGCAAGAATATCAGCATCTCGGGGATTAAATAAAATCCACTCGATGTTAAAGTTGATAAATATAGAAAGAATAAGTAGGCCACCTGAGAAAACGTAAAAAATCCTATAGCTTTTTATTTTGTCGACTAGGGAGAAAACGAGAACTGCAATACCGATAGGAGCAACATAGTAGAGTAAATAAAATAGTACATTTTCTCTTAAATATTCCAAGGTAAGGCCTCCCAAATCTAGTACGAAGAGAAAAAAATGAATGGATAGCATACATACGGTGAGAAAATAAACAGTAAAAATCATCCTAATAAAATAAGGTGATTTGGTAAGTCGCGAAATGTCGAAACGACTACTTATATTCTTCAAGATTTTCATAGAATTAATTTCATTAGTTAAGCACTGCTTGGGTGTCCTCACTATAAATTGAGATTTTTTTTACTTCAATCCTTATTCATTTCACGATCCCCCAATACATAGGTGCTGCGAGGTCGACAAGATTTCTGAATTTAAAACCACCTTTACCCTTATTTTATGACCACTTCAATTCTCTTGTCAGTTTCAGCCTCTGGATCAAGGATATAGAAATGCTTTGTTGTAATCTTGAAAAGTCTGTATGGTGCAGGGGCAGTCAAGGAAGCTAAATCAAGTTTGATAAACGTTGTTTTGTAATACATGAGACCTTTGGTGATATCAGCTCCCTCCAAAAGTGCAACCGTACCATCTCCTTGTACGCCATTTCCTTCACCTTCAGGTTGATGAGAATCAAAAATGGCAAACGATACGAGAGGTTGCTTTTGCATATGAATACTATGAAGAGAATCCAATTGTGAAATAAAGTAGAAGTTGAAATTTTCGTCCATGCAGTAAAAAACCGGAGCAACCCAAGGAATAATTCCATCGGTCGTACCGAGAGAAAGGTACTTATTTGACTTTAGTATTTCGATAGCTTTATTTTCCATATGAATGCCTATATTATAACTCTTATTTCTCCCCCATCTCCTCATAAACCGATACTTGAAAGGTTGCGTTTACAAAATCTTATTTGAAATATTCTGAAGGAAATTTGAGCCAGCCCATTTTTACGAGAAAAATGACGAATAGTGTATATAAAATCGACAGAACAAAATCCTTCAGTAGTTCCCTTTTTGAATATAGCGGAGACTCATTCTTCACCATTTTTTTCACCCCATGATGTAATAATATTAATCCGACAATATTTGTCAGCCAATATCCAAGGACAAATGCAGGTAAAAATAGTTGTTTCGAGAATAATCCAAAAAATGAGCCGAATAAGTACGCTAAAGGAATATTTAAAACAAGATCATTCCACCATGATAACGGAGAAAGGAGGAATCCAATAATAGCCAAAATTCCTCCATGCACCTTATGTTTAATTTTTTTAGTCTGCATAAAAATTGGAAAAATAGCCCGCATTTTACTTCAAAAAAGTAGGTCCTACTTTACAAGGTACAATCTCAATTTTTTCCCAAACACTATTTACTACATATGGTTCGACTTTTAGCCACTTGTCCAATTCCTTTCGTGAGGGAAAATCAAGAATCATGACAGATCCAATCATTTGGTTCTTTTCATTGAGAAGTGCAACGCCCATAAGATAGTTGCCTGCGGCTTTCATTTGGTCTCCCATTGCGATATGATCTTTGCGTGAAGCGAGTCTTCTTTCTAAACCACTTTTTTTATAGTCATGTGCGGTAATGATAAATTGCATACGCTTATTATATTCTATTTTTGCTCTCCTCTTACCTCACAATCTTCCTCAATATCTCCCATGTAAGTTCAGTCATTAAAATTCATGCGGGAGTATACGATCCACGACATAGTGATAGTTTAGCGTATATCTGCAAATGAGAAGTCTTTGCGAGTCGCGGTCTGTGATTCAATTCTATATTTTTGTTGGGGTGAATTGAAGCGCAGTCCAGAACTTATCTGAGGATGATACGGTCATCCTGTAGGAAAATAATGAGACAAGGGTACGAATTCTGCCCAATTATCATTAGGTACTTTTCCTTGATTGGTGTTATCTGGTTTCTCTATATCAAACAGTAATCCTAGATGAAGATGTTCAATGTTTTCAGCAACTAATGCATTGCTATATTCTCCTGCTAAAATTCTATGCCAGGTCCTTACACCGATGTAGCTCGGTTTCGTCTGAGGGTCGAAAACTAAAAATTCTTGATCATACCCATCTTTAATTCCGGTTCGGGTATGACGACTTCCAAGAAATGTGCTTTGATCAATAGTTCTAATCTGCCCCTTCTTGAATTGTTCTAATATATCTGTTCTAGCGCCCCCAGTGGTGACGACTGGTAGATCATTTTCATTATTTGATTGGAGCGTAAAACCCTTATCTGGTGTAGCGTTTGAAATATCAAATAATCCAACGCTTAGATTACGAGTTTTTCTGGTACCATCCATTGTTTTGGTATCATCAAATATTCGATCTTGCAGTAAAATCTGAAGTACTCCTGTGCTTTTTGCACCACGTTCGACATTCACAGGATGAGGAATTATACATATACTATCAACTAATTCGGGACCAATTTTATTTACTATACGGGCTCCCCAAAGAGGGTGTTGGGTAAATCTGGATAATTGTACTGCATTTAACGGTGGAATATCGAAAGGTTTCCTAGTTACGGAGTTTGTGAATGGGATTTCATCGAAAGCGCCAAATATTCTCTTGGCTTCCGCATGTGTAATATTCTCAACAACATCTTGCATTCCTCGAAGAAAAAATGGCGTATGATGAATAGCCTGTGCGACAAAAAATGCATCTCGAGTTTTTTCACCCGCTACTTTCAAAAATTGTCTACGTGTAATTTGATCATTCTTTGGGCGTGATTCAATACGATCCATATTGGTTTATAAATAACAATATTTCGAAGTGTTCTAATTTTTCCTTAAATGGTGAAATAGCTATTTGAATACAGCAATTTTTATTATAACATGACCTCCGCAATACAAGATGTTCTCAAAATCCCCACATAGTTATTCCCCTCAATCTCTTCCAGAGTTGGTACTTTAAATGTTTTGAAGTAACTGTCAAGTTCAATATCAACTTTATCTTCAGACATCAGAAACTCATGCTTTCCTAAGTCCTTATAAAAAGGACACTACGGAGGCGTGCTTTATTATTAACATCGCAACAAATCTGGGTTAAGGATCGTTATTGTCAGACGGAAAGGGGGATGAGGTGGGGATAATGTCCCACCGCACCATAGCATCATAGAATCCTGCCAGAGCCACCCTCACGAGCTGAAGCTCCGTTGGAATTTCGTCCCAACTCTCACTATTATTAGTCATATGCATTACTGCAGCAGCCATCTTCTTACTATTGAAATCAGGTTGTAGTAAAAGTAATGCAGCGTATTGATGTAGGAAGATTGGTAGAGCCGATGGGTGGTATCCTCTTAACACACTGGATTCGCGTGCAAGGAAATCCACAGTTGCATCTTGTAGTACATCTTGAAATGTTGGGGCTTCTGCCATATTTTCTAAATCAATTCTCAATCGTTGCGATTATACTTCTTCTATCTCTTCGTGTCAACTCCTGGCTCGTGTGAGGCTCTATACCTTACACTTCGGAGGTGTACTCTTTACTTCTGGATCCCCGATCAAGTCGGGGATGACAGGAGATTAAAAAAGACATTTCGGAAGTGTACTACATAGTTGCCTTTTTATTCATCATTTCTTGAAATGATCTTCATGTATTAAGCCTGTTTTGAAACTTCGAGACGATCACAATATAGAAAAGACTTACGATATATGCAACCACAGTACCCCACCCATAACCCAATGCAGGAAAAGTAAAAAGAGCAGAAAGTAAATATATGATTACCGATAGGGCACCGAGGGGAATTCCCTTTACAAATGCATACAGATTTCTTGGCTCGTTGTACCAGTGAAAAATGGGCAGTGTTGCAGAGAAAGCCCCCGGAAAGACACTAAAAACTCCTCCCCAAAAAGGTCCCAGCGTCTTACCAAGATAAACAATGAGCGTGATGACAAGTCCTATAAATATTCCTCTTCCGACTTTCTGAGAAAAGGTATATGTAACTATATTTGGCGCGGTAATTTTATGAGGAAAAAAAGAAAGGAGAAAATGCGTGAGACTGATAAGTGCCAAGCAGGCAGCAATACCCCATAAAAGATTTGAAAATCTCAAAAAGATTACGGGAAGAATAAGTAGTAACCAGAAAAATATACTAAGCGTGTATGTCAAAACGATCTCTTGAATTTTTTTCAGGTGAAAGCGGTGTAAAAAAATTGCCCAGTAAAAATAGATTGCTGCAAAAAGAATACTAATTCCAAGGGGTAAAAATGTAGCAGGGATGATACGTTGGACATTCTCAGAACCGATAGTTAGTCCCAAGAAGAATAGTGCGAGAACTGTCGTTGTGGGAGAGGCAAGGATGAGTCCCGCATATTTTTTATCAACCCGTTCGACAATGAGCGAAAGTACGGTTATTACTCCTCCACCGACAAAAAAAGATGCGAGGAGCTGAGTGGTGAATAAGTCCATAAAATTATTGAGATGTTAATTTCTCCACAAGGTCATATCGAGCCAATTCCTCCTCAGTCGGAACTTGGAACGTTTGAAAATATCGGTCAAGCTCCGCATCAAGGGTGTCTTCCGGCATGTGGAATTCATGATCTCCCAACTGTTTATTTCTTTGCAAAATTCGTTCTTTCAACTGGTCTTTTGATACTTCAAGATAATACAGTTTCACTTTTGACCCGAGTGCATGTGCTTCATTTCTCAGGATGTCTCGTTCATCTTTTCCCCACGTGCCCCACTCTATGATGATGTCAGTTCCGGATTTGAGAATCTGCCTTCCTATCATCCATTGGAGCTGTTCGATCTGGTCTCTATGGGTATTTCCTTCCGTTTCTGCCAACTCTTTCCAGATATCTTTGATCCATTCATCAGGCGTAAAGCGTATTGCTCCTGTTTCAGATTCTATTTTTTTGGAAAGGGTTGTCTTCCCCGATCCGGGGAGTCCACAGATGAGGTGAAGGGTGGGTGGTGGTTTGTTTTTCATAGTTCTCTCATGTCAATAGGGCAAATCATCTTCTTGGACGTCAACATAATCTGGTTCAGGGTCTTTTGTAAACTGCACAGCTCTTATTTCTTTCTGACCCAAGAGGAGTGCTTTTGCCACCCGATGCATCCCATCCATGACACGTCCGTTTTGGGAAAGAATAACGGGATATTTGAGATTGGTTTCTTGAACCAACTTCATATGGTCGACTAATGATCTACAGGTTGGCATTTTATCATTTCCTTGATACCAAAAGTTTTCATCTAGTTCTTTAATCTGAGTGAGAGGAATCGAAATTTGAGGAAAGTCTTTGGATTTTTCGACAAGTTTATCCACATCCCACGCATAGAATCCATTTTTTGAAGGTTGAAAATAATATTGCTTTCTCATATGTGTCCATTGTAAATTACTTTGTCGGGATGGCGGGACTCATCCTATTTTACATTCTTTTTATTTGATAAATAACTATTCCCACTGATGACACTTTTGCCTGTCTTTTGCTCAAGTTCTCGACGTGCATTCTTGGCTATTCTTCCACCCTTTTTAGCTGGATCTTTATTCTCCTTGAGTCCACGAGCTTCTACTGTTTCAGCAATTTGACGAGTAGAAAGTTCGGCAAGCGCAGTAAATACAAGTTCGGCATCGGTCATATGGTCGCGAAGATTTTGTGTTTTGAGACCTTTCAGATTTTTATGTTCCTTTACTGTTAGGTCGGTCCACTCATGATGAATAATATTCGTGAGTATTGCATACTCCTCTTGTTTTGTGACTTCATGTTCTTTCCAATAATCAGTGAGTTTATTCCGTATCTCTTGCCCCATCATGCGTTGCTGAATCCATTTTTTGCTTCTTCCCTGTTTTTGCCAATAATCTCTGGAGCGATTTAAGGCTTTTTCTGGATCACTCATTTCTTGTACTCGTTCATACCCTACTTTTGCGAGCCAAAGCTTTATGGGCTCTGCTTTTTTCGATGGGACAGATTGTACCAGTCTGAATATCGCCTCAACATCTGCGACATCTGTAATTCGTAATTTGCCATCTTGAGCAATCATTTTCAACCGGTCACAATATGTGACCACTTCACTACCTTCGTTTTTAAGTCGATTTTTTAATGTAGTCCAATACGATTTTGCTCTCTTGTAGTTATATTGTTCAGTTAATATGGCCACAATATCTATAATTGAGAAATACCATTTTTCCTTTTGTTCATCCCAAACGCGCCGAATTTTACTTCCTTCAAACAGTGCAACATTTTTTTGAGTGATCATACAAATACTATACTATATATCTTATACAATTACACCATATATTACGCACTCGGAGGTATGAATAAAAAGTTTATATTACTTCGACTTTGGTACCTCGTACCAACACTGCCTGTTTATCAGTCACGCAGATGAGTTTGTTCTTCAACTTGTTTTTGTTCTCTCTTACTATATTCTCCCAATTCTTTGAGTAGTGAGGGAAAACACTAACATCTGTGAGATGAAGTGCCGACAAATCATCCATCAAGACACCACTCGTATCATCGACATTTTTCCATGTACAGATATCAATACTTGGACCTGCAATAATACTCCCTGCGCTAACCCCAATATATACTTTCCCTTTCTCGAGAATCTCACGGATGATTTCTATAAATCCTGATTTTCTCATCCATTTTAGTAGATAAAATGTATTTCCCCCATTCACCCATACCCCGTCTAGTTTTCCCAAAATACTTTTCAAATCCATTTTTTCAACCGTTCTTAGGTCAATTACTTGTACGTGGATGCCCATATCAATAAGTTCTTGAATATCCTCAATGACCCAGTCTTGGGTGGGTTCAAGATCTGCAGCTGTTGGAATAAATCCAAGAGAAATATCACTTTTATTATCAAAAAGTTCATAGAAGGCGTTTCTGATCGCCTTAGTTGTCAATCCTTCTGAAGTGAGTAAAAGTTTCATGTCGGGATGGCGGGACTCGAACCCACGACCTCACGGTTCCGAACCGTGTGTTCTAGCCATCTGAACTACATCCCGATGTGTTCATATTATATCATCCTCTCCCTGCATCAGCCTTAAGTTCAGGTGGCAGTTCGGTCGTAGACTTTTGATTCCCCTTTCCTCCGAGGATTGATTTACGTATCTTTCCTTTTGGCGCACTTTGGGATTGACTTCTTTGACGTTCTTGTTCAAGTCGCGCCTTTTCTTGCTCTTCATATGCTTCCTGCCGTTTTTCTTCCTCTTCTTCCTGCTCTTTTTTGGCAAGATACTCTTCTTCCTCACGTTTTACCCGGTGATGATAGTCATACTCAAGCTGTTTTGGGTTGGGAGTATCTGCTCCTGACCGGCCAAGTTGAGCGCGTACCGCATCAAGTTTGGATGAATCCTGTCCGTCATATTGTTTTTGAAGCTTGTTAAAATCAAGATCCGAAAAATTGTTGTTTCCTTTTTCACGTTCTTTTTTGGTAGGGTTTTCGAAGTTTGCGGCAAGCGGATTAAAAGCGCTTGTGATTTCTTTTACCGCCTTTCGAGCCGTATCACGACCGAGTTCTGCGAGTTGCTCAATGGATTCGTGCAGGATCGTTTTTTGCTTTTTTTGATTGGTACTCATGAGTGAAACAAAAACAAAATCTATATGCCAAGGGTTGCTTTGGCTTTCTCGGACATCAGATCCATGGACCACGGTGGATCAAACGTGAGGTCGATCTTTATATTTTTTTCATCAACTTTGAGAGATGCCAGAGCATGTCGTATATCGGCGTCAATCGTTTCAAACAGCGGACAGCCGAGACTGGTCAATGTCATCTGTATGATGACTTTATCTTTCTTGATTGAGACGTTGTACACCAGTCCAAGATCCATGATCGACATGTCAAGTTCCGGGTCCATCACATCATATAGTTTATTCTCAACTTGTTTTTTGGTTGGCATAGCGATGTTTTTTCTACTCACAATTGATTCTTTCAGTATATCATGGGATAATGAGTGGATATGAATAATATACGGCTTCGATTTGTTCCTCTTGGTGGTGTGGTTGGCGTGACGAAAAACATGTATTTGTACGAACTCTACAATGGTGACGAACTCACCGATATACTCATCGTCGACTGTGGTATGGGATTTCCCGATGCCAAAGAGTTTGGCATCGATCTCATCATCCCTGATATTTCTTATCTTGAGGACAAAGTTGATAAGATACGCGCAATATTGTTCACTCATGGTCACGAAGATCATATTGGTGCGCTCCCCTTTCACTATGAAAAACTGGGACGGCCACCGATTTATTCAAGCAGATTGACCAAAATGTTTTTACAGAATAAATTTAAAGAGCTTGGATCACCCATTCACATCCAAGAAATTGAGTATCGCAAATGGTACGATTTAGGGAACTTTCAGGCTCGATTTATCCACGTCACTCACTCAATTCCTGATGCGACCCATATTTTGATAAAATCAGAAGTCGGTACGATGTATCATGGACCTGATTTCAAATTTGATCTTACTCCTCCATACAACAATCCTCCCGATTTTCATGAGATTACTCAAGCGGGTGAGGACGGTATACTCTGTTTGTTTTCCGATGCACTTGGTGCGGAACGTGCTGGCATGACCGCCTCTGAGTCAACTGTCGGACAGACATTCGAAGATGAGATGCGAAAGACCAAAGGCAAATTTATCATGACGACATTTTCATCAAATATATCACGCATTAGGCAGTGTGTTGATGCGGCAGTCAAATTCAATCGTCAAATCATCTTTTTGGGTCGCTCAATGAAGCAAAATACGGAAGCGGCAGCAGAACTTGGCTATTTACCCATTCCAAGGATTTTGCAAGGGAAAGAGCATGAGATCGGAAAACTTCCTCCAAACAAGGTGTGCGTGATTGCTGCGGGTTCACAAGGGCAATATAGTTCAGCACTTTCTAAGATGGCTCGGCAACAAAATAAATTTATCAGAATCGGTAAAGATGATAAGATTGTCTTTTCCTCTGATCCCATTCCGGGAAATGAGCATGAGGTGTATTCGGTGATCGAAGAACTTTCATTGCAGGGCGCTGACGTAGTGTACCCTGATATTCAGGATCAACTCCACGCATCAGGTCACGGTAGTCAGGAAGATCTGAAATTGCTTGCACAATTTACCAAACCAAAGTTTTTACTTCCAATAGGTGGCACGTTGCGACATCAACGGCAGTATGAAAATTTGATGAACAGTTTGGGTCACAAAAGTGAAAATATTGCATTGATCTCAGAAGGTGACACTATGTGGTTTACCAAAACCACCATGAAAGCAGGAGATCCTGTTGAGACAAAGAGTGTTTATGTCGATGCATATGGCGTTGGAGATATCGGAAATGCGGTCATTCGTGATCGACAGACCCTGTCTTCGGATGGCATTGTCGTCGCGGTCGTTCTTATTGATTCAAGCGCAAAAATATCAACGAGTCCAAAGTTCTTCTCACGAGGATTTGTTTTTGAACAAAAAGAAGACAACCTGTTTGAACAGGCGGGACAAATGTTAGAAAAGTCGCTCAATCAATCTCAAGGGGTGGTCATGGATCCATCAAATTATAAACGGGTAGCGGGAAACCTTCTGGAAAAGTTTTTCTTTGAAAAACGCGGGAGACGTCCACTTGTGCTCGTTGATGTTCTGCAGGTTTGATGAACACAATTTGAATTTCACATTTAACTTATGTCATCATTACCAAAATCACTGAAGCAGGTATCGTTGTTCCTCGAACGACTTCCCGGCGTTGGGGAAAAATCTGCAAATAGACTTGCCTTTTACTTACTTCGAATGCCTGAGGAAGACCTCAAGGATTTTGCGGTACAGATCTCACAACTGAAAGCACGTACCAAGAGATGCAAGATCTGTATGAATCTGACTGAGGAAGAGGTCTGTGGTCTCTGTGAAGACAATGCTCGTGATGGCACGCGTATTACGGTGGTTGAGGACGTCCTTGATCTTCTTTCTCTTGAAACCGGTGATATTTATGATGGGTTGTACCATGTTCTTCATGGACGGATTGACCCATTAAATCATATCGGACCAGAGGATATTTTTCTTGAAGAACTATTCACCCGGTTAAAGCCGCAAACAAATGGTGATGCAAAACGCACAACTATTTCAGAAATAATTCTTGCGACAAATCCTGATATGGAAGGTGAGGCGACCGCAATGTATCTCCGCAATAGGCTGCAAGAATTTAAAGAAGAGCATTCGCTGGGTTTCTCAATCACTCGATTGGGATATGGGATGCCGATGGGAGGAAATCTTGAATATGCCGACTACATGACTCTGCGAAAGGCGCTTGAAAATCGGAGAGGGTTTTGAATCTTCTTGACAAGTATTACTTAATATACTAAACTTCCTTCAAATATGAAAAATTTGTATCAAGCCATTACATCTGTTCGAGTCTTTCCCCTTATTTGGACTCGGGCGGTTTGTAGTTGATACACGAATAACAATTACAACCCACCGCCCATAATCGGGCGGTTTTTTTATGTATGTTACAAGAATATAAATCATTATTTCCATCTGATACATTAGGTTATGTAGATAAACTTTATAACTTTTATGAAATCCATGGTTTTTCAGAGAGAAATTTCATGAAAACCATCCAACAAGGGAGATTGATTTTGGATCAAATTACTACATTTATGAATGGTAGATCTGATAAGGATTTTTACAAGGCACATGCTTGGAAAAACTACGATCCTGAAACAGTCATAGATATTGATTCCGCACTAGCAACCATGCTAGATATTGGGAATGGAACTATTTCTTTAGGACGACCATATGATAGGAGGGGAAGTAGCTGTATACCAAATGTGATATGGGAGCCAAATAGCTTACCTATAGTATGTAAAGTTGGCAATGCAACTAGCTTAATAAATTCGAGTGAGGCATTTAGAGCATTAGATAAGCCAATTGTTCAAGGGGTTGGTATCTGGGCTGTTCCACATCAATTGCACTTACTTCCGGGTACTAAACTAGGAATGCTAATAACAAAAAAGATTGAAGGTCGACCAATGACTGAGGAAGATTGGAATAAACCACACTGGTTACTGCCTTTAGTTTTAAATGAAGTTCAAGTTTGGTTTGATAGTTATGCAACAAAAAACCACCTAGGAGCTCATGGAGGTGGCACTTCACCTATGGATTACACAAGTTCAAAAAATGCGATTATAAAGAATGATGGTAATGTTGTAATTATTGATGCTGACATGCGTACACTGACAGGTAAATCACTTAATCCAAACAGGGAGATAAGTGGAGATGTAGCTTCAGAGCTGTATGCTGAATTGTTGCATATAGGCTCAAATCCATTAGAATTAGGTATGACATATCATGCACACGAAAAAAGATTAGAGTTCCCTCTAACCCACGCATTTAGTAATGAATTACTTAATCCCTCATAGGTAGCTCTTTTAGCACACTAGCTATATCTCCTGAAATACTCACCTCTTGCATCTTTTCAAACGTACATTCTTTACGAAGTGCGATACTATCTGTTGTAAAGAATGCCTCTATATTTGACTCTTGAATCTTTGCAGCTGTTCCTGGTGCAAAATCTCGATGAACGATCGCGGCAATGACACTTTTTGCCCCTTGCTCAAGAGCAAAATATGCTGAGTTAATGAGCGTTGATCCTGATGTTGCGACATCATCCACGATGATTGACACCTTATCTTTCACATCTCCATAAAGGGAAAGCGCTGCACTTTGATGTTTGTGTTCAAGATCTCGTTTTTTTTCGGTGACTGCAAGATTAAATTCATTGTGTCCAAATAAGACATTTCCAAACTTCCGTGCGCGCTCAATCCCCCCTTGATCAGGTGAGACAATTGCAATATTTTTTGGTGAGACTTCAGTATTTTTTTGATCAAGATAGTGGTGAATTGCATCACCAAGTGCTGAAAATGCCGAAAGATTTTTGAACGGAATATCAAACACGCCTTCGGTTGCTTCGTCATGAAGATTGAAGGTATACACTTTATGAATGCCGATTGATTCTAAAAATCTGATGATGACATTTGCTGATACACACTCGCCGTCCCGGTGTTGAATATCTTGCCTGGCATAGCCAAAGTATGGAATCACTGCGATAACTCTTCGCGCTTCCTGACGACGTAACGCATCGGCCATGAGGAAAAGTTCCATGAGATTGCTGTTTGTGGGGTTTGATGTTGATTGAATAATGACGCAGGTATCATGCTTTACATCCTCCTCTATCCGAACGCGAATTTCTGAATTATCAAAGGTGGTTACTTCGACCTTCGAAAGATTTGTTTTCAGTTCTTGAGCAACTTTTTCAGAAAGAGCTGGGTTTGACGTGCCGGAAAAGAGTTTGAGCATACGAGGAATGGGTTTCAATTATTAATACCTGATTATCTTATCCTTGATTCATCTCCATGAGTTTTCGTGCGGCAAGCTCTTGTGTTTTTTTTACAGCTTCATTTATCGCATCTGCAACACGATTTTCCATCACCCCATCAATCTCGACATTGATGATGCGCTGATCACCGCGAATAGTGATGGTGACACCATTGTTTTCAACCGTTACCTCTTCTTTTTGAAGTGCTTGCTGCATCTGTTTTGCTTGTTGCTGAAGCTGTTGTAAATTGCCGAGACCTTTAAGTGGATTGAACATAATTGATTAAATTAATAATAACATTTTTACGTCTTCCGAGCATTATAGAACTCTACGACCGTAAGCTCAAGGGGAAGTGCCTCGATGGGAGAAATTCGTAAGGTTGCATATGCTTCGTGAAAGAGTTTGATGAGGAGCGAAAGCTCCTTCAGTGAAAAGGACAAATTCGGTTCTAACGTATTTCCGACGCTTTTTGCCACCAGTTGTAGTCGTAACGTATTAAGCGAATCTTCTATCGCACGCTTTACGTTTCCTCCGGTTGCGGTAAATTCCTCAATCCAGGTCATCGATTCGGCAAGGGTCCCCGTCTGCATGAGTTCAAGAAGCGTGCCCTTCGATCGAATACCCAGATAGCTCTGTGCTTCGTCAAAGGTGAGTTTATCTTGCATAACAAGTTCTTCAAGAAGTTTTGTCGCATCTCGAAAAGAATTTTCACTATAGTTTGAGATCAAAGTCATCAGATCTTCGGGGATCTTGAGGTTTTCATGTCCTGCGATGCGCTTCAACATGCTGACAATATCTTTCGATTGTGCCGTTCCAAAAGGAAATCGTACACAGCGGGAAATGATTGTTGAAGGGAGTTTTTCTTCGTTTGTGGTGGCAAGAATAAAAATGACTGATTTGGGTGGTTCTTCGAGCGTTTTGAGGAGCGCGTTAAACGCATCCGGCGTGATCATGTGGGCCTCATCGATGATATATATCCGATATCGACCGGTCATGGGAGAAAAAGACGCTTCCCGAATAAGTTTTCTAATCTCGTCAATTCCTCGATTTGAAGCGGCGTCTTGCTCTACTACATCCGGCGATCCTCCATGGTCAATACTGGTACAGTTTGCACACTTGTTGCACGGCTCGGTTGTTGTGCCATTGCCCGAGAAAATATTATTATCACAGTTTATCGCTTTTGCAAAAATCCGAGCAGTTGACGTCTTTCCCATTCCTTTTGGTCCAACAAAAAGAAGTGCATGAGGAAGTTCTTTTGAATCAAGGAGTTTGGCCATCCTCTCGCGAATCTGACTATTGTCGAGTTCGGAAACGGTTTGTGGTCGGTATTTAAGATAAAACATTCAGGTATGTTATTTTAAGAATATATTCTGTATTCCATGTTCGATGAGCTGATTCAACATCGGCTCAACTCGTTTGTCTCGCTCTGCAGCAAGAAGTACTGCCTGTGGGTAACAAATGACAACTTCACCAATGACATTGTCGGTTGAGCTTATGGGGTCGCGTAGATATGAAAATGAAAGAACGGGAAGCGCAACATCCTCATTTTTGTATTGTAAAGCTATAGCCTTCATTTTGCGCTTTCCCACAAATGCGATGTTTAAGGCAGACGTTCTTGCCACATGATGCTTATCAAGCTGAGCCTGGGCAAACTGTTCCAGATTTGGCTTGGTGATTTTATAGCGTGACGAGCTAAATATATTGATCATACGATTACGATCGTTTTTTATGACGATTTTTTATCTGTTCAATTTTTTCCTCTTTTTTTACTTGTGATGGACGCTTGTAGTACATTCTGGCGCGAACTTCGTCTACAATTTTAGAGTCAAAAAAACGACGACTAAACTCTCGGAACAGATTGTCTGAAGACCTTCCTTTTCTATTTGATACGACTACCATAATTAATATTACACCCCTCTTTCAAATATTGGTCGAAACATCATGTGGCTTACGAATGTCGTTAAAGTAAACCTCTAAGACAAAAGAAGAACACACAACTACGACGAAACTCTTTAACAAGACTACCGTATTCTATTACATTTTTTTGAGTATTTCAATCAGACGAGAAAGTGAAAGGGCTGATGGGATGCTATTTGGGTTTTTCGAAGATCCATTCAGCAGCATATTTTTGGAAGCATGTAAAAACCAGGTTGCTTTTGGATCAACTTGAAGCATTTTTTCGTATAACGGGGTGAGATCTGATTTTGGGTCAGGTTGTGTCTTTATCCGTATGGTATGATTTTCGGGATCACGGCGTACTACCATATCAAATCCTTTTTTTAGCGCAAATTTGACGGCTGATTCATTTTGAATTTCCATCAAAAGTGTTTTGCCCCATGGGGTTTTCAGAACGACACCCCCTCTGATTTCATCCTCTGCTTTGAGGTCATTTTTAATCGTATAGAGAATGCTGTCAAGAATGAGCATGGTCATATTCACAAGCTCTGCGTCAGAACTGAGGAGTCCCCGTAATGGATAAATAAACTCATGAATCATGAATGAATACTTTACATCGGTAGGATCTGGAAAATGGACCTCACCAAAGTTGTCTATTTCGGTGACAAATGAAACCATTTGCTCAATCGCATTAAAATCTCTTTCTTTAATCAAACCTTCTTCCGCCAAATAGTCAAACACCCGTTTTGTGGCAGAAAGTCGCTCGGAGAATTGATGATGGTCATAGTTACCGAGTCCGGTATCAACATGAATAATTTCGGCATTTTCATCAGGTTTTTTTCCATCAAGCGTTTCACCTGCGGGGACAAAGGCGTGATCGGCACTCTCCCACCCCGGCATATAGCGTTTGACGAGCCATGAAGAGGTGATGGCATCAAGATCTGGTGACAGGTGTGTGACGATTGTTTTTGCCATATTACTTCAGTGTTTGAATTCGAGTCATAACTTCATCAGCGCTTATCAATTCATTTTCCTTCTCATTTCTCTTTTTCCATTCAATCTTATCCTCTGTTCTTTTTGAGATCACCAGTCTAATCGGGTTCCCAATCAGATCTGCATTGGCAAATTTTTCTCCTGCACGAGCTTCTTCACGGTCATCATATAACACTTCTATTCCTGCGTCCAATAGTTGGTGGTATAGTTTTTCAACCTTCGCTTTTATTACTGAATCTTGCAGATCAAGACCAATCAAATGTACGAGGTAAGGGGCTACTTGCGTGGGCCAGATGATTCCCTTGTCATCATGGTGTTTTTCGACGATTGTTGCGATTGCTCGGTCAATCCCAATTCCATATGCGCCCATATACATCAGTTTTTTTGAACCATCGCGATCGGTAAAGAAGCCATCGTGTTTTTCAGTATAAAAATGATCATATTTAAAAATATGTCCAAACTCAATAGTTCTGGTGCGCTTCAAATTTCCTGCACATTTAGTGCATTGTGCCCCGTCATATGGATCGGCAATGTCGGCTTCAATTTCATGTTTGAAATCTCTTCCGTAATTCACGTGTCTTGGATCGTTCGTTTTGGTTTTAAATCCTCCGAATAAGTTGCGAGCTTCTAGAATTGAATGGTCAACAACAAACGTAATGTTGTCTTTGTGTTCCTCATACCCCCACGCATGAACCGCTCCAGCTATTGCACCTATTGAATCCAAATCTTTTTTTTCAGCTTGAGTTAACTCATTTTCACCGACAGCATGTGCCAATTTTATCGGGTTTACTGCAAGATTTCCGGTGACAACTCCCAACACCAATCTTCCATCTGATCTTTTATACACAATTGTTTTGATCATGTTATTTGCAGGCTTGCCATAGAACTGCACCATTTCTTGAATACTTTGTGCCTCTTCCCATTTTTGGTCAACAATTTTCATTTCTTTTAATTCTTCGTCTTGATTGATCTTTTCTCTCACAAATTCAGCTTTTTCGATATTTGCTGCATAGTCACATTTCTCGCATGTTATTATTTCATCTTCTCCCGCTTCACATTCAATCTGAAATTCATGACTATAGTCGCCACCAAGCGCTCCACTATCTGCAATTACGGCACGATACTCAAGTTCAAGTCGATCACAAATAATCCCATATGCTTTATAAAAATCATGATACGTTTTCATGAAATCTTCCTCCGATGCATTGTACGAATAGGCATCTTTCATGGTAAATTCTCGAAGGCGAAGGAGACCTCCTCGAACACGCATCTCATCACGGAATTTATTTATGGTTTGATGAAGGACAATCGGTAAATCTCTATAACTTGGGTTTTGAGCGTTTACCATTTCAGTGATCACTCCTTCACCGGTAGCGCTCAGCGCAAACTCAGAACCACGCGCATCCTCTAATTTCATAAGGAGATTGCCCCATGCTTTATCACGGTTTGTTTTTTTCCAGATATCCATGGGATGAAGGAGCGGTATGCTCATACGCTGTGAACCAATTGCCTTCATCTCTTCATCAATTATGTTGATTATTTTTTGCCAGACAATAAAGCCTAACGGTAAATATTCATATCTTCCCGCAGATAATTCGCTTACAAACCCCGCTTGATATAAAAGTTTGTGCGAAGCCAACTTCATATCGGATCGTGGTTCTCTTATTGTTTTTCCAAATAGTCTTGAATAGAGCATAGTTGTTAGTATACCAAATGTTAATAATTACTAGCTTTTATTGTGCCGTCATTTTTTCCCATAAAAAAACTCGTCAATATCTCGACTTTACGTCGGGACAAGGACGAGTATTCTCGCGGTACCACCTTGTTTTAATCTTATGTTGCCATAAGAATCTTTGTAACCGACTCTGTTACTCTATTGAGTGACATCGCACGCAACGTTCCCGATTTTTATCGAGATTGTCTGGCTGGGAACCAAACTATGACGCTTTGTGGAATGATTATACAAAAATATTTGAAAGAATCAATGTCATTATGGGTGCATTTGCATTCTTTCATCAATTTCATCCACGTGTTCTTTTAATGTCAAAATTTCTTGAGAGTTCTTGGTAGTAATTTTTTTAAAATGATCAAACTGGGAATTAATTCCTCTCAATTGAGTATCTAAAACCATTTTTTGTATTTTGAATTGGCTTGATAGTTGGCTTTTTACGAATTCTTTTAGACTATTTTCAGAGTTGATGATTTTTTTTGAAAGCTTCGAATCAAGTCTCTTTTCAGCATTGCGTATCTTCTTCCCAAGTTTACTTTCAACGCTTTGGACTCGTTCTTCAAGCACTGTTGATGTGTCTTGAATCTTCTTATCAAGTTTACTCTCAACGCTTTGGACTCGTTCTTCAAGCACTGTTGATGTGTCTTGTATCTTCTTCTCAAGTTTACTCTCAACGCTTTGGACCTTTTCTTCGAGCGCTTGAATCTTCTTATCAAGTTTACTCTCAACTCCCTGGACTCTCACATCAAGTCTATTTTCAGAACCGTGAACGATGTTTTCTATTGATTGTAAATCTTTTTTTGTAAGTGACATGTTATTTATTGTTATGTATATACCCCAATTTGTCAAGCACAATACCCACGGTTTCGTGAGGTCCGGAAGAATACGTATCTATCGATGCATGGTAGTATTTTGGATCAAAAAAATCATAATCACCATAAATTCGTTTCCATTCAGTAAAATTTCCTTCTTCACGTTCTTTGATATATTTTTTCGCATCATCAATGCTTATGTTGTCTCGATTTGCGACTCGATCAATTTTGAGCGCATCGTTTTGACAGTGTAAAAATACTCGAAGTGTGTCTGCTCGGTCTTTTGCCATAAATCCCGCAAGCCATGCCTCAATCACATAATTTCCCTTTGCAAGCAATTTTTTTGTTCGATCATCAAGTTCATGGTGAAAGGTATCGGGGGCTAAGCTTGCAAGCGGTTGCACATATTCCTTTGCAAAATCTCTCAAAAGTTTTCCACCTGACGTAAAAGTCCATCCCATCGGCTCAAGGTAGCTTTTAAGATTTGCATGCAGGGTATTTTTTCCAACTGCAACGCCGCCGGATATGGTGATATTTCTATATTTTAAGTTCATGTTAATTATTTTATCCCCAAAATTTTTGAATATCAAAAATGGTGATCACTGCGCTGAGCGCTAGTAACAGAATGATGCCAATGAGATTCAGGTAATGCTCAAGATTTTGATTTGTTCGTTTTCCGGTAATCCACTCATAAAAAATGAATACTTGTCGTCCGCCGTCAAGTGCGGGAAACGGCAAAATATTGATCACTGCAAGGTTTAAAGAAAGGATTGCCGTTATTTGCATGAGGGCGGTGAATCCAAATTGTCGCGCTTCTCCGATCACTTTTGCGATACCGATCGGTCCGGTAAACTGTACATCGGTGGATTGTTTTGTAATAAGTTGCGCTGGAATTTTGAGTATTTCATAACCGATTGTTTTAACCATGGTCACCGATTCAATGAAGCCGTAGTAAGGCGCTGTATACCAAGGATGACGTACCAATTCTATTTTTTGCTCGATGACGACGCCAAATGAACCCTCTCCTTTTGGTGGGTTTGAACGAGGAACAATAGAAACGCTTATATCTTTTCCCGCCCGATTGACGGTAAGGATTGTTTCAAGATCTGCAAATGTTTGTGTTGATTTGACCAAATCCTCAGTAGATTGAATTTCAACTGTTGTATCTTTATGAGCAATTGATACCAGTAGATCGTCAACCATTAGCCCTGCTTCTGAAGCCGGGGTATTTTTTTGAACCGTACTTATCGTGACTCCTGCAGGAGATGGGACTCCTTGAGTAAAGAGTATGGAAAGCAGTGTCCATCCCAGAAAAAAATTCATGATGACGCCTGCCGTGATAATAATAGTTTTTTGAAGGGGGGTTTTATTTACAAATGCTCGGCTGGAAGGAATATCACTTTTTGTTGAAGTCTTTTTTTTGCCTTCGTGATACTCTTCTCCATAGAGTTTCACAAATCCTCCCAATGGAATGAGATTTATGCTATATATCGTTTCACCAATTTTTTTCCCAAAAATGCGCGGAGGAAACCCAAATCCAAATTCTTCAACAAGGACACCACTTTTTTTTGCCGCAATAAAGTGACCAAGTTCATGAATCAGGACAAGAATAATGAGTATGATGAGAAACGTTAGTGCAGTTAGCATGTATAAGTTATAAATATAAATAATGGAGCATTTGGCAGATCATTTTTTATACCTCCATGATTTCTTGCTCTTTGTGTTCCTTGATGGACTGAAGCTCACTGTTTAGCTTCCCGGTAAGTTCATCAACTTCTTTTTCTAATCGATACCGGTCATCCTCGGTCATTTCTTTCGCATCCTCCCTGTTTTTAATTTTCTTCCTGATGGTATCGCGTTCATATCGCACTTGATTTTTTGCTTCTTCAACCAATTGAGATACTACTTTTACATATTTAATTCTCTGTTCTTCAGAAAGGGGCGGAACTCGGACAATGATCCGATGACCTTGTGTTTGTGGATTGAGTCCAATTGGTGAGGAAAGTATCCCTTTTTCAATATCGGGTATGGTAGATGGGTCAAATGGCGTGATGATCAGTGCATCGGTTGATTCGGTCGTGATTGATGAAAGCTCTATCAGTTTCATTTTGGTACCACCATAGGCTTCAATCGTCATGCTTTCAACCATGCCGGTATGTGCGCGACCCGTACGAATACCTTTGAGTTCTGTACTAACATTTGCAATGTGTTTATCAGCTTCTGATTTGAAAGAAAGAATGAGATCATGCATGTGAACATTGTAGCATGAGTTTGGAGAGAATAAAATCCTTTTTACTCACCAAGTTGCCAGCGCAGAATTCGTGCGATTTTGATGTTCTCGCCGAATTTAAGAATGGCATCTTTGACAAGACTATCAATTGTTTTTCCCGGTTCTCGAATATAGTCTTGAAGAAGGAATTCCGAAAGATCTTCTGCCGGAACGGATGCAGCTTGCATAGCAATTTCACTCCCTAGTTTTTTAAAATCAGCATTTCCCGAGACAAAGTCAGTTTCAGATTGAAGCTCGACAAGTGATGCAATTTTCATATTGTGATGTATATAGCTAAAGATGCCGCCTGCTTTTGTTTCTCGGTCGGCTTTTTTTTCAGCTTTTTCAATACCCCACTTTTTTAAAAGTTTCATTGATTTCTCTATGTCATTATCACTTTCTTCCAGTGCTTTTTTACATAAAGAAAATGATACTTGCGACTCGCTTCTGAGTTGTTTGAGTTTTGTATAGTCGATCATAGAAGAAATGTATTTTTTTAGTTTAAGCTTTTGGCGCTGTCTTTGAAACGGTCTTTGGTTCTGGCTTGTTCATGTTTTTCGAATATTCCTCAAGCAGTTCGGTCATGATATGTTTGACTACGGTACTATCATCATCATTTACAACGACCGGGTAATCGATGGTATTTGGATCGGCATTTGTATCTGCAATCCCGACTATGGGAATATTAAATTCTTTTGCTTCTTTCACGGCATTTTTTTCTTTTCGTATATCTACGATAAACATACAATCAGGGCGTTTGTCCAAGAGTTCAATTCCTGAAAACAGTCGCTCAAGTTTTGTAATTTTTTTGGACATTTGGGTTCGTTCATGCTTGACAAATACTTTTGCTTCCCCTGTTGTGATCTGCTCTCTCATTTCCTTTAGTTTTTGGACATTTTTCATGATCATTTTGAAGTTCGTGAGAAGTCCGGGCAGCCATTTTGATGATACGTATGCGATATTTTTGGCTCCACAATATTCTTTCGTGAAAGCGCTTGCTGTTTTTTTTGTACCGACAACAAGAATTATTTTTCCATCGGCTGCAACTTGTGCGAGGTATTTTTTTGCGGCATCAAGCTGTTCAACGGTCTTTGTAAGGTCAATAATGGAAGTTTTATTTACGATTTGATACACGTTTTTGCGTGCTTTTGGGTGAAGTCGGCTTTTGTTGTGCCCAAGATGAGCACCCATTTCAAAGAGAACTTCAACATTTTTCATACTGTTTTGTTTCGACATAAGCATTTATTGTAGCAAATAAAGTTTGAAATGCAATCAATACTCTTCACAAATGGATAAATTGATCCCTTCAAAATTCTCAAAGCGGGAGTTTTTTGAGAAAGTCTCGGAAATCTCCATTGAGATCGGGGTGTTTGAGGGCAAACTCAACAACTGTTTTGAGATACTCCATCTTGTTTCCGGTATCATAGTATTTTCCATCTTCAATCTCAACGGCAAGAATCTGTTTTCCATCTTCAAGCATGAATTTGAGCGCATCGTTGTAGTACAACTCTTCACCTTCTTTGAGCTGTTCCATGGCGCGATCAAGGTATCCAAAAATTTCCGGAGTAAAAACATAACCGGACACATTTGCGAGGTTTGATGGCGCGCTGGCTTTTCCAGGTTTTTCAACAATTTTGTCAATGTCCATAATATATGGTTCGATCTGTTTTCCACCGGTAAAGCCATAACGATCATAATCTTCATCATCTTCGACACGGATACTTGCAAGACACGTTGATCCGTATTTCTCGTACGCAGAGATCAATTGTTTAAATCGTGAAGGTTTGGCCGTAATAAAGTCATCGCTCCACGTGTATATAAACGGTTCATCTCCGATGATATGGCGTACGTTCATGAGGGGGGTACCATTGCCATACGGTCCTTTTTGGCGTACATATATGAAGTTTGCCATGTTACCGATCGCCTGAACTTCATCAAGATAATGTTTTTTCTTTTCTCCCCCAAGCTTTAAATTCTCAATCAGTTCTTTGCTTGGAGCATCAAAATGATCCTCAATTGTACGCTTGTGATACCCGGTGACCATTATGATGTCAGTGATCCCTGCGTCGACAAGTTCTTCAACGACATACTGTATGACCGGCTTGTCAACGATCGGCAACATTTCTTTCGGCATTGCCTTTGTTTGTGGTAAAAAGCGGGTTCCAAATCCGGCGGCGGGAATAACTGCTTTTGTGATTTTTTTCATACGATTAATTGAATTGAACTGTTATTTTTCTCGGAAGTCTCCTATTATTCACGAATGCCTCGATTTCTGCAACACCAGTCGCATCAGAAAATATATGAAAGAGTGCTCGTCCATCGGAATCGGTAAGGACTTCACCTTCTTTTATTAATCCAACTTGAGTGGTGACTTTAACGGGTTGTTCAGGAAGTCCTCCGCCACTTTCATCACGAATAAAGACGGTAATCTCCGACTGGGAAGTTCCATCAGCGGGAACAGTGAGTGGCCACGCAAAAATCAATGATTTTTGAAGTGATATTTCTGATGCAATATCTGCTCGAGTAAATTGTGCGATAGAGCCATCGGTGAAGAGGTAAACAGCAAAGCCCAGAAAGACTACGAAGAATATGGAGCTGAGTATGATAAGTTTGTTATCCATAGGTTTGCGGATAAATATGAGTTGTCTATTTAACTATACCTTTTTTAATCAAAGCGCGCACAATTGATTGGTGAATATCTTCCTTTGATTTCATTGTACCATTTTGAAAACACGGGATGGATATCCAGTGTTTGTATTGTTGTGAAAGTATATTATACATCATTTCAGTAGCATTTTGATGACTTCGGTCTTGTTCTTGAATATCGCTTTTTCCTTGTAAATATACCCGTTCATTTTTCATTTGAGTAAGTTTTATCGTTATCTCTGACGGAACCTGCAAATGGAGCACGACATCTTCCCGTGGTAGTCCATGCACCTCATATTCCAACTCTTCAAGCCAAGAAATAAATGCATCACGTTTTGTCTGGTCTTCAAATTTAGCACCTTGATGAGCGATGTTTGAGGTGACATATCGGTTTGCTATTATTATTTCACCGCGATTGAGTCGCTCAATAATATCATCTTTTACTGCTAATCGATCTAATGCAAATGTGAGTGCGGCAAGATAGGGAGAAACACTCCCAAGCTCACCAAATTCACCCCGAAGAAACTGTGCAACCATTTTTCCATAAAATGAATTGTATTGAGGAAAATCTAAGCTTGAATGGGGAATGTTTTGTTGTTCTAAATACGTGAGAAGTAAGGTGGCTTGCGTTGATTTACCCGATCCGTCACTTCCTTCGATGACAATGAGTTTTCCCTTATGATTCATAGATATATCTTAATGTTACAATAAACCCGTCCTACACAAGGTATTATATATAAATATCATGAACAAAACATATTCAACTATTATTTTTGATTTTGACGGGACAATCGCCGATAGCATCCATTTGATGATTGATATATTCAATAGCATGGCGCATCGATTTCATGCTGATCCAGTCGGTATCGAACAGATTGAGTATTTGCGAGGCCTTACTATCAAAGAATTGATACATGAGTTGAAAATACCTATTCTTTTGATCCCTGAGTTTTTGTTTATCGGAAAACGAATGATGAAAAAGCGTATCGATGAACTCAAACCGGTTGTGGGTATTTCTCACCTCATTGAAAAGCTATCAAAAAAATACACACTCGGCATACTGACTTCAAATGATGCTGAAACGGTAGAAGAGTTTTTGCTTCAGCACGACTTGAATCATTTTAAGTGGATTCATAGTGAAACAAGTATCTTTGGTAAAGATAAGGCACTGCGAAAACGATTAAAATCAGAGCATCTGGTCCATAAGGAAGTTCTGTATATCGGTGATGAAATACGCGATGTTGAAAGTTGCAAGAAAGTTGGTATCGATGTTGCTTCGGTTGCGTGGGGACTCAACTCACATACACTTCTTGAGTCGGCAAGTCCTACTTATATTGTCGATGATCCATCGGAGCTTGAGGCGCTTTTGCTGAAAGATTACAACTGAATAGTATCTCCTTCTTTTGCCCGACCTTCAAGAATCGCTTTTGAGATTTTGTCTTCGATTGCATCACGGAGCGCTCTTTCAAGGTTTCGAGCTCCGTACTTGACATCATATCCTTTTTCAGTAATTTCATGAATGGTTTGATCTGAAACTGTTATATGCACTTTATAGAGCTCGAGAATCTTTTCTTTTACCTCTTCAACCATGGTTTGCGCAATCGTTTCCGCCGTATTTTTCTCCAATGGTTTGTAGGCGATCACCCCATCAAATCTATTCAGAAACTCAGGGGAAAAGAGATTGTTTTCGATCAGGTAATTGATGAGTTCATTCGAGGAAAGCCCATCCCCATTTTCTTGATGACTGATTGATTGCTTCAAAAGAAGTTGATGGATATGACTTGCTCCCGCATTTGATGTTGCAATAATCACCAGATTTTTACAGTCTACGAGTTGACCATATCCATCGGAATAGTATCCTTCATCAAGAATGGTTAAGAAAATATTTAACAAATCGGGATGTGCTTTCTCGATCTCGTCAAGAAGCAGAACGCCGTAAGGATGTTCGCGAATTGCATTCGTGAGAAGACCGGGATTGAGTTTTTCAATTGAGCCGATAAGCTTTGAAATATCCTCTTTCGATTGATAGATTGACATGTCAAATCTGGTAAGAAATGTCGGATCGCCAAAAAAGACTTCCGATACCACTTTTGCGGTTTCCGTTTTTCCCACACCGGTCGGGCCCAAGAATAAAAAAGTTGCAATGGGTTTTTTTCGTTTTCCCATGAGAAGGAACGATCTTCGCAGTACCGAGGAAAGAGCTTTGATCGATTCTTCTTGCCCATAGATTCGTTTTTGAAGGAGACTCTCGAGATTAATGAGGGTATTTTTAATTTTGTCGGTGAGTGTAGTGGGAATATGAGTTTTCTTTGTTAAAACAGTGTCAACGGTTGCGGGAAGTACGACGTTTTGTTGCAGTGTCTGTTTGGTATATATGCATACATTGTCCAAGAGTTGCAGTGCTTTTTCCGGAAATGGGATAGCGGTGACATAAAAATCACTTTTTTCAATGACCGCAAGAAGTGTCTCATAGGGTACATAGAGCTGATACCGCCCTTCAAAACCCAGTGCTTTATCAAGAAGTATGAGCAGTGCTTTATCTTTTGAAACTTCAGTGACATCCACTTTGGTCACGATATTTCTGATTTTTGAATTGGGGAAAACATACGTTTCGTACAAAAATGGTGTGGTAATGCCAATGATTTGCAGTTTGTCGGATGATGCATATTTCTCAATGATTACGGAGAGGTCCACATGATTCTCGCCCGTTGCCACATAGAGTTCAAAATTTTCAATAAGGAGTATGACATTTTTCGCTTGCGCAGCCTCGGAAAGCAGCTCCCCCATAAATTCCTCTCGTTTTTGAGCATCGGTGTGTTCATTGAGAATTTTCTCCATGTTGAGCTGCAAAAGTCTCTTGTACGTGAGAATTGAATTCGTCTTGCCCTCGTACATTTTTTTTGCCAAAGAATTTGCGATGGTCATTTTCCCGACACCTTCCTCTCCGACAAGGACCACATTTGCCTCATCTGATTTGGAAAGAGTGCGCTCAATGAGTGCCGTCTCTTGTTCTCTTCCAATGATATGTTGTCGAATCCCCAGCTGATACGAAGGGCTTGTCAGATCTTCGGTATATTTATCGAGAATCGGCGTGTATCCACTGGTCCAGTCACGCGCAAGTGGTGGGATGGACATCAGATGTTTTAACTTCCACCAAGGGTGAGGTTTGAGGATTAAATCGTAGACATATTCAAACCACCTCTCAACCTCTTGATAATGCTCATCTTCTAATAGATGAGATTTGATAAATCTTTCTTTAAGATGAGTCTTTCGACTTGATTCCGGTTCCATTACCGCAAAAATGACAAATGCCATCGGGAGCGATAGGATAAATCCGATAAATAGGAGTGGAATCATAAGAACGTAGAATGAAACGAGAATAAAATAAAACAAAATGATCGATGTCCTCATACCAAATCCCATGCCACGAGAGATAATACCAAACATCAGTTTATTAAAAAATGCACCAAAGGAAAAGCCGGATGTTTTTGTCGTGTCTACAATATTTTTCCATGGCTGAAAGAGAGACTTGGAAAGCGCTGATACCGAAAAGAAGTATGGCAAAAATATAAAAATATTTGAAAGCGCCTCCAAGAAATGGGAAAAATATGACTTCATGTGATCATGCGCGGATGGGGACATGAGATTCATTATAGTGAGAAGAAAAAGAGATTGCGAGCGAAAATTGAGTGGACCCGACAGGGCTCGAACCTGTGACCTTCCGGATGTAAACCGGGCGCTCTACCAACTGAGCTACGAGTCCTTCTCCGGTGGGCTACCCAGGAGTCGAACCTGGCACCTCTTTCTTATCAGGAAAGCGTTCTACCGATGAACCAGTAGCCCAGTCAAAAAGATTTGATAATTATAGCATACAGGTTTGGTCTGTTGAAGACAACAAAATTCACTAGACGGATGACTATTTCTCCTGTATTATGATACTTCTTGTACATGTTGTACATGGATGCTTTCATATTATTAATTTCAAAATATATATATGTTTGTCACAATAATCACTGATTGTCGCGATTCCAATGAAACTGCTCGTCAAACAACCCGCGCATCCGTCCTATTCCCGAATGCGAATATTTCCCTTATCGGAGTCGGTAATTTCAACGAAATTGAAGCTTCCGGAAATCTCATCGACACACTGGATGGTGCAACCGGCGGAGCGGGCGTCATCATGGTAAATGCTGCGCCACGACATGGATCCGGGAAAAATTATCCGAATGGAACACCGTTTGGCTATTTCAAATATGCAAATAAAACGATTGTTGCAACGGTCGCTGGACAAACACTTTCACTTGCCAAGAAATTTGGACTTATTGATGAGCTACATGTCACCGATTTGCCAACGGTCATTGATGCGTTTGTCAAAAAAGGAAAGTTTGAAGCAGATGCACAAAAGCGCACTGTTCTCACGCAGTTTAGAAGTTTTGAATACATGCCGTTTCTTGCAAAGTGGGTACATGAGGGTGAGGATGTCCCATCTGAGGTGATGTCGCTTGATGATATTCCTGAAACACCAAAAACAGTCTGGTGGGTTGATAATTTTGGAAACGTAAAAACGACTCTCCTTCCTGAAGAAATAGGTTTTGAAGCGGGAAAACAGATCGTGACAAAATTTGGTACGTTTACTTGCTACAATCGGTTAAAAGATGTTCCAGAAGGTGGACATGGAATGACCATTGGAAGCTCGGGATACCAGAACAAACGATTTATCGAGATCACCGTCCAAGGGAAAAGCGCTGCAAAGGAATTTAACTTAAGCTCTGGAGTTGAGTTATTCTAATGTAAGTGAGTTCCATCTCGAACATTTGCTAGAATTAGTATAATGAGGGGTAGTTAGCAATAACTCATACCTATGAAACTTATTTCAACAAATCCTTCTCAGGGTTATCAACCGATTGGCGAGATTGATATTTCCACTGAAGAAGAGATAGTGGGCAAGGTGGCTAAAGCGAAGGCTGCTTCTATTGAATGGAAAAAGTTTAGCGTCGAAAAAAGAGCTGAGTACTTTAGAAATCTTATAACGGTATATAAAAGACGAGGGAAAGAAGTAGCAGAGCTTCAATCTACTGAAATGGGAAAACCGATTTCAGAAAGTCTTGGGGATGTGGAAGGTGATTTATCGTATATCGAAGACAAGATCACATCAGCCCTGAAATATTTACAACCGCAAGTAGTTGACTTGACGCCGACACAAAAAAATGTCGTTTATTTTGAGCCGTATGGTGTTGCAGCCGTAATTTCTCCATGGAATTTTCCTTCGGGAAATTTCTTCATTTCTTGTACGCAACTCCTTCTTGCAGGAAATACAATCGTTTTTAAACATTCTGAAGAATGTCCATTAACGGGAAAGCTTCTTGCTGATATTATGGATGAAGCCGGTTTTCCTGATGGCGTATTTTCTGAAGTATATGGAGATGGCAAAGTTGGTGACTTTCTCACGAGTCAAGATGTTGACATTATTCACTTCACCGGTAGTACAAAAGTTGGTCAGTATTTGTATAAAAAAGCCGCAGATAAGTTCATTCCTGCTATCTTGGAAATGGGAGGATCTTCCCCAGGAGTCATATTTGACAATGCAAATCTTATTGAGTCCTGTCAACTTGCCTGTGATGAGCGTTTTCTTGATTGCGGACAGGTATGCTGTGCTTTGAAGAGACTCATTGTTCATGAAAGTATCTTTAATGAAGTGGTGGCCATGATGAAAAAGATCGTTTCAAGTCTAAAGGTAGGGAATCCTTTGGAGGAAGATACGGACATTGGCCCACTTGTCGCAAAAAGACAGCTCGATCTCGTCGCTGAGCAAGTAGAAGATGCAAAAGAAAAAGGCGCAACGGTAGAAGTTGGTGGATCAGTGGTAGACGGCTTGGATGGAGCTTATTATCAACCAACAGTACTTACTAATGTGACCATGAAAATGCGAGTGATGACTGAAGAGGTATTTGGTCCAGTTCTGCCAATCATCTCATTTTCTTCGGAAGAAGAAGCAATAAAAATCGCAAATGATACTCAATATGGACTCAGTGCATTCTTGTATGGAAAAGATGTTGACCAACTGAAACGAGTTGCTTTGCAGATTGATGCAGGTCAAATTAGTATCAATGGAGCATCATTTTTTTCCCCAAATTCTCCCTTTGGTGGTTATAAAAAATCAGGGCTTGGGAGAAATGATGGACTGTTCGGTCTTTATGAAGTCACGCAAAAAAAAGTTATTGCCGAACCAATTGAGAATAAATAAGTTACGAATATCTTTGAAAAAGTTTCAATCAATTTTTGGTATTGATAATTCTTGGTTTTACACGGAGATGCCATGGTGGGGAAAGATCAGCCTTATTTATATTCGAGGTGATTTATTCGTCCTTCTTCCCCTTCTCCTCCTCATCTGCGTTATAGGTTTTTTTTCTCTGAAATGGATGCTTGTCACGATAGGTATATATATCGTTGTTCGTCAGTTAGGAGAACTGATCTATTGGATCTTTCAGCAATTTGGCCATAGAAAATACCGTCCTTATGATTTTGGATTTAAGAATCTCGACAACAATGCAGTATATATCCTGTATCAAACGTTTTCGATCGTGGGGATTGTTGGAGGTTTGATACTTCTTACGAAGCTTCTTTTTTGAAACACTACTTAGTTTACTAACCGGGTTAGGAAGATCCAAGACTAAAAACGTGAGTCTTTAGCCGATCTTCGATTTTTATTAAAGAAAAAATTGAAAAAAAACTTATATTTTCTAAAAAAATTAGAAAGGAGGTGATCCATCCC
>CAYVKV010000002.1:193556-199789 GCA_964452355.1 uncultured Gammaproteobacteria bacterium | reverse complement strand
TTTTCATACCGTTTCCTATCTGAAAAGTGTATACCATGTGCTGACCTCCCTACAAAACTTCTTGAATAACTATTTTTCATAATCGAAATGTATGGTACTATAAATTATTATCAATAATTTATAAAACTATATGGCAAAAGGAAATAATGCTCAAAAAAAAGAAAAGAAAAAGCCAAAGCAAAATAAGAAAAAATAAGTAATGGTCTAGATATTGCTGCACCGTTCATGTATTGTTCGCTATACTTCTCGTATGGAAAGAAAACGGATTGCAATAGTGTACGACTGGATGGATTCGTGGGGTGGGGTTGAGCGGATGCTTCTTGTGCTTCATGAGATGTTTCCTGAGGCAGAGTGGTATACGAGTTATGTAAATACGGAAACTGCCCCGTGGGTGAGTGACCTCCATAAGATTTCTACTTCTTTTATCCAAAGTCTTCCGACTTTTATCAAAAATAATCGTATTCGTTCACTTCCTCTTTACTCCTTTGCTTTTGAAAATATTGATTTGAGGGGATATGATCTCGTCATTTCTGTTAGTTCTTCATTTGCCAAGTCAGTAATCACCCATCCGGGGACAAAACACATTTGTATACTACTTACTCCAACGAGGTGGTTGTGGACGCAAGAAAGTAGATATTTGAAGGAGATTCCCGCCTTCCCTCCAATTCGGCGGGCAGGCGCGGGAATGACATTTGGAAAAGTTGGGATGACTAACTTTGTTATGAAGCCCATCATTAATTATCTCAAGAAGTGGGATTATGTTGCGGCACAGCGACCGGACAAGATTATCTCAATCTCAAACGTTGTAGCTGATAGATGCCAAAAATATTATCAGAGAGAATCTGAAGTTCTGTATCCACCATTTGATTTTGAATATTGGAAGACATTTAGGTCCAAAAGAAAATCTCAATTGATACCATCTAAATTGGATTACTATTTGATAGTGTCGAGACTAGAGCCGTATAAGCGGGTAGATTTGGCAATAAAAGCATTTAGTGAATTTCCGAATAAACAATTGGTCATTGTTGGAAAAGGGACTCAAGCTTCAAAGCTGAAGAAAAATGCTGGGCAAAATATTCGCTTCATCCATGATGTGACCGATTTGGAACTTTCTCAATTATATACGCATGCTGAGGCGCTCATCATGCCACAAGAGGAAGATTTTGGATATGTCGCACTTGAGGCGCAATTTTTTGGTTGTCCCGTGATCGCGTATGGAAAAGGTGGAGCTACAGAGACCGTTGTAAAAGGAAAAACCGGATTATTTTTTTCCCAACAAACAGCACGATCTCTGGGAGATACGGTTGCACATTTTGAGCGTAGTAAGTACAATCTAGGTGATAGTCAAGTGTTTCTTAAAGAATTTTCAACGAAGCAGTTTAAAAATAAATTACATTTACTCATTGAGCGTGAACGATTATGAAAGCAGTAATATTTGCCGGAGGTGTTGGAACGCGCTTGTGGCCTCTTTCTCGCAAAAAATCACCGAAACAATTTGAAAAAGTAGTGGGTAACAAATCTACGTTACAGCTTGCAGCCGAGAGACTTTTACCGGAATTTTCTGCTGAAGATATTTTTATCTCAACCGGTGAGCAATATGTGGATATGGTTCAAGATCAACTACCATTTATTCCTCGTGAAAATATTATTGCTGAGCCCGCAAAACGTGATGTTGGTCCTGCGGTTGGCTTAATTATGGGATATCTTGCGAAGCGATTTCCTCACGAACCCGTCATAATATTGTGGAGCGACCATTTGGTAAAAAAAATTGAGCTTTTCAAAAAAATTATCATAGATGCGGGATTGTTTGTTGCAGATAAAGAAAACTGCATTGTTTTTATCGGTCAAAGACCTCGCTTTGCATCTGAAAATCTTGGGTGGATTCAGATAGGTGATAACGTTGCCAAATCTGCGAATACGAGCCTCAGTTCATTTGCCGCATTTAAATATCGACCGGACGCTCAAACTGCAGAGACCTTTTTTCAGAGCAAGAAGTATTGTTGGAATTTGGGATATTTTGTATCAACTCCTCAGTATATTTATTCATTGTTCAAAAAACATTCTCCCGAAATATATGAAACAGCTGAAAAAATTATTTCATCACATTCATCCATAGAATTCAAGAATAACCTGAAAAAATACTATAAAGAAATGCCGGAAGTCAGTTTTGATAATGCAGTACTTGAGAAAATCGACACCAGTTCAGCTTTCGTTGTGGATGAGGATATTGGATGGAGTGATGTCGGGGCGTGGGAAGCATTGAAAGAGGCATTAGAACACAAGAGAGAAGACAATATTACGAAAGGTCGTGTTCTTCTTGAAAGCTCACAAGATAGCTTGGTATACAATTATGATGACAAAAAAATGATTGTTGGAGTTGAGCTTGATGACCTATTGGTTGTGAACACGGAAGATGTACTCCTTGTGGCGCGCAAATCAGCAGTACAACAGATAAAAAAAATTGTTGAAGGGTTTCAAGGGACAGAAAATGAAAAACTAACCTAACATTATTATTAAACCACATGAAAGAAAGAACTTTTCTGTTATTTGGCCCGATATACCAACGATTTACCAAGCGTTTGATAGACGTACTCCTTTCCCTCGTTTTAGTAATCATTTTTGGCATTCCAGCCATAATAATCGGGATATTAATACGGATATCTTCAGAGGGACCAATATTTGCCGATGTTCCTGAACGCATCGGTCAAAATGGAGAAAAATTTAAAATGTATAAATTTCGTTCAATGGTGCAAAATGCTCATGAACTTTTGCGTACTGATCCTCAGTTTAAAGAGCTTTACAAAGAATATAAAAAAGGAAGTTACAAATTACAAAATGATCCACGTATCACTCCAATCGGAAAGTTTATCAGAAAACATTCTCTTGATGAACTTCCTCAAATTTTAAATGTTTTGAATGGCGATATGAGTTTGGTCGGGCCAAGAGCGTATTATCCCGATGAGCTTGAAAATCAACAAGAAGAATATCCCCATGCGAAGAAGCTCGTTACAAAAGTGCTTTCAGTAAAGCCGGGAATTACCGGTCTTTGGCAAGTATCTGGAAGATCTGAAATCAATTTTGATGAGAGAATCGTTATCGATGCGCGCTATGTTGAGCAAATATCTTTGATGAAAGATCTCATCATTATCGCAAAAACCCCCCTCATAATGCTGACCGGAAAGGGAGCGATATGATCTTGGATTGAAATTTGAGACAGACCAATTACAATTAACATATTCTCAAATAGAATTAACGAGAAGATGTATTTAATTTTTACCATAACATATGAAAAGTATATTGCGACCAATAAATCCAAAAGATAGTAATGAAAATAAGTCCATTAAGAAATTTCAATTTAAATTTAATAAAAAACCATGGCTTATTGCAGGTGGCGTTTTAGCAGTATTTATTGTAATTATTGCCGTGATTGGATATTTTTTTGTATTTGCTCCTGCAATGAAGATCAAAGCAAAAGGAATGGAAGTTACCGATGAGGCAAAGAAACTTCAGGCAGATATTAAACTCAATGATATTGATCTTATTGATGCCCGAATAAATGTTCTTGTTGAAAAATATGCTGCATTTGAGAAAGAATCAGAATCGGTGTACTGGGCAACATTTATTCCGTATGTGCAGGATTTTAAAAATGGCGTTGAGGCTGGAAGATTTATGATCAAAGCAGCTGATGAGTCGATCAAAGCAGTCTATCCATACGCAGATCTCATTGGTTTCAAAAAAGGGGAACAAAATTTTTATGAAAAAAGCGCGGAAGAAAGACTTCAAACTGCAGTTTTGACTCTTGATAAGATGCTTGAAAGCATTGATTCGGTTGCAAAAAATATTGAAGAAGCAGAGAATCGTATTGCTCAAATCGATCCCGATCGATATCCAGAGAAAATTGGTGATACTGAAGTGCGCTCTCAGATAATTCAAGGGAAAGATCAGTTTCAAGGTATGGCTACATTATTTGTGGATGCCAAACCTTTGTTGAAACAACTTCCCCATATTCTTGGAGCGGAAGATGAAAAAAATTATCTGATTCTCTTCCAAAACACTGCAGAACGTCGAGCAACCGGAGGATTTTATACATTTTTTGCGGTATTCAATATAAACAAAGGCAAAATTTCGATCAAAGATTCAAGCGATATTTACGATCTTGATAATTCGATTTCTGCACATCCTGCAGCGCCAAAAGAGATTCTTACCTATCATAAAAATGTCACCAAACTCTATCTTCGAGACACGAATATTTCACCGGATTTTGTCAGCTCGATCAAACTATTTGATTCTCTCTACCAAAAATCAGGAAGAAAAGTGGACTATGACGGAATTATCGCCATGGATTCAAAGGTACTGGTGGATATGCTGAAAATATTTGGAGACACCCAAGTCAATGGGCTCAATTTTTCAGCAGAGACCGATGCACGATGTGATTGTCCACAGGTTATTTACTCATTATTTGACATTGTTGACCGACCGGTGAACTACGTCAAAATAGATAGAAAACGAATTTTGGGAAATTTGATGCTGGAGCTTTTTTATAAAGCAGTCGGATTCTCACCATCAAAATATTGGGGACAACTTGCACAGACCATGTTTCAGAATCTCGATGAAAAGCACATTTTGCTTTATTTCACCGACAAAGATGCTCAAAAGGCAGTTGAAGGGATGAATTATGCCGGTCGAATTATTGACGTTAAAGGTGATTATCTTCATGTCAATAATGTCAATTTTGCCGGAGCAAAGTCCAACATGTTTATAGATGAGGAATTGATTTCGACAACAACATTTGAAGGAGGAAAGGTGATACGTGAAGTTACTATGAAATTCAAAAATCCTCATCCTGCTTCAGATTGTAATCTTGAACGAGGCGGATTATGTCTCAATGCAACTCTCAGAAACTGGATACGATTTTATGTACCATTAAATTCTAAACTCGTGTCTTTCCAAGGATCAAAAACAGAGACGAAAACGTATGAAGATCTTGATAAGACGGTATTTGAAGGGTTTATGACGGTTGATCCAAAGGGAGCGGCTACCGTAAAAATTAAATATGAACTGCCAAGCTCAATCCAAAAAGATGGATACAAACTGTACATTCAAAAGCAGCCAGGTGTAGAAAAACAGACGCTAACGGTAGAAATTGATGGCAAAGAGCAGTCTTCAGGATTGTTTGCCGAGGACACGGTACTGGAGTAGTCATTGTTGCCTGAAAAAATATATTATGAACAGGCTACAAAAAATAAGAGGGTTTGTTTTGAAACGAAGGAATCTCTTGGAAAAAGATGTAATAGTGACTCTTTTTACTAAGGAGAATGGCAAAATGACTTTAATGGTCAAAGGAGTGAGAAAAATTACTTCAAAACGAGCTGCACATATTCAAACAGGAAACTTCATCAAAGCACAAATTCGAGAGTCAAAAGAAATGTATTATCTTCAATCATCGGAGCTTATATCGGGATTTCTTTCACTGCGGACAGAAAAATATATTGATCATATTTACTTATTTCTCTCAATTATTGACGGGCTTATGCCGGAAGCACAAGAAGATGGGGAAGTTTTTGAGAGAATTCAACAGTTCTTTGTGCAGCTGAGCAAGAAAAGCGATCTTGAGCATGTATTAAAAATAAACATTCAAAAATTACTTGAAATTCTTGGATATGTTGATCGTAAGCTTTCCCTTTCAGAGCTTATTCTGACCGCCGAAAATCATATGGAAAAAAGACTTCCGCGTCACGTGTTATAATGTAATTTATTGCCTTGCAGCATAGAGAAATGCATTAAGGCGTTTATCATCTATACGACACACTTATGGACAAAATCGTCTCACTGACAAAACGACGTGGATTTATCTATCCCACATCTGATATTTATGGAGGTCTTGCAAATGGATACGATTATGGTCCGCTTGGGGTCGAGCTCCTGAGAAATATTAAAGAGCTTTGGTGGAAACGATTTATTCGAACGCGAAAAGACATGGTGGGTCTTGATTCACAGATTATTCTTCATCCTAAAACATGGGAAGCTTCAGGACACGTAGGGAGTTTTTCAGATGCGGTAGTCGAAGACACGGTAACCCACAAGAGATATCGTGCCGACCATGTTATTGAGAATTTTATATCAAATACTGATGACTTTTCTTCTCTGAAAGTTGAGGACCTAAGCATCGATGAAATGAGAGATTTTATTGTAAAAAATAAAAATAATTCATTGACTGCAATAAATGTCTGCTA
>CAYVKV010000002.1:62630-193546 GCA_964452355.1 uncultured Gammaproteobacteria bacterium | reverse complement strand
ATAAAATTGTAAGCAAAGATGGAAATGTACTATCAGCGCCAAAGTCGTTCAATTTGCTGATGGAATCAAAATTGGGATCTCTCGAAGGAGAAAAGGATACCGTGTATCTTCGCGGTGAAACAGCACAAGGTATTTTTACCAACTTCAAAAATGTACTGGATAGTACGCGAGTGAAGCTTCCCTTTGGGATTGGGCAGATAGGAAAAAGTTTTCGCAATGAAATCACTCTTGGACAGTATATTTTCCGTACCTTTGAGTTTGAACAAGGAGAGATTGAGTATTTTTTTGATCCTGAAAAAGATGATCCAAAAGTGATGTTAAAAATGTGGCAGGACGCTATGTGGAAGTTTGTTGTCGAGGATCTTGGTATCAAAGAAAAAAATCTTCGATGGAGAAGGCACACCGATGCGGAGCGTAGTCATTATAGTCAAGATACCTATGACCTTGATTATCAATTTCCTTTTGGATGGAAAGAGTTGTGGGGAGTAGCCTATCGGACAGATTATGACTTGAAGCAACACATGAAATATTCTGGAATTGATCTTCAATATACCGACCCACACACCCAAAAGAAATTTATACCTCATGTTATCGAACCTGCGGTTGGTATTAATCGATTGGTATTTATGGTATTGTGCGACTCATATCGTGAAGAAGAGGAACGAGTTATGCTCCAAATTAATCCTTCGATTGCACCATATACCGTTGCCGTTTTTCCACTGGTTTCAAATAAACCAGAACTCATATCTGAAGCCGAAAAAGTATTTGAACTACTCAGTCAACACTTTCACACATATTGGGACGACCGAGGAAATATTGGGAAGCGGTATAAGTATCAAGATGAAGCAGGGACACCATTTTGTGTGACTATTGACTATGAATCGCTTCTTGAGCATACTGTAACCATTCGCAATCGAGACACCATGAAGCAGTCGCGGATTGCGTCAAGTGACCTTATTTCATATATTTCGAAGAATAGTTAGCGCAGAGTGATGTTATTCATTATTAGAAAATTATTACCATGAAACAACTAAAAAATCAGTACATTATTTTCGGCGTTATCATCTTTGTGCTTATTACAGTTGGTCTATTTTTTTATATGAAGGTAAAACCATCTGGACAAAATGCTGAAAAAAAGGACTCGGTTTTTGAAAAGCCAACCAAAGTGATTCCAACCGTAGATTCTTCGGTAAAGGTGAGTATAGAGGGAAGTACAGAAGCTACAATCAGCCTTTCTGGCATCCCAGACGATACCAAAGAGATTGAGTATGAACTGTCGTATGAAACCAAAAGTGGGAGTATAGAAGGGGTTTTTGGAAAAATTGAAGTCAATGGATCTTCTCAGGCGGAAGAGGAAGTAACCTTTGGTACCTGTTCTTCAGGTGTGTGTCGGTATCATGAAATCGACGGACCGATAAATGGTGTGTTTAAGTTTTCAGGAAGTTATGGTGAACAGCTCCTCGAAACATCATTTGATCTATAGAGCTTTCCTTATATAATAGGTTCTTACATTAAATAGTTTTAGGTCTTCACTTTATGGTGGGGATTCTAGTACAATGAAAGGAGGTGACAAGAACAAAAAAATATGCCAAATATAAAATCAGCTATAAAACAAATGAAACAGGATGTGCGCAGAACCGAAGAGAATGCAGAGTACATGAAGAAAGTTGACGATGTTATTCGTACTGCAAGAAAAGGAGTAAAAACAAAGAAAAATGAGTTTGTTTCAAATGCGTATTCTCTCATTGACAAGGCTGCAAAGAAAAATGTAATCCATGGTAATAAAGCAAGTAGACTAAAGCAAAGCGTTAGTAGATTGATGAAGAAAGCATCATGAAATACTTGATTAATTTATTTCCCACACCTGAGAAAAACACGACAGACAAGATTATATATTTTGCGTTTCATTACCTCCGATACATATTGGTCATAACTCAGTTTGTCGCTATTTGCGTCTTTTTTTTCCGATTCAAGGTGGATCAAGATATTGTAGATCTCCAAGAAAAGGCAGATCAGAAACAATCTATCATTGTCGCAACAGAAGATTTGTTGAGTCGTGTTCAAGAAGTTGATGCAAAAATGAAGCAAGTGACGATTCTTCTTGACAAGCAAGAGTCATTTCAATCAGAGTATAATTATATCTCCAATAAACTTCCCCAAGAAATTCGACTTTCAGATTTTCAACTCTCCGATCACGGAGTTGTTCTTCAAGGGGTGTCAGAATCTATCGTGCCAGTCAAAGCGCTGTATGAGGACCTTCAATCAGAAAAGAGATTTAAACAAATAGAGCTGAGCAATATTGAAAAGAGCGAAGGGGGATTTGTTTTCGATATGAACCTTTCTGGTTTTACTTTGTAATATGAATAAAGAAAAACTCCTTGAAATGTTCAAGGACAAAAAAATACAAAACTATTCGTATAATATCTTCTTTTTTGTGGTGTTTTCATTTTTTACTATTTTTGCTATTCAGCCAAATTTGTCGACGGCATTTCGTTTGCAAAAAGAACTTCAGGATCTTCGTCTTCAAAATAAAAAATCGGAAGAAGCAATTCTTCAGATTGTAAATTATCAATCCTTGATGGAAGAGTATCGTGATAGCTTGACTGTTCTTGATGAGGCGGTTCCATCAACGCCGGAACTGGCAAAAGTGGTTGATGAAATATCAAAAACAGCATCGGAGTCAGGTCTGATTGTGAATTCTCTGACGATTGAAAGTATTGGTTTCAAAGGAGATTCTGGAATAGATGATGGATCAGGCATCGATGAAAGTGTTGAGAATGCTCCTGTGGAATCAGTCGAAGCCACAAATACTGAAGCAGCACCCGGAGATGAAATTACGGGGGATAGCGCAGGAGGAGATACAGAACTGGGAAATCTTACTAATCAGCCAGATTTGATGTCATTTACCATTACGATTGAAGGTACGGCATCATTTTCACAAATCACTCAATTTCTTAATCAAGTGATTGGACAAAGGCGCTTGAAAACATACGATTCGATTATTCTTTCAACAGAGAATACAAATGAAAGTATGGTAATTACTATTTTAGTGCGAACATATTACCTATGAAACAAAAAGAACTCCTCATCATCGCAATCACCATATTTCTTACGGTAGCTGCCTGGGTAATGTTAGAACTAAAAGCTATTAAAGAACAAACACCGACGGATACTCAGATTGAATCATATTCTCTCGACTATAATGTAGACACAGACATATTAGAAATATTAAAGAAAAAGCAACCATAATGTATTCAGACTTATATATCAAATCTCGTTTTAGTGCTGTTAAAATACTCTCAAGTATTGCAGCGGTGATTGTTATTGCACTCGGTTTGTTTCTCTTTACACAAGATTCGACGCCAACTCGCGCATCAAAACGAACACTTCTTGATCATCAAATAGTAAATATGACTCCAAAACAATTTGGTGTGTTTTGGGAAGTCGATGGTGCAGATGTTGGATGGCTTTTGTATGGGAAAAACCCTAAAAATCTTGACTTGATCGCATTTGACGAGCGAGATTCAGGGGGAGAAAAAGAACTGAGGAAATACCACTTTGCATTATTTCGAAACCTTGACCCTTCAACAAAGTATTACTACAAAATAATAAGTAACAATGAAGTAATTCAATCCGAAGGAACTGATACTTTTAGCGCAGATACCATTGATGATTCAGAGCAAGCTTCTATTTTTTCTCCCATGTACGGATCTGTTTACTATTCAAACAATGAGCCTGCAGGTAAAACTCTTGCCATGCTTATTGTTGGTAATGCCCACACACTCATTGCGGTAAGTGGCTCAACCGGTGAGTGGCTGATACCCCTGCAGTACTTAATAAGTAAACATTCATCAAGCGCAGTCAGTATCGGTGAAAATGACCCCATAACACTTCAGCTTTTTAATGACACGCAACGATCAATGGTTCGGAGTACGTTTGAGCGCTCACGGCCATTGCCTGAATCAATTATTTTAGGAAATAATTACTCTTTTATTACTGATTCGGATGTTCTTGCTGTTCAGGATTCCAATAAATCATCCAATCAAGAATTAGCAAATACTCAAGTTACGATTCGGTATCCAAAGCAAAATGCGGTAATTCCCGGAGCTATTCCACTCATCAAAGGATACGGAATACCTGGTGAATACGTCAATATTACTATTAATTCTCGACCGGAATTTGCCGTACGTGTTCAAGTGAATTCTGATGGCGAATGGGATGCTCCCGTTAAGAAAAAAATTCCCCCAGGAACGTACACACTAACCGCGACGACCATAGACAAAATGGGGAAAGTAGTACAGTTAAGTCGCCGTTTTACGATGATAAAAAGTGGGGAACAGGTGCTTGGAGAATCCGACGAGGCAACACCGTCTGGAACATTGACTCCATCGGCTCGGCTATCACAATCCCTTTCTCCAACAATCAATCCATCAGTTACCGTGATTGTTACCACCCCAACACCAGTTGAAACAGAAATTATTGACCAACCAACCATTACTCCACCTCCTCCGGTAAGTGGTTTAAACATAATTCCTTATGTATTTGCCGGAGTTGGATTGATGATTTTGGGTCTTGGAGTAATTCTTCTTCTTTGATCTATGCTATTTGCTCTATTTGACATCTGGTCTATATTTGCTAAAATGTATCGTATGTCAAAGGCCATTACCCACAACTTTTTCTTTTATTTTTACTTTACCGCTTCAAGCGGCGTGGGAAGTTGTGACTAAAACAACTAAAAGATGGAAACCCACCCGCCAGAATAGGCGGGATTTTTTTTGGATACCAATCACAAATTATATTAAACTATGAATACCTCACCACTCACCATTATTGCGGGGCCCTGCTCTGTTGATAATGAAAATATTCCGGAAATTCTTGAGATTGCAGAGATTACGACAAAAAATCGATCAGGGAAAAAACAGAAAGCGGTAGCTGGAACCCGAATTGTGGGTCTGAAATCAAGAACCGATCTCGATTCCACGGGGGACGGAATGGGAATTGATTATGAGGTATATCAAAATAACATCAAAATACTTATGGAAGGGGGGACTATTGCGGACATGCAAGTAATTCCCAGTGCAATACTTTCTGAGAAGATTATGAAACGCACCGGCATGCTTATTGCGGCTGAAATAATGAACCCAATCATTCAACTTCCTTCTTTTGAGAAGCGTCTCCCGAGAGGAATGTTTTTACCCTGGAACCCATCAGTCAATCAACTGGGATGGCATATAGAACAAACTGCCGTATTTGCTCGAAGAAATGGATGGCATGTTGGAATAAAAAATGGAAAATGGATCGGCGATCATCTCCAATTAGCAGACCACAAAGAATACAAAGGAAAGACGACGATGGAAAAAACATGGTCAGGGCTTGCAAAGTACGTAGGCGAACTTGAGCATGACATTGTTCTCATTCATCGTGGGGTTGATGTGCCGGGAAAAGGAGATTTTCGCAATGCGGTCGTTCATAATATTGCACGACGGGTAAAAAGTGCAACACCTGGCGCTAAAATGTTTTTTGATCCAAGTCATTCCTATGGTCCAAAGTTACGATCACATATCGTCGGTGCGGTCATCGAGGCAATGCGCATGAAGACGAATGAAGATGATTATCTTTATGATGGGGTGCTTATTGAAGTTGGCACCTCAAAGACTGATACGGATCAACATATCACCGTTAAAGAGCTCAGTGAGCTGGTATCTGTTCTGTCTACCTTTCGAGATCTTACGTCACCCGGAGAGCCAGATCCATCAGATGTCAAAGGACGTATTACATTATAGTAATAAACAGAGGGGTATTTTTATTAATATAAACACTATATGGACGATTTGAAAAAACACAGAGAGCAGATCGACTCAGTTGATCATGCAATTATTGACCTGCTTGCACAAAGAATGAGTCATGTAAAAAAGATTGGGATAATCAAAAAAGGTAAAGACATTGCACCATTTGACGATAATAGATGGCAGGCAGTTTTGCATGATCGGATAGAGTTTGGAAAGCAACATGGTTTACCTATGGAGATGATCAAGCACATTTGGAATAGTATTCATAAACAATCGTTGGAAATTGAGAAGGGTCATGAATAATACTATTTCATCAATTGGCGTGATCGGATATGGGAGGTTTGGGTCATTTTTTGCAGATCAGGTCCTCCCTGTTGTATTCCCTGATGCAGAAATTCGTATTTCATCACGAAGTCATTGGGATAAGCGCGTATTACCATTTGAACAAGTTGTATCGTCTGATCTCATCATTCCTGCCGTTCCGATCCGATCAATGCAGGAAATAGTACAAAAAATTGCAGGTCACATCCGAGAGGGTTCGATTGTTATGGATGTATGCTCGGTGAATGTTTTTCCCGCGAGATGGATGAGGAAATTTTTGCCAGTTGATACTTCCATCATTTCTTCTCATCCGATGTTTGGGTCATCGTCATATGAAAAGGTGGCGCATGATTTATCGAAGCTCACGATTGTCATGCATCCTGAGCGAATCGAAAAAAGGAGATATGACTCTATCCGAGAAGCATTTAGAGCGGTATGTAAAGTTGTCGAGATGACGCCTGAAGAACACGATCGAAAGGCGGCACAATTTCAATTTTTGTCCCACTTACTCGGAGGCATCCTTCATCGACTTGACATCAAAAGAAGTGAGATCGATACAGAATCTGCCTCGAAAATGTTTGACATGATGGATGTTTTGAATAATGATTCAATGGAGCTTTTTGAAGATATGTATAAATACAACCCCTATGCTCAAGATGAGTTTAAAAAATTCAGCAAAGCATATAAGTCAGTTACAAATCACTTGAAATCATGAATATTTATTATCTTGGTCCTTCTGGATCATACAGTGAGATTTTGGCAAAAAACGAATTTTCAGATCAGAAGCTTATTTCTGTTGCGAGTTTTGAGAAAGTGATAGAAAACGTTTTGGAAGACAACGCGGCCGTTGGCATTCTTGGTATTGAAAATTCATCAAGCAGCTCGGTTCATACCAATGTTGACATGATTTTTAATAACAATCTTTTCATTATTGGTGAGGCAACCATGAGTATTCGCCTTCACCTGATTGGACTCATGGGGACCAATACTCAGGATGTGAAAGAAGTATATTCCCACCCGCAAGCACTTGCACAATGTACAGAATTTATCCAAAAACATTCATTCATCATGCGCCCAATTGAAAGTACGACGGCTGCGGTTGAGTTGATTGCAAAGAAAAATGACAAAAGAATTGCGGCAATTGCAAGTTCACAGTCGGTCAAATCCGGACTCAAAATTATCCAAAAAAATATCGCAAATCATGAAAATAATATGACGCGATGGGTTTTTGTAACAAGCGCTCAAAATACGCGAGTATCACATGCAAATAAATTAACCGTCATTTTTACGGTAACGCATGAACCGGGAAGTTTGGTAAACGTGTTGCAGAAAATTGCTGAGGCACAGGGTAATTTGACTCGTATTGAATCTCGACCGGTACCCGGCTCAGACTGGGAGTATCAATTTTGGATTGATGTGGAGATTCCAGAAGGAAGCAAAGAGACATTCGAAGACATATTAAAACACGTTACGCACAAGTATCGGATGGTTGGTGCGTATACACGGGGAACATTTTATACTAAGTAATATGAAACATATTGACATCGTGGTTTCACACCCACATCAAACATATTCCGTTTTCATAGATTCTGGATTATTGAATTCAATACCCGAGATGCTCAATGTGCAAAAATACTCAGCCTTTTATGCGATCTCTGATTCAAATGTATTTGAGCATTATGTTCCTGTAGTCAAAAAAGCATTTGAAGAACAAACGCCAAAGATCGTGTATTCATATGTTTTTGAGGCGGGAGAAAAGAACAAACATCTGCAAACGGTTGAAAAAATCTGGCACGATATGGCAGATAAAAAACTTGATAGAAATGTATTGGTTATAGCAATCGGTGGAGGTGTGGTCACCGATATGGCCGGATTTGCAGCAGCTACATATCTTCGAGGCGTTGATTATATTTCAATTCCAACGACCCTTGAGGGGATGGTGGACGCCAGTGTCGGAGGAAAAACGGGAATAAATTTGGGACATCTCAAAAATTACATTGGAGCATTCCGACAACCAAAGGCAGTAATTATTGATGTAGATACGCTCAAGACGTTACCAAGTCGTGCATTTCTTCAGGGATATGCCGAGGTCATAAAACATGGGCTGATTGTTGACAAAGAATATTTTGACGAAGCATCGGAGAGGTCTCCCCTTGATATGAGCGCCGATGAATTGATCAGAATCATCTCAAAGTCTGTAGAGATAAAAGCGAAAATTGTCCAAGAGGATGAGAAAGAAATCGGCGCAAGAAAATTATTGAACTTTGGGCACACTATTGGTCATGTGATTGAGTCACTGAGTATGGACTCTGTCAATCCATTATTTCATGGAGAGGCGGTTTCAATGGGGATGATCGCTGAAGCCAAGATTTCGGAGCATCTGGGAATGATTACCAAGCAAGAATTTGAAAAAATCGAGCACGCTATTTCATCTGTTGGCTTGCCTGTTCGATTTACTGAAGCGATTTCAACAGAAAAAATATTCGATATGCTCATAACTGATAAAAAAAACAGTGGCGGTAAAATCAAATGGACGCTTCTTACAAAAATTGGGGAAGCTGATTTTAATATTGAAGTTGCGGAAAAATTTGTACGTGCGGGAATTGAATATATTCGTACCTAATGTTATGAATACCATAGCTCTTACGCCAGCCCCGAAATCAACAGATTCAACCGTCATAATACCCGGTTCTAAAAGTGTTACCAATCGTGCGCTTATTATGGGAGCATTGTCAAAAAACCCAGTCACAATTCTACATCCATTGTGGAGCGAAGATACCGAGGCCATGGTAAATAGTCTGAATGCATTGGGTATCAAAACCATTCATTGCAAAGACAGCATTCATGTTTCAGGAACAATTCAGGATGTCCAAGACAATTCATATGATATTGATGTCCATCATTCAGGTACCACCATTCGATTTATTACCGCACTGTGCTGTCTTACATCGGGGACGAAACGAATTTTTGGAAGTCCAAGTTTAAACAAGCGACCGATTGGAGATCTCATCAATGCTCTTCGATTATTGGGGGCAGATATTCAATATGAAGACATTGATGGATTCCCACCGATTATCATCAATTCAAAATCGCTGAAAAGTGGCTCAATCAATATGAAGGCAGACATTAGTAGTCAGTATGTTTCCGCACTTCTGATGATTGGACCGGTGATTGGAGGCTTAGACATACAACTTTCAACTCAACAAATATCAAGGTCATATATTGACCTAACCATATCCATGATGAGTGCATGGGGCGTGAATGTGAAAAATAAAGAGTATTGCTCGTACACCATTGACCCGAAACAAGAGTACACTCTTGGTGAGTATCTGGTGGAAGGTGATTATTCAGCTGCGAGTTACTTTGCGGCAATTGCTGCGTTGACTCATTCAAAAATTACTTTGAAAAATTTGATACCAAATTCTCAGCAAGGAGATACTGCTTTTTTTGAGATTTTGCGTTCTATGGGAAATGAAATTTCATATCATGCCAATGAAGTAGTTGTCAGTGGACATGGCGTACAACCAATTGAGATTAATATGGAGATGTGTCCCGATCAAGCACAAACACTTGCCGTTTTGGCAGCATTTGCAAATGGGAAGACGGTATTATCCGGCGTGAGGTCACTCAGAGTTAAAGAAACAGAACGCGTGAAAGCAGTCCAAGCAGAACTTGAAAAAATGAATATCAAAACGGAATCGCCGGATGCAGATACTCTTATCATTCATGGAGGGAATCCGAAACCAGCAACCATTGACACGTATAATGATCATCGGATGGCGATGAGTTTTGCAGTTGCAGGAGCAAAACTGAATGGTATGAAAATCAACAATCCAGAGGTAGTCAAAAAAACGTTTCCTGAGTTTTGGGAGAAGTTGCGAGAAATTGGCATATCAGTTGAATACATATCATGAACATAATACTCATTGGATTTATGGGTTCGGGCAAGTCAACAGTTGGAGCGGCTCTTGCGCAAGAGATATCGTTTGATTTTTATGAGATGGATACGATTATTTTGAAAAAAACAGGATTTTCTGACATGAGTGAATTGTTTGCGAAAAAAGGGGAAGGATTTTTAAGGGACCATGAATTATCTTTAGCCGCTGAGCTATCCGAAAAAAAACGAATTATTGTGTCAACTGGTGGTGGGGTTGTTATGAATCCGAATATCATTCATACATTTAAAAAAGATAAAAAAGGTTTGATTCTCTATTTACATGCACGGTTTGAAGTTCTTGCAAAACGGATTAAAATTGATTCGACACCACGACCTCTTTTTAGCAATATTATTCAGGCAAAAAAATTATATGATTTTCGGCTACCTTTGTACGAAAGTAGCTCACACTACACAATTGATGTATCTGACAAAAACATTGGGGAAATTGTAGATGAAATACTACAAACTTTATAATAAATTGTTTCATTCTCAGGAAATATGAACATAACAGGAAAAACTAAACTTTGTATTATTATTGGTGATCCGGTCGAGCATTCCTTATCTCCTGCAATGCACAATGCGGCGTATGTGGCGCTTGGGATCGATCATGAATTTGTGTTTGTCGCATCTCGCGTCCTCGTTGAAAATGTAAAAGATGTAATACGCACCATGCGCGTGATGGGTTTTCGGGGGCTCACCTGTACCGTCCCTCATAAAATTGAAGTCATGAAATATCTTGATAAGATTGACCCAATCGCACAAAAAATAGGAGCGGTAAACACCGTCGTAAATGAGAACGGAATTTTAACGGGATACAATACCGATTGGTTGGGAACAGTCATTCCTCTGGAAAAACAGGGAACGCTTAAAAATAAAAAAGTTGCACTCATTGGTGCAGGAGGTGCAGCGCGTGCGATGGCGTATGGCGTGATTGAAAAAGGCGCGAGGCTTACGATTTATAATCGAACTGTTGAAAAGGCTGAGGAACTGGCTCATGAATTAGATTCAAAAGTTGAGGTTCGTTCCTTGGAAAACATTTCAGAGGAAATGAGGGATCACGATATCATACTGAACGCAACGACTATGGGAATGGGGAAAAATGAAGGAATATCACCAGTGCCAAAGTCAGCAATTTGCAATCACCATATTGTATTTGATGCGGTGTATTCTCCGTTTGAAACGCAGCTTTTGAAAGATGCAAAGGAACAAGGGGCAACCATTATTCATGGAACAGAAATGTTATTACACCAAGGCACCGAGCAGTTTCGCCTTTATACTGGACATGAGGCACCAGAAAATGTGATGAGAGAAGTTTTAACGAAAGCATTATGAACATTCGCATCTGCACACTGGTTGTTGGAGAAACAGTAGAGATATTTCTTGAGAATTTAAAAAAAACTCAAGAGATTTCAAAGCTGATTGAACTTCGCATTGATTCCATAAAGAATATTCAAATAAAAGATCTTGATACAATTCGAGAGAAATCAACAGTACGAGCAATAGTAACTTGTCGAAAAAAAGAGGAAGGCGGGCACTTTGATGGATCGGAAGAAGAAAGAATCAAGATATTACAACGTGCAATTGGACTTTTTGATTATGTTGATATTGAACTCTCGACCATTCAGAGCCATGCATTTGAGCGGAATGATAAAACGAAACTGATTATTTCCTATCATAATTTTGACCAGACGCCAAGTTACTGGGATATGCAAAAAATAATTCATGATATAAATAAGCATTCGCCAGATATTATCAAGATTGCAACCATGATCCAAGAGGAACATGAAGTAACAAAAATATATCGTTTACTGACAAATAAACCTCACACAGAGGAGCGGATTGTGATCGGCATGGGAGAGAAGGGAAAAATGACGCGGATTCTTGGACCATTGCTGGGGAGTTATCTCACCTATGCATCAACTGAATGGGGAGAAAGTGCGGAGGGACAGATCAATATTCAAAAGCTGGAAGAATTTTATAAATCAATAAATAATTAGATAATTCGCTCGATATTCATGGTTCTTGGCCTTAAGTGGGAGCCCTTCCCCCGATATTACAGCGGGGGATTCCCAAATCGGCAGAACATGAATATCTTCGCTCATTTCCGTTACTATTTTCTAAAATTACAACTATGATACGTTTCATAACCGCCGGAGAATCACATGGCAAAGGACTTACTATTATTATTGATGGAATGCCGGCAGGCATTCCAATCTCAGTAGATTTTATCAATGCCGAACTGGCAAAACGTCAAATAGGTGCGGGTTCCGGTGGGCGGATGCAGATAGAAAAAGATGAAGGAGAAATTTTATCCGGTGTCCGATTTGGCAAAACAATTGGCAGCCCGATTTCGATAATCATATGGAATAAAGATCATAAAAATTGGGAAGATAAAATGAGCATAGAAGCACAGTCGCCAGAGATTATTGAATCAGCCAAGGTGACACAACCGCGCCCGGGGCATGCAGATCTTGCCGGTGTTCAGAAACATGGATTTGATGATGTTCGAAATGTTTTAGAGCGCGCTAGTGCACGTGAGACTGCAGCACGAGTTGCCGCGGGAGGAATTTTCAAACAGTATCTCATAACCAGAAATATTGAAATTGCAAGTCACACGTTGCAAATTGGCGATATTACGGTCGCTTCAAAGTATTCATTTGATGATATTAAGAAAACGTATGAAAATGATCCGGAAATTCGATGCGTTGATCCCGGAAAATCTCGCGAAATGAAACAGCTGATTCAACGTGCTCGAATCGACAAAGATACGCTTGGCGGTGTCGTTGAGACGTGGGCGGTTGGAGTACCGGCAGGACTTGGTGATTATGCCCAGTGGGATACCAAGCTTGATGGGAAGATTGCACAAGCAATGATGAGTATACAGTCGGTGAAAGCGGTGGAGATCGGGTCAGGGATTGAAAACGCGGGTAAATATGGATCAGAAGTACATGATGAAATATATCACAGCGGGACGGACTATTTTCGAAAGACCAATCGTGCAGGGGGCATCGAAGGTGGGGTCACCAATGGGATGCCGATTGTTGTACGCGTGTATCATAAGCCGATTTCTACACTGTATAAGCCACTTCAAACCGTTGATATCAAAACAAAACAATCGGCCGATGCGACCGTTGAACGATCGGATATTTGTGTCGTCCCGAGAGCGGGAGTAGTGAGTGAGGCTATGCTTGCGTATGTGCTAGCTCAAATTGTCTAACTATTTTGGGGGACCAATACATGACAATTTGCATCTTATGGTTTATTGGTTTATAATGTGGTTCATAACAACATGAAAAATCATACATCTTACATTCTCGTTCTTCTTATTAACCGCTAACGCGGCGAGGAGCTTGAATGTCTGATAAGCACCCGCCGAAAGGCGGTTTTTTTATAGCTTAAATTACTAATTTAATTTTCAAAATATGGGACACTTACAAACAAAAGCATTGCCGTATGCATTTTTTCAAGGGAAAGTTATTCCTGTTGAAAAGGCTCAGGTCAATATTCAGACAAATGCTTTGCAGTATGGAACAGGTATTTTTGGTGGTATTCGCGGATATTACAATGCAAAAGGAAAATATATTTCCATTTTTAGATTGTACGATCATATGTCGCGATTTGTAAATTCTTTGAAAATTCTTGGTGAATCAATAGAGTACTCAAAGGAAGATTTGATAGATATCACGATGAAGCTTATGAAGAAAAATGCGCCGCAAACAGATACATACGTTCGACCATTTGCCTATGCGGGAAGCTTAAGTCTAACGCCGAATTTGCAGCGCGCTAATGCTGTTTAATTTGCAGAAGATATGATTCCGCACTGTGATTATCTTGCGACAGACAAAGGGGTGACGGCATGCGTCTCATCGTGGAGACGAATATCGGACAATGCGATTCCTTCTCGTGCAAAAATCACCGGAGGATACATCAATTCGGCTCTTGCAAAAAAAGAAGCAAATAAGAATGGCTTTGATGAAGCGATTTTTCTCAATGAAGCGGGAAATGTGGCAGAAGGATCTGCTATGAATCTCTTTATAGTCCGTGATGGCGTACTTATAACCCCATCAAAGACCGATGATGTGCTTGAAGGGATCACTCGACGATCGATCATTCAGTTTGCAAAAGATTTGAATATACCCGTTGAAGAACGCACCATTGACCGAAGCGAGCTCTATATTGCAGATGAAGCATTTTTCTGTGGAACGGGAGCACAGGTTGTGTGGATCTCAGAGATAGATCATCGCAAAGTAGGTACGGGAAAACGAGGAAAAATAGCCGGAACCATACAAGATTTGTTTTTCCGAGTTGTACGAGGAGAAGAAGATATGTATGAAGATTGGCGAACAAAGATAAAAGTTTAGGAACAAAGCTTGTAATCGAAAATTTTACTCGCGAGTTAACATTGTTTGAGTGCATACCCAAACTCGCTCTAAAATTTTGATTACTTCGCTTTCAATAAAATATTGTCATATGAAACTATCAGGTTCACAAGCCGTCATTGAATCATTGTTGCACGAAAAAGTGACAACTATTTTCGGGTACCCCGGAGGGGCTATTATGCCGATTTATGATGCGTTGTATGATTATGTTGAGAATAAGAAGATTCGACATATTCTTGTTCGACACGAACAAGCTGCAGGTCATGCAGCTGAGGGTTGGGGGCGTGTTACCGGAGAACCTGGAGTGGTTTTTGCGACTTCCGGACCGGGCGCAACCAATCTAGTCACCGCACTTGGTGATGCCATGATGGATACCGTTCCGATGGTGTGTATTACGGGTCAAGTCACTTCCTCAGTCATCGGAACCGATGCATTTCAAGAAGCTGATGTGATCGGCATTACTGCACCCGTTACCAAGTGGAGTTATCAGATTACTGATCCCAAAGAAATTCCATACATTTTCAAAAAGGCATTTCATATTGCGCGAACCGGAAGGCCGGGACCAGTACTTATAGATATCACCAAAGATGCACAGCTTGCGTCATTGGATTTTGAATATCCCCAATCGATAACCTTAAGGAGTTACAATCCAACGACAAAACCTCATCCTCGTCAAATCGAGCTTGCCGCAACGTTACTAAACCAAGCTAAGCGACCATACATTCTTGCAGGTCATGGTATTCATATTTCGCATGCGTATGACGAGTTGTTGTCAGTTGCCGAACAAGGAGACATTCCGGTGGCGGTGACTTTGCATGGCATATCTGCATTTCCTCATAATCATCGTCTGCACGCCGGGTTTTTAGGGATGCATGGAAATTATGGACCCAATATTCTTTCAAATAAAGCGGATGTCGTCCTCGCAGTCGGTATGCGCTTTGATGATCGGGTTACCGGAAAGGTTTCTGGCTATTTGCCACACGCAAAAATTATTCATATTGATATTGATCCTGCAGAGCTGAATAAAATAGTTCAAGCTGAGGTTCCGATTGTGGCAGATGCAAAATCCGCACTGAGCGCATTGGCAAAGAAAATGAAAAAACAAAACCATGAGGAATGGGTGCAAGAATTTAAAAAACATGATGAGATAGAAAAAAATAAAGTATGGTTTGATGCCTGTCATCCTAAGAAGGGAAAAATCAAAATGGCTGAAACGGTCTGTAGAATTTCAGAATTGACAAAAGGAAATGCGATCATAGTCGCTGATGTTGGACAACATCAAATGATTGCAGCACGATATTATTCGTATAATACGCAAAATAGTTTCCATTCATCAGGAGGAATGGGTACCATGGGGTATGGTCTTCCCACTGCAATGGGTGTGAAGTCAGCGTTACCCAAAAGAGAGGTCATATGTATTGCAGGAGATGGCGGCATACAGATGAATATACAGGAATTTGCTACATTAGTTCAAGATGATATTGCAGTAAAAGTAGTGATTCTAAACAACGGATTCTTGGGAATGGTGCGGCAATGGCAAGAACTTTTTTTTGAAAAGAGGTACTCGATGACACATATAGAAAGTCCAGATTTTATCGGTGTTGCAAAAGCATATGGCATTGAGGGACAAAAAGTAACGAAGCGAAGCGAGTTACAAACGGGAATACAAAAGATGTTACAGCACAAAGGTCCCTATGTATTTGAGGTTGAAGTCGAGCAAGAAGAAAATGTTTTTCCCATGATTCCATCCGGAGCAACAGTCGAAGAAGTGCGATTAGAATAAACGATATCATTAAATAACTTATTTAATTATGAAAACACTGTACACCATCACAATATTTACTGAAAATACGCCAGGCGTCTTGTATCGTATTGCCGATTTGTTTTTACGACGAAAGATTAATATTGAAAGTTTGACGGTATCGGAAATAAATCAAGAGGAGCAGTCACGTTTTACCATTGTTGTTTTTGCAGAAGAGTCGCTCATAGAAAAAATGGTGAAGCAACTTTATCGAATCATTGAAGTAACCAAAGTTATCGATAGTATTGACCAAGATCTGGTCGCCCGAGAAATCGCTTTACTAAAAGTATCTGCCAATAAACTTGAAAAGCGAAAAGAAATTGAGCATTTGGTCACAATAACGAGTGATACGCGTATTGTCAAAGTGACTCAGAATTATTTAGTTATCGAGATTACGGGAACAGAACATGCGGTGAATGATTTTCATGAACTTATGAAGCCATTTGGAATTAAAGAATTTGTCCAATCAGGACGTATAGCAGTTTTTAACACTTAATATGCAAAAAATTCATATATTCGATACAACGTTACGTGATGGAGAACAAGTACCCGGTTGCCAATTAAATACAGTTGAAAAAATTGAGATTGCAAAAGCGCTTGAGACTCTTGGAGTCGATGTCATCGAAGCGGGTTTCCCGATCTCTTCGCCAGGGGATTTCCAGTCCGTCATAGAAATATCTAAAGCAGTAAAAAATCCGATTATTTGTGCGCTCACTCGAGCAGTGAAGGGTGACATTGATGCTGCCGCGGCATCGCTTGAATTTGCAAAGCGAAAACGAATTCACACAGGTATTGGCGCATCTGACATGCATATAAAATATAAATTTAAATCGACCAGAGAAGATATTCTGAAGCGTGGAGTTGAAGCGGTGAAGTATGCAAAGAAGTTTGTCGAGGATGTCGAATTTTATGCGGAAGATGCAGGGCGTGCAGATCTTGAGTATCTCGCTCTCATGATTGAAGCGGTTATTGCAGCGGGCGCCACCGTTGTAAATATTCCCGACACCACCGGATACAATCTCCCGCATGTGTATGGAGAAAAGATTAAGTATCTTAAGGAACATGTTTCAAATATTGATACAGCCATTATTTCAGTACATTGTCATAATGATTTGGGTCTTGCCACTGCAAATGCGATGGCAGGAGTCGCAAATGGTGCGCGCCAAATTGAAGTCACCATGAATGGTATCGGCGAGCGTGCCGGAAATACTTCTCTTGAAGAGGTTGTCATGATAATGCGAACGCATAAGTTTCCCTATGATACAAACATCAATGCAAAAAAGATTTATCCGACAAGTCGGCTTGTTGCAAATCTCATGAATATGCCGATTCAGGCAAATAAAGCTATAGTTGGGAAAAATGCATTTGCCCATTCTTCTGGTATTCATCAGGATGGTGTTTTAAAACTTCGAGAAAATTATGAAATTATTGATCCACATGATGTGGGCATTGCTTCATCTGAGATTGTGCTTTCAGCTCGATCTGGACGTGCAGCGCTCAATCATCACCTAGAACGGTTAGGATATAAATTAAAGCCCATTCAACTCAAAAAATCGTATGAAAAATTTCTTGAACTTGCTGATTCTAAAAAGCAAATTCTCGATGATGATCTCCATATGTTAATGGGTAAAACATTGACTACTCCCAAAAGACTTGAAACAAAACTTGTTGAAGTTGTTTGCGGATATCCCCTAAAGCCAATGGCAACCATAAAAATGCTGATAGATGGAATTGAATACACATCATCTGCAAATGGCAATGGACCAATCGATGCCGCATATCAGGCGGTCAATGCAACAGTTACCGAGGCAAAGGTGTTAAAAATACTTCCGGTTTTACGGGAGTTTTTGATTCAGGCAATGACAAAAGGAAGTGACGATGTGAGTCGCGTGAATGTTCAGCTTGATTACAAAAATAAAGTATTCTTTGGATTTGGGTCAGATACTGATATTGTTGTAGCTGCAGTTCAGGCATATGTTGATGGTTTGAATAAACTCATATGAACGTAACAATAAACGATATTGAAGAAGCTGCAAAAAGACTCTCTGGTGTGGCAAAAAAAACACCATTACAAAAGAGCGCTCGATTATCAAAAAAATACGAGGCAACTATTTATTTGAAGCGAGAAGATTTGCAAGAAGTACGATCATTCAAGATTCGTGGCGCTTATAATAAAATGTCTTCACTTACCAAAGCTGAGAAACAGAAGGGAATCGTGTGTGCGAGTGCGGGAAATCATGCCCAAGGGGTGGCGTGGAGTTGCAATGCGCTTAAAATCCACGGAACTATTTTTATGCCAACAATCACGCCAAATCAAAAAATAGATAAAGTCAAGCAATTTGGAGATGGTTTTGTTGAAATAAAACTTGTCGGTAGTACATTTGACGATGCAAGTATTGCGTCACGCATTTTTGAAAAAAAGTCTGGTGCAATTTACGTGCATCCATTTAACGACCCTCTCACCATTGCAGGTCAGGGAACGGTTGGGAAAGAAATCATAGATCAAGTTGGAGAAAAAATCGATTATGTTTTTGCCTGTATTGGTGGTGGAGGATTGATATCGGGCGTTTCAACATTTGTTAAGAATGTGAACAAAAACATCAAGGTAATGGGAGTTGAGCCGGAAGGAGCTGCATCCATGCACGAGTCATTAAAGCAAAATAGGATTATTACGTTAAAAAAAATCGATACCTTTGTCGATGGGGCAGCCGTTGCAACTCCCGGTGATCTGACTTTTGAAATCGTTAAAAAAAATGTTGAAGAAGTTTTACGTGTCCCAGAGGGCAAAGACTGCATCACTATGATTGAGCTTTATCAAAATGAGGGAATTGTTGCAGAGCCTGCGGGGGCGCTTTCAGTGGCGGCACTTGATGATATGGCAGAGCAGATCAAAGGAAAAACAGTCGTATGTATTTTGAGTGGAGGAAATAATGATATTTTGCGCTATCCGGAAATCATGGAAAAAAGTTTAGTTTACCAAGGGCGGAAACATTATTTTCTTATTGAATTTGCTCAAAAACCAGGACAGCTCAAACGAATGCTTGATGAGGCGCTCGGTCCCAATGATGATATCGTGCGCTTTGAGTATATGAAAAAAACTGAAAAGGAAAAAGCGCCAGCGCTTGTTGGCTTTGAGTTGAGGAGTAAAGAAGATTTGAAGCCACTGATGAAACGTATGGATGCGATAGAATTAAAGTACACAAAATTATCTGAAAAAGATATGTTATATCAATATTTAGTATGATTGTATTATCATCGAGCTTGTAACCAAAAATTTTACTCGCGAGTTAACGTTGTTTGAGTGCATACCCAAACTCGCTCTAAAATTTTGGTTACTTCGCTCTAAGTTTTATAAATAAATTATGAAAAATTCTTGTCAAGGAGATTGTTGTTGCAACGATAAACCAGAATCATTAAAAAAACGAAGTGCAATACTCACCAGTACTCCAGGTGCCAAAGATTGGACAAAGCGTGCCGCGGCTCGCGCCATGATGCGCGCTGTGGGGTACGAGGATGCGGACTTTGAGAAGCCGCTCATCTGTGTTGCTTCTCCGTACTCCGATGTATCTCCGTGCAATGCACATATTGATCAGTTGGCAAAAATTGCAGAAGAAGAAATTGCAAAAGTTGGCGGGAGACCATACATGTTTGGAACTCCTGTTATCACTGATGGTGAGACCATGGGAACAGAAGGAATGAAATACTCACTCGTTTCAAGAGAGTGGATTGCAGATAGTATCGAGATGATGAGTGAGGCGTATGCTGCAGATGGCACGATTGCGCTTTCTGGTTGTGACAAGACGATTCCCGCCTCTCTCATGCCCCTTGCCAGAAATAATTCAATCGGTATCACATTGTATGGTGGAACTATATTGTCCGGATCATACAAAGGAAAAGACTTGAATATTGTCTCAATATTTGAAGCAATTGGGGCATTGAGTGCAGGCAAAATAACGAAAGATGAATTTCATGAGATAGAATGCAAATCCTGTCCCTGTGCTGGAGCATGTGGTGGTATGTTTACGGCAAATACCATGGCATCAGCTCTTGAAGCTTTGGGGATGTCGGTTCCGGGAAGTGCATCACATCCTGCAATGAGTCGAACCGGACGTATTTCTGAAAAGAAAATTGAAGATATTTACAAAACGGTTGATGCGTTATTTGTCATGATGAAAAAGGGGATTCGTACCCGCGATATTTTGACGCGCAAGGCATTTGAAAATGCTATAGTTGTCGTTCAAGCTTTAGGAGGATCGACCAATGCAGTTTTGCATCTCTTGGCAATAGCACATGAAGCAGACGTCTCGTTGTCCATTGATGACTTTGAATCAATCGGGAAAAATGTCCCGCTCATTGGAAACTTTAGTCCATCCGGTGATTATATGATGGAGCACTTGGATGAAATTGGCGGGATACCCATGGTGATGAAGATGCTTCTCGATGCGGGACTTATTCATGGGGATTGTTTGACAGTGACCGGGAAAACCGTCGCAGAAAATTTGAAAGAAGTTTCGGCGAGACCCGAAAATCAAGATGTCATTTCGAGCTTAGAAAAACCTCTTGCGCCAGCGGGTCACCACATCATTATCATGAAGGGTGATATGGCAGAAGAAGGCGCCGTGATGAAATTATCGGGCAATCTGATCCAACAGCACAAAGGTCCTGCACGGGTTTTCGAATCCGAAGATGATGCGATGTCGGCGATACTTGATGGAAAAATACACCATGGTGATGTGATAGTCATCCGACATGAAGGTCCAAAAGGTGGGCCGGGAATGCGCGAGATGCTGTCGCCTTCTTCGGCGTTGGTTGGAGCAGGTTTGGGGAAAGATGTTGCACTTATTACTGATGGGAGATTTTCAGGGGGGACACATGGTATTATGATCGGACATGTTGCGCCTGAGGCAGTTGAAGGAGGAGCGATTGGCATAGTACAAGAAGGAGATATCATTGATATCAATGTTGAAAAACGCGAGATCAATATCGAAGTTGAAAAGAAAATTCTTGACGAAAGAAGAAAAAAATACAAAGCTCCGGATTCGCCATATATTCGTGGAGTGCTGGCAAAGTACCGAACGCTTGTTGGCAGTGCATCGAAAGGTGCTGTTACTAGTTAAATTATTAACATGAAATATATTCATTCAGACAAGGCGCCAAAAGTAGTTGGGCCCTATTCTCAAGCAATTGAAGCTAATGGTTTTATTTTTTGTTCAGGACAAATTGGAATTGATCCAGAAGCGGGGGCTTTAGTTGAAGGAATTGAAAACCAAACGAAACAAGTATTGAATAACTTGAAGCAGGTATTAGAAGAAGCTGGATCAGGTTTGGAAAAAGTAGTGAAATCAACAGTGTATCTTTCAGATATAAACGATTATTCAAAGATGAATGAAATTTATGGCCAGTATTTTACCGATCATAAACCAGCACGAGCAGCTTTTGCTGTTGCGGGATTGCCACTGGGGGCATTAGTAGAAATAGAAGTTATAGCTGTAAAATGATTGTGTAATAGATTCCGTCCTCGCTCGTTTCCCGCCAGTGCTCTCTTGCGTTCCGCGCTGTCGGGATCCCTCAAGCTCGGCCACCTATTACACACAACAATATTATTAGTTAATTAAATTAAATATGACAAAAATAAATTTTGGAGGCGTCGAAGAAAATGTCGTAACCCGTGAAGAATTTCCTTTAGAAAAGGCTCAGGAAGTTTTAAAAAATGAAACGGTTGCCGTACTTGGATATGGAGTGCAAGGGCCAGGACAGGCACTGAACATGAAAGACAATGGTATCAATGTGATTGTTGGTCAAAGAAAGGGATCAAAATCGTGGGATAAAGCGATCAAAGACGGATGGGTCGAAGGCGAGACATTATTTGAACTTGAAGAAGCGGCTGAAAAAGGAACCATTCTCCTCTATCTTCTTTCAGATGCGGGGCAAAAAGCATTTTGGCCAAAGCTAAAACCACATTTGACCAAAGGAAAAGCATTGTACTTTTCCCATGGATTTTCGATCACCTATCGTGATCAAACGGGTATTATCCCTCCGGAAGATATTGATGTGCTTCTTGTTGCTCCCAAAGGATCGGGACTTACCGTCCGTAGAAACTTTGTGGATGGCAGTGGCATCAATAGTTCGTACGCTGTGCATCAGGATGCAAGTGGGAATGCAGAAGAAAAATGCAAAGCTCTGGGCATTGCGGTTGGATCAGGATATTTATTTGAAACAACATTTGAGAATGAGGTACGGAGTGATCTGACTGGTGAACGCGGTATATTGGTTGGTGCTCTTGAAGGACTGTTTGAAGCGCAATACAATGAGCTTCGTAAACATGGACATTCGCCATCTGAAGCCTTCAATGAGACTGTTGAAGAACTGACGCAAAGCTTGATTAGATTGGTGGGCGAAAATGGAATGGACTGGATGCTTGCAAACATTTCAACCACTGCGCAACGTGGAGCACTTGATTGGAAAGATGCATTTCGCGATGCGACCGCTCCCGTGTTTAAAGAATTGTATGAGAGTGTTAAGTCTGGAGAAGAGGCGCGACGAACGCTTGAGAAAAACAGCGATCCAGAATACCGTACAAAGCTTGAAAAAGAGCTTGAAACGATTGCCAATATGGAAATGTGGCAAGCAGGGAAAAAGGTACGAGAACTCAGGCCTGAAAATCTGAAGAAATAATATGCCAAAAACATTATTTGAGAAAATTTGGAATGAGCATCTGGTGGCACAAGAGGAAGGATTTCCAAATGTGCTTTTTATTGATGCGCATTTTATCCATGAGGTGACGACTCCTCAGGCCTTTGATGGATTAAAACAGCGAGGAATTTCTGTTCATTCACCAAATCGGACATGGGCAACGGCAGACCACAACGTTCCAACAATAGATCAACACCTTCCCATTAAAGATCTTCTTTCTCGCAAACAAGTTGAGTTACTTGAAAAGAACTGTGAAGATTTTGGGATTGAGCTTTTTGGATTGGGACATCCTTGGCAAGGAATTGTTCATGTCATCGGTCCGGAGCTTGGCGTTACCAAGCCGGGAATGACGATCGTTTGCGGAGACAGCCATACGTCGACGCACGGCGCATTTGGTTCTATTGCATTTGGGATCGGAACAAGTGAAGTTGAGCAGGTACTTGCATCACAGACGATTCTCCAACAAAAGCCAAAAACCATGAAAATTGAGATAAACGGAAAACTTCAAAAAGGAGTCACTGCAAAGGATCTCATTTTATATATTATTTCAAAAATATCATCACATGGCGGAACCGGATATTTTGTAGAATTTACAGGCGAGGCAATTCGCAATCTGTCTATGGAAGGACGCATGACGGTATGCAATATGAGTATCGAAATGGGCGCCCGAGGTGGGATGATTGCTCCTGATGAGACGACATATAAATATATGAAGGGAAGAGAATTTATGCCAAAAGGTGAAGAGTGGGATAGGGCAGTCGCATATTGGAAAACACTGCCAACAGATGAGGGAGCAGAATATGATAGGGTTGAACTATTTGATGCTACATACATTGAACCAATGATCACATATGGCACAAATCCTGGCATGGGAGTTTCTATAAATGAGTCTATTCCCCGTGCAAGCGATTACCAATCAGATTCGGATAAAAACCAATTAATAAAGTCCCTTAATTATATGGGGCTTACGGAAGGACAAAAAATGATCGGTCAAAAAGTTGATTACGTATTTTTTGGCAGTTGCACCAACTCACGGATTGAAGATTTTCGTGAAGCTGCAAAAATACTCAAAGGAAGAACAAAAGCAAAAAATATCACGGCGATACTGGTCCCGGGTTCCACTCAGGTCTTGAAACAAGCAAGAAAAGAAGGACTTGACAGGGTATTTGAAGAGGCGGGTTTTGATCTACGAAGTGCAGGGTGCTCAGCGTGTCTGGGATTTAACGAAGACAAAATTCCTCGAGGGAAATACTGCGTATCAACAAGTAATAGAAATTTTGAAGGTCGACAAGGACCTGGTGCAAAGACCATGCTCGTGAGCCCGCTTACGGCAGCTGCTACTGCAATCACTGGAGTAGTTACTGATCCGAGAGAGTTTATATAAACTATGAAAAAAATAAATAGTATCATTTCAACAGCGGTTCCATTACCCATTGAAAATATAGACACCGACCAGATAACCCCTGCGCGGTTTTTAAAAGGAACAACAAAAGATGGGTTTGGTGAAATACTTTTTCATGACTGGAGATATGATCAACATGGAAATCCAAAGAAGGATTTTATTCTCAATAATCCAAAATTCAAAGGAAAAATTCTTGTTGCAGGAAAAAATTTTGGCTGTGGTTCAAGTCGAGAACATGCAGCATGGTCTCTGAAAGATTATGGATTTCAGGTTGTCATCTCCAGTTTTTTTGCAGATATTTTCAAAAGCAATGCACTGAATAATTTTCTTCTTCCGGTGACTGTTTCAGAGCTATTTTTGCAGGATCTCTTTTATGCGATTGAGGAAAAATCAGATGTTTATATTGAAGTTGATTTACCAAACCAACACATTCGAGTACCATCGCACAAAATGATGGAATCGTTTGAAATAAGCACCTATAAAAAGATGTGTCTGATGGAAGGGTTTGACGATATCGGCTATTTACTGAGTATGCAAAAGAAAACAAAGAAGTTTGAGTTAAAAAGAACAAACGATTATTCATTGACCGAAAGATTATGAAAAAAAATATAGCAGTTCTTGCGGGAGATGGAGTAGGTCCAGAAATTATTGATGCAGCTCTTTCTGTTCTTCGCGCAGTTGAGAGAAAATTTGATCATGCATTTACATATGATAAGGGACTCATAGGTGGTGTTGCAATTGATTCAGTTGGAGAACCATTTCCAAAAGAAACTGAAGAATTGTGTATGAAATCAGATGCGATCTTGTTTGGCGCAATTGGAGATCCAAAATATGACAATGACCCGTCTTTGAAAGTACGACCCGAACAAGGACTTCTCAAAATGCGCAAAAAACTTGGATTGTATGCAAATATTAGACCCATTCGCACATTTGATTCACTGCTCCATAAATCTCCTTTGAAAGAAGATCGGGTGAAGGGAGCTGATTTTATTGTTATCCGAGAGCTTATTGGCGGCATTTACTTTGGCAAACGGGGAAGAGAAAATGGCGGTAGGACAGCATTTGATACGTCGTCATATTCTATTGAAGAAATTCAAAGGGTAGGAAAAGTTGCATTCGAACTTTCTCAACAAAGAAATAAAAAAGTATGTCTTGTTGATAAAGCAAATGTTCTGGAGACGTCGAGATTGTGGCGAGAAACGATTCAGGAATTATCCAAAAACTATCCTGATGTGGAGGTTGAGTATATGTTTGTTGATAACGCTGCAATGCAAATCATAAAAAATCCAAGAGCATTTGACGTATTATTAACGGAGAATATGTTTGGGGATATTTTGTCCGACGAAGCATCTGTCATCACGGGATCAATTGGAATGCTTCCATCTGCTTCAATTGGTGAAAAGACATCGTTATACGAACCAATTCACGGCTCATTCCCAAAAGCCGCAGGAAAAAATATCGCAAATCCTATTGGCACCATTCTTTCTGCAGCCATGATGCTTGAGTTGAGTTTTAAAATGGTTCCTGAAGCTACTACCATTCGTGATGCAGTTGATACGGTCTTGTCAAATGGTTTGGGAACAAAAGACATATCTTTGTTAGAACCGCTTTCAACGTCTGAAATGGGTGAGAAAATCGCTGAGAGTATCTGATTACTTTTTTGCGGTTTTAGGTTGACCTGATTGAACAAGCTCATAGAGTTTCATTCCGATCACCGATCCTACGATTGGTCCAAACATGTACATCAGGCTAAACGATTTAATACCTACCGCGACTGCAGGATTGAGGACGCCATTTGATCCCATGAGGGCGGCAATTGCTATTCCCATGAAAAGCGATCCTCCTATGACAACTCCTGAAACTGCTTTGTGAACATTGCCAAAAACAACTGATGCAATCCCGAATGAGAATAGGATCATTCCAGTTGTTTCTGCAATTCCGATCATGAGATTATTTTCTGCAATTATTTCATATGATATGCCCATGAACATACTAATGATGAGAGCGGTGATTGCGCCAAAAACCTGAACCATTATATAGGAAAGAGCATCGCTTGCATCTATTTTTTTGATTGTCCAAAGGCCAATCGTTACTGCAGGGTTAATATGTGTTCCTGAAATATGTCCGACACTATAAACAAATAATCCCAAAGTTATTGCGGCAAGAATAGGAGTAGAAACAGGAAAAATGCCCGCAAGAGATAAGATTACAACGAGGGTCAGTGTCAGTGTGCCGAAATATTCAGCAAGATACTTTTGATACATATGATTGGTTTATATAATTAATAATTAGTTCAACTTGTCATCCTCGCGCAGGCGGGGATCCAGTCTGGATTCCCGATCGGGGTCGGGAATGACGAAGTATTATTTTTTGATGACATCAAAACCAGTAAATGGAACGAGAACTTTTGGAATTTTGACACTCCCGTCTTTTTGCTGATAGTTTTCAATAAGCGCAATTAGAATTCGAGGAGATGCAACGGCCGTGTTATTGTACGTAAAGCAATACTTGGTCTTACCCTCTTTTGATTTATATCTCATATTTAATCTTCGTGCCTGAAACTCTCCCATGATTGAATTTGAATGCGTCTCACCGTAGGCTTTTCGTGATGGCATCCATGTCTCAATATCATACTTCTTATGTTGTGGTTCGCCCATGTCACCGGTGCACATCAAGAGTTGTCTATACGGAAGATTCAGTTCCTGAAGTATTTCTTCTGCGTTTTTTTGTAGTTCTTCATGAACTTTTCTTGCTTCGTCAAAATCGTTCTTTCCAATAATAACTTGTTCAATTTTCCAGAATTCATGAACACGATACAATCCTTTCGTATCTTTTCCATATGCTCCAGCCTCTCGTCGGTAACACGGAGAAAAGCCGACATATTTTTTTGGAAGGTCCTCTTCATTCAAAGTTTCTCCCGAATGATATGCAGTGATTGGAATTTCAGCAGTGCCTGCAAGATGTGTCCCTTCATCATTTAAACCGTAAACATCCTGCTCACCTCCCCAAGGAAAATGACCTGATCCAAACAGAGTAAATGATTTAACTACTGTGGGGGCAACAAAGGGAGTGAATCCTTTTTCAGTGAGTTTTCTCAGGGTATACATCATGAGTGCCATGTGGAGGATTGCACCCTGATTTTTCAAAAAATATCCACGAAATCCCGAGATTTTTGAGCCACGATCAAGATCAAATATGTCGAGTACTTTTCCAAGAGTGATATGATCTTTTGGTTCAAAATCAAATTTCGTCGGCTCTCCCCATTTTTTTACTTCCACATTTGCCGATTCATCTTTTCCGACGGGCACCTCATCAAAAGGCACATTGGGGACATAGAGCATGAGTTTATTAAACTCCTCTTCAACATTTTTGAGATTACCTTCGAATTCCTTCAATTCATTTTTAATATTTTTTCCTCGTTCAATATCTTGAGCATCTGGCGGATGTTTGCTCGAAATTTCATTTCTTTCTTCGCGAAGTATTTGAATTTTTTGAATGAAATTGAGACGTTGATCGTGCAACTTAAGAAGTTTGTCAATATCGACTTCCCGATTTTTATTCTTTGCTGCGTCTTTGACTTTTTGCGTATTGTCTTTTATATATTGAATATCAAGCATATGAGTATTGTAACATAGGGAAAAAACGTATATTACGAATCGTCTTCTGGATTAATTTTGACCAGATCGCCATCTTTAAATTTGGACTGCAGGTAGGAATGCGCAGTTTTCGATATCAGATGAATATTTCGGTAGATGGTAAGTGAAATAATACATGTTATAAATATTGTCGTAAAAAAGTATGCCGATCCGTGTTCGAGAAGGGTGATTGATTCGGCTCCAAGAATAATAAATATTGTTGTCGTTATTATCACCATGGTGTACAGCATAACTCGTGTCACATGGGTAATGATTATGGTTCCAGAACTCACAATGCCAAGAAGTATCGCAAAAGTAGTCAGAACAATGAGTTGAAGTTGAGAAATGAAGACGATTTTTCCTTTGAATAAATCAAGAAGTACGAGGGAATATAAGATAAGTGTTGTTGGAACAAAAGTCATAATATGACCAAAGGGCATGTGAAAAAAATATAATATTCTTTTAAATTCTCCATTTTGAAAATATTTTGGAACGGCGCGCTCAATACTAATTGCGGTAACATGTCCACCAATGCCTATTCCAAGAATGAGCGAGAGGAGCGTAATAGCAAGAATGCTCATAAGTTCCCATTTTATTTCTCCCAAAAATTGAATATCAAGAATTTGAATATATAACCCCATGATTAAGAGAATGGCAACAATGGGCGAAATGATATTTGCAAAAAAAAGATCTTCTCCCATGTTGAAGCGCATCTTTTGAGATTGTTTCTTACTGTAATAATATTTATTCGTAAAGATACCGAGGAGCGCAAAAGCCGGCAAAATAAAGTAGAGAAAGAAATTATATATTCCCATCAATTAATTATACTAAAAGTTTTTTGAAATAACTGGAATAAGGTGTTGTATTGCTTTTAATCTATGATTTATTTCTTTGTGCTCATCTTGACTGAGATCGTCATAGAATTTATTGAACTTCTTGACGATAAATAACGCCCGAAAGGGATATCCATAGGTGTTATAGGTAGTTGGCTCTTCAGACATCATTCCATCAATAGATTGCTCATTACATGATAGGTAGTTTGAAGCTGGATTATAAAAACATACACACGTTTTAAGTTGAGCGGTTCGTTCATCTTTTGGAATATTTTTCATTTTTTCCAATGCATAATCGATAAGTTCTCGATCTGTTGCCTCATGTCCCGGCCATCTTCGTGAGATTACTCCGGGAGCGCCATCAAGAGCGTCGATCATGAGCCCTCCATCATCAGCAAGAGTTGGAATCTTGGCTTGTGAAGCATAGAACTTGGCTTTAATTTTTGCATTTTCCTCAAACGTTGAGCCTGATTCGATTGGCTCTCCTATTATTGTGACATCGTCAAGGGTGAGAATTTGAATTCCAATTTTCGCAAGTGGAGCAAGACCATGGAGAATTTCTTTTTTCTTGGACTGGTTTGAAGTTGCTATTAATAGTTTATTCATAATACACCTTCAATTTCCCATTCTTTAAATCCAAGCTCAAGCATTTTTTCTTGTGCTCGTTCTTTGGTTCCAAACATCTTCTCAAACCCTTCGAGCGTTTCCCTGATGTCATATGGAAACACGATCCATGCATCAATTTTTTTGAGCCAAAAGTCAGGAATAAAAGTAGAATGGGGTTTAATGTAGGGGGAAAGAGTATATATTTTTTTTGCTTTCTTTTTTTTAAAATAGGGAACAGCAATTTCAAATGTGGCTCCCGTGTCGGATACTTCATCCACAATCATGATCGTTTTTCCAGCAAAGTCACGATTCGGCTCTTCTGTAATGATCGGTTTGGCGAGTTTTTTCAAATCTTTGTACGAAGACATGGTGATGTTTGAGATCGGGATCACCCCGAGAAGATCGGAATATATTCGCGATACTATATTGCCGCCACGGGTTATTGAAATGATTATATCTATCTGAGTCCCTTTTACTTTTTCTTTATATAGGTTGACACAGTCGCGTTGAAACTGATTCCAAGACAGTTTGTGAAAGGTGAGGGTGGGCATCTGCGAATTAGAATTAAGTATAAATATATACTAATATTAACCAGCTCTCAACTCAAAATAGCTTTTCTTATGCAAATGCCCAAACCGTTTTTTCAACAAACTCTCTATGATTTTGAGCACCAACATAGGACATCGCGCTTCTGATTCCATGCGAAATCTCGTTTTGAAATTCAATTATTGGACCTTTTGCTTCAATTTCAACCTCTCTACCCTCAGGTTGTCTTGAGTGATCAAATACGACATCTCTATGTTTCATTGCTCTTGCTGAAGCCTCACCATAAATTATTTGATTCCCAAATTCATTATATATTCTTGGTGCTTCATCGTAGCCTGCCAAGAGAGAACCCATCATTACAAAATCGGCACCTGCAGCAAGAGCTTTTGCAATTTCGCCAACATTTTTTATTCCACCATCTGCAATTAATTTTAAATATCCATCTGGTAATGTCGAACTTGGAATTCCTCGCATATCAAAAATTGATGATATTTCACCGGCAGTTCCTACTCCAGTTTGTTTTTTAGTTATACATACATTTCCTGGACCAACAAATCCTCTTGCAATGGAAATAGTACCTGCTTTTGCATAATCTGCCGCTTGATTAAATGTTGTAATGTTACCCGCAATCACGGAAGCAAATCCAATTTTTTTTAATTGCTCAGCTCTTTCGAATACTTTTGACATGCCACCGTGTGCTGTGTCAAGTAAGATGACTTGACCACCCGCATCATAAATCATCTTGGCATTATCTATTTTTTCATTAAGTCGTACCGTGTAAATACATGGTACATTTCTATTTGAAAAATCATCGGCAATGGTACACGTCTCTCGAATATCTTCAGAAGGGTAAAGCGCTCCGATCATGCCATATGATGCCATTGCTTCGGCAAGATTTCTCCCCGTAACGCCTCTCATAGGTGCTGAGATGACCCCATACTGAAGAGTATATGGACCAAGTGTCACTGATGGATCAACGTCCTTTCGATGTTCAATTTTTGTCTGTGAATTTGGCTGAATATTTACAGACTGATATCTAATTGACATAGCTACATTTGGCGGAAGATCTTGCCACTCTACAATATGACCTCTTGGTGCTGCGATCTTCGGAGGAGAATATGGGCTAAATTCGTTTGACATAAACTAGTTCAACTACTTAACAAATGTATTCTATCAGCATGAGATAAGGAAATGAACAAGATGACATTATACATACATACTTACTACTTATTTTTGTATCTTTATTCCCACTCAACAGTTCCTGGAGGTTTGTTCGTGATATCGTACACCACTCTATTTACTTCAGTAACTTCAGTTACTATTCTAGCAGATATTTTTTCAAGAAGGTCCCAATCGAGTTTAGCAAAATTACTGGACATGACGTCAAGAGATTCGACAGCGCGAATGGCAATCGTCTCGCCATATGCGCGATTGTCTCCACGGACACCAGTTGTTTTAATCCCGGTGTAGACTGCAAATACTTGCCAGAGAGTATCATCAAGGCAAGCGGCATGAATTTCGTCTCGTACGATTTTATCAGCCTTTTTGACAATAGCAATTTTTTCCTGAGTTACATCTCCGATGATTCGAATGGCAAGTCCGGGACCGGGAAAGGGATGTCGATGAGTTATTTCCTTTGGAAGATTAAGTAATGTTCCAATAGCCCGCACCTCATCTTTATAGAAGTTTCTCAATGGTTCAAGAAGTACCACATTCATATGCTCGGGAAGTCCGCCAACATTGTGATGGCTTTTAATATTTTTTGCGTGTTTGGTGCCAGCGCTTTCAATAACATCCGGATAAATGGTTCCTTGAACCAAAAAAGTCGCGTTCAGCTTCTTGGCCTCTCGTTCCAAAACATCAATAAATGTTTTCCCGATAATTTTTCGCTTTTGTTCGGGATCGGTAATTCCTTTCAGATTATGAATGAATTCATCTTGTGCGTCTATGATGAGAATTTTCATTTTATACGTATCTGAAAATACTTTTTTCAGCTCCTCTGTTTCTCCTTCTCGCATAAGTCCAGAATCGATATATATTGCGGTAAACTGCGCCCCGATTGCACGGTGTACCATGAGGCAGGCGATAGATGAATCAACTCCTCCAGAGAGTGCGCCAATGACCTGTTCTTTTCCAACAGATTCTTTGATATCGAGTATTTGTTCATCAATAAACTCCTTAGTGATCGGTTGATCTTTTGGCAAAAGTCCACAGATTACAGCAAAATTTTTCAAAATTTGCATGCCAAACTGCGTATGAACAACTTCAGGATGAAATTGAACGCCGTATATTTTTCGAGATTCATCTGCAATTGCAGCATAGGGAATGGTTTCTGTTTTTCCAATAGTTTGAAATCCATTTGGGATTTTACCTACTTCGTCTCCATGATTCATCCAAACGTTTATAGTTGTCAGTTGTTTGTCGTCGGTCGTCGGAAGAACAAAAAGGGGAGATGGTTTGATTATTTTTAACACTGCGGGTCCATACTCTTTTTTCTTTCCTGGCTTTACTTTGCCTCCCAGAATTTCTGCAATAACCTGTTCGCCATAACAAATACCCAAAACAGGAATATGCATCTCAAGTATTGTTGGGTCAATCGTGAGCGCGTCTTCTTTATACGCATCTCCCGGACCTCCGGAAAGAACGATGCCTTTTACCTTTCTATTTTTTGTTTTTTCAAAGAATTCTTCCGGCTCAACGATAATGGTACCTACGGAAATTTCACGAAACCGACGCGAGATAAGGTGAGTTGTTTGAGATCCAAAATCTACTATGACAATCATTGGTAGTTTTCACCTGCATTGGTAACAAGAATATCGTGTGGGTGACTTTCGGAAAGAGAAGCTTGAGTGATTTGAGTAAAGGTGCCTTTTTCCTGAAGTTCGGAAATTGTTTTTGTTCCGACATAATACATGCCAGATCTGATGCCTCCGATTGCCTGTTCGATTACCGATTTGACCGTGCCACGAACTGGAACGAGTCCTTCGACACCCTCTGCAACAAGCACTCGATCTTCATAACTTTTCCCATGAAACTCATCCTCGGATTTGATTTCAGTACCTTTTTTCATCGCGCCAATTGATCCCATACCGCGATACGACTTGAACGTATATGTCTCAGTATTTCGTTTGAGGATGCTCTTAAAACGAGACGGCACTTGCTCTGTTGAGAGTTCTACTTTCTCACCTGGCGCTTCTTGACAGGATGCAAACATACTTCCCATCATAACCGTGCTTGCTCCAGCGGCAAATGCCTTCACCATGTCGCCTGAGTAGTTGATACCACCATCGGCGATGATTGGGATATCAAATTCCTTAGCAGCTTGTGCGGTCTCAAGAATTGCAGTGATCTGTGGTACTCCCATTCCCGAAATGATTCGAGTGGTGCAGATTGCACCGGGTCCCATACCGACTCGGAGTCCATCAGCACCCGCTTCAATAAGTGCTCGTGCTCCATCATACGTTGCGACATTTCCTGCGATAATTTGAAGTTCTCGAAAGGATGATTTTAATTCTTTTATTGTGTCGATAATATAATCTGCATACCCATGAGCAGAATCAATGACGAGTACGTCAACTCCTGCATTTATAAGTGATTTTGCTCGTTCGATTGATCCTTTGCTTGCGCCAACTGCAGCTCCAACAAGAAGATGTTGATCTTTCACCGTTTTGACCTGTGTAGTTTGGTCGTCGATCGTAAGATTTCTATGAATGATTCCAATTCCTCCCTCTTTCGCAAGAGCTATAGCAAGATCTGATTCGGTCACCGTGTCCATGGGTGCGGAAATAAATGGGGTTTCAAGACTAATTGTTTTGGTAAGCTTTGTTTTGAGATTTATTTCTTGTCGCTTGAAATCACTGTAGCCTGGAACCAGGAGCACATCATCATACGTTATTCCTTGGCCGGTTATTTTATGTGAGTGATTCATGGTTACAGATATAAATTTGTTGTATTCTCTTTCATCGGGATAAATGTTGCATCAAATCCCCAATGTATCGTTTGTTTTATTTGTTCTTCAGTCAACATCTTCCGATCAAGGATGTATTTGTATTGCTGGCGAAGATGACCATCTTTGAGTGTTTCTGGCCAATCGGTGTTTATTGAAAACTGAACTCCTTCTGAAAAAAGCGTCTGAAGAACATGCGTCATTTCTGCATCATCTTTTATTGCCTTAGTCATCAGATTGCTTAAGGGGCATACTTCAAGGGTGATTTTCCTTGTCGCAAGTTCTTTCATAAGTTTCTTATCATATGCTGCTTTGACTCCATGGCCGATTCGATCGGGGTTAATGGTGTCGATGCATTCCCACATATCATTGGTGTCATCGGTCTCACCGGAATGTGCAGTAATTTTCAATCCATTATCACGTGCTTTTTGCACGAGTCCAATATAATCTTTGAAATGAAATCCTGTTTTATTGTAGTTTGAAAAATCAATGCCAACGACGCCTCGATGACGATATTTGATCGCTTTTTCGACAATGATTTGGTTGTGTTCAAAAGAAAACTGTCGATCAAGACAGAATATCAGCCCTGCTCTCATTTTTGGATATTCAAGAAGTGCGCGTTCCATACCCCGAAGCATCGCCATTATCGCATGGTCAAGATCTACTTCTCCTTCTCTATTGTGTTTCATGGGGTTTCCTCGCAGCTCATAGAGCGTGATATGATTGGCACGATATGCGCCGCTAAATGTCTCATACACTCCCTTTTCAAGTGCGATTGCACCGGTCGACAACTTATCAAGAATTGGATGATAGATTGTATCAAGGTATTCTTTCAAAGTCATTTTTCGATCGGGGGAAAGCACGACGTGATCGACAAATTCATGGTAGTCACGCTTGGGAAGTTTAAATCCTTCGGAGTTTGCAATATGCCAATATACATGAGGTGCAATAGATGAGCCGATATGCGCGTGAAGTTCAGGAAGATTATTAAGTAGTTGTTGCAGTTCCATGGATAATTATAGTATACATCATATCTAATGTCAAAAAACTAATCAAATAGTTCAAGCGATGCACAGTGCACGCTTCCACCACCTTTTATATATTCACTCATTGGGACAGTGCTTATCAGATCAACATGGGGACGAAGTTGATCTTTCAGATCGTCTGAAATTCCTTGCGTCAAGATTGCCTTTCCGTCTATAGTTACCATATTACAGGCAAACTGTTTATTATCTTCTTCTGTCGTTTGAATAATTTGTCCAAAGTGCTTCTTTACTTCATCTGCGCCTGTCTTTGAAAATGCACCAAGATGTGCAAGTGCCACTTTTTTGTTAATCGGTGCAAGGCAGGTATCGAGGTGATAGAACCAATCATCAATAAGCTCTATTCCCACAACATCAGCATCAAGGTGCTTTTGTAAAATGGGAAGCGCCTCTTTTGAAGAACGTTTTCCCCAGCCAAAGAAATAGATGTCTTCAAATTTAATGAGATCTCCCCCTTCGAAATATATTCCTTCCGGCAGTTCAATCATCTGGTATTTTCTCGTAGCATTGAGAAATTCTTCAACAACTGCAACTTCAGCTCTTCGCTCTTTGTATTTAAACCGAGCTTTGATAAACAGGTTCTTCTCAATATGACCGGTGTCAGTCGTAAAAATTTGATCAGGAAGATCGTTATGAGGAGTAAGTTCAGCGTAAGAAACATTCAGTGAATCATATGCATATTTGAGTGTTTCGTACTGCTCAAACGCTTTCGCCTTGTCGATCGGATTATCGGTATTCATCCAAGGATTGATCTCATATCTGATATCATAAAAGATAGGTGGACAAAGGAGCAGAGATTTGAATTGTGCCATTTCGTCATTATAGACACACTTTTATAAAAAAAGCAACGCATATTTTTCAATAATTAGTAATTTTTAAGAAATATGGTACAAATAGGAGCAAAAATTGAAGATTTCACTTCAAAATCTGGAAAGAACATTGTATTTAGGTATATTCATGAGGATGATGCAGAAGAGTTATGTCGATATATTAACGAACTCTCGAAAGAGGATACCTTTATTCGTTTTTCAGGAGAAACGATATCCTTAAGCGAAGAGAAAGAATATTTACAAGCTCAAATTGAAAAACTTGAGAAAAGAGATGTGATCCCCATAGTTGCAACACACCTTGACAAGATCGTCGGACATTCTTCGATAGAAAGAAATGTTGTTGATAAACGTCGGGGACTGCATATTGGGAATTTTGGTCTTTCCGTATCCGCTCAGTATCGAGGTGATTGGATTGGTGAAAAGCTTATGAAAACGGTCATCGATCAAGCAATTAAGCATTTGCATGGATTAAAAATCATTCATTTGATCGTTTATGGAAGCAACAGCACGGCTCAAAATCTTTATAAAAAAATGGGATTTCTGGAATACGGAAGATTGCCAAAGGGCGTACTTTATAAGGGCGAATACGTAGATATGATTGAGATGTACTTGGAAGTTTGATTACTTCTTAAGCTCTTCCATCTGTCCAAACACTCCAATAAGTTTTTGCATGTGTTCTTTAAGATCGAGTCCAAGTCCGGTAACTCCCATCATGATTTCGTCGCGGTCAATTTTTGCGGCAAAGGCTTTGTCTTTAAATTTTTTCATGACCGACTTTGCTTCCATCCCATCAAAACCAGTCGGTCTCATTAGCGAGTAGGCATAGAGGAGTCCTGAAAGTTCATCACATGCAATAAGGGCAAAATCCAGTTGCGTTTTGGGTGGGGTTGTCGTTCGTTTTGATCCAAATGCATGAGCCGATATCGCATCTATGAGCTCGCTTGGATATTTCCATTCACGAAACCATTTAAGCGACTCATTCGGATGTTCGTCAGGAAACTTGTCATAATCTAAGTCATGAAGGAGTCCGGTAATATACCACAAATCTTCATTTTGATTATATTCTTTCGCATAAAGTTCCATGGCCGAAGCTACCATTTTGACATGAAGTCGTTGGTAGGGTTCTTTGACATGCTCCTCGAGGAGTTCCTGAGCTTTTTGTCGTGTGGGAAGTCCAGAAAGATCAGAAATCTTTTTCTCTTCAGTCTGCGGTGAAGATTTTGACTTACTTTGAAAGGATAATTGAGGATATATCTGTTTTGTCAGTTCTTCAGTTTCATGTCGCATCTGTGGGAAAAGGGTGCCCTCGCGAGCGGTCACACCCTCAAGGAACCAAAACAATCGTTCACTAAAGCCAATACAACTTGTCGGTGGCATACCATATTCAAGCATTTCGACGAAATCTATATCGAGCATCTGAGCTTCATCATCACCTTGATCACGCATATTTTGTTGGTCTAAGAATCTTTCAAGTTGGTCAATTGGATCATTAAGTTCTGAATATGCGTTTCCTACCTCACTCCCTGCGATGATTGGCTGAAACCGTTGCGTAATGTTTGGAGTTTCATAATAAGATTTTGCCAAGGGAGAAATAAATTTAGGTGCGTTAATGAGTGCTGCTGGTCCTGCGATATCTTTTCGAATTAATTTCCACAAATTATCTACCAGTCGATTTCTATTTTGCTCAAACTCAATCTCAACGCCATGTTTTTTTATGATTTCATACATTGTTTCCAGAGAAGTCTCGAATACGTCAACATCAAATCGTTCCTTTATTACCTTGACATAATCAACCACTTCCCATTCTTTTCCTAAATCAAATGTCATTCCATTGCGGGTAAATTTTGTTTTTCCCCACACTTCTTGAGCTAGATGTTTATATAAATCTTTTGTTAAAGCAATGGTGTCATTAAAATCACTGTATGCCCAGTAATATTCGAGCTGATAAAATTCTTGAAGATGTTCATCATCTATGCCTTCGTTTCGAAAATTTGGTCCGAGTACAAACACTTTCTCAAATCCTCCACCGATCAATCTTTTTTGAGCAAGTTCTGATGAGATGCGTAAATAAAAGTCCTGATCCAAGGCGTTGTGGTGTGTCACAAATGGTTTTGCATCGGCACCTCCGGTAACCAGTTCGAGAATTGGTGTTTCTACTTCAATAAACCCTCGCTGTACCATAAACTCTCTGGCTTTCTGCCAAAATTTTGACTTTCTAAAGAACGTATCACGAACTTTTGTATTTACTGCAAAGTCAGTATAGCGCCTTCGAAAACGATGTTCTTTGTCTTCAAGTCTTGCGGGAAGTGGTCGAATGCTTTTTGCCAATACTCTGACTTTGTTTACAAAAAGAGTGATTTCACCTTGCTCTGTTTTATTGACCTTTCCCGTCGTTTGAATGAAATCTCCGATATCGAGCAGTTTCAGATGTTCCCAACCAAGAAATGATTTTTTTAAATCCTCCTCTAATGTATCTTTTTTTATAGCGATCTGGATGATCGCAGACTGATCTTGCAAATCTCCAAAAACTAGTTTTCCATGTTCTCTTTTTGCGACGAGCCGTCCTGCGAGAGTGACCACTTTTCCATCGAAGCTCTCAAAATTGTCTCGAATATGACTGTTTGGATGATCTTTTTGTGCGGTCGCAGGATACGGATCTATCCCAAGCTCTCTGAGTTTTTGTGTATTTTCAATCCGTTGTTTTCTTTGACCGATGAGGTCGCTTGTGGTTGTATCCATAAAAGTATTATAGCAATGATGGAGAGAGATAATACCGGAATCGGTATTATTTTTTGATTTTCAGGATTTTATATTTCAGTTTTCCAGCGGGGACTTCTACAATGACGGTTTCACCCTCTTTTTTTCCAAGAAACGCTTTTCCGATCGGTGAGGTGGAGGAGAGCTTGTTGTTTGCGGGATTTGCTTCAAATTCACCAACGATTGAGTATGATTCTTCTTTTCCGTCCTTTTCAACGATCACATTGGTACCGACGGTGATACCACTTGCTGGTGTTGATACCATAATTACCGCTTTATTGATGAGTTCTTCTATTTCTTGAATACGTCCTTCGACAAAGGCAATTTCTTCTTTTGCCGCAGTGTATTCACTATTTTCCGAAAGATCACCCATAGCACGAGCTTTTGCGAGTCGATCGACGGCTTTTGCACGACGAGGACCAATCAAATCCTCATGTTCCAATTTGAGATTATCAAATCCTTCTTGTGTAAACTGTATTTTGTCTGACATATTTTTTCCCTAAAAAAACACCCCCGATAATCGTTTGTATTGCTTCGTGTGGGGATGAATGATAGAATAGTACATCATCCAGTCATGAAAGTCAATGAGTGGAAAAGTTATTGGAGCAATCTAAATGTGTAATTAGTGTGTAAACGTGGCCCCGTCGTCTAGCGGCCTAGGACGCTAGGTTCTCATCCTAGAAATCACGGGTTCAAATCCCGTCGGGGTCACCAAAGAAATATATGAAATTATTATATGTAACTATAATTGTAAGTTTTGTTGCGCCTTTCTTTTTATATTACTATCACATTACCCCTGACAAGGGCGTTGCGATACAAAATTTAATTCTTGAAACATATAGCTCTCTAGTTTTAGGCGTATTAATTGTAATATTTGGACTAGTTTTTGAAAATTATTGGCAAAAAAATAAGGACAAATCGAAGCTCAACAGTAACCTCATTTTATTAAAAGAAAATCTAAAGTATGTTTTCCTGAGAGCAGAAACTCCTTGGAATTTTGGCAATACTTCATCCTCATTTTATTTTGACTATAGCCATATTAATAAAATTCACGACCTACTCTATGAAAACAACCAAAAATGGAATAAATTTATTCTCGAATATAAGGAGCGATTTTCAAAAGATTTCTATAAAAACGAAATTTTAAAATTGCTTAATGTTTTTGATGGCAAGTTTAACCAAGCTGAAATATTAGGTGAAAAAATTGATTGGTCTATCAAGAAACTTCTTCTGAATCCAACACTTACCGCTCAAAAAAGAAGTGGATATCATAGTGAAATAGAAACATTTAATTCATATTATGATCAAAATTATTTATTTTATCGATCGGCATTTATTGAAATAGACAAAACTAGAGTCTTTTTTGATTCGATCAGATACATAAGAACACCAATTAATATGCAGCAAATTGATGGAGCATACATAGAAGCAGAGTCGACGATGAATTCAAAGTCTGAAGAGTGTAAAAAAGTAAAAAAAGATATAATGGCACTCCGAAAATCTAGGAAAGAACTCTTAAAAATCACAAGTAAAATTGAAAAAACACTTTAGCATTAACTAAAAAAAGAACACCTCCGAATTGTCCCATTCTTCTAACGCCAGTCCTGTTTAAAATTAAATGAAAATGTAATTTTATTGTATGATTAATGCAACTCTTTCTAATATTATTTCAATTCATTTAATATGATTAGAAAATTGACCTTCATTACCATTTCTATTCTTTTAATCATCATAGGAAAATATTATTTTGGGGATAATTTCATTGAAAATCTTATGTATGGAGGATGTATGGATTCTGGATTTTGTAACCAGGAACGCAGTATATTGAGCATAATAAAGGCACTTGCTTCAGTACTATTTATCATGACTGGATTGGCTCTTTTTACTTTAGGCTTTACTGAAAAGCGTAAGTATTAACTAGTTATCCAAAAGGGTGGCGGTTTTACCCGCCACCCTTTCAGCCGGCTTTGAGAGGGGAGCATTTTACTCAACAACTACATGATGCGACAAATCCATCGTTCAGGATCTGTCGGACACATCTGGTACAGATAATCAGCAAAAAAATACATGCCGATTATCCAGAGAATGGCTAGCACGACTATCACGAGCATTTTAAACTCGTCGGACCATCTTGCTTTTTTCATGTCAAACCTCCATGGTTGGTTATCGATCTGCATAAACTCCGGTTGTGAACGTTCCCCTCTCAATAGGCAATTTTTCCCTGGTGCAGCTTTTACACCAAAAAAAACGCCTCTTCAATCACCAAAAAATTTGGTAACTAAAGAGGCGTTAGTACGCTTTTCCACTCTTTTTTACGCATATATTGCTATACGCGCCTTGGTAACCTGCTCTGTAATCCCTTGCGGGTGACATAGGCTTGCAGTGTGATGACGATCTGCGTTCGTCTTGAATTTTTCCTCAAGCTCCGTTTCGCCAGTGGCGGATCAAGAAGTGCCAGTTCTTGTGTGACGGATTTCAATACTGGTTGTATTATACCTCGAGGAATACGATAAAATCAAGCAGGCGCAATATTTTCTTCTAATATGACGATCAATGATCTAATGACGGTTTTATTCCAAGGTCGAAATGAGGTCTTTCCTCATTAATGGATAAAAAATAATTTATAAGCCTCATATAATCCCCATAGTGCCAGTAATATGAATGCGACGGTCCCTAAAAGCGAAATATACACATTTTTGACAATTGCAATTGTTTTTGTCGGAGAGAGAAACAGAAATATATTTAAAATCATATGTCCGGCAAACACCCCGATTGCAAATCCAAACACATTTACAATGTTAAAAAGAGGAACATAACCAGCAAAATCATCTAAACCAAGAATAAAGGGTACGGTAAATGAAAATTTGAAAAGTTTTAAAAAATTCAAACTACTGCTTGAATCTGGTGCAATCTTCATATTGGGAATGATGAGATTCAACAGGGGATTGAATAATCGGTTTATGAAGTGAAGTACCATATGAAATGGTTCAATAAATCGAATAAGGTCTTTGCTAATCTTGCCCGATCGTGCATGTTCTATGCCATCCTCAGCCAAACGAAACAACACGAGAGATGCTATAACTATCATCAAAGCCAGAAGCCAGTTTATTCCACGAAAGAAATTCCAAATAATCAGGATGATGAGTGTTCCCGCTGCGTTACCAAAGGCAGTCCCAATTTCAATCGCGATTCTTCTTTTCCATCCTGGAAATGTATGCATGAGGTTTCCGATAAAGATGGCAAAATCGACTGATGTTTTGAGATATATGGTCATACCAATCAAAATATCGCTCCACCTGAGTTGTCGTGAAATATCAACTACCGTCACCGCGTTTAAAAGAATGATTTCTCCGTATAGCAATAAAACAAGAATACAAAAAATCACCACAGTCAAAATCAGAGGAATAACTTGTTGGAGAATGGCAACGTGCTTCTTGTTTTTTATCATGTCATAAAAGAAATGCATCAAGTATAATAACCTATTATGCACTTAGATTCAATACTTCCCACCATTGGTTATTTGGGTATATCGCTCATTGTATTTGCCGAATCGGGGCTCTTTTTTGGTTTCTTCTTACCGGGTGATAGTCTGCTTTTTACCGCAGGCTTTCTCGCATCACAAAATTATTTTAATGTACATGTCTTAGCGATTTTGACAGCTATTGCTGCCATATCCGGGGATAGTGTAGGATACTGGTTTGGAAAAAAGATTGGTCCAAAGTTATTTGTCAAAGAAGATTCGCGTTTTTTTCACAAAAAAAATCTTGCAAAAGCTCAGCATTTTTATGAAAAACATGGCAAATTTACGATCATTATTTCTCGATTTATTCCGGTTATCCGGACATTTGCCCCCATTGTTGCCGGCATCGGAACAATGAATTATAAAACATTCATAAGCTACAACGTTTTTGGAGGATTTATTTGGACATTTGGCATGATCTATGGAGGATATTTCTTAGGTAAACTCATACCTGATGTTGATAAATACCTTATTCCCATCGTACTTCTTATCATTATTGTTTCTGTTCTTCCAGCTATAAAACACTTTTTCCAGAAGGATGAGGACGAAGCTATCTCATAACGCTCTATTTTTGAAGAGGTCAAACAAAAATTTGTGGTCTAAGAAGCTCGTTTGAGCGTCTCAAAATCTAACAACTTCATTTCGAAAAATACTTAGACTTAATAGATTTATTTTCAAATTATTAAAATGTATAGTATCCTGAATGTTAGATATTATGTCACATGTATCGTTTTTCTCTCCATTAGAAAAATTCACCTCTACCAAAAAAAGTTTTGTAGTATTTTTTTTACTGATTATTATTTTTTTTGGAATTCCAAAGTATGCTAGAGCTGCTACGGTAACTTGGGATGGAGGTGGTTCTGATGGCACCTGTGGAGGTGGTGTCGGAGACGGAAACAAGTGGTCATGTGGTGCAAACTGGAGCACGAACTCTATTCCAACCTCGAGCGATGTAGCCACATTTGATGGGACAAGCACCAAATCTGCCACGATTGACTCGTCGATCAACGTATTGGGGATTGATATCAATACTGGCTACTCAGGCACCATCACTCAATCAGCAACAGCGACGATCGGATCAAGTGGCTATGCACAAGATTCAGGCGTTTTCTTGGGAGGTAGCCAGGCAATGGATATCAATGACGGATCATTTACACTCAATGCTGGCAGTTTTCAATCTACCTCTGGCACTCTCTCCATTGAGAGAAATTTTACGGTAGTTGGCTCTTCCTTTATACATAATTCTGGAACTGTTACCTTTGATGGAGCAAATGGAACTGATGATGGAACAATCACCTGTAGTGGTAGTGAGGCTTTTACAAAGGTAACTTTTAATAAAACATTTAGTAGTTCAACGCTAACTATCGGTTCAAGCTGCATATTACCATTAGGTAATTCTCCAACATCCAGTTTCGGAATATTGACCAATAATGGATCGGTTACTGCTGGCACAGGTACGTGGACAATCACTCTTGGAGACTACATACAGTCTAGCGTAGGAGCTAGCACCACATTTACCGGCACAACCATAGATACTGCTGGAAGTTGGGAGATAACAGCAGGTACATTTACCGCAGGTAGCCTGACAACACTCAATGTTGAACATGATCTAGACAATTCAGGAAACAAGTTACCCACCGGGCTGAATCTTACCCTTGATGGAACAGCCTCAAGCGATAGCGGAACAATCACCTGTAGTGGTAGTGAGGCTTTTACAAAGGTAACTTTTAATAAAACATTTAGTAGTTCAACGCTAACTATCGGTTCAAGCTGCATATTACCATTAGGTAATTCTCCAACATCCAGTTTCGGAATATTGACCAATAATGGATCGGTTACTGCTGGCACAGGTACGTGGACAATCACTCTTGGAGACTACATACAGTCTAGCGTAGGAGCTAGCACCACATTTACCGGCACAACCATAGATACTGCTGGAAGTTGGGAGATAACAGCAGGTACATTTACCGCAGGTAGCCTGACAACACTCAATGTTGAACATGATCTAGACAATTCAGGAAACAAGTTACCCACCGGGCTGAATCTTACCCTTGATGGAACAGCCTCAAGCGATAGCGGAACAATCACCTGTAGTGGTAGTGAGGCCTGGGGCTCGATTACGATCAACAAAACCAGCTCAACCGGAGAAACGACCCTAGAGTGCACTGCAACAGTGACTGGGAACTTTACCCGCACCGATGGACCAGTGCTTAACTCTGGCTCTGCACGCACGCTCAGTGTTCAGGGTAATATGGTCATCGACACCACTGATGCTTTTGGTGGCTCGAACCTAACTATGAGCCTTACAGGTGGTAGCAACCAAAGCCTCACCCGCAATGCTGCAAGCACTTTCAGCTCACCTTTGACTATTAATAAATCGGGGAATACGGCCAGTTTGACAACGAGTTTTACCACGACAACAGCAAACTGTACGGTTGTTGAAGGTAATTTTAATTTAGCAGGATATTCCCTTACCTGTGGTGGAACATTTACTATCGAAGATGGAGGAACATTGCAATTAGTGGGTAGTGAAACCCCAACAACTCCAACCCTCAATAGCGGTTCAACCGTCAAGTATGTAGGCGATGGAGATACTGCATCTGATTCATATACACTAGCTAACTATAGTTATTCCAATCTAACTATTAACGCTACAGATGGTACTACAGACACTTTTACCATCAACAATAACTTTAGTCTTGCCAGCCTAACGCTTACCGCAGGAACTATTGCAAAAGGTGCTGGGGCATCTACCTTGAGTTCTTCTGGATTAGTCACGGTCAACGGTGCATCGATTACGACCGGTGCACTGAGCATCACCGCAAGTGCGGGGCTAACTTGTTCTTCAGGCACGCTCAATGCCAGCTCTGCGACAGTTGCCATAACTGGAGCACTTACTATTTCTGGTTGTGCCATGACCGCACCCGGAAGCACCATGACAGTGACTGGCAACTTTGCTCATAGCTCAGGAAGTTTTACTGCCAATGGCGGAACAGTTTCGCTGACAGGTACGAGCCAGTCTGTGAGTGGTACAACCACTTTTTATAATTTATCTAAGGTGGTGACATCGGCTGACACGCTCACTTTTGGAGCTGGAGCGACACAAACAATCACCAATACCACAACGCTCACCGGAGCTTCTGGCAATCTCCTCACACTCGCGTCCTCTTCACCTGGTACGCAATGGATTATTGACCCGCAAGGATCTAGATCAATTTCGTATGTCTCCGTTTCTTACTCAAACAATATCAATGATACCCAGATCACAGTGGCAGGCAACAACATCACCGATGGCGGAAATAACACTGGCTGGTTGTTCAACCAAGACCCAACTGCCCCGACCTCTCTTGCACCAACTGCCATGGTCGATGGCAGTTTTGGAGCGAGCAACCAGCCCAGCTTGACGTTTTCACTCGCTGATCCTGATGCCGGCAACACAGTGCAGTATCGGGTGCAAATCGACGACTCGTCAGATTTTTCGTCAGTCGTTGCAGACTATACTTCCGCTTTGGCCGCCCAAGGCTCATTTAGCTTCACCGTCGGTCAAGTTGCAGGGTCTGGCAGTTACACCACTGGCACAAGTGGGCAGACACTAGCTGATGGGAGTTATTACTGGCGCGTCAAGACAATAGATAATTCATCTGCTAGTTCATCATACTCAACAGCGAACTCTGGAGCTATTGCATTTAAGGTCGATACGACTAGTCCATCAGGACCATCTTCGGTAGCTTCCTCTGACCATTCCACTTCCACGTATAACTCTGATAATACGGTCACAATAACTTGGACAGCAGCAACAGATGCTGCTAGTGGGGTGTCCGGATATTCGTATATCTTTGATACAACCGCAAATACGATTCCTAATACCTCTCAAGATATTGGTATGGTCACAACCATTACTTCTTCAGCAGTGTCAGACGGGAACGCTCACTATTTCCATATTCGAGTCATCGATAATGTAGGAAATGTCGGGACCACTGTTCATTCAGGTCCCTACTATATTGATACTACAGCTCCTTCAGTCCCTGGAACTCCATCAACTACAACTCCTACAAATGACACAACGCTTACTTGGAGCTGGACCGCTTCGAGTGATGTCACCAGTGGTTTGGCTGCCACCCCTTATACCCTACAGTGGTCTCAATCCTCATCTTTTTCCAGTAGTGTCTCCTCAACAACTGCCACCACAAACTCCTTTACTCATGTTACCCCGCTTACCGATGGTTATTGGTACTTCCGGGTGAAAGCCACTGATCTGGCCGGGAATGAATCATCAAACTCATCTCATGGATCTGCGCAAATCAATACTGGAGCACCAACGGGCACAATAAATATTAGTTCAGGTGCTGGATATACCAACACCAGATCAGTCACCTTGACCCTCTCTGCTTCCTCAGGTTTCTTCTCCAACACCGCTGATATTCAAATGAAGATCTCTAATCTTCCAGATCTCTCGGATGGGAGTTACGAAGCATTCTCATCTTCAAAATTATGGACACTTACAACGAGTGATGGTACCAAAACTGTCTATGTTCAGTTCAAAGATACAACTGGCAACGAGTCGGGTGCATATACAGACACCATTGTCCTAGATACTACAGCTCCGAATAACTTTGAGCTACAGTCTCCTGAGGAAAATTCTTACACAAATAATGATCGACCAACCTTCAAATGGAAAGCGGCAAGTACTCCCGACGAGTCCAGTGGAATTGCAAAATATAAGCTCTTGGTAGATAACGGGGATAGTGGAGATTTTGTTGTTGATAACATTAGTCCGTCACGTACTACGTCCTACGAGACAACACAGTACAAAATAGAGTATGAAAACTTCAATGATAGCGACACTACAAACAACTCTATTTCCCTCTATACTAAATCCTCACTACTCTGGGGGTTGAATCAGGATGATGGCAAACTCAAAGAGGGTGAGCGAAATTGGGAGGTAATAGCAATTGATAATGTAGGCAACGAACGGAGCATTGGGAGAACCCTTTTTGTTGACTTAACCAAACCGAACGCTAAGATAGTTCAATTGAATGACAGAAAAATATCAAGTAATAACCTAGCTACATCTGATCGGACACCTACCGTTTTTGGACTAGTCACCGATACTTTATCGGGAAATTCATCGAGCGAGTTGGAAGAAATCAGAAAAAACAATCGTACGGTCTCAGGGCCAAAAAGTATTTTGATGCGTTTAGAAAAACAAAACAGTCTGGGGGCTTACGATATTCACACTATTGCAACTATTTCCCTCGGTGAGGTTTTTTGGTCTAAAGACGAGTCAATCGTGTCAAATATTTCCGAGCACAGTTCAAATGTTTCTTCCCGATTTGAGTTCACACCAATCGCCCATCTCGAAAACGGTCTATATAGGATTAACTTTCAAGGTAAGGATGGTGCTGGCAATATCGGTGATGAAACTATACTCTATCTATCGATAGATTCCTTTCAAAAAATAGGAACAAAGTCGCAGGTCGCAAATAAAAAAAAGCTCATTGATAAAGCTATCGAAGCAGAAATACCCAAGTCAGGTAAAGGAGTAAGGGATCATATCAGAGACTCGCTTCTTAAAGAGACAGAGGTGACAAATGAAAAAACGCCACAAAATCTTTCTCTTGTAGATACTGTAAAAACTGAAGTAACTCAATCTATCTCTGATTCAAAAAAATCAATGAATAATCTCGGATCATTTTTCCAGATTGTGAGTGAAAATACAAAAAATGGGCTGAAGGAAAGCGTGAAGAAACCACAAATACTCATAACAAATATTGGATCATGGCTCAAACACACGAGAACTTCATTTTCGGAAATCGTTCTTGATAGCGAGCCGACCAAGATCACCGATGTTTCAGTTTCTGAGCTGACACCCACTACAGCAGTGATCATCTGGAAAACCAATCATCAAGCTACCTCAAAAGTAAACTATGGCAGGACCAAAGATTATGGTAAAGATATCCAGGTGAATGAAAAAGTGCGCAACCATCGCCTAAAAATAACAGGGCTTGAGCCGGGGGTAACATACAATTATGAAGTGATGTCACAGGGGAAAAACTATGTCTACGATGCCAATCATGAGTTTGTTACCCCAAAAGTAGATGCCGAGTAGCTATAGAATTTTGCTTATCTTCTCTGTGTACTTCCTAAAATTCTCAAGTATCGCCTGCCAACCGGAGCGTTGTAGCTCATGCGAGTTTTCTGTTTCTGGTTCAAAATCCTCCGTGACTTTGATGCCATTTGCAACCTTCTCAAACGTCACCTTCACATAGCGTCCGCCTTCGATATTGTACTCAAAGGATTCGTGTTGTTTGACTGAACTATAGATACCATTAAAATCAAACTTGGAACTCCCATCTTTCGCAGCCATGGTGGTGAAAAACTTCCCGCCGACTCTCAGATCATTTTCAGCATAAGGCGCTTCCCAGTCGTCAGATGCAAACGCCCAATGGGTAATGTGTTCTGGCTTGGTAAATGCATCCCAGACCTTATCAATAGGGGAGTTTACAACAACACTTACGGTGATTAATTCCTTATTTTTCATAGGTTTTAGAACTGAAATAATACTGTATAGTATACATATGGAGCCAAATAAAAGCACCAAAACTTCTGAAGAGTCTTCTCCTCCCGTTTATTGGGAAGCGCCTACTTCAAACGTTCTTAAGTTGAAGTATGTCGCGATAGGTGCCTTCATCTTGATCTTGGGTTTTGCAGGAGGGATGTATTACAGTCTTCGTCTTTCGGAGACTCCAGTTCCTCAGTGCATAACAACCACACCTACCCCTTCACAAACAATTTCACCAACAACAATGATTTCTCCACAAGTTATTTCTCCAACAGAAAAATCAGATGAAACGTCAACGTGGAAGACGTATGAAAATAGCGAATATAAATTTAAATTTAAATATCCAGCAAATTGGATTTCAGGAAAAAAGGACGGAACGGTGGAGACTACTTTATCTAACCAAGAAAATACACATAAAATAAATTTACTTGTCGCAATGATTACTGGATTTGGTTACTGTTATAACTATTCTGATGAAGAAGAAATTAATGTTGTTGATATCCCATCTAAAACTGCAAATGGGACTGGTCCATCAGATATGTGCTCTGATAAAGAGAAGATCAATGGAACGGGAAATACTTATGTGTTGATACCACTTCCTACTGATTCTTCTCCAGGTAAAAAGATATATTTTGACTATACATATCCTATAAATGAAATCAGCAAGGCCAAGATTAATCTCGATCAAATCCTCTCAACATTTGAGTTTATAAACAAGTAATAAGTTGTATGAATAAAAACGTATTACGCATTTTTGAGTTACTATCAAATAAGTTAAAAAGTAACGAAAACCGACAATCTGGAAGAGTATAATAAAAAATATGAAGATTCTCATCTTTACCGAAGGGACCGCTCTCAAACCAGCATCTGTTGGCTCCTCTCAAGCTCATTCATTTCAAACATATGTTCCCAATGGCAATGTAGTTTGGAAACTTCAGAGTTGGAAAAAACAGGGTGCAGAAATATACTACCTTACCTCCCGCGAAACACCTGAAGAAATTGATGACATTCGTTTTGTATTAGAGAAGTACCATTTTCCTCAGATGCAAAATCTTTTGTATAGAAAAAACGGTCAGGGGTATAAAGATGTTGTCGAGTCATTGATCCCTGATATTTTCATCGAGGATGATTGTGCAAGTATTGGAGGGGAAGCAGAGATGACCTATCCGCATATTAAACCAGAAATCAAATCAAAAATTCGCTCAATTGTGGTGAAAGAGTTTGCCAATATTGATTATTTACCAAACAATGTTAATGAACTTCAAACGACGAGTAATTAACGCTCGTCATCTCATGAGATTAAAATAATGTTTCCAATGAAGTTGACAGTAAAAAAACATACCCTAGAGGTGTCCGATCACATTTCCCTTGAATCATATGCCCAGTGGAGCAGAGCTTGACGCTGTTTTGGTCTACATGAAAAATCTCCCAGAACACAATTTCTTTTGATTTGAGCGACGTGTCGAATCATTGCTTTCCATCTTTTGATTTGTCGAATATCATCTGGCGTTCTTCTTCCCAAATAGTAGCGACAATACCATTGAAACCATCCTCGCGGATCCTGCGGATGAATCCAACCCTTCTTTTGCCAGACTGAAAGTGGTTGACTTGCATCGACTTTGAAATAGTTGAGCGAACAATCTCTTTTCTCAGGGGAAAGCTTGGCATGGGTATACCAATCGGCGGGGAATTCCTTTTTACAATCGGTCATATATTTTCCGCCAAACATTCCCATCGCAAGCATTTCTTTTGGGGACAGATCGGGGGTAAAAATCGGATCAAAGTTTTTTCCGAGAGGTTCGCTGAGAGGATATGAGTACCCATGCTGCATCAGATCATTGACCGTAATAATGTTTCCCATAAGATTATTGTACAATGAGGTATGAAGATAAAAAACATACCTCTTCTTTTGTTCTCAATTTTTATTTCGCAAATTGCCGGTATTATTGGGTCGTTTGGTACGGTTTCTTCAATATCCAATTGGTATATTTATTTAGAAAAGCCAAGTTTCAATCCTCCAAACTTCGTCTTTGGTCCTGTTTGGACAGTGCTTTATACCCTCATGGGAATTGCACTCTATTTTGTATGGGTGAAAGGATATAAAAAATCGAAGATAAAAAGAGCGGTGGATCTTTTTTTGATTCATCTGGGGATAAACGCAGTTTGGTCACTGGTTTTTTTTGGCGCACGAAATCTTGGTGGTGCACTGATCATTATCATCGTTCTGTGGCTTATGATTGTGTATCTTATCAAGCTTTTCTGGGATATTGACCGACGATCATCGTATTTGTTGATTCCGTATCTTCTTTGGGTAAGTTTTGCAACGATTCTGAATGTGGCAATTTGGAAATTAAATTAACCATTTACTCCTTCTTTTCAACCCAGTTCATTCCAATCACGCTGAGTGCGATGATTGCTCCTCCTGCAAACTCACGAGCGAGCGGCATTTCTTTGTAAAAAAGAAGCCCTAAGACGATGGCAAACACACTCTCAAGTGAAAGGATATTGCTTGCAAATATTGCCTCGACTTTTTGGAATCCATAATTGGTGAGAAGGAGATTTGCAATATTGAAAATACCAGCGCCAATTATCGCCACAATCAACCCACTACTCCATCCAGAAAGTGGCAGTCCTTCGCCCAGAAACAGTGACGAGATGAATAATAAGATACTTGCCAGAAATAACATCAGTGTCGTTATTTCTTTGTTGTTGAGAAGTCCTGAATGCCATTTGCGAGCCACATAACTGAGCGCAAAAGTGGTGGTCGATATGAGTGCGATAAGCTCGCCTTTTCCCCATGAAAAAATATGAGAATAATCGGTAACTGCAATAAGGAGAACACCGAGAAAAGCCATAATGATGAATGCAAGTTTTTTTGCAGTCAGTTTTTCTTTCATGAGAAATATTCCCATGATCGCAACCATAGGCAACGCACCAATGAATGAGACGTTGCTGTACTTGGTGAGAATGATCGCTTGGGTAAACAAGGTCACACCAAAAACATAAAACGCAATGACCCGAAAGAAAATTAACCTCCACTCTTTTTTTCCTATTTTCTTAAGCTTTCCTAGATCAATGTCGTTTCTGAAAAATATAAAACTGAGAATGAATGCCGCAAAAATCCGAAGGTACACTTGTTGAAAAAGGAGAAATCCGGTACTCAAATACCGGGCAAACAAACCCATTGAGGCAAATACCAAGGAGAGGAGGATGAGGGAAAGAACCCCTTTTCGGTACTCGGAAATTTTTGGAAGAATATTCATTTAGGTTTTGGATTATTTTTTCAATTCTTGTTTTTTCACGGGCAGATTCATATTTACAATAGAGAATATGAGGAGTCCCATCGCAATAATTTGGTAGGTATTCAAAGTCTCTTGATACCAGACATATCCGATTGCGGTGGCCCAGACAAACTCAAGAGAAAGTATGATCGTGCCCAAATTCAGATCAAAATGTTGAAAACCATACACCGTGAGGTATGAAAGCAAAAAGAAGTTGAGTGAAAAGAAAAGAAGCCAAAGGATAGCTGATATATCAAGCGTTTGTATGATGGTAAATTGTTGAGTCGACACGATGAAGACGAGTCCGACGATGAGTCCTGCAAGCATTTGGTACAAAACGAGAACCAATGGTTCAATCTTTCCTCCCAGATATTTTTTCATACTATTGGTCACGACGTCGCCAATCCCAGCAATTCCCGTGAGGATCATACCAAGTCCGATTGACCCAATCCCTCGGGGAAGAATAAAGAATATGAGTCCGCCAAGTGCAAGAGCAAGACTTATGGCTTTTTGTTTGCTAAAACCTTCTTTGAAAAATGCAATACTTACGATAAGTGATGTCAGGAGGGTAGTGGAATAAAAACTAAAGGTTGCCTTCGAAAGAGAGGTGAACATCACGGCGTATGTAAAAAGAAAAATGGTCGCGGCAAATGTGGCGGAGTGGACAAACAAAGGGAGAATTAAATTCTGAGGAATTTTGAATACTGAAACTTTTTTTATGTATAAAATTATTGCAATGATCGAAAAAACGATGATCGATCGAGCAAACGTCATTTGATTTGCGGTAAGATACGGTCCAAGTGCCCGAACAATCACCCCAAAGGATCCGTAAATAAAAGAAGTTCCGAGAAGTGCAAGGAAGCCCTTAAATTTTGGTTTCATAGTGACGATTATAGCAGTATTGGAGAGATATATATGCAATATGATAGTCGATGCTATACTAGTGGTATGAATTTCCTTGACAAACTTGAAAAAAAATATAGCTTTCTTGCAATCTCAAACATAACTTTTTATTTGATTATTGCGCAAGGAATTGGTTTTTTGCTCATAAATATCAGCCCCGAGACAGCAAGGCTCCTCTCATTTACCGGATCACAAATCCTCGCAGGTGAGTGGTGGAGATCTGTCACCTACCTCATGGAGCCGCTAACTACCAATGTGCTTTTTTTGGCATTTGCGATGTATCTCTATTATATCTATGGGACCGCTCTTGAACGATTATGGGGGTCATTTCACTATACGGTTTATGTTTTCATTTCTCTTGTTGCAAACTTGCTCTTTTCGATTTTATTTCCGACGATTCCTCTTACTAATATCTCCTTATTCACATCGCTTTTTCTTGCATTTGCGTTTCGTTTTCCCGATTTTACCCTCATGATTTTCTTTGTCCTGCCGGTAAAAATCAAATGGATAGCAGTCGTGACCTGGATTATCACCGGAGCATCATTTATCTTTGGGTCGATCGGTGAAAAGGTTTTGATAGTATTTTCTCTCGCCAATTTCTTTTTCTTTTTTGGAGATGAGTTACTTATTATTTTCAAAAATGTATTTCAAAAACAATCAATGGGAGCACGATCGGTGATCATTAAAAGAACGCCATATCACGTGTGCACTATTTGCAAAAAAAATGAAATTGACAATCCGGATATGGGTATACGATACTGCGATGAATGTAACCCAATGATCTGCTACTGCGAAGAACATATCCAAAATCATCCTCACATTTTTTCTCCTCCTCAAAAAATTTCGTGAAATAATGTCGGGCCTTAAGATTAAGTCGCCTTGGGTGAATTGTCAGAACAAAATGATTTCTAATCACTTTCCGACTACCAGTGCAGTTATCATTTTAGCGTTATATGATTTACCTAAATGGAAGTTGGATGGCAGATGATGAGGCAAAAATATCTGTTATGGATATTGCCGTTCTCCGTGGATTTGCAATTTTTGACTTTCTTCGCACTTATGGGAAAAAACCATTTAGACTTGATGATCATATTGATCGTTTTTTCAACTCTGCCCGTCTCATGGGTATGAAGCCGGTAAACTCAAAGGAAGAAATCAGCGCATTGGTTATGGAGGGTATTGAAAAAAGTGGATTTACCCATACAAATATCAAACTCATCCAAACCGGTGGAGTGAGTGCCGATGGATTTACTCCCTCAGAAACGCAAACGTTTTTTATCTATTTTTATGAGGCGCACGACTATCCTCAGGAGATGTATACAGATGGGGTTGCGCTAAAAACAGCTCAGTTGATGCGGCAGAACCCTTTGGCCAAGACCATAAACTACGGGGCAAGCATTGTAGAAGTTCAAAAAGCAAGAATTTCGGGAGCCGTGGATATACTTCACACCGATTCTGAACTGAATATTTACGAAGGGACACGAAGTAATTTTTTTGCAGTCAAAAATAACGTATTGATAACCGCAGAAAATGGAATTCTCAAAGGAATTACGCGTAAAGTGATCATTGAGATTGCACAAGAACTCGCCATAACGGTGGAGTATCGACTTATATCAACATCTGAACTTTCAACAATTGATGAAGCATTTTTCACCAATTCAAGTCATGAAATCGTCCCTGTTGTGAAAATCGACGAAACAACAATTGGAGTTGCAGCGGTCGGTCCCATGACTCAGAAACTGATCCAAATGTTTGAGTCAAAGACAGATTTTTAAAACATAAAAAACGGCCTGATATGTATCAGGCCGTTTGTATTTACTTGAAAGTTACGTGTTAGAGCTGTGCTTCAAACATTTTGTCATGCATCTCCCAAAACTTTCCTTGATCTCCCGCACAGATTGAAGCTTCAGCTGCTTTTTGTGCGTTTGGATGAATGTTTGATAGGGGAAGGTGCTTGTATACAATTTTTACATCATTTGGATACGCATCTATGATTTGCTTCACCGTACCAAATGCCCTTGAACAGAATGGGCATTCAAAATCCGAAAATTCAACAATCGTGACCTTCGCATCTTTTGAACCTATTGCAGGGGAATTGCCGACCGCTACTTCGACAGCAACCGGCTTAAATGCCTGATTTTGTTCATCCTGGCAGTATTGTTGAAGTTCTTCTGAATAGTCAGAACATACATCGGATGCTTCACCGGCTAGCTCTTTATCAATAATTTCTTTGAAAACTTCAAATGGAAAAGCGCCACCTAAAAACCGTCCATTGATAAAAAACCCTGGGGTTCCTTGAACACCAAGTGCCGCGCCTTCTGCAGCTTCTGCGGTTACGATTTCTGCCTTTTCACCACTATCGAGACACGCTTCAAATTTCTTTTTATCAAGTTTGAGATCTTTGGCGTACTCTTTGAGTTTTTTCTCAGAAAGCGGTGACTCTTGAGGTTGACCCGGTGCTCCTGCAACGCCATTTGACTCAATATTCTTGACGCGATAAAAGGTATATCCCTGAAAGAGAAAGAGCGCAACAATTAATATTGCAAGAAGATTGAATTGTTGACTCAATCTATTCAAGACAGAAGACTCAACGGTGTCTTTGCTTGCTACGGTCATTTTTGGCATTTCAGAGCGCGCTTCAACCGTTACTGGAGGCTTTGCTGAAACTACCTTCTTTGTTGTTTTTTTTGGAGGCATGATTTTTTTGTAATAAATTAATAATTCTGAATTACTTTTATATACGTGTGAAAACTATCATACAGGATTTTGATCAAAAAGCAAAATTGAATATATGCGCTATCGAATTGTCGATCCGATGGGAAGATCGGCGGGCGCTTCAATAAGCTTTGGTTCACCATTGAAGTCTGCTGCCATAAGCATGCCTTGAGACTCTGATCCGGCCATTTTCTTGGGCTCGAGATTTACCAAAAACAAGAATTTCTTATGTATAAAATCCTTAGGAGAATACCATTTTTGCATGCCGGCAAGAATCGTTCGGACACCAATTTCCTCTCCAAAGTCTACCGATAACTGGATTAATTTGGTCGAGGTTTCAACATTTTGTGCAGCACTGACTTCTCCGATGCGGATATCGAGTTTGATAAAGGCGTCGAATGTGATGATGTCTTTCATATGAAAATGTTATATTCGTTCGTAATAAAATTTTACTCGCGAGTTAACATTATTTGAGTACATACCCGAACTCGCTCTAAAATTTTATTATTTCACTCAACAATAATTAATAATTATTCTGCATACACCCGATACATATTTGATCCAATCTTTTTAAATCGCTGAATGCTGATTGGTCCAATTTCTTTGGTATTTGTCACATGGGGGCCACCACAAAATTCCTTTGAATATGCTTTTTGCACGTTATCTTCTTTACCTATGTAATATATTTTGACCTGATCAGGATATTTTTCTTTGAAAAATGATCGGGCTCCCACTTTTTCTGCCTCTGATTTTTCCATGACTTTCATTTTCATCGGAAGCTCTTCGTTAATTTTCGCATTTATGATAGTTTCTACTTTTTTCATATCTTGGTCTGTCGGTCGGTTGACGCTTTGAAAATCAAATCGCAGTCGATCCGCGGTGATGTTTGATCCTTCTTGTCGTACCGAATCTCCTAACACATCAAAGAGCGCCTGATGGAGGAGATGGGTTGCGGTATGATACTTTACCGTTTGTTCAGATTGATCGGCAAGTCCTCCTTTGAATTTGGACTTTGCAGATGAGCGAGATTTGTCTTGATGGCGTTTTGCTTCTGCTTCATACTCATCTTTACTTAAGTGTATATTTTTCTCTTTCATAATCTCTTGGGTTATCTCAAATGGAAACCCATATGATTGATAGAGATCAAATGCCTTTTTTGCATCAACATCGGTCATCTTTTCAAGTTCACGAAGTCCACGGTCAAGAGTCAGGTGGAATTTTGATATCTCATCACGTATGACGGGAATAATTTTTTCGGTATCGCTTTTTGCATCAAAATAGATTCCGTCATATGTTGAAAGCACCGCCTTAATAATCGGCGATATCGATTCGGTAGAAAATAATTCATTTAATGCACGAATTTTGACCAGCGCTCTCCGAAGAAGTCTTCGGAGTACGTATCCTTGTTCTTTATTTGATGGGGTAATACCATCTTTGATGATAAACGTTGCCGTTTTTAGATGGTCTGCAATGATGCGCATAGAAGGTTGGGTAGCGGCGTTGGTATAATCAGTTTGTGTCGTTTCTTCAACGGCTTTGATTATGAGACTAAATGCGTCAGTTTTGAAAATATCTGGATCATTTTGAGCCGCCGCAAGGAATCGTTCAAGACCGCCACCGAAATCAACGTTCATTTTGGGTAAGTTTTCAAATGTACCATTACTCATTTTTTTGTACTGCATGAAGACGGAGTTTCCGATTTCAAGAAATCTCCCACAGTCACAGTTTGGGTGACACTCTTTTCCAAAAGAAGGATCGTGCTCAATGTCAAACTGATAGAAAACTTCACTGTCCGGTCCTCCCGGTTCACCGGCGGGCATATTGTCGGGAACACCAGCTCGTGACCACCAATTTTTTTCTGCAGGATACAAAAATATCCTCTTGCCAATTGCGGAGCTTAAGCCTGCATTTTGAAAAATCTGTGTCCAAACTTCAATACTTTCAGTGTCTTGCGGTGCTTGGTCATTTCCTTCAAAAACGGTTACAAAAAGTTTGTTTGGATCAAGGCCAAGTCCCTCGTTTTTATCAGTCAGAATGGTGAAGAAATTGCTGAGCTGTTCTTTTTTAAAATAGTCTCCCAAAGACCAGTTTCCCATCATCTCAAAAAGAGTGTCATGGCGATTATCACCAACTTCTTCAATGTCCTGAACGCGAACACAGTGTTGAATATTAAAAAGTCGTGTCCCTTGTGGATGTGATTGCCCCAAAAGATAGGGGACAAACTGCTGCATTCCTGAGCCGGTAAAAAGAGTTGTCGGATCATTTTGAGGAACCAGTGAAATGGGCGGGACTTCAACGTGACCATTTTTTTCTAAAAATGATGAAAAGATTTTTCTAAGCTTTCGATGAGTGAGCGACATAAGGTATAATTATATCAATAAAAACTGCAGTTCCCACCAATTCGGTGGGCAGGCAAAATTCAAAGTTATGAGATTGCTAATATGGTAATTAAAACAGAAGATATTCAGTCGTTTCAGCCCTTTATTGACAAGCTCGCACTTGCGCGTGAGAACTCCCATAAAGGACAAAATGGCAAAGTACTCGTGATCGGTGGGTCGACATTATTTCATTCTTCGCCCATTTGGGCCGCAGAGATAGCTTCACATTTTGCAGACATGGTTCATTTTTCATCGACTCTGGAAAATAATGAAATTATCAGTTCCTTGAAAAAATCTTTTCGTGATGGCATGATTATTCATCAAAAAGATATTCCTGACTATGTCGCAGAAGATGATGCGGTCTTGATCGGTCCCGGAATGATCAGAAAAGAAATTTCAAAAACTTCAATCATTCATCCAAATTTTCATGAGATACTCCAAATTCAGGATGAAGCAGAGTACGCTCGAGAGATCACTCATTATTTATTTCAAAATTTTCCAGAAAAACGATTTGTGATAGATGCGGGAGCATTGCAGATGATTGACAAGGAGTGGTTGCAGTTATTAAAACAACCCGCAATAATCACTCCACATCAATTTGAATTTGATCGCCTCTTTGGCATTTCAGTTGCCAATCTTTCTCCAGAAGCAAAAGAAATTCAGGTAAAAAAAGCAGCTCATGAAAATAATTGTATGATCCTCCTCAAATCGATCGATGATTTTATCTCTGATGGTGACACCATCGTAAGAGTGATTGGGGGCAATCAAGGGCTTACCAAAGGAGGAACAGGCGACGTCCTTGCGGGACTGGTGGTATCGTTGTACGCAAAAAATGACCCAATTGAAGCTGCCGTTATCGCATCCTTTGTACTAAAAAAGGCGGCAGAGCAACTTTCTGAATCAAAAGGACATTGGTACAACACAACAAATTTACTTGAGATCATTCCTGAAGTTTTGACGGATTTGGTATATAATAAGAATACGCAAGTATCGTTTATTGAAAATAGTTAAGTTACAGAGCAATTATTTATGAACAGAGAAACTATCATTGCAATAGGATTTGGTATTGGGCTTGGAGCACTTGTCGGCGCGGTGGTTCTTTTTCAGACAAATAAAGCCGAAGAAACCAAAGTAATTCCGATCGCCCGAGAAAGTGACCAGAAAAAGGCAGTGTCCGTGCAATCTCCAACAAATCCTGCGAAAATATACCTCACTCTTGACGCTCCACAAAATGGTGCAATAGTTTCCAAAAAGACTATTGAAATTACCGGATCGGCACAAAAAAATAGTCTTATCGTGGCACAATCACCGATTAATGAAATCGTTGAAAAAATAGAGGATAAAGCATTCAAAATAGAAATGCCTCTTGCCATTGGGGAAAATATCATTCAAGTAAGTGCATATTCAGATTCAAGCGCTCCACAAGAACAGACATTAAGAGTTTATTATATTCCACAAGAATGAAACACCATTTTATAACCATTGTAGTCATTGGATTGATCTTTGCCAATGTTCAACTACCGGCCTATTCGCAATCGCCGACTGTGGTAATATCTGAGACGATTGACGAAGAAGTTCAGGTGCTCAAAGACAAAGTTGCTGAAAAAGTTGAAGAGCTGAAAGAACAAAACAAGAAGGCGGTATCTGGCATTGTCCAGGAAGTAAAAGAGGGAGTGATCACCATTTTGAATGCAGAAAATACAAAGGTTGAGGTAGATATTGATGAAACGCTCACTGCGTTTTACGATATTGTTGGGACCAAAATTACTGATAGTTCGTCTGAAGACATCACTAAAGGAAATTACATTTTTGTGACCGGACCCGAGATTGGAGAAACGGTGACCGCAAACGAAGTATACAAGGACACTCAGTACATTATAATGTCCGGAAAAATAACTGAAGTGAATCAGGAGGATTTGACGGTAAAAATCATAACCATTGATAAATCAGATTATGAACTTGATGTTGAGAAGAGCACGAAATTAAAATTATTAGATATCAAAACTTTTGAGACTGATTCGATCGGATTTTCAAAGTTGAAAGAAGGAGATTCGGTACACGCCGTAGTCAAAGGTGATCCGGAAAACCCTGATATTTCGCGATTCAATGCAATCAAACTATTGATTATCCCAAATGAGTATTTTCTCCAGTAAAATGTCTCATCGAGACATGTATGCTTGATACATTCGGAATGAACTTTACTTGCAGTATTAATCGTTTAGAATAAGAAACATGTTATCGTTTTTCACCAATTTTTTTGACTACAATCAGAAAGATCTTAATCGAATTCAAAAAATTGTCGACCAGATAAATGAGCTTGAACCCAAAGCGTTGAAGCTTGCGGACGGCGATTTTCCAAAAGAGACGAATCGGCTCAAAAAGGAAATTTCATCAGGCACATCTCTCGATGAGGTATTACCATGGGCTTTTGCTTTGGCTCGTGAGGCAGCTCATCGAACGCTTAATCAACGGCATTTTGACGTACAACTTATAGCTGCTGTTGCAATGCATGAAGGGAAAGTCGTTGAACAGAAAACGGGAGAAGGTAAAACGCTTACCGCAACCGCTGCATTGTATCTGAATGCACTAACCGGAAATGGAGCGCATCTCGTCACGGTAAATGATTACCTTGCGCGGCGTGATGCAGGATGGATGGGTCAGATATTTCAGTTTTTAGGACTCACGACTTCGGCAATGATCTCAGGTCAATCACTGATATACGACCCTGAGTATAGTGATCCTGACGCTCACGATCCCCGTTTGATTCATCTCAAACAGACATCTCGCAAGCAAGCATATGAGGCTGATGTAGCATATGGCATCAACTCAGAGTTTGGCTTCGATTACCTCCGAGATAATATGGCACAATCTCCGCAGCAATTAGTTCAAAGGGGATTTCATTTTGCAATTGTTGATGAGGCGGATTCAGTACTTATTGATGAAGCACGAACCCCCCATATTATTTCTGCACCGGTCGAACAAGACACATCAAAATATTATGATTATGCAAAAATTGTAAAAGAGCTCAGCGAGAAGTCAGACTACATTATTGATGAAAAGCTTCGAACGGCACATTTGACTGAAGAAGGAATTCTGAAGATCGAACAAATACTGGGGATTGATAATATTTATGAAAAAGATTTTGACTCCATTTTCCATATTGAAGCAGCTCTTAAAGCTAGTACGTTGTTTCAGATAGACAAAGATTACATTGTTCGAGGTGACGAAGTGGTAATCGTGGATGAGTTTACCGGACGCCTACTTGAAGGGCGTAGATTTTCTGAAGGGCTTCATCAGGCAATTGAAGCGAAAGAGAAGGTGGCAATAAAGCGCGAATCTAAAACTCTTGCAACCGTATCATTGCAGAATTATTTTCGTATGTATGAAAAGCTTGCAGGGATGACCGGAACGGCCGCAACAGAAGCTCAGGAATTTAGCAAAATTTATAAAACTGAAGTGCTTGTCATACCAACGCATCGAGTCAATGCGCGCAAAGATCATCCGGATATGATTTACAAAACACTGGAGGGTAAAAATAAAGCTGTTGCACAAGATATTGCAGAACAATATAAAAAAGGTCGTCCCGTCTTAGTTGGTACAACTTCTATTGATAAAAATGAACATCTTTCTCGATTATTGCATCAAAAAGGAATTCCTCATGAACTTTTAAATGCAAAAAATCATCTGCAGGAAGCTCAAATTATTGAACAAGCAGGAAAAAAACATGGTGTCACGGTCGCGACCAACATGGCAGGACGAGGAGTAGATATCGTACTGGGGGGAGATTTGTCACTTGAGAATCTATCAAAGCAGGAACAAGAAAAAGCAAAAAAACGGTGGCAAGAAGAGCATGATGAGGTAGTAAAGCTTGGAGGGTTGTATGTGATCGGTACCGAGCGCCATGAATCACGTCGAATCGACAATCAGCTTCGAGGACGATCAGGACGACAGGGTGATGCAGGGGAGACCAGATTTTATGTGTCACTTGAGGATGATGTCATGAGAATTTTTGGAGGAGAGCAGATTGCAAATATGATGACCATGCTCAAGTTTCCCGAAGATCAACCCCTCTCACATTCGATGGTTTCAAAAGCAATTGAGCAAGCTCAAGTCAAGGTTGAAGGGTTCAATTTTGATATCAGAAAAAATTTAGTCGAATATGATGATGTACTTAACAGACAGCGGGACATTGTATATAAACTGAGAAAGAAAATATTAGTCCAACCGGAGAAGGACAAAGAAGCCTTTCATGAAACGATATTTAAAATCATAGAAGAGCAGATTGTGGGTATGACCTCAAGTTTTTTTGCCTTAAATGAAAAAGATGAGTCGTTTATCGAGCAGTTTGAAAAAGATATCCAGTTGTTAATTGAAGTTGATAAAGAGGAAATTCGAAAAAAAATCAATGAAAACCAGCAAGAATTCGAGGAATATTTACTCGAATCAGCTGAAAAACAATACGATATAAAAGAAAAAAGAGTTGGATCTGAGATTTGGAATCAGGTGGTTCGAGGTATGTTCCTGTCCACCATGGATCAGTTTTGGACACAACATTTGACGGCAATTGACGATCTGAGGCAGGGAATTAATCTAAGGGGATATGCTCAGATGGATCCGTTGGTTGAGTACAAAAATGAAGCATTTAGTATGTTTGAGAAACTGCTTTCAGATATTAATTACGAATCAGTTCGTCGAGTGATGAGAGTTCAGATAGAAGAAAAGAAACCTTTGAAAAAGGTATCGGATGGGAAATCAACCGATAAGCCACACTTTCATTTCCATGCGGCATCGGGTGTAGATCCATATGAAGGCAATAAAAAGCCATCACACCAACCTCAAAAGCAACTGAGACCTGCTCCCAATATCAAAGACAATAAAGTTTTAACCGGACCGATCAAAAAACCAGGAAGAAATGATGCTTGTTGGTGCGGGTCAGGTAAAAAATACAAAAAATGCCATTATCCGAACTAAAATCATGAAAAAAATTGCTTTTTTTCTTTCTGCAAATGATCTTGCAAAAAAGTATACCGATCCTTCACTTGAACTCGTAAAATTTTCAGTTGACGCAGGGTACGGGTTTGTGTACGGTGGTACCGGTACGGGACTTATGAGTGAAGCTTCAGACTTGGCAACATCTTTGGGTGGGCATATTACCGCAATAACTTCAAAAGAATTTGCAATGAAACTAAAAGGGGGAGCAGATGAAGAGTATATTTGCGAGGATGTGCTTGAGCGAAAGAGGATGTTTGTCGATCATTCGGATGCATTTATTGCCTTACCTGGCGGCACCGGAACATTAGATGAAATCACTGAAGTGATTGCGAAGCGGAAGCTAGATCTGCTCAAAAAACCCATCGCATTTCTCAATACTGATGGCTTTTGGAACGGGCTCATAGAACAGATCACCCACATGTATAAAGAGGGTTTTGCTCCCTATTCATTTGAGGAAATGTGCTTTTCTTCAGATAGTCCAGAAGAAATAATGGCGTATCTTGAGAAGACTATCTAATACAACTTTACGAGCCCCTTCTGAAGAACTTTTTTAAATCTAGATCTGACCAATAAAATACTAATGATCAGATAGAGTACATTCAATCCAAAACTCTTCCACAGCATCACTGGATCTACTATTCCCGTATTTATTAAAGAGCGTGCCGACTCAAACACATAACTGGTCGGGACAAAGTGTGCAATATTTTGAGCCACAAGCGGTAGAATTGTTAATGGATAAAAGATGGCCGAAAATGGGTTAACCAAATACGGAAAAGACCAGGCAAGGTTTTGTAGCTTACTACCGTACTGAAGTATGAAACTAGAAATAATAAATCCTACGATCCATCCGCTCATCATAAGAAGCGGAATGAATAATAAGAGATATAGTCCATATGCAAAGAAGTTCACACCATACAGAAAGTATGCCACGGTGACTGCAATACCAAGCATGAGGAGAACTTTGATAAAACCATTTATCATAAATGCCGCAATCCATTCAGTAACCGATATGGGTGAAGCAAAAATATTTATGAGATTTTTGTTCCAAACCTCTTCGAGTAAATTCACAGAAATCTCATACTGTGTGCGCCAAACTACATACCAAAGAATGAGGCCACCCAACAGATTTATGGTGAGGTTGGGATCGCCTTCAAATGCTTGGCGGAAAAACAAACTCGTAAATCCCCAGAGAATAATATCCATGATAACCCAATAGAATATATCCATAAAACGATCAAAGCTGTGCCGAATCAAATAAAGGTAGCGGAGTACTATTCCATATATTCTATATATGCTCATATCATTGTTTCGAACTTATCATCGTCTTTCATATCTTTTGTTGCCATTTGAATAAAGTAATCTTCAAGGGTTGGTTTATCTATCGATATTTCCAAGAAGTGAATATTTCGTTGAATCATGCTTCCTAAAAATTTGGGAATATCTTCTTCTTGAATTTGAATTTCAATTCTTTTTCTTTCCAGACTATGCAGAATATTTTTTTCAAGACACAAATCGATAAATTTTTCTTTGTTATCTTCGTCAAAATAAAATGAAACAGCAGTAGTTTTAATTGTTTTTGCAAGGTTTGACGGAATATCATCTGCAATTACTTTTCCAGCTTTAATTATCATAACGCGGTCACAAATATCTTCCACTTCAAACATATTGTGTGAAGTAAAGATGATCGAGATATTATGCTTTTCGCGTTGTTCCAAAATATACTCACGAATGAAATGAGCAGATTCCGGATCGAGACTCGCTGTCGGCTCATCTAATAGTAATACTTGCGGCTTGTTGATAAATGCTTTTGCTAAATTTACTCGAGTAAGTTGTCCTGCCGAATAGTCATTGAGTACTTTGTCTTGTAAATCCTCAAGTCTAAACTGTTTGATCATTTCGAGAACTCTTTTCTTTCGATCGGGGATGTCATACAAATATGATGTGTATGTAAGATTTTCTTTTGCCGTAAGCAGCCAAGGGAGATTGGTATACGTTGAAGAAAAATTTACTTTCTCCAAAATTTCAGTACGATGCAGTGCTAAATCTTTCCCAAAATAAGACACGGTTCCCGAAGTAGGGGTAAGCGCTCCGAGTAACATTTGGATTGTTGTTGTCTTTCCCGCTCCGTTTGGACCTAAAAGGCCAAGAATTTCCCCTTCCTCAAGTTCAAAGGAAATATCGTTTACGGCTTTGAAGTCCCCGAAATGTTTCGATAGATTTTTTACGGTAAGAACTGACATTAGATTATTATAGCAGTTTAATAATCCATATTTATATACCAATTGTTATAATGGAGGTATGCAAAAGAAAATATCAGTGATCATACCGACACTCAATGAAGAGCGAGATCTTCCTCGCTTGCTACGCGATTTTCAAAAGCAAACAAACAAGAATTTTGAAATCATTATTGTTGATGCTCAATCAGAAGATAAGACGATAGAAAAGGCACTCAAATTCAAAGATACGCTAGCTCTTACCGTAGTTGAGTCGGATATGGCAAATGTTTCCCATCAACGCAATCTTGGGGCGCGTCACGCGAAAGAAGATTATCTATTCTTTATAGACGCTGATTCTCAGATTTCGAGTACCTGTATCGAGCGATTGATTCAGTGCATCAATGACTATCGTTTTTTGATTTTTGAGCTTACCCTCATGCCAAACAGTAGCAGCTATTCAGATGAACTATTGTTTAATGTGATTAACTACGGAGTCGAGCTTTCTCAATGGATCAATCAACCAATGTCAAATGGGGGATCGATGGTGATGCATAAGGTTGTATTTCAGCTGCTTGATGGCTTTGATGAAAAGATATATATGGCAGAAGATCACGATATTATTAAACGGGCACAAAACATCGGCATTTCTGCAAAGTATTTAAAAAATGTCAAACTGAAGGTCAGTTTGAGACGTCTCAAAAAAGATGGATTTATTCCCGTTTTGTATAAATATTCATTATCGTTTATATATTCACTTGCAAAAGGGCGCATTGATAAAAAACTATTTGATTATGAAATGGGAGGAGCTGCATACGATGTAAAACCTTCAAAAGAACAGTTCAGGGAGATCAAGAAGCTATACAAACTCCTGAAAAATATATTAGAAGAATAGTTATTTCACCGTCACGCTTTTTGCAAGGTTTCTTGGTTTATCCGGATCAAGTCCTTTTTCAAGTGCGAGAAAATATCCCAATAGTTGTGCTATTACTACATTGGGAATAATAGTTGCATCGCCACAGTTTTTTACCTCGATGAATGTATTGTATACTTTGTCATTTCTGCTTGATACACCAATGACGTGTGCTCCTCGCGCGCTGACTTCATGAGCTGCAGAAAGGGTATCTTCGTACGTCTCATCCTCCGGATTAAATAATATGACCGGAGTTCCTTTTTCAATGAGCGCGATGACCCCATGTTTAAGCTCGCCTGCTGCAAATCCCTCAGCATGAATATAGGATACCTCTTTGATTTTTAGTGCAGATTCAAGTGCGGCAGCATATGAAACACCTCGCCCGAGAATAAAAATACTTTTGTTGTTCTTGATTTTTGCAGCCAATGATTTGATCGTAGATTTATTCTGAATGAGCGTTGAAATCTCACGAATTGCCTTTTTCATATTGATCTTTCCAATATTAAATGATCCATCAAGCTCATGAGCGATCAAATAGAGGAATGAAATTTTAGCGGTATATGCTTTGGTTGAAGCAACCGCCTTTTCAGGCCCTGCGTGAAGTAAAAGATTATGGTCAGACATCCGATACAACGAGCTTCCTTGTGAGTTTGTCAAAGAAAGAAGCTGCGCTTTTTTTTCTTTTGCCTTTTTGACACTTGAGATAATATCGATCGTTTCTCCCGATTGTGAAAGAGCAAACACAAGAGAATTTTCTTTCAAAAAATCGAGCAAGTATGAAAACTCAGATCCAATGGCAAAATTGATATGTCGGTGTGCAATCTTGGAAAAAAGATAGGTTCCTGCAAGGCATGCATATGACGCGGTACCACAGCCAATAAGATAGGTTCCATAGGCATTTCTGATTTTATCTGCAGCTTTTTTAATCTCAGTTCTTTGTGTTTCTACGATATTTCGAAGAATCTGTGGTTGTTCTGAAATTTCCTTAAGCATGAAATGTTTGAATGTTCCTTTTTCAGCTGATTTTGCTGAATATTCAAGCAAAGTAAAAAACACCTTTTGTACTGTTGCATTCCGATCAAAGAGCTTTATTCCACCGCTTGAAAGCTCGAGCATCTCATCATCTTCAAGATACGAGACACGCTTGGTGTGTGCGATTATTGCAGAGCTATCTGATGAAATAAAATATCCATTCTCTCCTTCTCCGACCACGATCGGAGAGCCATTTTTAATGATATAAATAGATTCATCTTCAGGAAAAAAGGCAATCACTGCATTCAGGCCGGTAATTTTAGATCGAAGTTTTTGCATTACTTTGAATTTATTTGACTCTGTTTTATACATTTCTTCGATAAGATGTGCAATTACTTCTGAATCAGTTTCAGACACAAACGTATGCTTCTTTTTTTTTAGATCAGCTTTGAGCGCTTCAAAGTTTTCCACAATACCGTTGTGAACAATGACAATTTTTTTTGTACAGTCGGTGTGTGGATGAGCATTTTTATCGGTTACGCCACCATGGGTGGCCCAACGGGTATGTCCGATGCCAATATGAGTTTTGAAAGAGGGAAGTGAGGCATCGCCAATTTTTCCGACGTGTTTTTCAATAAATAACGATCCATCATCCTTTTTGACCGCAACACCCCACGAGTCGTATCCACGGTACTCAAGCGTTTTTAGTCCCTCAAGAATCATTGAACCGGCATGTTGATTCGTTCCAATATATCCAAATATTCCACACATAAGATTAATTAAATTAAATAACTATATTTTTTCTTTCAATTTTCGATCCTCAATCTTCTTCAGTTTTTGACGAGTCGCACGATCCATATCCACATGTGCAATTGATGCAAGCTGTAAAACAGTGATCAGAACATCTGCAAATTCCTCATAAATATTTGATTTCTCAAAACTTTCAAGTTTTGAAGATCGTTGGAGTTTGAGAATGGAAAGAATATCATTGCACAGTTCTCCAACCTCTTCGTTCAATTTGACGGTATGCGCGAGGATTGCTTTTTCTCTCGTTGTCGTGAGTTTGAAATCGATATTACTCCGGAGAATGTTTTTTTCTGCACGTTTTTGAACGGTTTTTATATCCATAAAAATATTGCTATTTGATAATTTTCCTGAAGTATTTCATGCATCGATTACTAAGAGGTTCAAAAAAGACTCCCATACCGACAAGCATCCAACCTACTATTGGGAGTGCAAATGGAACAATTCTCGTCAAGAATTTAGTAATATAAAATTCGATTCGGACACTTTCACGCTCGGTAATCAGTGATTGAATGGTCTGCTCTTTCAATGGCTCGAGAATATGCTTGCTATATTCAAATGCAAAAAGCAACACGATAAATCCCCACAATATAAGGATTTTACCACGTGTTGGTTTCCAGAGCATATGTCCCGTGATAAATACTATCGCAGTTGTATAAACAAGCGCGAGAGCATTATGTTGAATAATGAAGAAAATGGTATAAAAAAGATTTTGTTGTGTATCTGGAGACATGATAGTTTTTTTTGTCGAAATTAAAATAGTCCTATTTGTTCGGGGTTTTCAATTTTTTTCTTTTTGATTAACTCAGGTTTTTTTGCTGATGATGGAATATGAAATAGTTTGTTTGAAAGTGCAAACAGCTCAAATTTTTTTAAGCCTTCCTGCAGAGGCATTGCAAATCCATCAAATATAAGTCGTTTTTCTGATGTGTCAATCTCAACATCACGAATAATGGTTGCAATCTTCTTGAACAAAATAATATTTTCTTTATATTCTCTTAATATTGATTGCCACCGTGGGTTTTCAATGGTATCGATATTATCCAAAAGTTCCTCAATGGTCTTGTGCTGTGCAAGCAGTGCTTGTGTCGTTTTTGGACCGATACCTTTTGCGGTGTTGTAATTGTCTGAAGAATCTCCTGCAAGTGCTTTGTAATCGGGAAAATGCTCCGGGGTGACGCCATATTTCTTTTCTACTTCGTGAGGGGTGAATAAATCAAAGTTTGTAACTCCGTGCTTTGGAGCTATCAAGAACACATTGGTATCAGTAAGTTGCAAGAGATCTCGATCGCCGGTCAAAATGAGAACTCGCTCAAAATGCTTTTTGTTTTTTTCAACCAATGTGCCAATCACATCATCAGCTTCAAAGCCTGGCTTTTCAATACGAACGATTCCCCCCGCATCAAGGAGTTCTTTGATCGGGGGGATTTGTTGTTTTAAAAGGTTGTCCATTGGGGGACGTTTTGCTTGATATCCTTTGTAGAGTTTTTTTCGAAAGGTTTGCGTTGGGGTATCAAATGCTATTGCAAGATGCGTTGGTTTAAAGTCTCCAATTACTTTTTGAAGCATCATGAAGAATCCATATATTGCTCCGGTTGGCTCTCCACTTTTGGTAGCCATAGTATCAGGTAATGCGTGAAATGCGCGATGTATCATCGCATGTCCGTCAATGAGAAGGAGGGTTTTCATAACGTAAGTATAGCATCCAAAATTGCATGTATTTCGTCATTCAAGAACTTCGATAGGAGTAGTCCAATTGTGCTTTTATGTCCTTGGTTCTTTTTTTCCAATGTCCTTTTTCCCGACGATTTTTTCAAACTGATCTTGATCCATGCTTTCCTTCTTTATCAAATCAAGTGCAACTTTTTCAAGTGCGATTCGATTCTTTTTGACGATTTGAAGAGCCAAAGCATATGCTGTTTTTAATATATCACTGATTTCATGATCAATTTTTGCGAGCATTTCTTGCGAGATGCTATTTTGTTCCCAGAACTCTGAACCCCAATCGGTAATATCTTGGGTCGGTCCGAAATTGACTGGACCAAGCTTGCTCATGCCAAAGTCAGTGACCATTCTTCGGGCAATATTTGTGGCTTGATCAAAGTCATTGGCGGCGCCGGTTGTTATGTCGTTGAAAAATACCTCTTCTGCTGCGCGTCCTCCCATGATGACTGCCAGTCGCTCAAGAAGTTGTTTGTAGGATGTGTGAAGTTGGTCTTGTCCCGGTGGGATGAGGGTGTATCCAAGAGCCATACCTCGGGAGACGATTGAAATTCGATGTACCGGATCGGTAAATTTTTGGAAATGTGAAACAACCGCATGTCCCGCTTCATGATAGGCGGTAATTTTTCGATCACGATCTGTCTGGAGCCTTTTTTTCTCCGGCCCAAGCTTTACTTTGGTAGCTGAATCTTCAATATCTTCCATGGAGATTGCTGATCTGTCATTTCGGGCCGCACTGATTGCTGCCTCATTCATCATATTTTCGATATCAGCTCCTGAAAATCCTACGGTTCGTTTTGCAATTCGATCCCATCGAACATCTTTTTCGAAGGGTTTGTTGCTTGAATGAATTTTGATGATTGCTTCACGTCCTTCAACGTCGGGGTAATCAATGAGTATCCGTCGATCAAAGCGTCCGGGTCTGAGAAGTGCCGGATCGAGAAGATCTCCTCGGTTTGTGGCTGCAACCACGATCACTCTTTCGTTAGGAGTAAATCCATCCATCTCGACTAGAATCTGATTGAGCGTTTGTTCCCGTTCATCGTGAGAAGACATAACACCACGGGATCGCGCCCTTCCGATTGCGTCAATTTCATCAATAAATATTATTGCCGGAGCATTTTTCTTTGCAGTATTGAAAAGATCTCGTGCGCGTGCAGCACCAATCCCGACAAGCATCTCCATAAATTCAGATCCAGCAATAGAGAAGAAGGGGACACTTGCTTCACCTGCGGTTGCTTTTGCAAGAAGTGTTTTTCCTGTTCCCGCAGGTCCCACAAGCATTACTCCCTTTGGTGGTCGTGCGCCAAGTTTACGATATTTATCAGGATTTTTGAGAAAATCCACAATTTCTTCCAGTTCTTTCTTGGCTTCTTCAACACCCGCAACATCTTTAAAGGTGATTTTTGACTGTTCTTTGTTAAATCGCTTTGCTTTTGATTGACCGAATGAAAAAACTGAATCTTGTGAACCCTTTGCCTGTCGTATCACAAACCAGAAAAATGCAAAGAGAAGAATAATAGGTATGATACTCCCAAGCACTCGAAGAATTTCAACTGCCATTGTCGAGTCTTTCGTCTCCACAACTACTTGCTCAAGGGGAATTTTGTTATCGTTCAATATTTGTCTGAAACTATCACGAGATTCTTTGCGCGTCACTAATTTCTTTTCATCTGAGTACGTTGCGGTTACTTTATTGTCTTCGACCAATACTTTTTTTACTTTATCCTCTTTTATATCCTGAAGAATCTGAGTTAATGGCACTTCTTCGGAATTTTTCATCGATTCATTGATGACCGGACCAAACAGAGTGTAAAGAAAGAATGTTGCAAAAATGACGATAAAAACAGTTTTTATGTCAAAATTAATTTTGAACTCTTTTATTTTTTTATTTTTACCGTTTTTTATGATGCTCTTTTTCATACCGCATCATTCTAACATATAGCCCACCATTTTGCATGAAACAGCCGAGAGTAGATTATGAAGAATTGAAGGAGTATGTATTATATAATATAGCTTTCTATGACAAGGACAATCACATTATCAACCCAATCAATCACCGAAGTAACCCATGAAGTACTGCAGGTGCTATCTTCTGGTGGATTGGTAATTTTCCCCTCAGACACTGTTTATGGACTTCTGGTTGATGCCACCAATGAGGACGCAGTAAAAAAATTGATTAAGTTCAAAAATAGACCTCCAGGAAAAGCAATTTCAGTATTTATTGCAGATTTGAATTCGTGTAAAAAGTACGTTTCTATAAATCAAAAACAATCGGCAATACTTTCAAAGCTATTGCCCGGTCCTTTCACCATGGTACTTCCTTCAAAACACACCGTTCAAAAACTTCTTGAATCTGAGAATGGAACACTTGGGGTACGTGTTCCGGATTTTCAACCGATATTGCAATTAGCTTCATCATTTGGCAAACCGATCACGGCAACATCAGCAAATCTGGGGGGAAGCAGTCCTCATTATTCAATAGATTCTTTCATGCATCAAATCTCACAAGCAAAAAAAGATTTGATTGACCTCATAGTTGACGCGGGAAAGCTTCCTCGGAATAAACCCTCAACCGTCCTTGATCTGACCGAAAGTACTGTTAAAACACTTCGGTCAGGAGATATTTCGTTTGAAAAATCAAATGTTCAAATATCTCATTCTGCTTACGAAACACAAAAAATTGGTCGAGAATTAATGCAGAACGTATCAAAAAAATATGGTCAGAAACCTCTTGTTATTGTCCTCAAAGGTGATCTTGGTGCGGGTAAAACAGAGATGACGCGAGGTATTGCCGAATATTTTAAAATAGAAAAAATTATTTCTCCAACATTTGTGGTTTATTATGAATACACGATTTGTGATTCAAAATCAAAATTTGTTCATGTAGATTTATACAATATTCAAGAGGAAGTGGAGTTTGATCATTTGGGACTTTCAGATTACCTAAAGCCGGGAAATGTGATGGTGGTTGAGTGGGGAGAGAAGTTGGGCAAATTGTATGCAGAGTTTCAGAAGAAGGCAGAAGTTGTGTTTGTTGAGATTGAATACGAGGGGGAGACGAGGAGAAAGATTTTTGTTAATTATTAAAATTTTTCGCTCGTAACCGAGAATTTTACTCGCGAGTTAACATTGTTTGAGTACATACCCGAACTCGCTCAAAAATTTAGGTTACTTCGCTCAAGGGTTTACATTACTAGTACTAATTCATTGATGAAAAAAGCAAAAATCATTTTAGCAATAGACACCTCATGTGACGAGACTTCGGCAGCAGTGCTGCAAGACCGACGAGTCCTTTCGCATGTCGAATATTCACAAATCGCGATGCATGTGAAATGGGGTGGTGTCGTGCCCTCTATCGCTCGACGAGCACATGAGGAGCGGATAGATTGGGTCGTACAAAAGGCACTCACTAAAGCAAAATTGGATCTTCAAAGCATTGATTGTATAGCCGTGACCTATGGTCCGGGACTCGCAATCGCCCTTGAAGTCGGTATCAAAAAAGCCAAAGAAATATCTCAATCAATCAAAAAACCAATCATTGCCGTAAACCACATGGAAGGGCACCTTTATTCCCCTTTCGTCCAAAACAGTAAAGGAAATCCAAAAACAGCTTTCAAATTTCCCTACATCGGACTTCTTGTTTCTGGTGGGCATACCGAGCTCGTGTTATTCAAAGATCATTTAAAGTACGAGATACTTGGTGAGACGCGTGATGATGCGGCGGGTGAAGCGCTTGACAAGGCCGCACGCATGTTGGGATTTGGTTATCCGGGCGGGCCAGTGCTTGAAAGATTGGCGTCTCAAGTTGGAAATATTGATCCATATAAATTTCCGAGACCAATGATTGGATCAAAGGATTTTGAATTTTCCTTCTCAGGACTTAAAACAGCACTTTTGTATAAGTTGAAAGAAATGACAGAGGCAGAGAAAAACAAAGAGCTTCAAAATTTAGCAAGCAGTTTTCAAGAGGCTGTTTTTCAAACCTTGATGAAAAAAACAAAAAAAGCGATGATACAAATGGGAGTAAATCACGTTTTGGTGGGGGGCGGTGTTGCAGTAAATAAACGATTAAAAACAACAATGAAAGCAATGGTCACCGCACAAGGTGGTTCAATATTTTTCCCTTCATACAAATATTTAAACTTTGACAATGCGGCAATGATTGGTATCGTTGCAACTATTCGTGCCGAACATGGTTTATATGCTAAAGGCGATGATCCAATTGACCGGGAACCACGATTATCACTCTTGCAATCGAGTATCTGATTGGATACACTTACCCAGAAGTATCTAGTCATTAGGTATGTTGTAGGCGCTTGAATACGTCTGTAAGAAAAATATAAAGCTGAGTTAGGCGCATTGCTTAGACAGATCGATACGAGCAGTACCGTTATATTTTTTTACATCCGTATTCTTCGCGCTTTTTATCAAGTATTTTATACTAAAATATGTTATCTCTAAAAAAACTCACCATTTCAGTCGAAGGAAAAACAATCATCAAGGATTTGAGTTTTGAATTTGAAAAAGGCAAAACATATGCCATCATGGGTCCCAATGGATCAGGAAAATCAACGCTTGCGTATAGCATCATGGGTCATCCTGCATACAAATTGAGTGAGAAAAGTTCGATGAAATTGAATGGACAAGAAATAAGCGAGCTTGATCCAAATGAACGTGCTCAAGGAGGATTATTTCTCTCTTTTCAGTCGCCTCTTTCCCTGTCCGGCGTAAAGGTGTACCAACTGCTTCAACTTGCGATGAATGGCAAAAAAGATCCCCTCCAAATACGTCAGGAAGCAAAAAAATATGCAACTGAGCTTGGGATCAGTGAAGAGTTGTTGAACCGTCCGCTTAATGTCGGTGCATCCGGTGGAGAACGAAAAAAAATGGAAGTATTGCAAGCTGCAGTTCTTGAAAAAGAGCTTCTCATCTTTGACGAAGTGGATACCGGCGTTGATGTTGATGCTTTAAAAGATATCTCGCACTTTTTGACTAAACACAAGAAAAATAAAACATATATCGTAATCACGCATTACAATCGCATTCTGCACTATTTGAAACCAGATTTTGTGCTGGTGATGATGGATGGAAAGATTGTAAAAGTTGGAAAAGCAGATCTTGCCAAGAAGATCGAAAATGAAGGGTATGAAATGTTGGGTTCTCACTAATCTTAAGCACTTACGCTCACTCTCAATAAATATGAAAAAACAAGATGATCTGAATATCGACTACAAGTTCGGCTTTTCGATGCCGGAAAAGCCGGTTTTTAAGGCAAAAAAAGGATTGGATGAAGGAGTGGTGCGTCAAATTTCTACGATCAAGGAAGAGCCTGTTTGGATGACCGAGTTTCGCCTGAAAGCCTACAAAATATTTCTTGAGAAAAAAATGCCAACATGGGGTGGTGATCTATCCAAAATTGATTTTGACAATATCTTCTATTACCTGAGATCAACAGAGAAGCAGGTGACATCTTGGGAGGATCTTCCCTCGGAGATCAAAGAGACGTATGATCGTATTGGCGTCCCCGAAGCCGAGAAGAAATTCCTCGCTGGTGTATCGGCGCAGTATGAATCCGAAGTCGTTTACGAAAGTGTCAATAAAGAATTGTCAAAACAGGGAGTGATATTTTGTGATATGGATACGGGGCTGAGGGATCATTCTGCAATCGTAAAAGAGTACTTTGGCAAACTGATACCTCCGCATGACAATAAGTTTGCAGCTCTCAACTCTGCCGTGTGGTCGGGTGGCTCATTTGTCTACATCCCAAAAGGCGTCAAAGTGAAACTCCCCCTTCAAGCGTACTTTCGTATTAATTCTGAACGTTTTGGACAGTTTGAACGAACACTCATCATCGCAGAAGAGGGGAGCGATGTTCACTATGTTGAGGGTTGTACGGCTCCCGTTTATACGACAGATTCTCTGCACTCCGCAGTTGTTGAGATATTTGTCAAAAAAGGTGCGCATGTCAGATACACTACGGTCCAGAATTGGAGTAAAAACGTATACAACCTGGTCACAAAAAGAGCAAAAGCTGAGGAGAATGCCTTCATGGAGTGGATCGACTGCAATCTTGGAAGTCAACTGACAATGAAATACCCAAGCGTGTATCTCATGGGAGCGGGAGCCCGAGGTGAAGTGCTATCTATAGCCTTTGCGGGAGAGGGTCAACACCAGGATGCAGGCGCCAAGATGATGCATTTTGCTCCAAACACCTCATCTCGGATCATTTCAAAATCAATCTCCAAAGAAGGGGGGAGAACGTCATATCGAGGACTCGTTCAGGTCGCGCCTGGCGCCAAGAATTCTTCAGTATTTGTATCTTGTGATGCATTGATTCTTGATGAAGATTCACGGTCAGATACCTATCCTGCGATGAGAATTAAGGAAAATGAAGTTGAGGTACAACATGAAGCAACCGTTGAGAAGCTTGGAGATGAGAAATTGTTTTATCTCATGTCGCGAGGGCTGTCTCAAGGAGATGCAGAAAGTGCGTTGGTACTGGGATTTATGGAACCCGTGACAAAGGAGATTCCTTTGGAATATTCAATTGAATTAAATCGGTTAATTAGATTAGAAATGGAAGGAAGTGTCGGATAGCAATTTTTACAGTAAGAGCTTGATATCATTTTTCCTCACGTCGTCACCCAAAGGGGCCCACGACATTGTTTCGGAAAAAGATGTCTTCGCTCTTATAGACAATACCATGAAATTCATAAACTTAAACAAACAAAAAAAAGAGCATATGACCTTTGACCAAAAGGGAGAAACGTATGTGGTTTTTTTTCACAATGTTTCGGGGAAATTGACATTTGAAATTACTGAACCAGATGTTAAGTTATATATTTACGGACTGTATACGGGAAAGAATATTGATGAGTTTCGCATTGAGACGATTCAGCTTCACAAAGCACCAGGATCATTGTCTGATCTATTTATAAAAGGTGTATTTGAAGATAAAGCTAAGTTTATTTATCAAGGACTGATTCGATTGGAAAAAGAAGCTCAGCAATCTCATGCCTATCAGAAAAATCAAAATCTGATCATGTCAAAAGATGTATTTGTGGACTCTCGACCTTACCTTGAAATTCTTGCAAATGATGTTTTCTGCACACATGGATCAACCACCGGAAAACTCAGTGAAGATCAACTCTTATATGCGAGAATGCGGGGACTTACCGCAAACGACGCGGAACAAATGCTTGTGCAAGGATTTATCGATGAAGTGTATCAAAAGGTGCAATCACACAATCCTGAGTTTACAATATAATCAATAATGGATTAGAATACTGACATAATGATTGACTCAAGAAAAATCAGAAAAGACTTTCCCATTTTCAAGAACCATCCTTCGTTGACCTATCTCGACTCCGCTGCAACATCTTTAAAGCCGCAAAGTGTCATCCGCAAAATTACTGAATATTACGGGCAATACTCGGCAAATATTCATCGAGGTATTTACGCATTGTCTGAGCGGGCTTCAAAAGAATATGATGAAACGCGGACGGTAGTTGCAAAATTCATAAATGCAAATAGACCTGAGGAAATCATATTTACTCGAAACGCAACGGAGTCGCTCAATCTTGTCGCATCAACTCTGGGACAGGAAATCGTGAATGAGGGAGATGAGGTTGTGGTGACGATCATGGAACATCATGCCAATTTTGTGCCGTGGCAGCAGTTGGCACTTACTGTTGGAGCTGATTTCAAGGTAATTGGTATCAATGATCATTACGAGTTATCGATAGTAGAAAAATCAGATCGACGGGGGGCAAATACGATTTTTAATATTAATCTCGATGGGATCGTGACAAAAAAAACGAAAATACTTGCAGTATCCATGGTATCAAACACTCTTGGAACAATAAATCCGGTCAAAGAAATCATTAAAGTAGCAAAAAAAATAAACCCAGATATTATTACGATCGTTGATGCTGCACAAGCAGTTCCACATTTGCCAATCGATGTGAAAGATTTAGGATGTGATTTTCTTGCATTTTCTTCTCATAAAATGCTTGGGCCTACGGGAGTTGGTGTATTGTGGGGAACGTTTGATTTACTCGAGAAGATGCAGCCGTATCAGTTTGGCGGCGACATGATCCGCCGGGTGAAGCTTGATGAAACAACATTCAATGATGTTCCTTTTAAATTCGAAGCAGGAACACCAAATATTTCTGGCGTTATAGCGCTCAAAGAAGCAATTAACTACTTAATGAACATCGGATTTGAGAATATCCGAAACCATGAGAAAAAATTGACCATGTATGCAGCGCGACGTTTGAGCGAAGCATTTCCTGATGAAATTACCTTCTATGGGCCACGACATATTGAGTATATGGCGGGGATCATCACCTTTACTTTGAAAGGGATCCATCCTCATGATGTCGCACAAATATTAGACGATCATGATATCGCGGTTCGTGCCGGTCATCATTGTACGATGCCACTCCACACAGCGCTCGGAGTACCCGCAACAACGCGTGCTAGCTTTTATATTTACAATGATGAGAAAGATATAGACAATCTGATTGAAGGATTGAAGATCGCAACTAAAACGTTAGTAAAAAAATCTTAATCACAATAAGGTATGAGTATCTATGCTGAGATGATATTGGATCATTACCAAAATCCTCGAAACAACACTTCGATTAAGGGAGCAACTTCAAAAGTTGATCTTGATAATCCGTTGTGTGGGGATAAGCTTCACATGGAGTTGCGTGAAGAAGATGGCGTAATACACGAAATTGGTTTTACCGGTGAAGGGTGTGCAATATCTATAGCTTCGGCATCAATGCTTACCGAACATGCAAAAGGCAAAACTAAAAAAGAGCTACTAGAAATAAGCGTCGATGATGTGTTAGGATTATTACATATTGAGTTGACACCAATTCGGATGAAATGTGCGCTTTTAAGCTGGGAGGGTTTAAGAAAATTATTAATTTAATATTTTTATATGTCTGACGATCAAAATTTAAAAAATCCATCAAGTCCTTCAGGTCCCGTCACCGTTCGTGATTTAAAATTCCATATTGATCGCGATTTGTGCATTGGCGCAGCAACCTGTGTTGCAATTGCTCCAAACACCTTTGTCATGGATTCAGAGGCAAAAGCTATCATTCTTAATACCGCTGAAAACGACACCAACGAAGCAATAATTGATGGCGCTCGTGGTTGCCCAACTGCTGCAATTATCATTGAAGATACTGCTGGAAATAAGATTTTTCCTCAGTAATTTTCTTACAATGATTTCTGACAAAACTTCGACTACGGATAATGACAACAAGTCAAATTTGAGACCCTGTCCTGAATGTGGCATGCTCACGCTCAAAGGAATGCCCGGAGGACGCGATGCGACATGTGCAAATTGTGGTTACAAAGATCCGTGTTGTTATGATTGAAGCTTTATAAATAAACTGAAGTTGTGCCGGAAGGCACTTTACCTGTAACATAAAAATATGAGATTTAATTGGAAAATTGGTGGTGAGGCAGGATTTGGCATTATGACCTCAGGATTGGCATTTGCAAAGATTGCCACAAGATCTGGATACAATATTTTTGACTATGCAGAGTATCCCTCGCTCATCCGTGGCGGTCACAACACATACGAAGTTTTAGTATCAGAAGATACGCTGACTGCCCCAAAATGGGATATCGATCTCCTTGTATGTTTGAATAAAGAGACATTCGACCTGCACAAATATCGCCTGACTGACAAGAGCATGATTGTCTTTGATCCGGAGATGTTTTCTCCCGATATTCCATGCATACAAATTCCGATTGGTTTTACTCAGATCAAGAAAACAGAGAAAATCGACCAGATGATGGTGAATACGATCGCCGTTGCCGCGAGTATCGCACTTCTTGGAGGAACACTCCAAGTCTTTGAGGAGTTGATTCATCAACAGTTTGACCGAAAAGGAAAAGATGTTGTAAATTTCAATCTTCGCCTCGCAAAAATTGGGCACGACGAAGCAATGAAATCCAAGCACCCGAAGCTTGCTATTTTGAAAAAGAAAGATGTGTTCAAGCAAAAAATGGTGATTGCGGGGAATGAATCATTTTGCTTAGGTGCGATGGCTGCTGATTGTCGATATTATGCATCATACCCAATGACTCCGGCTTCTTCAGTACTTACTACTTTGGCGGTCTGGCAATCAAAAAATCAAATGGTCGTTCGCCATCCTGAAGATGAGCTTTCCGCGATAAATTCAGCACTTGGTGCTGCATTCGCAGGAGTGAGAGCTTCAGTTGGAACTTCGGGTGGAGGATTTGCGCTTATGACGGAAGCGATTTCATATGCGGGAATTGCAGAGATTCCCCTTGTTGTCTTTCTTGCAATGAGACCAGGTCCGGCGACCGGCGTTCCTACTTGGACAGAACAAGGCGATCTGCTTTTTGCAGTACACTCAGGTCATGGAGAGTTTCCGAAAGTGGTTCTTGCACCCGGTGATCCGGAAGAGATGATTGCACTTACCCTGAAGGCATTTGATCTTGCAGACGTCTATCAGACTCCCTGCATTGTAGTTTCTGACAAATATTTATCAGAATCACATACCTCACCAGACAAAGAAGTGATTGACCAAAAACTTCAAAATCATGAAATTCGAAGAGGAAAAATTGTATCAGACACAAAAGCATCGCCCTATCTTCGGTATAAATGCGCAGATGATGGAATCTCAGAAATGTTGATACCGGGAAAAAAAGGAGTGTTCTATCAAGCAAATTCATATGAACATATTGAAGATTCTCATACTACTGAGGACGTCAATATTCGGGTACAACAAGTAGACAAGCGAAATGCAAAAATTCAAACGTACTTCAAACATGATTTTGAATTGCCAAAGATTTTCGGCGATCTGCAAGAAGCAGAGATAGTGTTTGTGTCATGGGGTTCGGTGAAAGGTTCAATTCTAGAAGTACAAAAAATGCTTGTCGATAAAAAAACAGCCTATATTCACTTTACACATCTGTATCCGATGCCTGAAGAACCAATTCGACTGTTGTTTGCGCCATGTGAAGGGAAACGGATAATACTTATTGAAAACAATTCTCAAGCACAGTTTGGGCAGCTTCTCAGAATGCAATCGGGAATATCTATTAAGGAAAAATTTCTGAAGTATGATGGAAGACCCATTTGGCCGGAAGAGATCAGAGACTATGTATTGGGAAAGAAAGTTCAAACTGAAAAGAAAGTACCGAATGATCAAGAAATGATTCCTCCAGGAATAATAGAAAAGCCAGAAGAAATAAAATCGCAAAAAGAACAGGATTTATTGAGCAAACTTGAACTTTTTAGTAAGGATTAACATTACTATTAATACTTTTTCAAAAAAACATGTCAGATTTATCGTTTGATGGATATGCACCAACATGGTGTCCGGGTTGCGGAGACTGGGGAATTCGCGTCGGGATTAAATCCGCTCTTGAACAACTTGGATTTGATCCTTCGACGATATTCATGTCTTTTGATATTGGTTGCTCGGGAAACATGAATGATTTCATAAATGGTTATGCGACGCATGGGCTTCACGGCAGATCAATACCGACGGCAGTCGGAATGAAATGTGCAAATCATGATATGAATACGATCGTCATCGGTGGTGATGGTGGAATCTACGGAGAAGGGGGAAAGCATTTTCTCCATGCCTGTCGTAGAAATCATGACATAACCGTTATTGTGCACGATAATATGGTGTATGGACTGACGACCGGACAGGTTGCACCAACGGCAAAAAAAGGTTACAAATCAAAATCAACTCCCCAGGGAATTATCGAAGTTCCGGTAAATCCACTAGCCCTTGCAATTACACAAGGAGCGACATTTGTCGCGCAAGGCTTTGCTGGTGATGCACGTTCACTTATTGAGATTATTAAAGCAGCGGTCACTCACAAAGGGTTTTCGCTCGTTAATATTCTCCAACCCTGTGTGACTTTTAATAAAATAAATACCTATCAATATTATCTAAAAAATACCTATAGGCTTGCTGAGGACTACAACTCAGGCGATAAAAAAGAAGCGATAGCCAGGAGCATGGAAGTGCAAGAAGAAAAGTATCCACTTGGGATACTATATCGAGAAGAAAAGCCTGCGTATCATGAGAATATTCCACAACTGGAGGTTCCGCTGATTAAGCGTGCACGATTTACTGATTTTGAACCATTTACTTCGTCATTTGTGTAGAATTCAACTCAAATTCACACATCTTGACTTTTAGCAATCAATTTAATATACTGCTAAGATATGTCTGAAATAAATTCGGAAAAAAATGAACTATACCCTGTTGTAGCAATCAGAGATGGAATTGTATTTCCATCCGCGGAGAATGTATTGGTGTTTGGTCGCGAGAAAAGTGTTGCCGCTATGAAGTATGCGATGAAAACTGAAAAAAAAGTGATTCTTGTTATGCAAAAGAAGGCAGATCTTGAAGATCCGGAGTCAAAGGACTTGTATGATATTGGAGTTGTTGCTCAAATTGACAAGATAGCAACAAGTGAAAAAGGACAGATCAATGCACTGGTTAAGGGGCTCTACAAAGTACATATTGACTCATATTCCCAAAACGAGCCATATCTTGCAGCTACTGCGACAGAAATATTAGAATCTTCTCAGGAAACAGAAGAAATTCTTGCGGTCGTCAAGTATATTTCTGGTCAGGTAAAAAAAGCGATTAACCTTGGAAAAACAATCGACTTCGTATTCCTCATGAATATTCTCAATATTCAATCTTCCCATAATTTTTCTAATCAGGTTGCAATGATTGTTGACATTAAGACCAGCGAACGCCAAGAACTTCTTGAAGAAACCGATTTAATAATTCGATTGCAAAAGGAAGTTGAATATATAAATAAAGAAATTAAAGTTCTCGAGCTTGAGCATAATATTTCAAACAAAACGCAAAAGAAATTTGAAAAAAACATGCGGGAGACGTTTCTTCGTGAAAAAATGAAAACAATCGAAGAGGAACTTGGTGACAAGGGAGACAATGTTGAAGTAAATGAATATAAAAAGAAAATAAAAGATGCAATGATGCCTGAGGATGTACAGAAAAAGGCAATAAAAGAACTCAAAAGACTTTCACAAATGTCGCAGTACAATCCCGAAGCTTCATACATCCGATCATACATGGATTGGCTTGTTGAAATACCTTGGAATCATGCATCAGATCAAAATATAGATATAAAGCTTGCAGAAAAAATATTAGATGAAGATCATTTCGGTCTGAAAAAAGTCAAGGAACGAATCATAGAGTTTCTCGCCGTCATGAAGTTGAAAAGCATTCAAGATGAAGCGATAGACAAGGCTGCAAAAAAGAAACCCGATTCAAGTAAGCCAAATAATAAACATGAACATCAACCTTCCATTTTATGTTTTGTCGGACCACCGGGAGTGGGTAAAACTTCTCTAGGAAAATCAATCGCACGAGCGCAAGGAAGAGAATTCGTCAAAATATCCTTAGGCGGGATACGAGATGAAGCAGAAATTCGTGGTCATAGACGAACCTATGTTGGTGCTCTTCCCGGTCGAATGATCCAAGGAATAAAGCAGGCTGGCACGAAGAACCCGGTTTTTATGCTTGATGAAATTGATAAGATTGGCAATGATTATCGCGGTGATCCATCTGCAGCTCTCCTTGAAGCTTTGGACCCTGAGCAAAATCATGCATTCTCGGACCATTATCTTGAGGTTCCTTTTGATATGTCCGAGGTATTTTTCATCACAACGGCAAATATTCTTGATACGATACCTGATGCACTTCGTGATCGACTTGAAATAATTCATTTTGCAGGATATACGGAAGATGAGAAATTTAACATTGCAAAAAATTATCTTATTCCAAAGCAACTGCGAGTGCATCACATTTCTCAGGATAAAATTGGACTGTCTGATGGAGCGCTTCGAATAATAACTCGAAGATATACAAGAGAAGCGGGAGTTCGTGAGCTTGAACGTCAAGTTGCTACTGTATTTCGAAAGGTGGCTCGTGACATTGTTGAGGAAAAAATTAAGGGAAAGAAAAAAATCATTGCAACGGCCGAAACTCAGAAATATTTGGGGCCGTTTAAATATTCCGAATCAATGATTGAAGATAAGGATACCGTTGGCATTACCACAGGGCTTGCATGGACACAAGCGGGGGGAGATATTCTATTTATTGAAGTTGCCAATATGCCGGGGAAAGGCTCGCTCACCTTGACGGGAAATCTTGGAGATGTTATGAAGGAATCATGTCAAGCTGCCCTGACCTATATTCGAGCACGCTGGGATATGTTCAAACTTGAAGAGAAATTTTATAGTGATATTGATATTCATGTGCATGTCCCAGAAGGTGCGGTACCAAAAGATGGACCATCTGCGGGGGTGTCGATCGTTACTTCGATGATATCATCACTTACCGGCACACCGGTAAAAAGAGATGTTGCGATGACCGGAGAGATCACGCTTCGCGGACGAGTAACCGAAATTGGGGGTCTGAAAGAAAAAGTAATTGCCGCACATCGAGCAAAAATTAAAACAGTGATCATCCCCATGGATAATAAAAAGGATCTGGTCGATATTCCAGACAAAGTAAAGAAAGATCTGAATTTCATTTTTGCAAGTCGCATCGATGATGTGCTCGATGCAGCTCTTATTTTTCCGACAAAGAAGAAAGAATTTATTGATAAACGATCAAAGAAAATAAGTAAGGAAGCGAAACAGAAGAAATAAAAGCTTAGATAAGACGGTTTCGAATAGCGAATGCAATGTTGTATATTGGGTACAATAGTTGATTTATCACCAAATCATAGCTTCCGACGAGCTGCACAAACTGTGTCCCATACCCTTCTTTAAATCGAGTAAATCCTGACCATTTTGCATTCCGATCATAGTTTTGAGGAAGCGACCCCCACATGTCAAATATTTTCGCACCCCATTTTTTACCATGTTTTATTGCTTCCCACATGAGAAGATTTGAACCCATGAGATCACGATGCTCAGTGGACGACCCACCATACGGGTAGTACAACCGATCTTTAAAGATGAAAAGTTCATAGGCCGCAAGAGGCACCTCATTATGATATGCAATCAATATTTTTGCATAATTATTTTTCAATCCATGCCAAACGGTCTGGTGATACGAGCGGTTGTGTCCACGGTATTCCTGCCTGCTTGTTGTTTTGAAATAGAGATTGGCAAATACTTCAAATCCCTGATCATCAGATTGTTCTCGCACCGTTACTCCTTTGCGTGTAGCAAATCGAATGTTATAGCGTGTTTTAGACTTCATATTGTTCAATAGAGTGTCTTCATCAGGGGTCAGATCAAGAACCTGTGTCCATATCGGAAACAGTGGATGAGGAGATTTTCTTACATTTGGCAGATGAGCTTCAAATGGCATAGATTCGTATGGTTCAAATTTGATAAACAGAAGGTGACTCTCTTTGCCATAGTCTGATAAAAATGCCAGTAATCCATTTGTTGGAAGAATAGATCTTGGAATATATCCAATTTTGTATGATGTGTGTGGTATCTGATGAATGGTCATCGTAAATACTGCTTGAAGAGTATCCTGTTCAAATTTTCCAATACGAACAACGTCAACGCCGGTTTTTTTGCGAACCTCGCCCCATTCCCAACTTTGGAGCGGGTGATTGGCACATTTGTTAAATATCGCGATATCAAATTGTTCCGGTAAGATTTTATATTCCATAATTATTTAATACTTTTTACAAGCGTTTATGAGAAGAGATAATGTTTCCTCTGCACATTTTACCCAAGAAAATTCTTTGACTCGCTTTTGCCCTTCAGCAACTAATGTCGAATAAAGCTGTGAATCATTCATTAATTTTTCAAGCTTTTCGAGAAGGTCATTCTTGTCACTCGGATCAAAATAAAGAGCTGCTTCACCTCCTATTTCTGGCAGGCTTGAGGCATGTGATGCAACAACGGGACATCCGGCGCTCATTGCTTCAAGTAATGGTATGCCAAATCCTTCATAAAATGAGGGGAGTACAAAACAAAGCGCATTTTTATAGAGGGTGATGAGCGCTTCGTCTGACTCAAATCCGGTAAAAATGACTTGTTCCTCAAGATTAAGTTCCTGAACTTTTTCGTATATTTCCTCAAACAACCATCCTTTTTTCCCAACAAGGACGAGTTTAAATTCAGAATGTTTTTTCCTCAATTCATTATATGCCTCTATTAAAGTTGAAATATTTTTTCGTGGTTGAAGCGTCCCGACATATAAGATATATTTTTTTTGATTCAGTTCATATTTTTTCAATACATCCTGTGATGATTTTGTTGAAATATTTGTTTTACTAAAGCCATTGTAAACAACGGCAACATTTTCTTCAGGAAGTTGAAAGGTGTTGAGAATATCTTTTTTTGTTGTCTTTGAAACAGCGATTACTTTCTTCGCCTTCATGACTGAGTATTTTGTCCAATTATTGAGCTTATATAAATCTTTTTTAAGAAATTCTTGCGGATATTTTATATAGGACAAGTCGTGAATAGTTACAACTACTGGCTGCTTCAAGAACCGTGGTGCATAATGCGCGGGAGCAAAGAAAACATCAATGTCGGAGCGAAACATAAGATGATAGGGGAGGAATATTTGAGACCACAGGACTTTTGCAGGAATCACTTCATAGGTGAAGCCACCATGTTCTTTTGGCATACATACGCTTGGTTCGTCGCGGAGAAATACAGTGAATCTTACGTCATCCCGCTTGAGCTTTGCAAAATGTTTCAGAAGTTCCAGAGTATAAACGGAAACGCCAACATGCTTCTCTACATTTGCTTCATTTCCATCTATGCCAATATTCATATTCGTAATTTAATTAAGTATTATTGTCCTCAAGCGAATGAATAAGAATATTATAATAATTTTTCCAGGTAAACTTCTGCGATTGGAGCAATCCCTTTTTTGAAAGTTCAGTACGCAATTTTTCTGAGGTCGTAATCTGTTCAAGCGTACTTTGAATTGATTGGTCGCTCTGTGGATCAAAAAATACCGCTGCGTCACCGGCAACTTCTGGCATGGAAGACGTATTGCTCGTCGCAACCGGACATCCATATTTCATCGCTTCAATGATTGGGTAGCCAAATCCCTCATATAATGATGGATATACAAAGCAGAGCGCATTTGTGTATAGCGTAGCAAGCTCTTCATCTGAAACATAGCCAATAAATTTTATTGTACCGTTTGATTTTTCTTTTGCCATGTCCCAACCATCTGGTCCAACAATAATAAGTTGAAGAGATTGGCTAGATTTTTTCATTTTTAGAAAAGCGTCAATGAGTTTTTGGATATTTTTTCTTGGCTCCTGTTTGCCGACCGATAAAATATATGGTTTTGAGATGTCAAATTTTTCAAGATGATTTTTTTGCTGCAAACTTGACAGAGGCGGTAGTACGTCTACACCGGGATAGTTGATCACTGTTCTTGACGGGTCAATGTCAAATACTTGTTGAAGGTCATGGGTAGTAGCCTGAGAGTCGGTGAAAATAGCTTTCGTCTCTTTTGTTATAAATTTAAAGCGCGTCTCTTGAGCGCGTAAAATTGTTGGATGCACTGTTCGTGGATATTTTTTAAAGACAAGATCGTGGACGATCGTCGCCTTTTTACACGGCATCGGAAACTCAATCCAATCTGACGTTATAAACCAGTCAAGTTTGGTCAATTGTTTTGAGTTATTGGTTATATGTTTAGCGATAAAGCGGAGATCATTATTAAATAGGGATAGTAACGCTAAAGGAACAGGAAGTGTTATCAACCCATGTTGACGGGCAATAATTTTATCTTTAAGTGAAGGATCTAAAGTATTGCGAAATGAAGAGAAAAAAAATGTCCACTCATGTTGCTTATTATTGTCGAGAATTGACCGGACCAGCCCTTCAGTAAAGCGAGAAACGCCCGTACCCTTGTATGCAATTTGTGAAATATCAATGCCAATTTTCATCTGTAATTAATTAAGTTTTTGTAATATTCCGATATACGTTTTCAAGTTTTTTTGCAATTGATTCCCAGCTAAAATTTTCTGATACTAGTTCAAATGCATTCTTTTGTATCTTTTTGTACAACACTTCGTCAGATAATATTTTTTGAATCTGTGTTACAAATTCTTCTGGAGACTGGGCGATCACTGCGTGCTTATTATCTTGAATTCCTAATCCCTCAACGCCTACCCGGGTTGAAACTACGGGAAGGCCCGACGCCATACTCGCAAGAATTTTGAGACGTGTTCCCCCAGGACCAAATATTGGTGCAATAAAGAGCGTTGCTGAATGGTACAGTTTCTTTACAATCGTTTCATCTGCCGGATCAAGGTCAAGGATGGTAATGTTTTTTTTCTGCGATGAATCGATTTTACCCCCAGCGTTTTGTCCGGCAATTATGAGTTCAAACTGAGGAATTGCTTTTTCAAGAAGAGGATGTATTGATTCTATCAGGTATTTTGCAGCCTCCACATTTTGAAGCCAAAAGAAATTACCAAGAAATAATAGTTTTGGTTTTGAAAGCTCTTTTGATGGAAGTTTTTTTACAAACATCTCATCTCCTGCTCCATTGGGGATTACTTTCGGTTCTATACTTGGTTCAAGTCGTTTTATTTCATTTTTGTCGAACTCCGAGACTGTTGCGACAAGATCTGCTTTTTTCCAATAGTATTTTTCCCAGTACTTGAGTTTTATGATATCAAGATGAAGGGGAAGTCGAAGGAGTGATGGGAGAGAAGAGGTGAAATGTTGGTACACCTTATACTCAATTGTTTGTTCGACGAGGAGAATAGGAGTCAATGTTTTTGGAATATGCGGCATGATGTAAAACGTTTCTGCATGAATTACATCAAACGTTTTTTCTTTAAGGAGTGATCGAATAGTGTCTGATGCTTCTTGAGAAAAGTTTCTCACAATCAAAAAGGGCTGATTGGTGAATGCCGCTTTTGCAATGATTGTGGGTCGCCATGGTTTACTTGCTCTTTTACAGAGATGAATTTCAGAACAATAGGACCGAAGGTGTTTTGCGTATTGCTTTTCATTCTCATCTTTGTACAGGGCAACTAATGTGATAGAGTGATTTCTCGCAAGATATTTGAGTAGATAATGAGTGCGAATTTGTCCACCAGACGCTGGAGGGTAGGGAAGATATGGAGTGAGCATCAAAATATTCATACTATGTTTTACAGTTTCACCATGAGATAGAGATCAGTTTCAATGACAATCTCAAGACCTCTTGATTTTAAATCTTCTTTCATGCCTTCGTTTGAGGTGACAAGATACGTATATCCAAGTTCGGTGAGTTCTTCTATGCTCTTATAGACTGCCGGAGCTCCTTTTCTGTCTGATAAGTATAATAGTGTTGTGTCTCCGCTTCTATCGGTCACTATTTTGTCTCCAGGAGCGGTAAAGGTTTTAATAAGCTCTGCAATTTGCGGAAGATCATTTGGATATACATAAAAATCCTTAACTTTATAATAAGAAAATAATCCACTAAAGAGGAAAACGATAAAAACAGTCGGATACAAAATAATCTGGTGAATGTATTTAGAAGGAATTTCAAATATATTTGCTACGCCAACTCCTGCAATAAGTGCAAACATTGGTAAGGCAATTGTTTGATAATACTCGTGCTGGACATTTCCTCCTTGAAAAGTAAAGATATATACGAGTCCTGAGAAGAGAATGCTATGGAGAAAAAAGTTTTTATACTTACCTACTACGCCGAGAATGAAAAATGCGGTGCCATAAATACCAAAAATCAAGGTTCCAATTCGCTCCATGAACATCCATCGAAAAAATGCCGGACGAAAAAATATTTCTTTTGGTCCTTCAAATGTATTTACCTGAGTAAGTAACCAGGCGCTTGCGGGAATTCCTTCAGGAAACTGTAAGATATACATTCTCCATAGGACAAAGGGTACCGATCCAATAATAAAAAATACGTATGGCTGCCATTTTTTAAAGACTTCAAATTTATAGGTACGGAGAAATAAATATACAACTGCAAACGAATAAAAAACTGTGGTGGGCTTGGACAAAAGAGAAAGTGCAAAAAATACTCCACCAGAAATGAGATAAAGAATTGATTTCTTTTTTTCAGATAATCCAATATAAAGAAAAAACAAAGAGAGCATCATGAATGCTACTGCCGTAGATTCGGGAAGAATGACTCGAGAAAAAAATACGAAGAAGGGAAATATCGCATATATCCCGGCTGTAGCGATTGCGGCAGTTCTGTTTTTTTCCTTCAGAGCAAAATAATATAGTACGGCAATGGTAATGAGTGAAAATAGCGCAGAGGTGAGTCGACCATATATCTCAAGTGAAACAATCGGCAAATACCTATAAAAAAAAGCAAATATTGCGTTATAGATAGGAAATTCAACCATACGTATGCCGAGAGGATTTTCAATCCCGGTCTGAATACTTGAGAGATCATCATAAACAGGTTTTAATAGATTAAAACCATCACGAGTAAAATTCCGAGCAACTGCGGCTGTGTCAACTTGCCTCCAGGAGTGAAGATCTGCAAGAGGCGTATCGATTTTATAAATGCGAAGAGCAAGACCAATAATTACTATTATCGCAAGTATCAATATATCTTTTTTTTTCATGATGGTGAATTTGTTCGATTAAATTTTCAAGGATTCTATTTTTTGCTTTGGTACAAAATAAATAGATGAAGCATAAAAAATACCTGCAAGAAGCCAGAATATGTACGCGAGCTTTGATGCTTCAAACAAATCAATGTATCCCGCATTAATGAACAATCCAATAAATCCAAAGAGGAAACCGTAGAAAACATACGCATACTTTTTTTGCATCAGAGCAACATTCCTCTTTATTGACATCATGATACTGCCCAGAATAATAAGGAAGATTGATGTACCGAGAAGTCCTGTTTCACCCAACCATCGCAAGTAATCACCATCGGTCGCTTCTCCAAGGGAAGAAGGTCCGCTTCCTAATAAAAGATTTTTTGTAAATGCTTGAAAAGCTCGTGGCCATGATACCTGAAATCGAGTAGAGAGTGAAATATCCGGTAAGTATTTTGTGATTGGGATTTGGCGTAAAAAGATTTGATCAATAGCAATATTTATTTCCTCTTCAGAGTATTTTTTTCCGGAAGATATTGCCTCTTTTTCAAGGCTTTCACGGATTTTTCTCCGTGCTGCATACTCTGTCGCATCATCAATCTCAACTGCATTTGATCGATCGAGTCCTGCAGTATTGGCAGCTGAGCCAAAATCCCCAGGTGGAAGGTCGTCAGGAGTCATGTTTCTTGCAACAAATGTTTCCCCCGTTTCAGAATCTACGAATACTTTCGTTTGTTGAAATGTCCGAGAAAGTCGATTTGCAAGATTTTCGGATAAAGGGGTAAATATGGCGGTTGCAATGAGAATGATAACAAGGAGTTTGAACTTACGCATAAAGATCAAAAACACCGACATCGAAAAGATATATGCAATATAGGACGCTCTTGATCCGGCAAGCACCAATGTTCCCAGAGAAATAAGAAAGAGAATAAAATATTTTTTTGATCCTTTGTAAAGATAGTATCCAATAAGAATCGGCATGATGAGAACGAGGTACCCACTGAGGTCGTAGTGTCCTGCAAATGTAGACGAGATTCGAGACCAAGATTCAAGAACAAGAATATATCCTTTTGCATATTCTGGATTCATCGTTTGTACGGCTGGCCAACCTAAGAATTTCTGACCAAAACCATAGATCGAAACGATCGCTAAAACACTAAAAATTAATTTCAAATATAAAAAGAAATCTTTTTTTGATCGAATGGTTGAATACGCAACAAAGAATATCAGCATATATTCAATACGTCTGATGCTGTGTAAAAATCCAAGATGATCAATAATTATTGTTTTTTGAAAATAGTATCCCCAAACAAATGAGGCAAAAACAGCAATCCAATACGCAAGGAACAAAAAGAACATTTTCCACGGCATAGTAACTTTTTTTCTCAAAAATTGTATGCCAAATAGTATCCCAACTAAAACCAGATAAAAATCTTCAACGCGAATTGCAATATAGGTATAATTGATCATCCGAACGGGAAGTTTTGGGTAGAGCGGAATAAGAAAAATAAATCCGATAACAAGAATTTTTAGGAGATGAGTGTCAATCCATTTGAGCGATTTTAAGAGCTTTTGCATATGTCTCTGTTAAATATTGATTTTTTGTTAATTTACCAATCCAAATAGCAACAAGTGCTTTCAATTGTAACATACCAAGAAGGAGAGATATAGCGAGAGTTGAGTGATGTTTTTTATAGAAATATTTGAATCCTTTGTACACTTGTAAGATTGGATACGTCTTCCCTTCGCTTGATGCTGACCCTAGGTGAATAAAGGGAGCATAGGGATAAAAATAGGTATTAAAATGCATTTTTTTTGCACGATACAGAAGATCAATTTCATCCATATACATGAATATTTTTTCATCAAAACCATTCAACTTACTAAATATTTTTTTTGTAGTCAAAATACACGCACCAGATACCCAGTCGATTCGAGTGATTTTATCGGGAGATTGACGCGAAAATCCCCAATGATCTCCTTTTGCAAAAAGTGCCCCAAATACGACCGGAAGAGAATAAAAGGGCCCGCCAGATGGTTGCAGAGAGCCATCTTTATTAAATAACTTTCCGCCGAGAAAATGGATGGATTGTTGATTATTCTTGTAATACTCGAATAACTTTGAGATTGCATCATCTTGAACAATAATGTCTGAATTGAGAAAAAGGATATACGATCCGCGAGCTAACTTAACAGCTTCATTATTTCCTTTTGAAAAACCGAGATTTTCATGGTGAGCAATTAATGTGATCTGTTTGAATTTCTGAGATAGAACGCGCACAAACTCTACGGACTTATCTTTTGAGGCATTGTCAAACACAATGATTTCATATCCAAATCGAGCTGCTTTGAGTGAAGTAAGAATTGATTCAACTGTTTGCTTGGTAAGTGCTGCAGTATTATATGATAGTACGATGATAGAAAGCTCTATCTTCATGTGAGGGCTATTGTTTGAAGGCATACTTTATATTATAATTCAACAGGACTGTTTTTGTTATTATTGTTTAGTGGAAACTAATTGATTCATTATTATAAATAGGCTGGGTAGCTCAGCGGTTAGAGCAATCGTTTCATAAGCGATAGGTCGAGAGTTCGATTCTCTCCCCAGCCACGAATATTAGTCATCAGCAATTGCTCTAGGTCAAGAGATATGAATAAACATTCGGTATTATTTTCGTTCTCTGGAATAGTACAAAGACATCTGCGTCGCGGTACCGAACTTGGATATCCAACCGCAAATATTGAAGTAAAGACAGAAACTCCTGAGGGAATATTTGTCGGATTTATACAGATAGGTGAAATCCAATATCCATCCCTTATTTTTGTTGGAAAAGCACTCACCTTTGATGAACATGATAAAAAAGCAGAAATATTTATTCTCGACTTTACCTCAGATATTTATGGAAAGAATCTCAATGTTCAAGTACATAAAAAACTTCGTGACAACCAAAAATTTAATACTTCAGAAGCATTGGTTCAACAAATAAAAAAAGATGAGCTTCAAGCGAGAGATTTTTTTAGTACAATGAACGAATAAGTAGGTATTTTAATAATTATGAAATTCAGAGGTATTCTATGATATTTGATCTTCAAAATGCTGAAAAAATGGGAAACGGTATGTTTAAAACCGCTATTGATGGTTTAATTTTTGTTGAAAAAACTTTTCATGAAGATGATCGTGGATTTTTTTCCGAGATTGGGCGAATTCCAGAGATTGAAGTGGTGACCGGTCAACCATTTGTCATAAAGCAAATTAACCATGCAAGATCGAATAAAAATGTCGTCCGCGGTATTCACGCCGAAGGATGGAACAAGTTTATTTTTGTGACACAAGGTAAATCGTTTTGTGCACTTGCTGATCTTCGACCAGAATCTTCGACATTTAAAACAGTTCAAACATTTGTCCTTGGTTTCGGAGAAGGGGCGCTCAGCGGCTCATTGTATGTTCCGATGGGAGTAGGTAATTCATACGCAGTACTTGATGGACCGATGGATTACGTCTATTTTGTGGATCGGCTGTACGCGGATCGTGACAAGTCAGGGGATATGGCGATATCTTTGTTTGACCCAGAGCTAAATATCCCATGGCCGTTTGTAAAAGAAGAGATGATTCTTTCGGAGAGGGATAGAAATAGTATACCAATTACATAGTCAAATATATGAATTATAGTGGTCATTGAAATATAATGTTAAATGTTTTATGATGTAGCATATGGAAGTAGTAGTACCATCGCCAACGGACTTTCTTACTGCAGGAGAGATCTCATTGCGCATTCATGCAAATTATTTTCCTGGCGCTTCTCAAGAAGGGCTTACACAACAATCTAAGAAAGAATGTGCAGTAGCACTCTTTGAATTATTATGTCCAAAAGATGACGAGACGTATCATCCAAATGACTTGTTAGCTGTTTCAGATGAGCTTGAAGCGCATCTTATTCAAAAAGAAAAAAAATGAGTATTATTATGGTTTACCGGGTTCGACTGAACCTGAGTTACAATCAAACAGAATTCACCGTGAAAGAAGAATGTTGGAAATAGAGACAAAATATGCAGCTATTGGAGAAACTAGACGTACGCGAGCTCAGGAATTGAAGGGATATGGTAAACGCCAAAAACTTACAACTGCGCTTCTAGAACAGGCAATGCCGGTTGGTTTGGGATCTGTAGCTACAAGAGCACTTTTCATAAATGCTCAGGAAGTTATCCAGACACATTTTGATTAAAATATTACTTGGGTTTGTAGTATTTCTTCCCCTTCAAATTTTCCGGTAAATACTCTTGATCAATAGTATGTCCTTTTTCCTCCTCCATCCACGGATACCTCACATGATCTTTTCCGTACCCTTCCTGCTTCATGACTTTGTTTGAAGGATTTCGAAGGTGGAGAGGGATGGGATCAAGTTTCATCGTTTCAATATCATGCATCGCCTCCATGAGCCCGGAATATGATGCGATGGACTTTTTTGCAGTTGCCAAATATGTGGCGCATTGGGCAAGGATGATCTGAGCTTCGGGCATTCCTACCATATGCACAGCTTGCATGGTTGATGTTGCAAGGACTAAAGCGGTTGGCTGTGCATTACTTACATCTTCTGAAGCAAAGATGACCATTCTTCGCGCGATAAACATTGGGTCTTCTCCTGATTTGATCATACGCGCAAGATAATGAAGTGTAGCATCTGGCTTATTTCCCCGCATTGATTTGATAAAAGCTGAGATGGTATCGTAGTGCGAGTCGCCCTTTTTATCATAATACAGAGATTTTTGTTGAAGAGCTTCCTCTGCAACTTCAAGATTTACCCGCTTTGCGATTGATGCTGCAAGCTCAACTGCATTTATTGCAGATCGCGCGTCTCCATTTGCAAACGTGATAATATGACTGAGGGCTTTTTTCTCAAACATGTTTTCAGGAAATTTCTTGATCGCTTTTTTTAGTATCTTTTCCATGTCTTTATCTGAAAGTTGTTTGAGAACATAGACGTGAGAACGTGATATGAGTGGGGCATTCACTTCAAAGCCAGGATTTTCAGTGGTTGCACCGATCAATGTTATGGTACCTTTTTCGACTGCAGGGAGGAATGCATCCTGCTGTGATTTGTTAAATCGGTGAATTTCGTCAATAAAAAGAATGGTATCTTGTTTAAAAAATTCCTTTCTTTGATCTGCATCAGCGATCACTTGACGCACTTCTTTGACGCCACTGGTGACTGCGGAGAAGGGGATAAATATTGCATCTACGGACCGTGCTATGAGATGGGCGATTGTTGTTTTGCCACATCCCGGCGGACCCCAGAGAATCATTGAAGAAATTTTTTTGTTTTCTATCATGCTTCTTATCGGCTTTCCGATTCCGAGTAAGTGCTCTTGTCCAACGTATTCTTTCAGAGATGCAGGTCTTAGTCGGTCTGCAAGGGGAGTATCCATAGTGTGAATATTGTAGCATACCAGTGGGTATTTACTTCAATGCCAACATCAATTATCAGGTAGAATGATCGTATGTATCGGTTCAATACCATTTTAACGTTTTTCAGTACTCATAAAAGAAATGTTGTTATTATTGGGATTTCGCTTGTCCTTGCATACTTTATAGATCAGTACTATATTTTAGGAAAAGGTTTGTGGTTTCTGTTGGAATTAGTTCAATAAAAATACTCTATGATATTTCGACTTGATCGTTTTTTTCTGGATGAAAAAGATATTTTTACTTTTTTATTTGGGTTATTTTTGATTGCAGTACATTTTTTGCGAATTCCAATTGAACCATTTCGCTTCGGCTCACTTGTTGTGTTATTCCTTTTTCTCGTGATAACTCGATCGATGAAAAATAGCATTAGTTTTCGCGGCTATGTGGTGATCGCACTGTTTGGATTCGTTTTTGCGACATTTCTTTCGCTCTATGGATTAGGTATTTACCTCTTTATCGCTTCGATTATTTATTCAAAATGGGGGAGGATCTAGAATTTTTTATTTTTGTGAAAGTGCCCTTTCTTTTACTGCTTTAATGAGATTTGGTGGGTAATTTTTAGCTTCAAATCGATCAGGTTCTTCTATTCCTCTGAAAATACTTCCGGTTGATAGAAGTCGTGGTCTCAACAATTCCTTTCTCCCAGCTATGGTAAGGGTGAAAAAAGTTTGACAAAGGTAGCATTATGCTGCATGATAGGTACGTATGGATACACTTCAAGTAAAACTATCTATGGATAAGGGATTGAAAGAAGTTTGGGATAGTCTCGAAAACAGATATAAAGCACTTGGTAAAAGTGGCATTATTCGTTTGGCGCTAGATAAGCTTGATAAAGAGACTTTAACTACTAAATACGATTATCTTCTTCAAGAAGTCCTTGAGGATATTGACAATAGAAAAGATGGATTCACTGAAGATGAATTTGCTATTTGGTGGAATAAAAACAAGAATGCATTAGATGAGTAATATGCTTGTAATACTTGACACTTCTACGCTCCTTTCATTTCTTTTATCCAAATAAGGTGTAAATGAGCAACACAAAGGCTTGGTAAAATCAAATTGAACTATTTCATACCATGAAATTTAAAGAAACCTACAAATATATTAATCCGAACACATACATAAGTATTTTTTCTCAACCTCATTGGTATTTGGAGATACAACCAGAGTTAAAAGAATTTTTTTATGATTATGATGGCATCAGAGAAAATAAATCAAATAAATGGCTCGATACAAGAAGCGAATATGTAACAATGATTTGTGAATTTTTGAATGCACATCAGACTCTGCTTGCAAGCTTTGGAGCTGATTTAGATAAAGATCGTTTACCCATAGACACAATAGTTATTCATCACTCAAGCACTCCACCTGACACTTCAATTGACGTAATCAACGCTCTCGGTTTGATTCGTTTATATGCGCCTTATTACAGTCAAAGGAAAAATAAAGAGTTTGGTCAACCCATATGGTCAAATCATATGTATAAAAATAGGCAAACATTCATCGCCTATCATTACATAGTGAGAGGAGACGGTACTTTTGAGCATATTTTACAAGATACACAAATAGGTTGGCATTGTGGTGATTGGAACCATAATTGTAGGAGTATTGCGATTTGTTTTCTTGATGATTTGAAAGAAGTTCCTCCAACAAGTAAAGCTTTACAGACGGCAAAAAAAATTATTCGCACGTATCCTCATTGTAAGGTACTTGGTCACAGAGAAGTGAAGTTGTCGACTCTCTGTCCGGGAAACTTATTTCTCGGAAATGAGGGGTGGAAAAACATTTTGTTATAGACCTGTGAATGGTAACTTATCAGTCCCAGTTAGGTTTATTATCCGGGTTATCTGACTCATGTCCTCCCAACACCGGTCCAGCAGATCCTCTAAAATCGTCAAGAGATTCCGGGCGGATTTGATAAACGTCACGTTCTTTTGGACTCATAGTATCCCATCGAGTTTGTGCATCATCAAGAATAGCTGATTCATCCCGTTTCTGTTTAAGTGAGATAAGTTGATCTTGTAATCTGCTCCATTCAACCCAATTCACAGGAGTAGCACCTTCAACGATGATAATTTTACCTTCTATTTTTTGAATTTGTGTTCCAAATAATTCAATATTCATAGAAGTATTATATACCTATAGTATGTTACTATCAAGTAGTATTGTCACCGGTCCATCATTTACTACCTCAACCCGCATCAATCCTCCAAACACTCCCGTTTTGACAGGAATATTTTCACGAGAAAGTTGTCGAACAAAAAGTTCATAGAGGATTTTTGCACTTTCCGGCTTCATTGCATTGATATATGATGGTCGTCTTCCTTTTTTTGTATCAGCACAAAGCGTAAATTGTGAGACGACCAATAGTTCTCCGTTTGTCTCCAGTATTGATTTATTCATTACGCCATTTTCATCATTTATAATTCGGAGGTTTAAGATTTTTGGAATAAGTTTTTCGATATCTTTTTCAGTATCTTCTTTGAAGATTCCCAGCAAAACGACATATCCATGATCGATTGATGAAAGAAGTTTATCTTCGATTGTGACTGAGCCTTTGGTTACTCGTTGGATAAGAGCGATCATGTTGATGGTGAAAAGTTACTGAATAGTGACATTTTGGCGAGATTCTCCTTCATGATTACAATCCACACAATATTCACCAAACATATCCTTTAGCACGGTTTTTTCACGCATCTCGACTGCAGGATTATTTGGATCAGGGAGGTATTGATCAGTGTCTTTGTTCACGGGGACCTGCTTTTTATACACGTTTGCTGTTGAGTTTGTCCCTTGAATCAAATATTCAAATCGTGTGGGGCAGTTATAACCACCTTCCTGTTTTCCTGCCAGTACGCCCGTGTCTGAGCATACCTGAGCGCCTATTACCGTTGAAGGTTTGATCGGAGGAAGATCCGGTTGATTTTCCACAAGATATGTCATCATCTTATTCCAGATCGGAGATGCACCGGTAAGACCCGAAGCAATTCCTGCCGCCATTGGGGTGAAATCATTGTTTCCAACCCAAACCGTCACTGCAAAATTGGGAGTATACCCAATCGTCCAGTTATCTCGCAAATCATTGGTTGTTCCGGTCTTAACTGATACCGTTTGATTTTTTACCACCAATTCAGAGTTTGGTCCAAATGCGGAGGTGCGAGCGCCGTTATCTGCGAGAATATGTGAAATGATAAATGCCGTGCCTTCTGAGATGGCTTTTTCTGTTTTCATTGAAAGATAATTTGGTCGGTCAATGGGTTTTTTTATATCCTGAACAAAGTTGTAGTCTTTGTATTCATACAAGGTTTTACCCGACTTGTCTTGAACTTTAAGAACATAATTAAGTTTTCGTGGACGTCCTTGATTTGCAAATGCCGAAAATGCTTGTGCCATCTCAGTCATAGCAACCTCACCACCACCAAGGGTAAGAGAAAGACCATATCGCGTGGGGTCCTTGAATGATTCAATTAAAAATGCCGATGAGGATGCAATAAAATCTTCAACACCATTGAATGCCAGCATTTTGACCGCGGGGATATTGTAAGAATTGGCGAGTGCGTATCTCAGCTGAACCGGTCCGTGAAATGTATTGTCATAGTTTTTTGGACAATATGCTTTCGGTTGTCCGGGATTTGAGAAACAGGTCGGCACATCAAGAAACATGGTTGATGCGGTGACTATTCCACGATCGATTCCGACGGCATAGTTGATCGGCTTGATTGAAGATCCCGGTTGACGAGTTCCGGAGGTCGTCACATTAAATGCTCCTGATCCACCATCAAAATAGTTTACTGATCCAACCATGGCAAGAATTTCGCCGGTTGGTGGGCGAGTCACGAGAACTGCTCCATTGGTAACTTTGTACCGCGCAAGATCTTCTATTTCCTCTTGAACGATTCTTTCAGCCTCTTCTTGAATATCAAGATCGAGAGTGGTCGTAACCTTGAGGCCCCCTTCCTCAAGTTGTTTAAGTCCATACTCTTGCTCCAAGAGCTTTTTAACTTCAAATACAAAATGGGGAGCTTTGATCTCCGTTTTTGGGGGAAGCACTACGACAGGTTTTTTAAGCGCTGCATCAATCTGTTGTTGAGTAATGTACCCCTGTTCAAACATATTTCTTAAGACATGATCTCGCCGTACTTTTGCACGATCGGGATTGGTGTGTGGTGAGTAGGTGGTTGGTGCCTGGGGAAGTCCCGCAAGCATCGCAGCTTCATGTAGCTCAAGTTCATCAGGGGTTTTTTCAAAGTATGTTTTTGCTGCCTGACCAATGCCATAAGATGATCCGCCATAGGGCACTTGGTTTAAATACATCTCCAAAATTTCATCTTTTGAAAAAATTTGCTCTACCCATAATGCTAAAATGACTTCCTTTAATTTACGCTGTATGGTTCGTTCAGGAGTAAGCAATGCACTTTTCACGAGTTGTTGTGTAATAGTTGAACCTCCCTGAAGACTACTGTTTTGCAAATTTTCTTTTACCGCTCTCAAAATTCCCGAGACAAACGAGACACCACCATGTTTATAAAAATCTTTGTCTTCAACCGCAATCGTTGCCTTTATAAGATAGTCTGGAAGGGTATTTAACTTGACCGGCGTTCGATTTTCTTCTCGATACACTTCGTATAGAAGTTTGCCATTTCGGTCATAAATCTGACTTGAAATCGGCACCGCTTTGTAATCTTTGAGTGAATAGGGAGAGGGAAGTCCCTTAAAAATATAGAAGTAGATAAAAATTGCCGCGATCCAAAATACGGCAAGTCCTCCAAGACCCACAAAGGAGAACACCCATAGTTTTGAAAAGTGTTTAGACTTGTGGAATTTGAGATAGTTGAGCAAGCGTTTCATCAGAATATTATTATACATTAGTAAAGTATCGTTTTTTGCAGTTGAGATGAGGAAGAAGTTACCGATCGAATGATTATTTTTTCAATCTTGGGAAAAGTGGCTCAATCTTCTCAATCTTTCCCGATGTCACCTTCAGAATTCTTTCAGATGTTTCTGGGAGAAATGGTGCAAGATTGAGTCCGAGGTTGTGAATTTTTTTGAGCCATGTTTCAAGTACGTTCTTACGGTTCTTGGCTTCGAGGCTCCATGGTTTTGCATCGTTTATTTCTTTATTTATTACTTTAATTTCATTCCACAATTGTTCCAAGGCTTCATTGAATCCAAACAGTTCAATCATTTTTACAATGTTTTCATCGGGAGATTCATTCTGGATTGTTATTTCCAGTTCATCTTTGGCCGCCATGGTTGTCACTCTTGAGACCAGATTTCCAAGTTCATTTGCAAGATCTGCATCATAGAGTTGCTCCATGCGATCATATGAAAAGTCACCATCGTCAAGTGCCGGAATCTCTCGAAGAAGATAATATCGGGTCGCATCTATGCCATACTTATTGACCAGTTCTACGGGATCTACGATATTGCCGGTTGACTTGCTGATTTTCTGTCCATTCATACTGATAAAGCCATGAATAAAGATTTGCTTGGATGGAGGAAGGTCTGCTGACAAAAGCATTGCTTGCCACATGGCAGACTGCTGTCTCAAATTGTCTTTTCCCGCAACTTGGACGCCGGGCCAATTTTTCTCAAAATTTTCTTGGTCGTTGGGCCATCCTAGAGTTGAAATATAATTAATCAACGCATCAAACCAGACATACATCACGTGTTCTTCATCACCGGGGACCGGTATGCCCCACGGCATCTTACTCTTAATTCGGGAGATACTAAAATCTTCAAGACCAGCTGTCACAAAATTACGAATTTCCTCAAGTCGGTGTGCCGGCATGACAAAATCAGGGTGATCGTTGTATAACTTAAGAAGTTGAGCCTGATAGTTAGAGAATCTAAAAAAATAGTTTTCCTCTTCGATGATATCAACTTCACGATTGGGGTGCAGGGGACATTTACCATCTTCAAGCTCAGAGTCAGTTTTTCCCAATTCGCATCCGACACAATATTTGATCTTATATGTATCTTTATATATGTCTCCCTTTTTTGCGCATCTTGTCCAAAACTCTTGTGCTGCTTTCTTATGATCAGGATTTGTTGTTCGAATAAAGTTTGTGAAGCTGAGATTGAGAAGCTCTTTCAGATGTTTGAATTTTTCGGCGTATTCATCAACATACGTTTGAGGATCTTTTTTTTGTTCTACCGCTTTTTCATAAATTTTTGCGCCATGCTCATCAGTTCCGGTATTAAATGTTACTTCATTCCCCGAAAGTTTCTGAGCCCGCGCCCATGTATCGGCTTGAATAATTTCGAGCGCAAAGCCAATGTGTGGATCTGAATTTACATATGGCGTGGTGGTGGTGATATATTTATTTGTCATGATTTATTGGGAAATAGCTTTGCCACAACTATTATAAATGATAGAAGGAGCAATGTATTGAATATTTCAAACCCAAGAAGGTAACTCATACAAAGCGATAGAAAAACAAAAGAAGTTACCATTATTTGTCTTTTTTTTGAGAGAAAATAGGTAGAAGAAAGATATGCGATTGTACTCATGAGTATGACTAAGCAGAGGATAATTGCGATATTTGTAGGTGGTACAAACAAAATGATCGCGGACAGAATGATGATTAAGAAAAGGAGTAAGAAAGGCTTGATCGATTGAGTGCGCTGTCGTGATAATCTTTGGGACTGCATGATATAAGGTTGCAACTTTAATCTATATCAATTATAATTCTTCACATTGCTTTAAATGTAAGTAATTTACTTACAAAAGGCATTTTTTTATTTGTTATTAAAACACAAAATATAATGGCATCTGCACCGTTACCCGAAAGTAAACAAGAGATAATCGATACATTCGCTCAAAAAACGGGCGATACCGGATCCCCTGAAGTACAAGTTGCACTTCTTTCATTTAAAATTACTCGTTTGTCGAGTCATCTTGAAGGAAACAAAAAAGACAATCATTCAAGACGGGGTCTTCTTAAAGTGATCGCAAAACGAAGAAGAATTCTCAATTACCTTCAAAAACTTGACGAAAAACGGTACAAGGTGCTCATTAAAAAAGTAGGGCTTAAGAAATAATTATTATTTAAGAAAGAATCTTCGCAAGAGGTGTGTAGCGTATAACGTTAATTGAATAACACTACCGTTGTTCACTTGACGATACGCGTTACACGAATTCATTACTACCAAAAAGTTAGTAACGTTTGCAATACGCATCTGCACGAACTCTTTCTCACACATTTATTGTTATGAAACAATACGAAAAAACCATCGATGTCGATGGTCACACACTCAAACTTCAGTTTGGGAAAATGGCGAAAGCCGCGACATCATCTGTATTTGCCTCAATGGGCGATACGTGCGTTCTTGTTGCTATTACTATTGGAAAAGAAAACAAGAACCTTGATTATTTCCCTCTTCAGGTGGAATATATCGAACGCCTCTATGCAGGTGGTATTATCAAAGGATCTCGTTGGGTAAAGCGTGAAGGTCGACCGACCGATGATGCCATTTTGAAAGGTCGCATCATTGATCGTTCAATTCGTCCGCTTTTTCCAAAAACATATCGACGTGAACTCCAAGTGGTGATCACCTTAATGTCACTTGACAAAGAGCATGCCCCAGAGATTGTTGCATTGAATGCAGTATCTGCCGCACTTCATGCGTGTCCCGCTCCGTGGAATGGCCCCGTTGCCGGAACTCGAATCGGATATGTCAATGGAGATGCTGATGAGAGCCAGACACTCGTCATCAACCCAACTCAGGCACAAGACGCAAAATCATCACTCGATCTTTTTGTCACCTCAAATCGTGACAACAAAGTCATGATGCTTGAAACTGCCTCTGATGAAGTTCCCAATGAAGTAATTCAGGATGGAATAAAGTTGGCAAAACAAGAGAACATGAAGCTCATCGAAATGATGGAGCAGGTTCGAAAAGATATCGGTCAGGAAAAAGAAGTCGTATCTGAAAGTGTTGTTGATGAAAAATTGAAAAAGATTTTGACAACCACCTTTAAAGATGATCTGCAAGGAGTCATTGATTACAAACTTGAAAAAGAGTTTGACGATGGTTCGTTTGTTGCAAAAATTGTTGAAAAAGTGGTGGAAGTGACCGGAGAAGATTTTGAGGAAAAGGCAATTGCTGATGCAATTGACTATTTGACAAAAAAACTGATCTGCAGCAACACTATCGAGACCAAGAAGCGAATTGATGGTCGTGGAATCGATGAAATTCGAAAGCTCAGCGCTGAGATTGGTATTTTGCCACGAACTCATGGCACCGGAATGTTTACCCGCGGCGATACGCAGGTACTTTCAGTTGCCACACTTGGTGCGCCCGGACTTGAACAGCTTTTAGAAGGACCAAATGGGCAAGAAGAAAAACGGTACATTCATCATTACAACTTTCCATTGTATTCAGTTGGAGAAACAGGTCGCATTGGATTTACCTCACGACGTGAAATCGGACATGGAGCACTTGCCGAAAAAGCACTGATTCCCGTTCTTCCATCACAAAAGGAATTTCCATATGTTATCCATATTGTGTCAGAAGTATTGACTTCCAATGGCTCAACTTCAATGGCATCAACCTGTGGATCATCACTTGCGCTCATGGATGCAGGTGTACCAATAAAGCGTCCTGTTGCGGGAATTGCAATGGGAATGATGTCAATGTCAGATGATAACTATGTCATATTGACAGACATCATGGGAATTGAAGACTTCTCAGGAGAGATGGATTTCAAAGTAACCGGAACAACCGAGGGAGTCACTGCGGTACAACTTGATGTTAAAAACAATGGTCTTACCGATGAAATGGTCGAAGAGATCATGACACGAGCACAAGCTGCGCGACTCAAAATTATTGAGGTGATGAATAAAGCCATATCACAGCCAAAGGCAGAAATTTCTCAGTATGCTCCAAGTATTGAAGAAATACAGTTGAATAAAGAATTAATTGGTACCGTGATCGGTCCCGGCGGAAAGATGATCAGAAGTATCATTGAAAATACGGGCACTGAAATAAATGTCAATGATGAAGGACTCGTGACGGTCGCCGGTGTTGATCGCGCCAAAGTCGCGGAAGCCATAGAGTTCATCAAAAATTTAGTCCGCGAAATTGAGCCAGGTGAAGAATTTGAAGGAACAGTAACACGAATCATGGCCTTTGGTGCATTTGTCGAAGTTCTTCCCGGTAAAGAAGGATTGGTTCATGTTTCAAAGATGAGTTCGGGCTTTGTCAAAGACCCTGCTGATATCGTATCAGTGGGAGACAAAGTAAAGGTCAAAGTCAATGAAATCGACAGTCAAGGAAGAATCAATCTTCAGATGACTGCAATGCCCGATGGCACACCAATTGTGATTCAAGAACAGCCACAAGGATCAGATGGTCGTCGTCAAGGCGGCGGAAGTTATGACCGAGGAGATCGAAATAGTAGACCTCAACTAAGAGACAACCTTCGACGGTTCTAAGCGAAGAGGTATTAATTAATACCATAATAAGGACGGGGCTTTTGCCCCGTCTTTTTATTGAGAAAATTCTGTTCAGTCGTAGTAATCATCGCATCAAACGATTTTTTGATATACAATCTAAGAAACTATGAACTGGATCATTCTCACTTTTTTAGCAATCATTTTTCGAGCAATATACAGCTTGGGAACGAGGCGCTTAAGCCGCGATAATACCGTTTCTCCGATCACCCTTTCATTTCTCTTGACCGCAAGTACCGGACTATTGATATTACTTTTTAATCCACTGCTTGGAGGACTTGATTTTGCCGGGGTGAAAAGTAATTTGATTACTCTTGCCCTTATCGTCATTACATCTGTAGCTGGCAATATTGTTTATTTTGCTGGACAGAAAAAACTTGATTCAGGCGTGACGCAAATTATTTTTTCATCAATACTCATTTGGGGAGGAATTCTTTCGGTTCTCTTTTTACAAAGTACTTTTTCAGCACAACAAGTTATCGGCATGATCATTCTTCTTACGGCAATTATCATGGTTCAATATGAAAAAGGAAGTGTATCTATAAATAAAAGCGCTCTTTATATTGTTCTATCGGCAATGCTATTTGCTTTGTTTCAAGTCGGTAGTGCTTATGTTTCAACATCAATACGTGTTGCTGCTTATTTGCTGATTACTTCTTTTGGAACCGCACTTATCATTTTATGTGTCTCCTTCAATACCATTAAAAAAGATTATGCAATAGTAATAACTCATTTCAAAGGTACGGTCATTAATCTTTTCTTGGCGAGTGGGACGAGCTCACTCTATATGATGTTTTCCTTTATGGCTTATAAAACCGCTCCAGACAAGGGAATTGTTGTCGTACTTCTCACCTCTCAGGTCATTTTATCAGTGCTATTTGGCATAGTCTTTTTAAAAGAACGTGAGAATATTAAAGTGAAAATAATTGCAGGAGTGTTGGCTTTGATTGCCGGAATTTTGATTAAATCTCAATTTTGAGAATAAGTGATCTCTCTCATATTTACATACAAAGCTCTGCGTGATAAGATGAAATTATCCTCATATAATAGGTTTTGGAAATTAGTCTTAAAAACATTATATGTTGTATGTTATTTGTTTTTGAAAAAAAGTGATGGGTAGACGAAAAAAACAATGGTATTCGAAATTTTCAGTGAATAATAAAACATTTTTTAATATTCTTGGATTTTTTCTGATTATAATCGGAATCATTATTCTTGCTTCATTTTCACAATTATTTTCATCAGCAAGCAGGAGCCAGGTCCTTAAACAAGTAAATGACCAAATTCTTCAATTGTTTGGCGGTTTGGCGATATTTATTCCGTTTATCATATTTCTTATTTCCGGACACTTTTTTAACACTAAAAAACTTAAATTTGTACGATTCAATGTCACGATTGGATCACTCATTCTCCTCATTGCACTTCTTGGTCTTTTTCGATCAGGAGGAGTTGGTAAATCGGTTTACGACAATCTATCTCTTGATTTTACCCCTCTTGGTTCACTTTCCATTTTACTGGTGTCATTTATCATTGGGTTTATCCTATTCCTTGATACTTCAATTGATGTGATGGTCGTAACGCTTCAAAAGTTTACCTCACCGATTGTGAAGCTGATTAAAGCTGCCAGTCACAAAAGAGGAACATCTATTGGGAATAATTCAGATCATCAAGACAAATCAGGTGATGGTTTTATCCGAGATCATACCATTCTCAACAAACCACAACCTGCAGCATCTCAAGCTCCAACTCCTGCAAAAGCAATTGCGGCAAAAGCAATGCTTGAAGGTAGTTTATCAATAAAACCAATAAAGCAAAGTAATTCTTCCACTTGGGTGTATCCACCAAATACTCTTTTGAATGAAGTGAAACAAGGTGATGCCGATCGTGGAGATGTGAAGGGCAATGCGAATATTATCGAAAAAACGCTTGATAGTTTTGGAATTCGGACTCGCGTGGCTGAGGTCAATTTCGGTCCAACAGTTACCCAATATGCGATCGAGATCACCATGGGTACAAAGCTTTCAAAAATTACGACACTTTCAAATGATCTTGCCCTTGCCCTTGCCGCTCCCACGGGGCTTGTCCGTATTGAAGCTCCTATTCCCGGAAGATCACTTGTCGGAATTGAAATTCCAAATATTAAGCCACAGCTCGTCACCCTCAGACAGCTTATGACATCAGGTCCTCTTTCTCAAAAGGGTGGCGATCCCTTAATAGTACCGCTCGGTCTTGATGTATCGGGAGAACAGCGTTCAGCAAGTTTGGCGGGAATGCCCCACGTACTGATTGCCGGTACCACTGGTTCAGGAAAATCTGTCATGTTGAATGCGTGGATCACAACGCTTATGATGCGAACACGACCAGATGAACTTCGCATGATTCTGGTTGATCCAAAACAGGTTGAGATGGTGCAGTACAATGGCTCACCTCATCTTCTGACCGATGTCATTACCGATCCAAGTAAAGTAGTTTCGGCACTCCGTTGGTCGGTTGGGGAGATGGAAGCTCGATACAAAGAGCTTGCTCAAGCAGGAGTACGAAATCTGGAGGGCTTTAATAAAATTGAGGGCATTGAGCGAAAACCATATATTATTTTTGTGATTGATGAGCTTGCAGACCTTATGATGTATGCGGCAAATGATGTGGAAGATCTCATTACGCGTATCGCTCAAAAAGCACGGGCTGTCGGAATTCACCTGATTCTCACGACTCAACGGCCATCGGTAGATGTTATTACCGGACTTATGAAAGCAAATATTCCCACCAGAATCGCATTTAACGTTTCGTCAATGATTGATTCGCGAGTTATTATCGATATGCCGGGGGCTGAGAAGCTTTTAGGGCGGGGAGATATGTTTTATCTTCCTCCTGATCAAGCGAAGCCTCGCCGTATTCAGGGACCTTATTTAACCGAACAGGAAGTGGGAGATGTGGTCAAATTCTTAAAATCACAGGTGCCGATTGTTCAATATACCGAGGAAATAACCGAACAAGAAAAGCCGCGATTAGGCGGTATGCCCGGAGCTGCAGGTGGCGCATCAAACAGTCAGGATGAGCTATTCGATCAAGCGGTACAACTCATTTCACAAGCGGATAAAGCATCTGCTTCAATGTTTCAACGAAAGCTTCGTGTCGGATATGCACGCGCAGCTCGTATCCTTGACGAGCTCCATGAAGCTGGGTACGTCGGCCCAGCACAAGGATCAAAGCCTCGTGAGATCATTACTGAAAGATTTCAGCAAGTGGAACAGCAATGAAAGTGTCAGCTTAAGAATCCGTTTATTTGATAATCATTTATCGCAGGTACTTTTCAATATTTCTTTGGTGCTCCTCATAGGTTTTTGAAAAATGAGTTGTTCCATTTGGTTCAGAAACATAAAACATATAGGGTGTTTCCTCATCTGCATTTACTACCGCCTGAATTGACGAGATGCCCGGATTACTGATCGGTGTTGGTGGTAGACCGGCATTTTTATAGGTATTGTATTTTGAGGTGTTTTCAAGATCTTCAAACGTCACTGAACTTTTCCACCACCTATTTTCACTTGTCTGATATCCAAGGGCGTACTGAATTGTTGCATCAACTTGCAATGGATAGTCTTCACGGTATCTTCTCAAAAGTACACTTGCAACTTGTGTCCGATCTTGATCAAATTTTGCCTCACGCTCGACGATTGATGCAAGAATGAGCACCTCTTCATCGGTCAAGCCATTTGCACGTGCTTGCGAACGCAAGTCTTGCGTATATTTTTTTTCATACGTTGATTTCATCAGATTGATGATTTGATCAGGCTCCGGATTTTTGGGTACCAGATAGGTATCGGGAAAAAGATATCCTTCTTGGGCAAGTGTGTTGAATTCTGTCTCAGAAATATCAAACGTTTTTGACATAATCTCAGCAATTTCTTCCTTCCTCAATCCCTCAGGAACCGTGACCCAGATGTCGATTGTTCCATGAGTAAATTCATCTGCAATTTCATATGTGTTCATGGAAGGGGACAGTCGAAAATCTCCCGCTTGGATCTCACGTTCAATTCCGAGCTGCTTGACTACTAGATAAAATACAATGCGATTTCGGATAAGACCGGCTTTTGAAAGATTATTTATGATCGAATCAAGATTTTCACCCGGATCAACGACAAAGATCATTGATTCTTCTGATTTGCTATTTATCGCCAAAGTGCCTTCACGGTAAAACAAATATCCACCGATCAAAATGATAAGAAAGATGATGATAATGGTGAGGAATTTTTTCATAAATTTATTCAATAGTGAATATGGGAAATGATTTGACGGTATCAACGGCTTCCGAAAGATGCTGTTTGCTTGATGAGTGAAATATCATTAACGGTCTTTTTTCAGACATGTAATCTGATCGTTTCGCAAGCAACTCAATGCCGGCTTTTTCATCCTTTGGCGCACCAAGAATTTTTGCAACTGCATTCAAATGGTAGTTGTTTATACGAATTATTGTACCAGATTTGTCCGCAAACACCTTTTTTTGATGTTCGGCAGTCTTTAAAGATTTCCAGGTAACATTTGGATCTCCATACTGTGCTTTGATAATTTTTCGAAATGCTTCAAGAGCTTTGCCACTTTCAAGCAGTGTCTGAGCTTCTTGTGTTCCATCTTTCTTTACTCTTTGCGTTTTATAACAGAGATCCAGTAGGATTCCCGCAAGGCGAAGTGAACGTTTTTCAAGCTCAAGTGGTCGAGATGCATCTTGCTCAAGAACTTTCAAAACATCAATGGCTTCAAGGGTGGGTCCAACCCCATTTCCGGCAGGTTCCTGAGTATGATTTATATCAACAACAACCTTGATGCCAAATTTTTCAGCTAATTGTTCAAATTTGTGTTTGACGATGAGTGCATCTTTCTCGGATTTTATTTTCATGGACGCTCCGATGGGAAGATCAATGACCAGATGATTTGTTGAGGCTGCAACTTTTTTCGCCATGATCGATACAATAAACTTGTCATATGATTCAAAAGAGAGTGGTTCTTCGATTCGAATGATCACGTCATCGGCAGGTGCTATCCCCAAATGTCCGCCCCAGATAATACAACCGCCAACATCACGAACGATCTTCGTTACCTGTTCAGGTGAGAAATTTACTTTTGCAAGTACTTCCATTACATCAGCAGTTCCTGCGGGAGACGTAATTGCACGTGAAGATGTTTTTGGAATGGTAAATCCAGCTGCAACAATAATAGGAACAATGATCATCGTGGCACGTGTTCCCGCTATTCCTCCAATCGAATGCTTGTCCGCTACAATACCGGGAAAATCGAGCTTTTCCCCCGTCTCAACCATTGCTTTTGTGAGATGATAGAGTTCTTCCGGACTAAATCCTTCGCTAAATCCCGCTGCCGCAAAATAGGTTGTTAAAATATCTCCGAGTCTTTCAGATGCGATCTGATCCATAACGGCATAAATCTCACGATACGACAGTGTGCGTCCTTTTAGTTTTTTTTGAATCGCACCAAGTGCGACTAAATGTTGTTGTTTATCATTCATAATTATTCACTTCCATATTCAACGCCTTTATAAACCTCAACTATTTTTTTCTGATATTCTCTCACTTTTAAGAACATTTTTGACAAAATATACATTTCTTTTATACCAAATAGCCAACTGAGAAACAAAAATATTACAGAATAAAATATGAATCCTACGGTCAAAAGCATGAAAACATTAAGCGTTCGAGTGGTGTCAAGGATCAATCCATCAAGAAGCCTCATAAGAAAATACGTCAAAATGGTGGTATTAAATACTGCAATACTTATTTTAAAAGTACCCTTAGTAAGTGCCAAAATATTAAACCCACCAAGCTTCCGGTAAAGAAGGAGAATAAGAACGAGAGATCGCAAACTCATAGTAATTGAAAATGAAAGTGCAAGTGCCCAGACCGGAAGCTTGAACACCAAGGTAAAAAGGATACTCAGTGCTGCGCTAAAAATAATAGAGATCGCACTCACATAAAATGGCGTTTTGGTGTCGAATATTGAGTAGAAACAGCGAGTTAAGAAATAATATATCGCATGAAGCGGGAGTGATAGAGCAAAGTATGACAGGGTAACTGCGGTCAAAACAGTGGCATTCCAATCAAATTTGTCAGCTCCAAAAAATAATCGCACCATAGGAGTACGAGTAATAATCAAAAAAGCAGCAGCAGGAATTGTAAAATAAAAAATGTTCAAAATCGACGTAACGATAATATCTTTGAATTCACGATATTTCTTTTCTTGATACATGTCGGAAAGATACGGAAGTGAAGCTTGTCCAAATGCCATACCTACTACGGAGACGGGCAAAAGTTGGAGTCGCTGTGCAAGATAGAAAACCGTGTAGGATCCTGGACCCAAAAGGGTTGCAAGTGTCAAATCAACTGTTGCATCAATCTGCGCGACAATTATTGTCAAGATTCGAGGTGCCGCGGTACGAAAAAATCGCATCGACTCTTTAAAATGCTTGAGTACCGGTAAATAACTAAATCCCGCAATATAAAACACAGGAAGTTGAACGACAAAGAAGACGAGCGCCCCCACAACAACACCAAGAATTGGGGCAAGAAGGTGGAATGACTCTGAAAACAAAGTGATGCAAACGATAATTGCAATATTGTAAAGAATCGGTGCAAGTGCGGGGATTAAGAATGATTTTTTTGCTTGACTTATGGCAGTCAGGAAATTTCCCAAAACAAGGAAGGGAAGCTGTCCAAGGAGAAGAATGCGTGAATAGATAATCAATTGTTGTACCTGTACTTGATCAAATCCCGGGGCAATCAGTGGCATTAAGAGAGGCATGAGGATGATTAATATCACAATGAATGCCATAAGGAAGATGCTTACCGTATTGATGATCGAAGAAATGATACTACTCTGTTCATTTTTACGTTTTTGATATTCAATAAAAAATGGTATGAACGTGGTGCTGAGTGCGCCATTTATGAGAATCTCAAAAACCAAATCAGGGATACGAAAAGCGGCATAAAAAATATCAAGTTCGCTGGGACTAAAATACCCTCCTAAAATTCTATATCGCAGAAACCCTGCGATTCGTGAAAGCAACATCATTCCCGCAAGAATCATCGTAGATGACAGAATGCTTGTTTGTTGTTTAAAAATAAAACCTTTTGTTCGGGAAAGAAGTTTGTTCATATTGATCTATTATCACAATATTATAGTTCATTCGTTTGGGCAAAAACAGTTGATTTTTAATTCACTTCATTCTTGACTTCCTGTTTTGTATGGCGCATAATGGTTAGATATGGTGTTTTATGGTGAGTACTCAGTTTCGATCACCGCGGGGGGAAGAATAGCGCTTCCCAAGAAGGTTCGTGAGCTTTTAACAAATAATTTATTTGTAGTAACCAAAGGATTTGGATCATGTTTAGCAGGATATGACAAGCTTGATTGGGAAGATCGAGCAGATTCATTACTCGATGTTTCCCTATTGGACATGGATCAGATCGGAAAACGGCGATCACTCTTTTCATCGACGGTATACATCGAACTTGACGATCAGGGTCGAGCAGTATTGCCAAATGGACTTTTACAATTTGCAGACTTAGATACAAAAGCAGTCATAGTGGGAGTTGGAGATCACTTTGAAATCTGGAATACAAAGAGATGGAGCGATTATATGAGCACCATTGAAACAATATGAAAAATAAACACACACCCGTATTTTTGACAGAAGCGATCGATGCTCTTGAGATCCAAAAAGACGAAAGATACATCGATGCAACCTATGGTGAAGGAGGTCACTCACAAGAAATAATAAATCGTGGGGGTCGACTTTTAGCAATTGACGCAGATGCAAGTCAAGTGAAAAAAAGTATTGATTCCATCCAAGTCGTCCATGGCAACTTTGCTGATATTGAGCAGATTGCTAAATCTGAATCATTTACACCAGTTTCCGGCGTATTGTTTGACTTCGGATTGTCTATGGGACAAATTCGAGAAGGGGGAAAGGGATTTTCATTTGAAATGAGAGAAGATCCACTCGACATGCGTCTGAAAGAAACCGGTATGACGGTTTCAGAATATTTACACAATACCGATCCCGAAACGCTCAAATATGAACTTATGAAATATTCAGAAGATATTTATTCACCAAAAATAGCCCAAAAAATTACGCAAATGAGGTCATCACAGCCAATTGAGAAGGTTCAAGATTTAATTTCTATTATTGACTCGGTAATAAAAGCTGATATGACGACTCAGAAAAAAAGTTATGCGCGAATCTTTCAAGCATTGAGAATTATCGTTAATGATGAACTGAATAATATCAAAAAGGGATTACAAGGTGCACTCAACATAACGCGGAAGAATGGAAAAATTGTCATTATCACCTTCCATTCACTTGAGGATCGTATTGTGAAGTCCTTTGCAAGAAACGGTGATTTGGTAGAAGAGTCGGTCATTCATGTTGAAAAAAAGCGAAGATTGGCACCATTTGAACGTTCAGCAGTTTTACGTGTTTTAAACGTACTATGAGATTATCAATAAATACCATCATCATCGGAATAATAGTGCTGCTTATCGGCGTTAATATTGCAATTTTTATTCAAGGAATCAAATTGGGAAATGAGATTAGCTATTACGAAACGGGAATTGCTTCTTTGAATCAGGAAAATATTGAATGGGAGCAAGAAATCTACAAGCTTGAATCACATGTTTGGACAGCGTCACTTGCTGCCGAGCTTAATTATGGAAAGTATAACGCTCCGATGTATTCGCAACTTCCAAAGTACGCTCGAAATAAATAGCCGTGTTCAAACCTCGCTTACTGGAGAAATATTCAGCTACAATTACTAAATAACTGTATGAATAAACTTCGAATTCTTTTTTTCTTTTTTCTCTTTGGGTTAGCTTCTGTAATAGTACGCCTGTTTTACATTCAGGTCATCTCTCCTGAATTTTATTCTGCTGATTATACAAAAACAAGTCGGATAGAGCCAAATAGAGGAAAAATTCTTGACCGAAATCATGATCCAATTGCACTCAATCAGACAAAATATCGATTATTTGTTGAACCAAAAAAAGTGGAGGATAGAGACTATTTAATTCAACTTCTTGAGGATGAACTTAAGATGGATGAGGCCACGCTTGAGGCACGAATTGATATGACCAAAGATTGGGTTGCAATACAAAGTAATTTGGATAGAGAAACAAAAGAAAAATTGGAAGCATACAATCTCGAAGATTTTGGATTTGAACAAGAACAGCAGCGATATTATCCTGAAGCATCACTTGCCGCGCATCTTGTTGGTTTTTTGGGAAAAGATTCTGATAGTAAGTCAATCGGATACTTTGGTTTAGAAGGATATTATAATAAGGATCTTACCGGTCTTCCTGGAGTACTTAAATCTGAGCGAGATATGTTTGGTCGTCCCATATTTAGTGGAAATCAAGAGCGCGTTGAGGCGGAAGATGGACGTGATATTGTGCTCACGATCGATAAATCAGTACAACAAATCATTAAAGAACATTTGAAGAAAGGTGTTGAGCGATTTAAAGCCAAATCAGGTTGTGTGATTGCGGCAGATCCAGCCACCATGGAGCTTCTTGGATTGGTGTGTCTCCCCGATTTTGATCCAGAACATTATTATGAGTTTACCGAAGCGGATTTTATTAATTGGACGATCTCGAGCGTTTACGAACCGGGATCTACTTTTAAACCCCTCATTGTTGCCGCCGCCTTGGAAGAGGGATTAGTAAAACCAACTGATTTGTTCAATGAAAAAGGACCGGTTAAAATTGGCAATTACACCATTCGAAATTGGGATGATAAATATGACGGCAAAATTTCAATTACACATATTTTAGAAAAATCTTCAAATGTTGGGATGGTATACATCGGAGACAAGCTCGGAAAAGAAAAAATGCATGAATATATTAGTAAATATGGATTTGGGAGTAAAACTCAAATTGATCTTCAAGGAGAATCATCGGGAAAAATCAAACCATTGAGTACGTGGTATCCAATCGATGAAGCTACCATGCCGTTTGGTCAAGGCGTATCGGTGACCGGAATTCAGCTCGTGCGATCATTTGCCGCACTTATTAACGGAGGTAATTTGATGAGACCATATGTGGTCAAAGAGGTAATAGAAGGAGACGATGTCAAAATTCGTGAGCCCGAGGTTCAAAAAAAAATCTTAAGTGAAAGAACTTCTCGCACCATAAAAAATATGTTGGTGTCGGTCGTAAATAACGCAGAAGCGAAATGGAATATGCCTGAAGGATATACATTTGGAGGGAAGACGGGTACTGCGCAAATTGCGGTGGAAGGAACGTATGATATCTCAAAAACCATCGCATCATTTATTGGATTTGCTCCTGCTGAAAAACCGGCATTTCTTATGCTTGTGGTTATTCAAGAACCGGAATCATCCAGTTGGGGATCAGAAACCGCGGCTCCACTCTTTTTTGAAATTGCTGAGGATCTATTAATTTATCTTAACGTTCAGCCATCGTAATTACATTTGTATCATTAATGTCACGGAGTTTTTGAAGCTATTATTCTGATGATTTGGAAAGTATAATTGAGCTATCTTATGAAACTATTTATTCAAAGATTAAAAAATATCGGTCATTTATTGATAGCAATTTTTGCAAATATTTATTATCGATTTCCGAGTAAAGAAATTAAGGTAATCGGCATCACCGGAACAGATGGTAAGACCACCACTGCTAATCTTATTTATCACATCTTATCTTCAAGTGGTAAAAAAACCTCGATCATTTCTACCGTTTCTGCGGTGATTGGAACTCATGTATACGACACGGGATTTCATGTCACGACACCGTCGTCTTTTGAGGTGCAAAAATATATTCGTCAAGCGGTTGATGAGGGTTCGGAGTACTTTGTCCTTGAAACAACGTCGCATGCGCTTGATCAGAAGAGGGTTTTTGGGGTGCAGTATGATGTGTCAGTAATAACCAATATTACTCACGAACATCTTCTGTATCATGGCTCATATGAACAGTACGTTAAAGCAAAAGTATCGTTGTCACACTTGTCAAAAAAAACATTCATAAATATTGATGACGAATCATATGATTATATTTTGAAATATCTTGGAGATGCCAAAATTGAGACATATGGTCTCCATGACAACGCAGAACATTCAATAGACATCGCAAAAAAAATCAACAAAACACTTGCTCAATTTAATAAATATAATTATCTTGCAGCATATTTGGTTTGTAAAGAGCTTCAGGTAGATGAGGAAAAGATCGTTCATTTTATGAAGACATATGAACTTCCCTCAGGGAGACTTGAAGTGGTATATGATAAAGATTTTATGGTTATTGTTGATTTTGCACATACACCTCACGCACTTCATGAAGCATTATCATGTATTCGACAGGATTATGTGAAAAAGGGTCGTCTTATCCATTTGTTTGGTGCAGCAGCATTTCGTGATGATGAAAAGAGGGCCCCGATGGGTCGTGCGAGTGCGAAGTATTCAGATCTTGTCATTATCACTGAAGAAGACTATCGAACAGAAGATCCGTTTGATATAGCCAGCCAGATATCAAAGGGGCTTGATGAAGCAGGTTTTCAAAGAGTTGATCAAGAAGCGTTTGGTCGAAAACCAAAACAGTACACCATTATCATCAATAGACTCGAAGCAATTATGAAAGCGTGTGAAATTGTGGAACAGAATGACATTATTGTACTTACAGGAAAAGGACATGAAAAAAGTCTTTGTCGTGGCACAAAAGAGTATCCTTGGAATGACAAAGACGCGGTCTTGAGGTTGATGAGAAGCGCAAATTAAGATATATGATGTATGATGAGATCTTCTTTATTACAAAATTGTTTCCACGGATTTGGGACAAAAGAGGATGGAGATGGACGTGATATCGGAACAATTAAAAAAATTCTTCAGAAAGCCGGTTCTCAATACTCTTCAATCATCATTCCTCAACAAACTCATGGTACAAATGTTGAGACGGTTGAAATGAGCAATGGTTCAGATGTGGTGCATGTTTCAAATGGTGATGGTCTGGTTACTTCTCAAAGTGAAATAGTTCTTACGGTCCTTACTGCCGACTGTGTCCCGATCATTTACTCAGATCCTGTTGCCGGTATCATTGGTATTTCTCACGCTGGATGGAGAGGGGTCTTACATGATATCATCAAAAATGTCATTTCCACAATGGAAAAAAATGGATCCGAAAGAGTAAATATTCAGGTTGCAATTGGTCCATGCATTGATTCGTGCTGTTATGAACTATATGGTGAACGAAAGCACGATTTTGAAGCGATTTTTGATAAAAGCATATTCGCTAACTTTGAGGGTAAAACATATTTGAGTTTGGCAAAAGCTTGTAAATCATTACTTATCAATGCTGGCATTGTGAGTGCGAATATTGAGATGATGAGGTCCTGTACTTCCTGCCATGAATCTGAATTCTATTCGTATCATCGAGATGGAAAAATTATCGGGGAGATGGCTTCATATATATACCTTTCTTAATATCAGTCTATTCCTCTATTGACTTCGCTAGTAAATCTTAGGCTTTCTCTGTGATTCACAATGATTCACATACATATCCAATACACATTTTATCTTTCTTCATAAAGTACTACAATACTGGTCATATTATTTTTTATTAATTATTAACTAATAGTTCACACTTTCATGTCCACTAGTGAAAAAACTGCTCAAAACGATCGAGCATCAGTTCGTCATGAGCATGTAAAGCTCGGCGAGTGGTTTGCTACTGCGATTTGCGGCAATGATATTTTGAGCTCAGCACTCTATGTATCCGGTATTGCTATTATATTTGGTGGCGTGTTTGCACCGTTTATTCTTGTAGCAGTTGCTGGAGTGCTGTTTTTGTATAAAGCGGTTTATATCGAAGTTGTCGAAGCGCTTCCAGTAAATGGTGGAGCTTACAACTGCTTGCTCAATGGCACTTCAAAAACGGTAGCTGCTATTGCGGGCGTGATGACAGTTCTTTCATACATTGCAACAGCAGTGATTTCGGCTAAAGTCGGAGTGGAGTATCTGAATTCAGTTCTTCATATACCAGATATTCTTCTCGGGGGAATAATCATCAGTCCTGTGATAGCAGGAACAATTGCACTTCTTGCATTTTTTGCACTGCTCGTTATTACCGGATTGAAAGACTCTGCAAAGGTTGCATTCGGTATATTCATATTCCATATTTTCACATTAGTCAGTTTCGTTGTGATGGGAGCCATATATTATTTCTCAGGAGGAGAATCTCAGTTGTCGGTAAACATTGCACACACATGGGATATCATTGCAAATCGCGGAGGCTTTTTTCAGATGTTTGTGCTCGGTTTTTCAGCATGCTTGCTGGGGGTTTCTGGTTTTGAGAGCTCAGCAAACTTTGTTGAAGAACAAAAAAAAGGCGTTTTCCGAAAAACACTCAGAAACATGCTCATCGGTGTCGCAATTTTTAATCCACTAATCGCACTCGTCATATTAAATACGTTACCTCTCGAAACCATAAAGAATGCAAAGGACTTCGTACTTTCTGATGCTGCAAACATTTTAGGAGGGACATGGTATCAGTATCTGATCGTTGCTGATGCGTTTCTTGTTTTATCAGGAGCGGTGTTGACTTCATTTGTCGGAGTGAGCGGACTCGTGCATCGTATGGCACTTGATAGCTGTCTTCCGGGGTTACTGTCAAAGATGAATAAAAAGGGTTCATTTCCTCGTATCATTATCGCATTCTTCCTATTGTGTACGTCAATTCTGCTTATTACTCGAGGGGAACTCCTATCGCTTGCGGGTGTATACACTATCTCATTCTTAGGTGTGATGACGCTCTTTGCGATTGGAAACCTGATTCTTCGTGAGACGCGCAGAGATCTGAAACGGACGTACTCTGCTCCATTATTTGCTGTTGTGGCAGCATTTCTCGCAACATCAATCGGAATAGTAGGAAATATCCTCATAGACCATGAAAATCTCATTTACTTTGGAATGTACTTTGTTCCATCAGTTGCAATTGTTCTCATGATCGTTTTTCAAGATTACCTGATGAGATTTTTCAGGCGTCTGACAAGGTTTATTCCAGCAATTAGTTTGTATATCGATCGGAATTTTGCAGATATGATTGGTGGTAAATTCATCGTATTTATTCACACGAAAAGTCGATTGTTTGACATTCTCGATTATATTCATCGAAATGAAGTGGGTAGGAATGTCCTCCTTGTGCATTGTGAAGACAAAAAGAATTTTGAAGAAATCAATGCAATGCTCCCAATCCTCAAAGATGCTGGAGTACATCCTCATCTCAGCGTGACATCAATGTATGTACCAGACGCGTTTGGTCCGAAAATAATCAAAAAATTGTCAAAGCAGTATGGTGTCAGAATAAATAGAATAATGATAGGGTCAATTCATCATTTTCATGCATTTGATTATGATGACCTCGGTGGAGTGAGAATTATAGTGTAATACGTCCGGCTTCAAGAAAATACGCATTTCTTTTTCGTGACTAAAATCAGAATATTATGACTTCAAGAAGCGCAGGATTTAACAAGAATTTCTTTCCTTTGATGACGATCAGTTTATCTCCAACATATGGTTCTACTTTTTTATTTACCACAAGCATTGCGTCATAAATTCGTCGCCAGATATTTCCATTTGTTTCATCAAACAATTTGGCAATTTCCTCCGCACTCCAATGCTTTTCAGGACTTTTAAACAAGCATGTTAGAATCTGCTGTTGATGGGAATCTTCGGGGAATACAATCCGATTTCCATTAATAAACATCGTAATTTCATCGGGTGAGAAACGGATAGTTGCTGGTTTTCTATTCGCTTTGTTATTTGCAACGGCAATTTTCAAAATTATTGTAGTCACAAAGGAAAGGATTATCATAACAGCTAGATATGTTTTCAAAAGTCTATAGAGATCCTTAAGTGAAACTGCGCTAACGAGGAGACCAATTGACTTTTGTAAATCATCTTGGATGACAGAGGATAGAATCAAAAATGGTTCACCCGTTAATTGATTTTTTATCGTTCGTACTCCGAGATTTTTGAGTTCTTCGGCAATATAGCTTGAGTCGATATAGTTTGGTACACGGTCAATACTATTGCTATTATTGGTTTTTGCAATAACTTCGTTATATTTATCTACAATTATTATTGAAATGTCGTATCTCGTGTGACGAAGATCAAGTGCAGTTGTATCAATTTCTTCTCCATCAGCACTGATCTTAGTAAAAACAAAATTAAGATCGTCCTTGAGACGCCTGTCAATGACTGTTATGTTGTCTTCTTCTCCGATAAATCGGGCAACAAATACGACTCCAATTATTTCCTTTCCTGACATAACTGGCATGGAGAGGAGACGCCATGATTCCTGCGCTGGAGTAGAAACTGTTTGAGGAGTCTCAAACTGAAGCATGTATGTGAAATTTGACGTGTCAAGAAATCCGTTGATTGGTCGCCATCGTTCAATCACATACCCGTCGTTTGCTATGATATAGTGCGGATTACTTCCGGGAAGAAGTGGGTCCGAATTTAAATATGACAAATCCCACAGACCATTTTTGTATCGGATATTATCCTGCATGCGTTGCGATATATCTTTTACCTCAAACGATTTACTCGTTAATGATGAGGAATATATAGTGGCAAAACTAACGGTAGTAAAAATAAATGCAACAAAGATAAAAACAGGCACAACATTTTCAATTCTCAGGAAGTTTTTCTGGCGGAATGAGGAGAGCATATAATGGAGATATTATATCAGAATAGAGTAAAAAGGGATCTTTTACGGTATTTCCTCTAAAACTGCAGAAATAGAAGCGAGGTAGTGTTTAGTATCCTGGTATTCCTTTGCATAGGAGAGATCGTTATTTCAGGTTCGCCTTGTTGGTGTCGACTCAAAAGTTCACTCCTTTTTTTGTTTTTAAATTAGTTATAATAAAGCATGTTTACACATGCACAACATATTTTTTTCGTTGGAATAAAGGGAGTTGCGATGGCAAACCTTGCTCGTATGATGGTGCAAATGGGTAAACGAGTGAGTGGCTCGGATGTTGATGCGCCGTTTATTACTGATGAAGTTATTGAAAATAATTCTGTAGAAGTTATTCACTCATTTGCAAGTGAAGATCTTCCTGATGATGTGGATCTTGTCGTATACGCCGCTTCTCATGGTGGAAAAAGTAATGCTCAGGTTGTTGAAGCAGAAAATCGCAACGTAAAAGTTCTTCATCAATCCGAACTTCTTGGACAGATGATGAGTATGTTTGACACATCAATTGCGGTAGCAGGTTGTCATGGAAAAACTACCACTTCATCACTGCTTTCTTATGCATTGATAAAACTTTCGTCAGGAATCAGTTATATGGTGGGGACGCCTTCATTTAACGAACACGCAGGAGGGGATTATAATGGCACTGAGTACTTCATTGTTGAAGCCGATGAGTATGGTATAGATCCACCTGATAATATCACACCAAAGTTTCATCTTCTGCATCCTGATTATGCCATTATCACCAATATTGATCATGACCATCCTGATGTTTATTCTTCAATTGAAGAAACAAAAAAGGCTTTTCAAAAGTTCATGAATCAAGTTTTGCAAAAAAACATCATCATGCCACAGCTTGTATTATGCGAAGATGATAAAAATATCTGCGACCTTTCAAGAGAATTACAAAAAGATTCTTATATGACCTATGGTTTTTCAAAAACTGCAGATGTACATATTTCAAACGTTCAAACCACTGAAACGGGATCAAATTTTGAAATTTCGAGCAAATTATATGAACTGAAAAAAACGACCGTTCATAGCAATTTATTTGGAGAAAAAAATGTATTGAATGGAACAGCCGTGATTACCATTCTTCTTCATCTTGGGTTTTCAATAGAAAAAATTTCAGAAGCCATCATGGGATTTACGGGAGCAAAACGAAGGTTTGAATATATTGGGAAGACAAAAAAGATTACATTGTACGATGACTATGCACATCATCCGGAAGAAATAGTAGCAACGATTCATGCCGCGCAAGCAAGATTTCCCAAAAAAAGAATTATTTTGCTTTTCCAACCACATACCTATTCTCGAACAGAACAACTGAAAAATGAATTTGCTCAAGCGTTGATACAAGCTGACTGGGTAGTACTTCTTCCGATATTTCCTTCTGCTCGCGAAACGGAAGTGAAGCATTCGATAACCTCAGAAAAGCTTGCAGAAATAGCCAATGCTTTGCATAAAGAAAAAGTTATCCCCGTAAAATCAAAGGATGAGGCGTTGTTGCTCATAGACAAACGGACTGAGAATAACGATCTCGTGATCACGATGGGCGCAGGAGATGTGTACCGTCTTGGAAAAGATATTTTAGAAATTGAGTAACCGAACAATGCAAATCAAAAATATAAAATACGATATTCTGGAGAAAAAAATGGGAGATCGAATTGAAAAAAATAAAGTTCTTTCTCATTTTTTCACCTTAAAAATGCATACCATTGCAGAATATTTTTTTGAACCAAAAAGCATTGAGGATTGGAAAGAAATAATGACGATCGTTTATGAATATAATATTCCTTATCTCGTCATTGGTGGTGGCTCAAATGTGGCGGTATTCCAGGAGCGTATTTCCGGAATTGTTCTCCGAAACAGATTTATCAGTAAAAGTATCGAAAACGAGACGAGTGAATATGTAGATTTAAATATTAGTTCAGGATACCCAATGAGTATGCTTATCAAGGAAACGGTTGAGCTGGGACTTTCTGGATTTGAGTATCATTATGGTTTACCGGGTACCGTTGGCGGAGCAATTTATATGAATTCAAAATGGACACGACCACTTTCATACGTAAGTGACAGTCTCATGATTGCAAGTATTATGGATTCGGATGCGGTAATTCGAGAAGAGACGCGAGATTATTTTGAATTTGCCTATGATTTTAGCAAGTTGCAAGTTACCGGAGAACTGTTTCTTAATGGTGTATTTCGATTGATGAAGCATGATTCAATTGAGCTTAAAAAGCGTGCTGAAGATGCACTTTGGTATCGAAAAGATACGCAACCATTTGGCGTGGCAACCGGCGGATGTTTTTTCCAAAATATTTCTCAAGAAGAACAGAAAAAACGATCATTACTAACGGGTTCTGCCGGTTATTTGATTGATGCGGCGGGGTTGAAGGGGAAGACTATTGGTGGTTTTCAAATATCAAAAAAACATGCAAATTTTATCATCAATACCGGTGACGGAAAACATGAAGAGCTTCGTGAACTGATATCATTAGTTAAAGAAACAGTGAAGCAAAAATTTGACATTGATCTCAAAGACGAGGTTCAAATTGTTTAACTATTAAAAAATGCTATGGAAGATACATACGTCATTCAAGGTGGGAGGCCACTACAGGGAACAGTTGAGTTATCGGGAGCAAAAAATGTTGCGCTCAAAGTGCTTATTGCTGCGCTCCTATTTGATTCGCCTGTTGTTCTTCACAATATTCCTCGCATCGCAGATATTGACGAACTCATTCATCTGATTCAATTCTTGGGGGCGAGAGTGATCTTTGAAAAAAACACCGTTATGATTGACCCCACTACTCTTCGATCAAATAAAGTCGATTTGCTGCATGCATCAAAAATTCGCGCTTCATTTCTTTTATTTGCCCCTTTGCTGTATAAATTCCAGAGAGCTATCATTCCCAATCCTGGTGGATGTCGCCTTGGCGCGCGTTCAATTGATCGCGTCATTGATGGGTTGAAGGGGCTTGGAGTTGGGGTGATTTATGATTCAACTACGGGATATTATGATTCGAATTTAGACAAAAAACCCGCTGGTGAGTACTCATTTCCCAAACCTTCTCACACCGGGACGGAGCTCATGATTATGATGTCAATTTTTGGAGAGGGGACGATACGACTTTCCAATGTTGCGCTTGAACCTGAGATTGACGATCTGATTGCGTTTCTCAACGAAGGGGGGGCACGGATTGAAAGAAGAGGGAATGATATCCAAGTCATAGGAGTCGCACGATTGGAGCAAAAGAAACCTTTTACAATATCTTCGGACAGAATTGAGGCAATAACCTATGCAGTAGCAGGAATTGCAACTTGCGGAGACGTCACCATTTCACATATCGCAGATCATTATATCCAATCATTTGTTGAGACAATAAAAAATGCGGGTGCAGGAGTCGAGAGAAAGGCCGAAGGCGTTTGGCGTTTCTACTATAAACCTATGAGTGCGATGAAAATAGAGACGGCGCCATATCCAGGATTTCTCACTGATTGGCAGCCACTAATGGCGATCCTGATGACTCAAGCTGAAGGCAAATCAATCATTCACGAACGAATATTTGAGAATCGATTTAGCTATGTCGAAGAGCTTCGAAAACTGGGATCCCATATTGAATATATTGATTATCCAGTAGAGGAACCATCAGAGCATTATCATTTCAATTACAACCCGTCAAAATCATATCAACAGACGATTGAAATTAGTGGCCCACAAAATATACATGGTGGAGTAGTAAATGTTTCAGACTTGAGAGCAGGCGCGACACTTGCAATTGCTGCACTCATTGCCGACAAAGAATCATACGTCAAAGGAGTAAGTCACATAGATCGTGGCTATGAAAACTTCATGGAGAAAATCCAGGGCATCGGAGGAGAAATACGGAGAATATAACATTATCGATTTTCCATAACTAAAATCCAGTTTTCTGATAAGATCATACTATGCAAAGATTTACTCGAATATTTATTGCTCTTTCATTGTTTGGGCTTGGAGCAAATCTATTTTTCTACCGAGCGTTTACGCTTGTGTCATTTGCGCTCTTTGAAGCTTTGTTTCTCACCTTCATACTTGTAACTGCCAAAAAAATCCATAGAAGTGTGTGGATTCTCGTTGCGCTATTTTTGTGTGCAACTCTTATTATTCTGTTGAGGTCAACGACGGTCGTTCTTGGATTAGGAGCGGTATTTATTATTGCATCTGTATTAAATACCTGGTACGTCGGCATTCGTGAAAAGGGATACTTTTCCAATATTACCGAGGTTCTTTTTACTCCGCTTTTCTCTTTGTTTACGTATATCCGCATGATCTTTATGATGCTTACTCCAAAGATTTTCATGAGTTTATTTGGGAATATCACTCAGGCACTTTCAAATCGTTCAAAGCATTCGAAAATTATCTCTGTTGTCTTTGGGATTATTATTTCGATACCGATTCTGACAATTCTCATAGGATTTTTTGCTTCGGCAGATCCGGTTTATTATTCGTATGTCCAAAAAGTTTTTTCTCCAGAGTTTATTCGTCAGATTCCGTGGCGAATTTTTCTGACCATTTTTGTTGTTATTTTAGCAATTCCTTTGATTCTTCCTGATATACGGCACATATATTTTTCTCCCGGTAATATATTGACACGGCTTCATATTTCACGAGAAATGACCATCGTTATGGCAGGAGTTGCGCTTGTTATGGCGAGTTTTATTCTTGTTCAATGGAAGTATATTTTTGTAGCGGTCTCGGCTGAAACGCAACTTTCTCAGTATGGCGTTGCAACATATGCAGAGTATGTCACGCGCGGCTTTCTTGAACTCATCCGAGTAAGTTTTTTCATTTATATTCTCCTTTGGTTTGGGCTTTCTGCGCTCAGAAATACTCAATTTAAGCCAAAGTTCCTAACAGTTCTTCAGCTCATAGTGCTCGGTGAATTTATGATTATCTTAGTTTCTATTTTCAGAAGAGTATATCTTTATCAACTTTACCATGGACTTACCCTCATCAGAGTGTATGGAACCGTGTTCTTGATCTTACTGTCTTTTATGACTATTACATTGCTCATTCGACATTTTTCTCAAAAATCCAAAATTGCCTATTTTGAAGGAGTATTTATTCTTCTTCTATTTGTCAGCATTGGATTTTGGAATGCGGAAAAATTTATTGCAGTGCAAGATCCTCCAACGGTAAACAAACATGTTGATTATGTATATTTATCCCGTATGTCACCTGATGGTGTTGACGGATGGATTAAATCATTTATCTATGTAGATACCGTGTTGAAGAAATACGAAAATCAAGAAGGGGTGCTTGATGAAACAGCGCGGAAAGAGATTGCCTACACAAACTATATACTGAGAAAACTCTCACTCAACTATCAAGAATTATCAATCCGCCAAGCTACCCAAGATGAGTTCAAAGATTACTTTTACTCTGTGTACCATTTTCAAAAAAAACAACTCCAAAAAGAAATTGATGAATTGGCTATCTTTAAATCTACCCCAAATGATCAGTCATGGATAGAAAGCAGAGCAAAAGATAGTAGGAGGTCTATAGCGCTACTTGACGAATTAGAAAAATACTATAGAACAAAAGAGCGAATAGACAGTATGGATGTTGCAGATATTCGCATTTCAATGTGGAACCAAGATCTTCCAACTTTTGATCAATTCTCATCACCTTACCTCCATTCTCTGTATGAGTCGCAAGCGGTTTATTATGACAAAAATCACCCCAACTGGTATCAAAAAACGATTGTTGATGAAGTAAGCTCGTATTCAAAACTTGATCGTTTGTATCTCTTCAATAAGGCAGAGAAAAATGCATATATGCGATTACAGTCAGAAGTTCGTATAGAGAATCTTCTTAAAATGCAAGAGCGCTATTACAAACTTCAAGAAAAGATTGAGTCGCAGAATGAAAGAAACTACTCTGTTGATATTTCCTTTGATTCACCACTGCTGTAACGTCATTTATTTGATTATTTCACCTTCTCCAATGGTACCTTTTACCACTTTGTTTGGAAATATTTTTGCATCGCGTCCGATGGTTGTTCCGGGCATAATTGAGCAGTTCACTCCGAGAAACACGCCCTTTGCAACAATTGCTCCCAGCTTTTTCTTTCCAGAATCAATCACTTCATCGAGGTGTTTGAGTTTGATATTGTCGTTGTCTAAACGCCAATTTGCAAATGTTGTGCCCCAGCTGGGATTGATGTCACTTTCTAGTACTGAGTCACCGACAAAATTATGATGAAGCATGCAGTTTGGGCCGATGTAGCTTCGTGCAACCTCAGAACCAAATCCGACAATAGACCCCGCCTCAATGGAAGATTGGCGAACCAGTACGTGATTGCCGATTTTTGCACCCTTTCCAATATATGCAGGGCCCTTGATCACGGCATAGGCATCGATATGTGCGTCTTCATCTACAAAAACATTTCCCTCTAATACGGCATGTGGCGATATGTATGCAGTTCGTGCCCGGTGATTTGAGTCTTTCGTATCAAGAATCATCTGCATCATGTCCAAGACATGATGAGCATATTTGAGTTTTTGCCAACGACCCGGGTATTTCAATACATCCACATGGCGCTGCTTCATAAGATTACTTAAGGCAATTTCATATTGTTGATCAGAAGTGGGAGTTTTTTTTAGAATGGATAAAAAGTCCTGAGGCTCAGAAAAGTAGTGAAACACAAGATTCAATAAGTCGCTTGGCTGTTTTCCAATTCCTGGTTTTTCAAGAATATCAACTGCTCTTGTTCCTTCCATTTTGATATATCCTCCGGGAAAATATTGATCAACTTTTAAACCGGTTATATACGAGTATGAATCACTGGTTTGTCTCATCATCGATTTGAAAAAAATGGGTTCAATCATATCTGCCGCATTCATAACAACAATTGGCTGATTGCCAATATCACCCTCAGCTTGCAGGAGGGCATCACCCATACCTGTTGGATTCACTTTTCGGGTACGAAGCGTGATGTTAAAAGGTTGATATGATGAAAGCCATGCTTCATTCTCAGAGTTGGTAATGATCAGTGCTTCCTGAAATCCTGAAAACTCAGCCATTTCAATCACATGTTGAAGCATGGGTTTTCCAAAAATGGGAATGAGGGTTTTATTAATGGAAAGTGGTACAAACGATTTGCCAACTCCTCCGGCTAAAATCACGACAAGAGGCTTCATAATTGTTATATATAATTAACAATATCGATAGATCTACCATTTATTATACAGGAATAGAACAACAAGTACTTTCTTTTTTGCGCACATTCCAGTACAATCCTTAAACTCAAGTGGTGTACAATAGTATTACTTACCTATTTTATGAAAAAAATAACAGTAATCGGTGGTGGGACAGGTACTTTTGTTGTTCTCTCCGGATTAAAAAAACATAATTTTGATCTAGCCGCAATTGTGACCATGATGGACTCAGGCGGATCGACGGGTAGACTTCGAGACCAACTTGGTGTTCTTCCTCCCGGGGATCTTCGCCAATGCTTAGTTGCTCTCTCTGACGCACCAGAACTTTGGAGGAAACTATTTTTATATCGCTTTGAAAAAGGAGATCTTGCCGGACATAATTTTGGCAATATATTTTTATCAGCACTAGAAAAAGTCTGTGATGACTATGACACCGTGATTGATACAGTCAGTTATGTGTTGAAAACAAAGGGTTTAGTCTTTCCTGTCACGTTTGAAAAAACACATTTATGTGTCGAATATGAGAATGGCACAGTGATTAAAGGCGAGGGAAATATTGACGAAGATAATCCTGAACGATCCCGGATCGTGAATGCATATCTTGAGCCGAAAGTGAAAGTGAATCAAAAGGCGGTAAATAGAATTCTTGATTCAGACTTTATTATTATTGGTCCGGGCGATCTCTATACAAGTATTATTCCCGTTCTTCTGGTAAATGACATAAAGAAGTACATTACAAACTCGAAAGCTAAAATTATTTATAATCTTAATTTAATGACAAAAGCAGGTCAAACAAGTGATTATAAAGCACTTGATTTTATCGAGGATCTAAAAAAATACACGGGTCGAGCTCCTGATTATGTGGTGACCCATGAGGGAAAAATTCCCGATGAAATTCTTAAGTGGTATCAGTCATATGATGAGATGCCAGTAGAAAACAATCTCCATACAAACGGCTTCAAAGGTACTATACTGAAAGAAGATGTTATCAATCGTTCGCATATTCAGAAGAATTCTTCTGATACGCTCACTCGGAGTATTTTACGACATGATATCGAAAAGCTTACCCCCTTATTAATACAAATAATGAACCAATGATCAAACGACACGCAGATGCAATTGGCCACGCGATTGATGGAATGCTCTGGGCTTTCAGAACTCAGCCAAACTACAAAATACATTTTTCTCTTATTTTGATTTCAGTAGTCGTTGCTTGGTTTCTTGAAATATCTTATGCAGAATGGATGGCGATACTCATCACCGCATTAATGGGTCTCATTATTGAAACGATCAATACGTCCATTGAAAAAATGGGTGACGCGATTGATTTAAATTATAACGAGCATATCAAAATTTCTAAAGACGTTTCAGCATCAGCAATGCTGTTATATTCTATTGGAGCAATGATTGTAGCGGGCATCATTTTTATTCCGAAATTGATGGATCTTTTTTTCTAAGAAACTATTTTATGGCGCTTTATTTTTACATAACACTTATATCACTGATAATCCATTTTGTATTGATCGTGCCGTTTATCAATTTTCTGTATAAAAAGAAATTTCAACGGGCAGATCAAAAGACGCTTGACGCTTTCAATAAACCTACTCCAATATATGATTCGTATCATAAACATAAGTCGGGAATTCCAGTAGGCGGGGGAATATTGGTTTTGTTAGTATCTTCATTTCTTACGTTATTTTTTGTTGGAGGATTTAAATTTTTTGAAATCCATACCAACACCAATTATCCTTCAATAATTTTAGAGCTCATCATTATTCTCTTCAGTTTTTTAAGTTATGGACTTTTGGGTGTTTTTGATGATCTAAATAAGATATTTATCTGGAAAAAGAAACAATTTTTTGGTCTGAGCCTCCGAGTAAAGTTGATTTTTGAAATTATACTTGCCGTGATCATATCTTCGTCACTTTACTTTGGGCTTCAAATAAGTATTGTTTATGTTCCATTTTTTGGAGTATTCGATCTTTCCTATTTTTATATTGTCTTTGCAACATTTGTGATAGTCGCATTTGCAAATGCCGTAAATATCACCGATGGACTGGATGGTCTTGCAAGTGGAGTTCTTCTTATTGCGCTTATTAGTTTTTGGACCGTTGCACGAAGTATTATTGATGTTCCGTTATCAATATTTATCGCCGTTTGGATCGGGGGAATGATTGCATTCTTATATTTTAATATTTACCCTGCAAGAATTTTCCTTGGAGATACCGGAGCATTATCCTTTGGAGCGGCATTTGCGGTGATTGGACTTATTCTTGGCAAAGCTTTTGCACTTCCCATTATTGGCGGAATATTTGTTATTGAGATTGCAACTTCTTTGATACAGCTTATGAGTAAAAAGTATATGGGTAAAAAGTTTTTTGCTGTTGCTCCATTTCATTTACTCTTGCAGTACAAGGGTTGGGAAGAGCCAAAAATTGTTATGAGGTTTTGGATTTTCTCCATTATATTTGCTCTTTTTGGATTGATGATTGCGTTTTTAAAATAGTATTTGCTACAATAAATCTATATGCGAGATGCAAAGTCGATTATTCTTGTGATTGTCATCCTCGTTCTTATCGGTTCGGCAGGAGTTCTGACTTATATGATTTCAAATGGACAAGATCCATTGGTCCTTTTTAATACCCGTGCATCAAGTGAGGATGAATTTGCCGACCCTGATCTTGTTGCTGCCGGGACATCACCTACTCCTACCGTCAGCTTTAAAAGTACCAGTCCAACTCTTTCACCCTCTGGTAGTTTGAATCCGACAATGACTCCTCAGCTAACTCCATCTCAAACGCCGACACCAACAGAAGACGTTGAGCTGCCTGAAACAGGAGGGGGACTGACGGTGACACCAACCCCAGTTGTTGCGCTTCCGGTTGCCGGTCCATCAGAGTTTATTAATCCTGCAGTTATTAGTGGGGCAATATTGATACTACTTGCACTG
>CAYVKV010000002.1:0-62620 GCA_964452355.1 uncultured Gammaproteobacteria bacterium | reverse complement strand
GCACTGATGTTGTAGATATCCAGTGGTTTTTTGATTTTTATATCATGTAGGTAGCTATTTGATAGAATCTACGCGCATCAAGTGAAGCGGTTCCCACCAGAAGTCCAGCTATTTCTCCGGTTTCTAAATAACCCTTCATATTTGGCAAGTCTACACTTGCTCCATACAGAAACTGTACAGGGGGGAGAAGATTGAGATCAGCCTTCATTTTGAGTACATCGCTTACCTTTGCGTTGTTTCCTGTGCCAATTGCATCAGATGGTTCATATGCAACAAGCTGTGCCTCAGGATGCACAATGTCATGAGTTCCTCTCACACAGAGAATCGGTTCAATGAGCGCTTTCTTTGATAAGCGTAGCTGTTCTTGTACTTCGTTGTCTGATTCATGAAAATGTTGACGGCGTTCGCTATGTCCAACAAGAGCATACTTTGTAATGGTCGATAATGCATTTGCCGTGACTTCTCCCGTATACTTTCCCTCTTCCTTTGAGGATACGGCTTGTGCTCCAGAAAGAACGTTTGGAAGGTCATTTAATTCTTCATTTACCGTCATGAGGAATGGAAAGGGAGGACAGATAATTATTTGAAGCTTTTTATCTTTAAGCTGCTGGAGTAACTGATCATTTCCCTTTACGTCTTTACTAAATGACGAAGTCCAGATCATAATTTCTGATAAGGTCATCTGTGCTTTCCAGTTGGCTATGAGATATTTCATTCTGGTATCATTATACCTTATGATTGATATCTTCAAAGGGCTGAATCCTCAACAAAAAAAGGCAATTGAGTATATTAATGGGCCATCTATTGTATTGGCGGGGGCTGGATCTGGAAAGACCAGGGTACTCGTCCATAAGGTACTCAATCTGATCGAAAATCATAATGTAGATCCACGAACGATTGTAATGATCACCTTTACCAACAAAGCGGCGCGTGAAATGAAGGATCGAATTGCATTCATAACTGAAAATAAAACGACTCTTGGGTATATCGGGACATTCCATTCATTTTGTGCCATGATTTTGCGTCGTGATGGTGAGCACATTGGTATTCCACACTCCTACACCATATATGACGATGGTGACCAACAGCAACTGCTCAAACAGATTCTAAAAAAGAAACAGTCCAAATTTTCACCTCGATTTTTCTCATCAAAAATTTCAGATGCAAAAAACCAGTTAGTGAGTCCTGAACGATTTATTGAAATTTTTTCCTTTTATCGATCAGCACAAGTTGCCGAAGTGTATCATCAATATCAAAAGGAGTTACAGAAGAATGATGCGTTAGATTTTGACGACCTTCTCATGAAAGTAGTTGATTTGTTTCGAATGCACAAACCAATATTGGATAAATATCAAAATAGGTATCAATATCTTCTGGTTGATGAATTCCAAGATACGAATGTTGCACAGTATTTGATTGCAAAGAGTCTGAGTCAGAAGCATCGGAATATAACGGTTGTGGGAGATTTCTCTCAGAGTATTTATTCCTGGCGGGGAGCTGATATTGCCAATCTTGAAAAATTTAGTGAAGATTTTGAAGGATCTCAAACCATTAATCTTGAGCAAAATTATCGGTCAACACAAAAAATTCTTGACTTTGCGTATGAGATAATTTCAGAAAACCAAACGCACCCAATATTACATCTGCACACTGAAGCAGAGCAGGGTGATGATGTTTCAATCATCGAAGTAGAAAATGAAGAAGAAGAGGCTAGGTATATTGCAGAACAAATACAAGATGCCGCAAATGAAATTGATTATTCTGAAATTGCAGTCCTGTATCGAACAAATGCACAATCGCGCTCGATTGAAGAATTATTTTTACATTTTGGAATACCGTATGCGCTTATTGGAGGAACGCGCTTTTATGATAGGAAGGAAATAAAAGACATCTTGTGTTACTTGCGACTTCTCCTGCATCCTGATGATAGTGTTGCTTTGGAACGAATACTCAAGCTTGGTAAACGAAGGTTTCAAAAGTATAAAGAACTTTTTCTTCAAATAAAAGACTCGGTTCTTGAAACTCCTACTGGTGAGATAATGGAGCTCATTTTTGACAAAACGGAATACCTTGCATTGTATGATCCTGACATTTCTGAAGATTATGAACGACTTGAGAATATAAAGGAACTGAAATCTGTAGCTATGACTTTTCCAAATCTAGTGGATTTTCTCGAACAAGTTGCGCTCGTTGAATCCGAATACTTCGAAGGAGAGAAATCAGGAAAATCAAAAGATGGCGTACGGCTCATGACGTTGCATCAAGCAAAAGGTTTGGAGTTTACTCATGTCTTTATTACCGGACTTGAAGAAGGGTTGCTTCCGCACTCCCGATCGATTGACGATATCCATCAGCTCGAGGAAGAGCGAAGACTTTTTTATGTGGGAGTCACCCGTGCAAAGAAAAATTTAGTCATTACTCATGCCAAACGGCGATTTATTTTTGGACGAAGGAATGTGTCGATGAAATCTCGTTTTATTCGGTCAGGAGAAGAGGAAGAGGTTGAATGGTGGTGATGTTAGTTGATAGAAACGGTATCTTCTATCTCTTTTTCAAATGCTATCTGAGATACCATCTCCTTATATTCTTCTCGAGTTATCATCTCTTCTTCTAAAAGCCAGTCAAATTTCTTGATTTCTTGTTCAGGATCATTTTCTGGGATGTATTTGAAATGCAAATCTCGATAGTGTTTATTTCTCAAATCGAAGATAGTTTTTATGATTATATCGTGATTTTTGTCATGAATAATGTACATTTTTTTGACTGAAGATTCGATAATCGTATATTTCACAAATGAAAGGCGGTAAAGGACAAACATGACCACCGATCCGATCAAAAAAGCAAAGAAAAGAGTTGGAACTTTCATCACATAGGTCATGAATGCGAAGATGATTCCTATTATGAGTAGGTAGGTTGCATAGCTTTTGAAAGCATCATTTTTTTCAATATACGTTATGGTATTTTTCGAAACCGTTTCGGGGTATATGTCAAATGTTCCAGATGATCCTTCATCTTGGATAAAGTACTTAATTTTTGAGTCAAGAAACTCTATTTCAATATTGTTTTTTCCTTTTTTTTGAGTATATTTCATATTTTGAAAATTGTACAATCATTCAGTGTACAATGCAATATTGGTACTTAAGCTTACATACTATTTTTTGCGAAATGATTTGGCAATATGAAAATAAATTTAATTATTGATTTTGACTCAACATTCATTACCGGTGAATCTTTGGAATGGTTGGCTGTGGAGGTGTTGAAAAGTGAACCACACGATAAGCGGAGAAAAACTCTTTCTCAAATAGAAGAAATTACCCGAAAAGGAATGGAGGGGAAACTATCATTTGAAGATTCGCTTCGGCAAAGGCTTGCATTATTTAGGCCATGTAAATCTCATATTGATCAGCTTGTTAAAAGAATTGAAAATTCTGTCACGCCTTCTTTTGAGAAGAATCGAGAATTCATTCAGCAAAATGCGACAAATATTTACATAGTTTCTGGCGGATTTCATGAGTATATGGATCAGATTCTTGAGTCATTTGGCATACTAAAACAAAATATCTCTGCAAATTCATTTATATTCTCAAGGGATCTCGTGGTTGGATTTGATTCTAAAAATGTATTAAGCAGGCCTCGGGGAAAGATTGAGGCAGTGCGCGCAATGAATCTTGGTGGTAAAGTAATAGTCATTGGAGATGCATTCACCGATTATGAAATTGTTGCAGCAGGCGCAGGAGATATCTTTATTGCATTTACCGAAAACATATCTCGAGGTTTTGTAAATGAAGTACATCATGTTGAAGCTCAATCGTTTGACGAAGTCATCGCTTACTTATCATCGTCATATAAAGAAAGTGGAGTATAATTTTTTTTATGAAACGTATCTTATCCTATCCAAAAAATAAAATTAAAGTTCTCCTTCTTGAAAATATTGATTCACTTGCTCAAGAAATATTGTCTGAGGAGGGATATTCCGTAAAAGCAGTTTCATCTGCATTGTCAGAGGAAGAGCTCATTGATGAAATTAAAAAAGTCTCCATAATCGGCATTCGGTCAAAAACAACGTTATCATCCGAGATAATCAATGCCTCACCAAAGCTTCTTGCAATCGGAGCATTTTGTATTGGCACAAATCAGATTGATGCTCAGGCTTCTGCACTCAAAGGAATTCCCGTTTTTAATGCTCCATACAGTAACACACGAAGCGTTGTTGAACTCATTATTGGTGAGATGCTCATATTGTCTCGAAAAATAGTTGATCGAAGCCAAGACCTCCATGCGGGTGTTTGGAATAAAAGCGCTGCAGGTTGTCATGAACTTCGTGGCAAAAAATTGGGCATTATCGGATATGGAAATATTGGTTCACAACTCTCAGTTCTTGCTGAGAATTTGGGCATGGAAGTTATGTATTATGATACTTCTGATAAACTATCACTCGGAAATGCAAAAAGCTGTAAAACCATGAAAGAGGTTCTCAAGAATGCTGATATCGTGACAATCCATGTCGATGGTCGGTCGGCAAATACGAATTTGATCGGAAAAAAAGAATTTGCGGTGATGAAGAAGGGAGCGCTGTTCTTAAATGCAAGTCGTGGATTTGTCGTTGATATTGAAGCACTTGTTGCGGCCATTACTCAAAAGAGACTTGCCGGATGTGCAATAGATGTATTTCCAACGGAACCAAATGGGAATGCTGCTGGATTTCGATCACCCCTTCAGGGTTTGCCAAATACCATTCTCACTCCTCATATGGGGGCTGGAACTATTGAGGCTCAGCAAAATATTGCACGATATGTATCATCAAAACTCATCCAATTTGTAAATACCGGTAGCACCACGTTGTCGGTAAACTTTCCTGAGATTCAGATGTCTGAGATGAGGAATGTTCATCGATTGATTCATATACATCAAAATGTTCCGGGAGTACTTGCAAAAATCAATAATCTTCTTGCTCAAAATAAAATCAACATAGAAGGTCAGTATCTGAAAACAAATGACGAGGTGGGGTATGTGATTACCGATGTTAATCGAATATATGCCAAAGAAGTAGTGCAGCAATTAAGAGAAATGAAGGAAACAATTCGAGTTAGAGTTCTTTATTAAATGATGAAATATTTTACCGTTGGTCCTTCGGAATTATATCCCATTGTACCAAGCAAAATAAAACAGGCACTGAAAGACGGAATGCTCTCGATTTCCCACAGAGCCCATATTTTTGATGAGTTATTTCAAAGTACCACAAACAATCTGAGGACGCTCCTGTCGATTCCAAAAAAACATTCAATATTTTTTCTTTCATCCGGTACCGAGGGAATGGAACGTATCATCCAAAACATGGCAAAACGAAAAACGCTTCATTTGGTAAATGGAGCATTTGCAAAGAAGTTTTATCAATTGGCATTACAACTCAAAAAAGAGCCACTTAAAATTGAAGCTGAATATGGCAAGAGTTTTGATTGGAAAGAACTTTCAATTCCGCGCTCCACTGAGCTTGTCTGTGTTACCCAAAATGAAACAAGTACCGGAGTTGCCATAGATCTGAAACAACTATATACCCTGAAGCGGAAAAATCCAAAGGTATTATTTGCAGTTGATGTTGTCTCATCAATCCCATACGTTGATGTTGATTACACAAAAGTTGATGCGGTATTTTTTTCTGTTCAAAAAGGATTTGGACTTCCTTCGGGGTTAGGTGTATTGATCGTAAGTCCCGCTGCAATTGATAAGTCACTATCTTTAGAAAAGCACGGTGTGTCAATCGGCTCCTATCACTCATTTTCATCACTCAAAGAATGTGCTGACAAATTCCAGACGCCGGAGACCCCGAATATTCTTGACATCTATTTGCTCAATGAAGTGATTCAAGATATGTTGAAGAAGGGCATTGATGTTTTGAGAGAAGAAACCAAAATAAAAGCAACGCTCATCGAGAAGTGCGTGGAAAATAATCCAAAGCTTACGTACCTTGCAAAAAATAAAAAGCATCGCTCGCAAACTACCCATGTGATTCTCGTACAAGGAGGATCAGAATCTTGTATAAAGACATTGCAGAAAAATAAATACCTCGTTAATGCGGGGTATGGAAGTATGAAGAAAGATTGTATCCGAATTGCAAACTTCCCAGCTCATACAATTGAAGATATGAAAAAACTTGTTGGATACCTTTCAACAATATGATAATATAAACGACATGAGTGTAAAAGTAATAGTTGGAATAATTATCATTGCAATCATTGCGATAATCATTGGGTTGATAGTACTTTTACAAAAACAGCCAAAATCATCAGAAAAAGCCGTTGATGAAAATGGTCTTGAAATTGTTGGTGAAATGGGAGTCGCCTCTCAGAAAGAAGAAGCAAGCGTACCTCCTCGGCAGGACACAACTCAAGAAATTGCAGATACTGCGGTGCCTGATTCAACTATTACTTATTCAAAACAACCCGATATGACCATTGATAAGAAAAAGGAATATTCAGCAGTCCTGACAACAACCGCTGGCGAAATGACTATTGCATTTACCACAAAGGAAACGCCGATCACGGTAAATAACTTTGTCACCCTTGCAAAAGACAAGTTTTATGACAACACCATTTTTCACCGTGTTATCAAAGGGTTTATGATCCAAGGAGGTGACCCGAAAGGAAATGGTACTGGTGGTCCCGGGTACAAATTTGATGACGAAGAATTTGATGGAACATATGATCGGGGAATCGTTGCTATGGCAAATTCCGGGCCAAATACCAATGGCAGCCAGTTTTTTATCATGCATGAGAGTTCATCATCGCTTCCTCCAAATTATGTTATCTTTGGAAAAGTCACCGAAGGACTTGATGTCGTAGATGCAATCGCAACCGCTCAGGTCGTGGCTGGGCCCTCAGGAGAACCTTCTACCCCTGTTAAACCAGTCAAAATAATATCGGTGAAAATTGTTGAAAAGTAGTTTTCAAAACAAACGCTAGATCTTAAACAGAAGCTTGCCTTTAAAGTCTTCAATGTTTGTGAAGTCATCTGCAATTTCAATGAGTTCTTTGTTTGCTGTTTTTTTGAATGCGACAACCTCAACTAAACATCCTAGAGCTTGTTGCAGGTAATTAACAACCGGTTTAAAATCTCCATCGCCCGAGACCAAGATTATTGAGTCGACTTTATTTCCCAGGCGAATCGCATCCATTCCGATTCCAAGGTCCCAGTCTCCTTTTTTTGCTCCACCATAAAATGTTTGAAGAGGCTTTTCTTTTACTTCAAATCCCGCTTCATGAACTGCATTAAAAAATACATTTTCTTTGGTATCGTCTGCATTGATAACATATGCAATAGCGCGGACGAGAAGCCTTTTCTGAACTACTTGTGTCAGAAGATTTTTATAATTTACGCGAGAATTGAATAAATTCTTTCCTGAGTAGTATAGGTTTTGTACATCAACAAGTACGGCGACTCGCTGATCTCTATTTTTTACAATCATGAAACACAGTATAAAGGAGAATTGCTATAAAGTCTATATTTCCTTAATTATGAAGTAAGTGAAACACCACTTATTTGTTTGTTACCCTCTCTGGCGTGGTCGTTAAACCAGCTGTAGGAGAGGGAGTAACGCCGTGCTTCATATCTTTAATTGTTTGATGGACGCGTTCCCATTTATCAATTCCTTCTTTCGGATAGATGATATATGCTCCATAATCTGAATACCCATCGGTCAAAAGTTCATCTCCTAGCACGAGAGTATCAACCGAATATTGATTTGAATTTCTGCCTTCCAGAAGTAATTTATTTAAATCTGCCAAGGGAAGATCAGTAATAATATGATTTTCAAGCTCATCCAGAAGAGGCACTATTTTGGGAATAAATCCAATATCCAGTACTTTTTTCTTTACCGCATCAAGCATATTTTGTTGTCGAAGAGCTCTATTAAAATCACCGCCATCTTCAAGCGCATGGCGAGAGCGAGCATATTTAAGTGCGGTTGTTCCATCCATTTGCATGGTTCCGGCATTGAAATGAAGTTCCTCGAATCGACAGGGAAATGCAATTGCCGGATGATCTTTGATGTCTTTGACAAATTGTTCAAGCTCAGGTTTTTGTGCATATATATTCTGAGCTTCATCCTCAGTTGCTTCTTTATTGATTATTGGTTCAATGAGCGCAAATTCCTCGTCACGTTCACATAAGTTGTCTTCTTCTCCTTCAATGGGATACTCGTAATCAGTAAACGTCTTTTTTACCTCAACTTCAATTCCGTCAAGCGTATCGATCGTTTTTATAAATCCATTAAAATCAATTGCTGCAAAGGCATCTACTTGAAGTCCAGTAACATTCTTTATCACTTCTTTCAGAAGTCCCGACGGATTTTCATCGGTTAAAAAAGATGCATTTATATCTGGATATTTCTTTGGGAATAAGCCCATCTGATAGACGGCATTGATTTTATTGTGAAATGGATCAGTCAGTGTCGGTACTTTGACCCACATATCTCTGGGGAGAGAAATTAATAGTGCCGTTTTCTTTTTGATATCAAGGTTAACTACCATGATAGTATCGGTCAGATACGTTCCTTCATGTGACCCGCCACCATATCCAAGAAGGAGAAAGGTATATTCACTTTTTTCTTCAATTTTTTGGTCCTCAGATTTATTTGTTTTCTGCGCTGCAGTATGGATTTTACTATAGAATCCCAATGCTTTTACCAAAATTAACACAACTGAAATAATTACTATTACTCCAAGTGAAATGAGAGCGTACTTCAACAACATTTTACGTTGTTCTATCTGCTTAAGTCGTGTGATTGACATAGGTAATTTAAAGCTCATATTATACTGTAAATTTGCTCGATGATTATATGGTAGCGTGTTCATTGTACATTCGTCAACTTGATAATAATTTTGTATAATCATTTCATACCCCAATATGAAAATTACCGATAAAGACGGAAACACATTGTCGCCATTACAAACAGTTGATAAGGTTACAAATAGAGCAGAGCAAACACTGCTTGAAATCGAACTCTTTCTATTGGGTGTGGTGGGATGGATTCCTATTTCAATACTTCGTACGATATTATATCGACTTGCCGGTGTAAAAATTGGCGCAAAGTCGGTCATTAATGTTGGTGCGCGTATGTATAATCCAGAACTCATTACCATCGGGGAAGATAGTATTATCGGTGAAGGAGCAGTTCTTGATGGGCGCGATAGACTGACAATAGGAAATCATGTAGATATTGCAAGTCAGGTCATGATTTACAATTCGCAACACGATATAAGCGATGCAACGTTTAGTGCCACACATGCACCGGTTAAAATAGAAGACTACGTCTTTATTGGACCCCGTTCGATTATTTTACCGGGGGTCACGATTGGTCGGGGTGCGGTGGTCGGAGCAGGAGCAGTAGTGACAAAAGATGTCGCCTCATTTTCTATAGTAGGCGGAGTACCCGCGCAAAAAATAGGTGAACGTAAAAATAAAAATCCTTCTTATCAACTGCGAAGAAAAGGGCTTTTAGATTTTATTTTTGGATAATCAAATTCCTTGTCCAGTACCTCTTAAAAATACTGCTTTCCACGGACGATATGATGAAGTAAATGTTTTGTCGATAGTCATATTATTATCAGCATCAAACACCTTGTAATCAAATCGTGCTTTTGCCCCCCATGCAGCGTAATCAACTTGTTTTACCGAACCGGCAGGCTGTGTCGGATCGTCTTCGTACAATGGCTCGGGGGGAGGAACCACATCCCAGACCGTGACCGGAGAAAGCGTGACCGATCTGCCATCAGATTGTCCATAAAATTTAAAGGTAAGAATTTTATTTGCCTTATCGACTTCGGTTTGAATAAGGATTGCACCCGGAGTATTGTTTTTAAATTTAAAGTCCACTGATGGGGTAAAAATGGTTGCATCGTACCCCGGTTCGGAATCATTTTCGTAGTATGCCACTCGGTAAGCATGTGCTGTTCGCTCAATAATCGGAAGTCCGGTGTTGAGTGCCGCACGGAACATCGTGGTAGATACTTGACATACTCCACCGCCATCTCCCAGTACTGTTCTGCCCTCTTTAATAATGTATGCCGGTTGATAACCGGTCGAAGAAGAAATATCTCCAATATTGGTATTGAAAGAAAAAATAGCATCTTTTTGCACAATCAGTCCATTAAACTTGGAAGCTGCAAGAATCACATTATGAATACGTGAATTTATTGAGTGACTATAATCTGAAATTCCTTCACCGATCAGTTCTTCAATCCCCAGATCGTTTGCTTGCGCGAGCGTGACTGCGGGTTCCACAGATTTTTCCCGAAGGAGTACTTGTTTATTTGGTTTATCCTCGGTAATTGATTGAATTGCTGAATGTATCTCAACATAAAACTCTTCAGATTGTATTTCAGCACCATTTTTATGTGTTTTAAATTCAGAGACTTTGCCATCTTTAAAGGTAAAGAGAGCGTTTTCAGGGGGCAGATTGTATGTTTCTTCAGAAATTTCAACAAATTCTTTAATCGGTGCTTCGGAATAGCGAATCCCAGAGGTGAAGATGAAGTCTCTATAATGAAAAAGTGAATTCAGTTGTTGTGCAATGCGTGTGGAAATATTTTCTGATCGTCCAACTAAATATGCTTGGTCAACTTTTAAATCAATATCTCGAGCGAGGTTGAGCTGTTCTCCCGAAAAAGTTGCAATTTGAATATCTTTATACAATACTTCAATCATCGCATGAGCAAAGTAATCATCACGACGCTTCAGAAGTTTCAGTGCCTCGGTTTTTGATTTATTCCCCATATCTATGCCGTCAATATATGTATGGGGATAAATGTTTGAACCTACTCGTGATTGAATACTAACCCAGGCAGTAATAAGTCCAATTCCAAAAGTAAGAATGATTGCTCCGGCAATAATTCCAGATCGTTGTAAAATCGAAAGTTTATCTATGCGTATCATATTTTTGTGACGTAAGAAATGCAAGAATCGACGACACCGTTGTATCATAAATTTAGTATTATTGATATATGGATCATACTGAAAATAATGATATAAATCAACAATCCCCCAAACCGATTCAAGGATCTATCATTCCTGAGGAGGTATCATCTGAGATTGAACACCCCGAAGAGATTTCAGGAAGTATTCCTCCTGATTTTCCAACAGATGTTCCCGTCTATCAGGAAAATAATAACAAAGCGATGTTTATCATTGGAGCAATTATTTTTTTCTTAATAGTTTTTGGACTGATCTATTGGTTTTTTCTCCGTGATATGATGAGTCCTCCATCGTCAACTCCTGAACCAGCAAAAGAAGAAGTGACGCTTACCTACTGGGGACTTTGGGATGAAAAAGAGGTATTTCAATCGGTGATTGATGAATATAAAATCAAAAATCCAAAAATCACGATTCAGTATGAAAAAATGGCTCCTGAGCAGTATCGGGAGCGACTTCTTGCAAGAAGTCAAACGGGAAATGGGCCTGATATTTTTCGGTTTCATAATACCTGGCTTCCTGAAATAAAAGAAGTTCTCACTTCTATTCCGAGCGATATTATGACTGTCGAAGAATTTAACAACACTTTTTATCCTATCTTTCAAAAAGATCTTAAAATCAATGAGCAGTACTATGGTATTCCATTGATGGTGGACGGTACAGTACTTATCTACAATGAAGACATCCTCAAACAGGCGGGATTGCAGAGCCCCCCCAATACGTGGGTGGGAGAGGGAAATGATGTCTTTTCATCCATAAAGCAACTTACGGTGAAAGATACCAACGATTCTATAATCACTGCAGGAATGGCTATCGGATCTGCAACAAATGTTGAACATTTTGGTGAAATCTTTGGTATTTTACTTTTGTTAAATGGCGGAGACTTTAAAGATCTTACCTCACCTGAGGCTGCTGAAGCTCTTGAGTTGTATCGAAAATTTTCTGAAGATGGTTATTGGAATGATGAGATGCCAGTCTCGACCACCGCATTTATTCAAGGAAAGGTTGCGATGATTTTAGGACCGTCATGGCAAATTATTAACATCAAAAGTCAAAATCCTGAACTTAATATTAAGGTTGCCGACGTGCCAAAAGGGATAGATGATGCAGCGGTTTCGATTGCAAATTATTGGGTAGAAGGGGTGAATAAGAATAATAATAATCAAGCCGAGGCATGGAAATTTTTGAAGTATTTATCTGAAAAAGAACAGCTTTTGAAGATGCATGAATCCCAATCAAAAACGCGACTATTTGGATCAGCGTATCCTCGGAAAGATATGAGTGAGCTTTTGAAAGATCATGCGTATCTTGCGGCGGTTGTCCGACAGGCAGAAAATGATGTCTATCTCTCTCTTCCTCTGGTTGATCGCACATTTGATGCAGGATTGAATGATGAGATTTTGAAGTATCTTGAAGTAGCCATCACATCAACGTCAGCGGGCACCGATTATTCTGCTGCATTAAGCACCGCTGGACAAGGAATAAACAAGGTACTTGATCGATATAAAATTGAATAGGAGACCATTGGAACTTGCGTGGTAATTATGCTAATATGAGGTTGTATGGGCTTTTCGATACCGTTCTTCAAAAAAAAATCAGAAAAATCTATCTATTTTGGCCTCTATATTACTGATGCTTCAGCATTTGGATTTGTTTTTGAGATTACAAACGGACAAACCTACATCATTTCACAAAATACCTACAGTCTTACGGCGGGTTTTGACAAAATATTAGAAGATATTGATAATCTTATATCTGAGCTGGAATTAAAAACGGATCATCATCTCAGTCAGACGATTTTTTTTCTACACTCATGGATGATCGATGCGGAAACGTTTGAAATAAAAGCTCCATACAAAGATATCATCAAAAAATTATCGAAAGATCTTGAGCTTGAGCCTTTGGGATATATTGATGTGAAAGAAGCATTGGAACGGTATTTTATTGAACAATCAATCGTAAATACAATAGCTATTGAAGTAAATAAAACAAAGTTGGGGGTAAGTGTCATAAAGGGAAATAAAATTGTACATTCTCAATACATTGCTCGTACTGATGAGGTGGGGGATGATCTCAATAGTGTATTTAAGGAATTGCCAAAACATGTTGTACTTCCAAATGCGATGAAAATATTTGGAGATGTAGATAAGGCTGAAATAGCTTCGAAACTTGCAACGTATGCGTGGGATGAAGCTATTTTTCCCCAACACCCAACCATTGAAATTATCAAACAGGACGAGCTCAATCAAACGCTTGTCGAAACATTTACCAAGGAAATGGTCATGAATCATGATGCTGAGGATGCAAATGGCGCTCCGATTGCTCAATCGGCTTTGACAAGCGCAGGAACAGGCGAAAAAGTCAATTTCGGTTTCCTTGAAGGAAAGGATGTACTGACCGATTCAAAACGCCCCATAAAAATGCCAGCTCCCGACTTAATCTCATCGCAACAATCAATAAATAATTCTCAAAATGATATATTTGAAGCTAAGCAAGGAAAAAATTTTATGGGAAAAATGAAAGATTCCTTTTCATCGGATGGATCCGAGGGATCCGATCGTACAAACAAGAAAAAAATCATCATTATCACCGCGATAGCGGTATTATTTGTGGTGGGAATTTTGGCAATATACGAATATTTCCTTCACACGCTTCATCTCAAGATATATCTCAAGTCAAAAACGGTTGATCAAACGTTTGATATTGACATACCAATAAAAGACACTGAATCCAGCGAACTTGCAGTTATCAAAAAGGACGTCACCAATACATATTCAAATAAAAAGAATACATCGGGTTCCCGAGATGTTGGTGAAAATGCAACCGGTACCGTTACTATACATAATTTTGATAACTCTGAGCGAACCTTTGTAAAAGGGACTGAAATATCAAAAGGAAGTTTCGTATTTTTGCTTGATAGTGAAGTGAAGGTTGCGCCTTCGAGTGAAGTTACTGATAATGGAATTAAACAATCAGGGAAAAAATCTGTAAATGTGACTGCAAAAGACATCGGTCCAGAATACAATCTTGCATCGGGAACTCAGTTCAAAATAGCATCACTTCCCGAATCTTTGTATCTTGCAATTGCTGACGATGCGTTTACCGGTGGTTCCAAAAAGGAAGTCTCGACCATCTCTAAAAAAGATATGGATGCACTCAAAACTGAAGCGGAAAAGCAAGCAAAGCAGAATTCTGAAAATGTGCTCGGAACGCAGATTAGCAACGACGAAATCATTATTTCAGACCTCACTTCAGCAAAAATTATTGATACGACGTTCTCCGGGGAAATAGGTGAAGAAGCACAATCGTTATCAATCGATGCAGAGTCTGAGGTTGAATATTTTACGATTAAGAAAAATATACTCGTAGCCAGTCTCAAAGAGCTTTTTGGTTCTGAACTTGATGCAGGATATGCTGTTGATTCTGACAATATTGAATATACGATTGAAGACGTAAAACAAGGAAAAGATGAGGTGCAACTTTCGATTGATGCATCGGCAACAATACATAAAAATGTTGAGCTTGAAAAAATTAAATCATCTTCACGAATGCAGCCGATTGGAGCGCTCGAAGAACAGTTAATAAAAAAGTATGAAATTGAAAAGATTGAAGCCGATCAACCATTTGGATGGATTCCCGTTCTCTCTTTATGGGCGCCACTCTTTAGTAAAAATATAAGTATTAGCACCTCGGTGCGCTGACACATATGGCCCTAAAAGTTTATCGGAAGGCAAATATTTCCAAACGCAAACAATCAGTCCAGGTGATTTCATACGGAATATTACTTATTGGAGCGGGATTTTTATTTTGGGCTTTTTATCCTTTGGTGTCATTTGAACTGTATGCTCAGCTTTTTTTAAAACGTTCTTCTGCGTCCCCTCTTCCTGATTCTGATACTGTGTCATCTCTTGAATTTGCACAATCAGTCTATGCTGATGGGTTGTCACTCTCCAATAACTTAAGAGATTTTACTCAAGCAAATGTTTGGTTTCCTACATCAAATCTGCCCGTGGGTCGAGATGATTTGGACACCGAATCATTTTCCCTCTCTATTCCCCGATTAAATCTGAGCAATTTAAATGTTGAGGTTGGGGGGGCTGATCTTTCAAAAAGCCTGATACACTATCTGCCGTCATCTCTTCCGGGACAATATGGGAACGTAGCTATTTTTGGTCATTCTACTCTTCCTCAGCTCTTTAACCAAAAAGACTATAAAACGGTGTTTACCTATCTGCCAAAACTTGAGGTCGGTGACAATGTGTTTGTCCAAATAAATGGTGGACAGTACGAATATGAGGTATATGATATGTTTATAGTGAATCCAGATGAGGTATCAGTACTGGAACAACAATTCAATGATTCGATTATTACTCTTATAACATGCGTGCCTCCCGGTACCTATTTACAACGCCTCGTGGTCAAAGCTCGACTGGTTCGAGATACATCGCTTTCTCTCAAATAATTTCCTGTTTACCTCGTCCTATAGTTTGGTACAATGGTGCATGCAGAAACAGACGCTTGTTACATATCGTATGGTAGAAAATTGGATTGCAGGTACCATCTATTTTTTACTTTACCTTATTGCATTATTTTTTGTTTCTCTTGGTGAAGTTACTTTCAAGAGCGTTTATTATCCACTTCTTTACATAAATAAGGCTATTCTTCAAGTATATTCATTTTTTTCCGGAGAAGCATTTATTGGATTTATTAAATTAGAAATTAAAAGCATTTTTAATGGTATTGTCAGTACGCCAAAACTGATTGGTTTTCTCCTAAAATCATCTTTAAAGTTAATTGAATCTTTTGTATTTTGGATTTTATTTCTCGCGATATCATTATTTCGCTTTTTTAAAAGTATTTATTTTCGATATTTTGTTTATGGCATCGTTTTTTGTCTCTTGACGATATTTGTGCATCAGTCATTTCTTTTTGTCAGTGATCTTCCGTCGCCAAAGTCAATTGGAGAAGTGAACTTTGCTCAATCTACTCACCTTTATGATCGAAATGGTCGATTGTTATATGAAATATTTAGAGACTACAATCGAACAAAAGTTGAGCTTACCGATTTGCCAGACACCATAGTTCAGGCAACAATTTCTATTGAAGATAAGCATTTTTACAATCACAAGGGAATCTCATTTTTTGGCGGTGTACTTCGCGCTATTAAAGAAACACTTGCAACAAATGAACTCCAAGGAGGATCAACAATCACCCAACAACTGGTGAAAAGCGCGCTCCTTACTCCAGAACGCACGATGGAGCGAAAACTAAAGGAAATGGTGCTTGCTCTTTGGACCGAGCAAATATATTCAAAAGATCAGATTATGGAAATGTATCTCAATCAAGTTGCTTATGGCGGATCTGCATATGGTGTTGAGGAAGGAGCAAAAGTTTATTTTGGAAAAAACGCACGAGATTTGACCTTAAGCGAATCTGCGCTTCTTGCCGGACTTACGCGCGCTCCATCAATCTATTCTCCGTTTATTAATCCGGATCTTGCCGAAAAAAGAAGAAATCAGGTGTTAAACGAAATGTATTCAATCGGATATATTACACAAAAGGAAATGATAGCAGCCCGCAACGAACCATTACATGTTCAGGCACCAACAACCAATATCCGAGCACCACATTTTGTAATGTACACTCGAACCTATCTCGAACAAGAGTACGGGAGCAAGCAAATTGAAGAAGCCGGTTTTCGCATTGTTACTACCCTTGATCTTGAGATTCAGAACAAAGCACAGCAAATTCTTCAAGAAGAAATAGACCGCCTGAAGGCACGAAATATTTCAAATGGAGGTGTCATTGTATTAAATCCTGAAACAGGTGAAATACTTGCCATGGTCGGGTCAGTTGACTATTTCAAAGATAAATATGGAGCGTTCAATGTCACGACTGCTCTCAGACAACCGGGGTCAGCTCTCAAGCCCGTATTGTACTCAATGGCATTATCTCGTGGATTTACAGCGGCAACACCAATTGATGATTCGCCAATCATCTTTCATATTCCGGGGAGCGAATCATATAAGCCCGTCAATTATGATCGGCGGTATCATGGGAGAGTTTCTATTCGACAAGCGCTTGCAAACTCATACAACGTCCCCGCAGTTAAGGTTCTCAATTCTCTTGGGGTACAATCATTTGTCGATTTTGCACAAGAAATGGGGATAAATACGTGGGAAGATTCATCTCGATTCGGACTCTCTTTGAGTCTTGGCGGAGGTGAAGTGACGCTCCTTGATCTTTCACAAGCATTTGGCGTGTTTGCAAACGGTGGATACCGAATCAAGGCGAGTCCCGTTGGCTCGATTATTGATAGTAATGAGCGGAAAATTCAAGAGTTATACAGTTCAAAAACAAAAGTACTGGATGAAGGCGTCTCATTTATCATTTCAGATATTCTTGCAGATAACAATGCGCGAATTCCCGCTTTTGGTCCGGCAAATTTACTTAACATTCCCGGACATACGGTATCGGTAAAAACAGGAACCACAAACGATTTCAAAGACGCATGGACCGTGGGATATACTTCAAAGGTAGTAGTTGGCGTTTGGGTTGGAAACAACGATAGTAGCCCAATGGACAGTGCTCCCGGATCTTTGGCAGCGGCGCCCGTCTTTAATCGACTTATTACCTACCTCCTTGAGGAAAAAGATATGGAAGGTGAGATTCAAAAGCCACCAAATGTGGTCGGAAAATCGTGTTACGCGGGAAAAACTGAATATTTTCTCATCGGAACAGAATCTAAAAGTGGATGTTTTGACACGATCATAAAACCAGGAACTCCAACCCCAATGAGCAATTGATTTATTATATTATAATGATCATATGAGCTCCTCTTTTATCTTCGATCAAATCAAAATGAATCCAAAAACAGGTGAGATTCACTTCCTTTATATTCTAACGAAGGATACAAAGACATATCGATTTGACGAAAAAATTTGTCTTCCACAATCCGAGAAGTTGAATGACACAGATCCGCTCGTGCAAAAAATATTGCAATCCGTACATATCGCACTGGGAATGAGCTATTGGAAGCTGTACTGTCCAACAGAGATTTCCTTTTCATCATATCAATTATCAAAAACAGTGGCTGATTTTTGGAATACTATTTATTCCAAGGGAATGGGGGAGTTTTATTTTAAAAATTCGCTTGATTATCGCGATCTGATACATTTTCCGTTTGATGAGTCGATTCAAAATGATCAGACTGATTGCACATTGAAGGACAGAAGTTTAGTTGGGATTGGAGGAGGAAAGGATTCAATTGTTTCCGCCCGATTACTTCAAAATGCATCAAAGAGCTTTGATGGTTTTATCGTCGAAACTCAAAAAAAATATTCGGTTACAAGCGATATTACAAAGAAATTAAACATAAAAGCGATTACTGTTGATCGTTTTATTGACCCGCAGTTGTTTGAGGTAAATAATAGTGTTGGTGTTTTTAATGGTCACGTTCCCATTTCAGTAATTTACGCACTTCTTGGCGTGCTTTGTGCGTATCTCTATGATTATAAAAATGTGATCGTTTCAAATGAGCGAAGCTCAGATCATGGAAATGTAGAATATCTGGGTGAAATGATCAATCATCAATGGAGTAAATCATCTGAGTTTGAACAGCTTTTTCAAAAATTCATTTCTCAGACCCTTACCCCTCAAATTCATTATTTTTCATTACTTCGCCCGCTTTCAGAACTTCAAATTGCCCAAATATTTTCTAAGGAACAGCAGTTTCATCAAATTTTTTCAAGCTGTAACAGAAATTTTGCCATTCATAATCCGGGTTCAGATCTTTGGTGTGGCGCGTGCCCAAAGTGTGCTTTTACATTCATACTTATGGCGGCATATTCTTCAAAGGCTGAGGTGTTAAATATTTTTGGAGAAAATTTTCTTGATAAAAAAGAATTATTACCCTTATACAAACAATTATTTGGAGCTGAGGGCCATAAGCCATTTGAATGCGTGGGTACACCAGATGAGGCAGTAGTTGCGATGACCCTCATTCATGAAAAGCAGGAGTTTGAGGATACACTTATTATGAAGGAGTTTGTCCAAAACATACTACCCGATAACGATACCGTTAATAAACTGAAGCATGATGTTTTGGTGTCAAAATCTCCCCACATGATTCCTGATGAATTTCAATCCATTATTCCAAACAGCGCATTATGATAAAAAAATTATCTGATTTTGCAGACAAAAAAGTATTGATCCTTGGATATGGCATTGAAGGTAAGGGTACCGAGGAGTATATTCGCTTAACATACCCCCGAATGAAAATAGGAACTGCAGATGAAGCAGATGGTTCGGATTATCTCTTGGAACAACAGAACTATGATTTTGTCATAAAAACTCCGGGAATTCCTAAAAAATACGTGACAAAACCGTACACAACGGCAACTAATATATTTTTTGAAACGATTCCAAAGAATCAGATCATTGGAGTAACGGGATCAAAAGGGAAAAGTACTACCGCGTCACTTATTGCGCACATTTTGAAAGAATCAGGAAAAGATGTTCGCCTTATCGGCAACATTGGAGTACCAGCACTCAAATCATTACTCGCTCCATATTCTTCAGAAACGATTTTTGTTTATGAACTTTCAAGCTACCAACTTGATGATATGCAACATTCACCACATATTTCAGTCATTACTTCGCTCTTTCCTGAACATATTCCCTACCACGGATCAGTTGAAAACTACTATGAAGCAAAACATTCGATTCTTACATGTGCAGATGCAACGGATTACTTTATTTACAATAATTCGTATGAAATTCTTAATAGGTGGGCGCACCATTTTCAGGGCAAGAACATCCCCGTAAAAGCGTTTCAAAAAAAATACGATACAAAATTAGTAGGAACGCACAACCATGACAATATTGAGGCAGCTTTTGCCGTTGCCCGTTTATTTGCTATTCCTGAAAACGACTCTCTTTCGAGTTTAAAATCTTTTGAGCCCCTTCCGCACCGTTTGGAAAACATTGGAACTTTTCATGAAATTACTTTCTACGACGATGCAATATCCACAACACCCGAATCGACGATTGCGGCATTACACGCAATAAGCCCTGTTGACACCATCTTTTTAGGAGGAGAAAATCGCGGATATGATTTTCATCAATTGGTTGTGGAACTTCAAAAATATCATGTACAAAATGTTGTTTTGTTCCCCGATTCCGGCACCGATATCGAATTGATTATTCATAAACTGAATAATTATCATCCGCTGATATTTCACACATCAGAAATGAAAGAAGCGGTGGCATTTGCCTATAAAAATACAAAAAGTGGCACAATTTGTCTTCTTTCAACAGCGTCACCAAGCTATTCGGTATGGAAAAACTTTATTGAAAAAGGAACACTGTTTCAAACATTTGTTAAACAATATGCGAAGGAAAGCGAGAATTCTTAAGTCGAAAACTGACAAAAAATCCCTCCCAACAACAATCTTGTTGGTTTCACTCGCTATTATTTTTTCGTTGATCGGTCTTATTTTTGTATTTGAAGCATCGTCAATTCGAGCACTTCAGGCGACGGGGGATAGTTTTCATTTTCTTAAACTGCAACTTCGATGGATTGGATTGGGGATTGTGGCAATGATATTTTTGTCAATCTACAATTACAAACAACTGTATTATTTTGCATTTCCATTGATGGCGGGTGTCATCATTCTCCTCCTGGTTGTCCTTATTCCTTCAATCGGTCATCAGGCGGGAGGAGCTCGGAGCTGGATTGATCTGGGGATCATAAACATTCAACCAACGGAATTTGCAAAGGTTGCATTAATTATTTACCTTGCATCGTGGTTTAGTAAAAAGGAGAAAAACCGATTTACCCCGTTTCTCATGCTTACAGGATTTTTAATAGGTCTCATTTTAATGCAGCCAGATATGGGTACCGCCATCATTATTTTTTCTTTAAGCGTCATCATGTATTTTCTTGCGGGACAGCAGTTGCAGTATCTTCTTGCCTTAATTCCAATCTCAATTGGAGGTTTTATCGCACTCCTCTTTGCTGCGCCGTACAGACTTCGACGACTTACCGCCTTTCTGAATCCAAGCGAAGACCCACTTGGAATAGGCTTTCATATCAATCAAATACTTATATCTCTTTCTGAAGGAGGATTTACGGGGCGCGGCTTTGGTGCATCTCGACAGAAATATTTATTTCTTCCCGAGGCTCATACGGACTCAATATTTGCCATAATTGGAGAGGAGCTCGGATTTATCGGAGGATTTCTTATTATTTTTTTCTACATTGTTTTACTTTTAAAGTTGTATGAAATTTATAATGCAACATCTGACCATTTCGGAAAGCTTTTAGTTGGGGGAATATTTGCTTTTTTTGGACTTCAAATAATGATCAATCTTGGAGGTATGGTGAATCTCATGCCACTTACCGGAGTAACCCTCCCATTTCTATCATACGGTGGATCTTCAATGATCACGTCTTTTATGCTCCTTGGGGTGGCAATTAATATTGCCAGGCAGGCAAAGATTTCGAAGAATTGATACAATAGCATATGCATGCCATAAAGAAAATCATTATTTCGGGAGGTCATCCCGCTCCGGCGCTCGCAATCATTGACGTACTGAGAAAAGATTATCCAAAGATCAAAATCATCTTTGTGGGACGAAAATTTAATAATGCGCAAGAGCGATCCGAAAGCTTTGAGTATCAAGAAATTCACAAACGCTCTCTTCAGTTTATTAACCTTGAAGCGGGAAGGGTTACCCGAGTGATCTCCGTGCGTTCAGTTTTAAACATATTACGCATTCCGTTTGGGTTTGTCCATGCGTTTTTTATCCTTATTCGGCAGAGACCAGATGTCATTCTTACGTTTGGGGGATATTTGAGTTTGCCCATTGCATTTATCGGATACCTATTTGGCATTCCCGTGTATATCCATGAGCAAACCATCCATCCGGGGGCAGCAAATAAAATAATTTCGCATTTTGCAAAAAAAATATTTATTTCTTTTGAGCAGTCAACCAAGTTTTTTTCATCGAATAAAACTATCTTAACGGGTAATCCAGTGAGAACAAGTATATTTGAAAAAACGCATTCAAACATCGAGGTAGATACTTTAATACCATGTATCTATATTACCGGTGGATCTTTAGGGTCTCATACGATAAATGTTCTTTTTGAGACTATTATTCCAAAACTTCTTGAGAAGTACTGCATCGTTCACCAAACAGGCAATGTTGAGGAGTTTGCAGATTATGATCGACTGAATGTATTGAAGAAATCACTTCCATCAAATGTACAGAGAAGATATATCCTCAGAACTCATATTTCAAATGATGAGATTGGTGCGGTATATGCGTCAGCAGACCTTGTGGTTGGTCGGTCAGGTGCAAATACGTGGTTTGAACTTGTTGCGTTACATAAACCCGCACTCTTTATTCCGCTTCCATGGTCAGCAAATGATGAACAGCAAAAGCAAGCAGAACTTCTTACGTCTTTTGGCGCAGCGGAACTTTTTGATCAATCTCATTCCAGTGAGGATCTGCTAGAACTTATTTACAAAATGATGGATAATAAAAAGGTCTATGAAGAAGCGTATCAAAAAATTTCTGGAATCTATAAATCCAATGCGGTTTCGCGTATTCTTACTGAGATTTTTTCTTAAAAAAATATACGTATTTCTCTTTATTATATCTTTCGTGGTTTGGATTGGGTTTTTTTACTCCATAGATCATCTGTATCGAGTGCAGACAATAACCATTGTTGGAAATTCAGATGCGGAAAGCATTATTGGCACCGCGTCATTCAAGAACAAAACGATATGGCTCATTGATGAAAATAAAGCGCGAGAAATGATCAATAGAGTAAATCCACTCTATGAAATAAACAAGATCCAAAAGGACTACCCGAGTACCTTGTCAATATTTGTTCAGCGTCTCTATCCATCGGCCTATCTTGATGTTGGAAATGGATATCTTTTACTGAGCAAAGAAGGTAATATCATCCGGAAGGATCACCAGATTTTGCAGGATTCTGTTCCAACAATTACGTATTATCAGGACATCCCTTTTTCAGGATATCAAACGGGAACGGTTATTGATAAGAAAGACATTCGAGATGTATTGTATTTTATTGAAGTGGTGAAAAGTGCGAAAGAAAAGGTTATTCGTATTGATATTGGCGGATATCATATGCTAGGATTATATACAGAAGATCACGAATATTTGTTCTCATCAGAAAAAGAGCGCGAGCTTCAGTTGTATCAATTTGAGGAAGCCATACGGCAGTTTCAAATACAAGGAATCAAGTACTCAAGAATTGATTTTAGATTTGACAAACCCGTGGTCAGATTTTGAACATTTTATACCAATAAACGCATTAATATTTGATATCATTACCTCATGGCTGAGTCATTAATCTGTGGAATAGATATTGGAAGTACCAAAGTTGCAACCATTGTTGGCATCACTTCAGAAGATTCAGATGAAATACGTATCATTGGCTTTAATGCAGCTCCAACCCGTGGAGTAAAAAAGGGGTTGATTGTGGATATTGATCAAGCCACTGCATCAGTCGAGCAAAGTATTGAAAAAGCGGAACGAATGGCGGGTCATCAAATTAAGGAAGCTTTTGTGACGGTCGGAGGTCCTCACATATCGTCAATAAACTCTCATGGAATTGTTGCGGTCGCAAATCCTCAGTTTGAGGTCGTTGAAGATGATGTGCTTCGGGTCATTGATGCAGCACGTGCGATATCTCTTTCAAATACGCGACAGATTATTGAGGTTACACCGAGAGAGTACAGCGTTGATGGACAAGGCGGAATTAACAACCCAATTGGCATGAGTGGCGTCAGACTTGAAGTTGATACTCATATTATCACCGCATCAGCTACGAATCTTAAAAATATAGATAAAGTACTCAATGATCTTGGGGTAAAAAATGTAGGATATATTTTTTCAGGAGTTGCAGCGGCAGATTCGGTCCTCACTGATACTGAAAAGGATCTCGGCGTTGCTCTTGTTGACATTGGTGGGGGAAAAATTGACATTTGTATTTATGTTGAGGGAGCATTGTCTTATTCCTCTTCAATTCCTATTGGAGCTCGTCACATAAGCAACGATCTAGCTGTTGGTCTTCGCGTCTCACTTGACTCTGCAGAAAAAATAAAATTATATCTGAGTAATAACAAGCTAAAAGTTGAAGAAGCGATGAAAAAAAAGGATAAAGATTTCTTAAGTTCAGCAAAAATGAATATTCCGGAAAAACTTCCCGATGCAACGCCTCGTGAAATAGTTGATGGCATCATCGGTCCGAGAATTGAAGAGATTTTCTCATATATTAAAGAAGAGATTGTGAAAAGTGAGTTTGAGAAGTATATTCCATCGGGACTTGTCATTACCGGTGGTGGTGCTTTGACCATCGGGATGGTCGAACAAGGAAAACGTATTGTTCGTCTCCCCATTCGCATTGGCATACCGGATAAAGCCTCAGGACTCGTGGATGAGGTGATGAATCCGATGTATGCATCAACTCTTGGACTGGTATATTATGGAGGCAAACAGATGTTTAAAGAAGATACTTCGCATAAGGATTTTAATTCAATTCTGAAAAACTTCTCTATGAATGATATAATTTCGAAAGTCAAAAAGCTGTTCAAACAGTTTTTACCATAGTCTTGAATGGGATTATGAGCACTTGTTGGTGACAAATTGATATTTCGTAGTATCATATAGTCATCATTGAAAAGCTAAAAAAGCTCTACTTATTATGTTAATCAAACCAAAAGCAGGTCAAGCAGCAAAAATTAAAGTCGTTGGTGTTGGTGGAGGTGGCGGAAATGCCATAAACTCCATGATCAAAGAGGGTGGCATTGAAGGGGTCGAATTTGTCGCTGTAAATACTGATGCTCAGGCACTTCTTCACAACAAGGCTGATATTAAAGTACAGATTGGCGATCAACTCACCAAAGGGCTTGGGTCCGGGGGAAATCCTGAAGTCGGCAGACAGGCGGCAGAGGAATCTCGGGAGAAGCTCAAAGATGAGTTTGGCAATGCAGATATGATATTTATCACCTGTGGCGAGGGTGGAGGAACCGGAACGGGAGCATCACCAATTGTTGCAGAAGTAGCGCGAGAGTCAGGAGCACTGACCGTTGCGGTGGTCACCAAACCATTTGATTTTGAAGGTGCTCCCCGAAAAGCGACCGCAGCAGAAGGAATTGATCTTTTGAAAGACAACGTTGATACGCTCATTGTCATTCCAAATCAACGCGTTCTTCAAGTAATAGACAAAAAAACATCGATTTTAGATGCGTTCAAAAAAATTGACTCAGTATTGTATCAAGGAGTAAAAGGCATTGCAGAACTTATCACATTACCAGGTCTTATCAATGTGGATTTTGCTGATGTTCGCTCGATCATGAAAAATGCGGGGAATGCTATTATGGGAATGGGTATCGGCAGTGGTGAAAAGCGTGCAATAACAGCTATACGTCAAGCAATATCTTCACCCCTTCTTGATACTTCAATTGATGGCGCGAAAGGAATACTTCTTAATATTGTAGGCGGTGAAGACCTTTCGATGAGTGAGATTGATGAAGCGGCAACTATGATTTCAAAAGCAGTGGATCCCGATGCCAACATTATCTTTGGAGCTGCAATTGACGACAAATTGATAGACCAGATAAAGATTACGGTTATTGCCACACGATTTGATGAAAGTCGCATGAAGCTCTTTAAGTTTCAGCGTCCGGGTCAAGAAACTTCATCCATGGATCGAGAAGAAAAATCTGAATTAGGACAAGACGATGACCTTTCATTGTATCCTCCTGAAGTAAAGCAAGAAGATGAAGAGGATCGACCAACATCTCCACCTGTGCTTCCAGCAGATTCTGATGAGTTTGATATTCCTGCGTTTTTGAGAAGAAAGTAAGCAAATAGATCTCCCTTGGAAAGGGAGTACTCCGCAAAAGCGGAGGGAGGGATGTTATTCTTCAATATACTTCTTAACCCACTTTTCAATTACGAGCACTGCACCATCGGGATTTTTGCGAATATGATTATCGAGAAATCGAATAAAGTGAACGCCATGTTGTTCAAGCTCTTTCTGTCTTTTTTGATCTTCTAACTCTGCATACTCGTGAACAGATCCATCTATTTCGATAGCTAGATTAAGTTCAGGACAATAGAAATCTACAATGTAGTTGAGAAGTGGTTTTTGTCTGAGAAACGTATATCCTTTTACTTTCTTCTTCTGAATACATTTCCATAGTAATATTTCAGATAATGTACTTATATTTCTCATCTCCTTTGCAAGTTTCTTAAGATTTGGATTATAGGGAATGGGCTTCATGCCATTAAGTGTAACATCCCCCGCCCTTCGGGCACCCCCTTCCTGAAGGGGGATCGATTATCACTTATTGCCTCAAACCCTCCTGAATGATACAATTAGCCTCATCACTATGTCAGAACAACCAAAAAAAGACCAGTTCACTCAATTTTTTGTCGATATGGAGCACAAGTGGCTCGATCATTGGAAGAAAGAAGGAACAGTCGGCAAATATCTTCATAAAAATGATGCTTCTGAGACCTATTTTTCTTTTCAGGATGGACCGATCACTGCCAATAACCCAATGGGCGTACATCATGCATGGGGGCGTACCTACAAAGATTTGTGGCAACGATTTCACAATCTTCTTGGGGATCGTCAACGATTTCAAAGTGGCTTTGATTGTCAGGGATTGTGGGTTGAGGTAGAGGTTGAAAAGGAACTGGAACTTCATACTAAAAAGGACATTGAAAATCTTGTTCCGGGAGATACATTTGCTTCAATTGCCAAATTTGTACAACTCTGTAAAGATCGTGTTCACAAATACGCAGATATTCAAACAGATCAGTCAAAGCGCCTCGGCTATTTTATGGATTGGGAGAATTCATACTATACGATGAGCGATGACAATAACTATATGATTTGGCACTTTCTGAAAGTCTGTCATGAGAATGGATGGATTTATAAAGGACACGAGTCGGTACCGTGGTGTCCGCGGTGTGAAACTGCCATATCACAGCACGAGATGCTCACCGAAGACTACAAAGAAGTAGTTCATGAGTCAATATTTTTTAAACTTCCGATTGTTGGTCGCGAAAAGGAACATCTTTTAGTTTGGACGACAACTCCGTGGACACTTCCGGCAAATATAGCGGTAGCCGTGGACAAAGATATTGAATATGCGCTCGTGAAGGGTGCGACCGGAGATACCTTTTGGGTAGCAAAAGATTTAGTTGAGTCGGTATTTAAGGGTGATCACAAAGGTATTATTAAAATAGTTAAGGGATCTGAACTGGTCGGGCTCAAGTATACTGCTCCCTTTGACCAGCTTCAGGCAGTGCAAGACGTAGCAAAGAAACATGAAGATGTCTTTCATACGGTGGTTCAGACCGATCCTCAAATCATGCCCATTACAACTGAGGAGGGAACGGGACTTGTTCATACAGCAGTCAGTGCAGGAACAGAGGATTTCCGTTTGGGAAAAAAGCTGGGGCTCCCCATGATTCCTGTTATTGCAGATAATGCAGATTATCTTCCCCACATGGGATTTCTGGCTGGGAAAAATGCTAAAAAACACCCCGAGCTTATTTTTGATTATTTGAGAGAACGAGAAGAACAAGGGGAGAACTGGATTTTTGAAATACGAAGGTACAAACATCGATATCCCGGTTGTTGGCGTTGTAAGTCGGAGCTTGTTTGGAAGGTTGCAGATGAATGGTATATTGCAATGGATCGTCCGTCAAAGGACATGAGCAAAGGAACGCTGCGTGAGAGGATGGTGACCGTTGCAAAACAAATAAAATGGATTCCATCTTTTGGTCTTGATCGTGAGCTTGATTGGCTCAAAAATATGCATGATTGGCTGATTTCAAAAAAGAATCGCTATTGGGGTTTAGCACTTCCCATTTATGAATGTACGGAATGCAAATCATTTGAAGTCATTGGCTCTAAAGATGAACTACATGAAAAAGCAGTTGCTGGATGGGATTCATTTGATGGTCATACGCCCCACAAGCCATATATTGATGAAGTTAAGATTAATTGTTCAAAATGTTTAAGACCAATTCAACGAATCGGAGATGTGGGAAATCCTTGGCTTGATGCGGGGATTGTGCCGTACTCGACGATTCGTGAAAACAACACAGGAGAGCCACTGTATACAAAAAACAAAGAGGAATGGAAGAAATGGTTTCCTCCAGACTTTATTACTGAGTCTTTTCCCGGACAGTTTAAAAACTGGTTTTATGCCATGATTGCAAAGTCGAGCGCGCTTGAAGACACAAATCATTTCAAACAGGTTCTAGGATTTGCAACGTTGGTCGGAGAAGATGGGCGCCCAATGCACAAAAGTTGGGGAAACTCTATTGAGTTTAACGAGGGAGCGGATGATATTGGTGTTGACGTGATGCGGTGGATGTATGTTCGTCAAAATCCTGCGGAAAACCTTGCATTTGGTCCAACAAAAGCGCAAGAAGTGAGAAGACAGTTTTATCTGCTTCTTTGGAATATATTCAAATTTTATCGAATGAATGCTGAGGTTGATGGCATGGAATACTCTAGCGAACCTTCGAAGAATGTAAACCCATCAGTACTTGACCAATGGATTATTTCCCGTCTTCTGCAAACAGAATCAGAAGTAAAGTCAAATCTATCTGCATACGAACCAAAACAAGCGGCAGTATCAATAGAGGAGTTCGTGCAGGATTTGTCTTTGTGGTATATACGTCGTTCCCGAGATCGAGTGGGACCATCTGCAACCGACAAAACTGACAAGCAATCCTTTTATACAACCACGCAGTACGTTTTTAAAAACCTTTCAATTATTATTTCTCCATTCCTCCCATTTATAAGTGAAGAAATATACACAACTCTTACAGGCGGCGAATCGGTACATCTTGAGGCGTGGCCAACACTTAGTGGTGAAGTGATTGATGAAAAATTAATAAGCGACATGATGATCGTCCGTCAGATCGTAGAAGTTGGCCACCGCGTCCGAAAAGAGCACCAGATGAAAGTCCGCCAACCACTTGCCTCAGTCACGGCGCAGATTCCAAAAACTGCCCAACTCCTTCATAAAGATTTTGAATCAGAGTACAAACAGCTGATTTCTGATGAGTTGAATGTGAGAGAAGTAATACTCGAAACAGGAGTTGGAGATGAGATACTTGTGACATATGACCTTGAGATTTCAGAAGAATTACGACTTGAGGGTGAGATGCGCGATCTCATTCGTAAGATTCAGAATATGCGGAAAAAATTAGGCGTTCAAATTATTGATTCGATAGTGATTACGATTGAAGACAAATTTCGACTCTTTGAAGAACATATTAAGTCTCAAGTTCAAGCGTCAAAAATTGTTTATGGCTCTGAACTTAAGGTAGAAAAGGAAGTCTAACGAGTCAATTCTTTAGCTATGCCAAATACCTACTACATTCCGATTGTTTTGCTCTATTTATTTGGACTCCTCAATCTTATTGGTGTTCGAACTGATCTCGTGTCGTCATATCTCATGTTTTTTGGAATCGGACTCCTATTTTTTATTGCAATCAGATATCTTCAGGTAAATAAGCATTTTTTTCGACAAAATGCCACGGTGTTTTACTGGATATTTGTTGTGCTGCTCATCCTTACCTATTTTGTTGGATCTGAAGTAAAAGGATCAAAACGATGGATAGATTTCTACTTTTTTCAACTTCAAACGTCTGAAATTTTCAAAGTATTTTTTGTCGTATTTTTAGCGCGAATTTTTTCCACCGTCAAAACTCCGATAGACAATTCAAGATTGTTTTATAAAGTTCTTTTCTTTACCATCATCCCCTTTTTACTCATATTCCGACAACCTGATTTGGGAAGTTCCCTTATGATTCTTGCGGCGTTTTTTATGATGACGCTGATGTCCACTGTTCCAAAAAAACAAATTGTAGGATTTATTTTACTCATCGTAGCGCTTCTTCCGATTGTATGGTTTAGTATGCATGATTATCAACAGAGTCGAATTATTAGTTTTATCAATCCATCGTCAGATATTTCGGGTTCATCATACAATATGATTCAAGCCAAGATTGCGATAGGATCGGGGACATTATTGGGGAATGGTCTTGGAATGGGCAAACAATCGCAGCTCAACTTCTTGCCAGAATTTCATACTGATTTTGCGTATTCATCCCTTGTTGAGCAGTTTGGATTTGTCGGAGGTGCGCTCGTGATCTTGTTGTATAGCATCTTTTTCTTTTTGTTATTTTATCGAATGGCAACGTGTATGTATAGTAATGACGTTGATGAACGGTATCGTTTTTTCTATATTCTCGGCTTTGCAACAATTATTATCGTACAAACATCGGTAAATATCGGTATGAATCTTGGAATCCTTCCCGTAGCGGGCATTACGCTGCCATTTATTACTTATGGAGGATCTTCATTGATTACTTTTATGATCGGTCTTGCATTGATTCCGTAAACTCTTGCAGTTGACGCAGAATGCAGTATAATAGTTGTTCACGCTCATAGAAATTTGAGTATATTTTTTATATCATATTCACATGAATACACACGCAGTCATTGAAATCCAAGGAAAACAATACATTACAAAAAATGGTGATGAGTTGATTGTCGAAAACGTCAACAAAGTAGAAGGAGAAGAAATCAGTCTCCCCATCTTGATGTATTTTAATGAAGAATCTGCTGAAATTGAGATTCCAAAAGCTGAAACGATGGGAAAAGGAAAAGTAGTAGAAAACATGAAAGGTGATAAAATAAGAGTTGCAAAATATAAGTCAAAAGTTCGCTATCGAAAAGTGACGGGATTTCGTCCGCATCTGACGAAAATTAATATCATCAGTATTTAAAAGCTTTTAGCTTATTGCTAATAGCACATGATCAATTATGGCACATACAAAAGCTCAACGAGCGGTAAAAGGAAATAGAGACTCGGTCTCAAAACGACTTGGCGTAAAGCTACATGGAGGTCAAGTGGCAAAAGCAGGTAATATTTTGTTAAGACAACGAGGAACCAGAATTAAAGCCGGTCTTAATGTGTATGTCAGTCGTGATCATACACTGCATGCTAAAGTGGCAGGAACGGTAGCGTTCTTCAAAAAACTTGGAAGACAATACGTAAAAGTGGTATAGTAGTCATCAATGAATACAAAATCAACAGAAGAGCTTTTTGAACTTCTGAGGCAAGAGCAAGATATTCTTCGCAAAGCTCGTTTGATACATCACCTTCGCATTGATAAAGAAGTACCATTAAAAAAAATTGCAGAAATTCTTAAGAAACATCCTTCGTATGTCTCTCATATGATTCGTTTACTTCGAATCCCACAACTTGCAGCTGATGGATATTATTCCGGACAAATCTCAACAACCCATCTCATGATATTGTCTCGTCTCCAAACAGAAACACAAATGAAAGAAGCCTATGAGGAAATACTTAAAAAAGATTTAACCGCGCCGCAAACGGAGATGCTGATTCGTCAGTTAAAATTTGATGTCGCTTCAGATGATCATTTGATATCGCCAAAAGAGCTTGCGAACATTTCAAATAACCTTCAAGAAAAGCATGAGGCACGAGTAAGAATATACCAATCACGCGTTCGAGGGAAAATAATTATTGAAAAACGAGGAAAAACACAAGATACTGCTCAATTTATCAAGAAATTAGTCACACTCCTAGAACAAGATGTCGACGAGGGTCACACGCTTGAAGTTCTCGACTAGTTTCTAAGCTCTGAGAAATGGTATTGAATAAGCTCTCAGGTTTCCATTTTCATCATAGGGGTTCTTGATTGGGCCAATTTTGTCTGTCGGGAAGTATCTGTAGAACACATATCCGACTATCGAATTCATTGGGATCGTGCCAAATTCTCTTGAATCAGATGATCGTGGTCTATTGTCTCCCATCACGAAATATTGTCCTTCAGGTACTTGTATTGGAGTACCATTTTGTGCAAAGCTTCCCGGAACGAGCGTTGTTTTTGCGGCAATATATTTTTCAGGTATCAATACGTCATTTACATATATTTCATTGTTTTCTATAAGAATCGTATCACCCGGTAAGCCAATCACTCGTTTAATAAATTCAATATCACGATTTTTGGGAGAATGAAATACAACAACATCTCCGCGATGGGGTTGGCGCATTTTATAGGTAATTTTACTGGTAAAAATATAATTCCCATTGTAGAAGGTCGGTTCCATTGAAGCGCCTTTTATTTGGTTGGGCTGGAGAATAAACAGGTATACAACGATAAAAAGTGACCCAACAAATACGACCGTTTCCATGATTTCCATTATAAAAGCGATGAATGCTTTGACTATTCCCATTCTCCCATTGTAAAGAATATTGAGTATAAAAACAACAGGGTATGGGATGATATAATGGTAGGTAGGCCGCTTAGCTCAGTTGGCTAGAGCGTTCGATTCACATTCGAGAGGTCAGAGGTTCAAGTCCTCTAGCGGCCACAGCATTTTATTTCCTTCTCACATGATTTCTACCGTAATACTCACCAAAAATGAAGAAAAAACGCTTGCCGCATGTATTGAAACTGTATCATTTTCAAGCGAAGTTGTCGTGATTGATAATGGCTCTACAGATAAAACGGTTAAAATTGCCAAGCAACGTGGAGCTCTCGTTATTGAAATGTCAGAAAAATGTGACTTTTCTGAGCTTCGAAATAGGGGACTTACGGTAGCAAAAAGTAATTGGGTTTTATTTATCGATGCAGACGAGCGGCTTTCGGGTAATTTAAAAAATGAGATACTACTGAAAATTCAAAACAATACCTATGCAAGTTACTACATTAAACGACGTGACCATTGGGGGGGGAGAATCCTTCGTTTTGGAGAAGTGAAAAGTGCCTATGCAAAGGGTTTTATTCGCTTGGTCCAGAAAGAATCCGGCCATTGGACTGGCGCTGTGCATGAAGTCTTTCGGACAAATAAAAAAATCGGTACACTTGATGGGTATCTGGAACACTATCCTCATCCGTCGCTTAAAAAGTTTATCTCTGATGTCAACGATTATAGTTCTCGTCGTGCGGGTGAGTTGTTCTCTCAGGGAAAAACTTCAACAATTTCCGAGATTATCTGTGTTCCTCCCATAAAGTTCTTTTACACCTATTTCATCCAATGGGGATTTTTGGATGGTGTTTCCGGATTGGTATACTCATTTCTTATGAGTTTTCATTCATTTCTTGTACGTTCAAAATTGTTTATCATGAAGTTATGAACCGATTTTTAAAAATCCTCATTTACTCGACATTTTTCTTCTTTATTTTTGGACAGCTTGGACGTATTCATATTCCTGATCAGCCGATTTATTTCTATCTGTACGAGCTTTTCATTACCCTCACGACCATTATCTTCATATTCAAATACAAACGACAACCATTCAAAAATATTGAAAAGAAGTTGCCGCTATCTCTTTTTCTTCTCTGGATGGGGGTAAGTTTTGTCATTTCCTTGTTTTTCTATTCTTTAAATGAAAATATAATTGCCAGTTTGTATGCAATGCGCCTTACCATGTATGGCGTCTATATTGTCTATCTCTTTCATCATGTTTCATCGACCAAATTGAAACTGGTTGTTCCCCTTATCATGACTTCCGGGTTAATACTTTTGGTATCAATTCTTCAATTTTTTCTCTATCCTGATATTGGAAACATTGCGTATCTGGGTTGGGATCCTCATATATCTCGACTGGTCGGCGTATTTCTTGATCCGCCCATTGCAGCGGGAATGTTTTTTTTGAGTGGATGGTATCTGGTTTATCAAGCTCAAAAGGCAAAACGGCAGTATCTTTTGATCGCACTTCTGGTTATTACATTTATTTTAATTGTATTAACCTATTCTCGTGGGGCATTTCTTGCAATTCTTTCTGTAATTCTTTTGTTTGGTATTTCATTAAAACGATATAAGATGGCAGTGGTCATGATAGTAACAATCATTATTCTCATATTGCTTATTCCAAAAGCGCAGACAGAAAGTATTAACCTAATGAGAACGACTTCGATTACCGCAAGACTTGAAGATTATGGTAAAGGGTTTGAGATCTGGCAAAAAAATCCGATTTTTGGGATTGGATACAACCATATTCGATTTGAAAAAGAAAAATACATCGATGAAGTGTTTGTCGAAGATTATAATCCATCACATGGTATCGCCTCATTTCATTCAAGTTTTATGATCATTCTGGTCACGGGGGGTGTGGGGGGACTTGCACTATTTAGTTATATTCTCTTTGTCCTTTCTCGTAAAAATACGTATTTCTTGATGTGTGTCGTTTTTTTGAGTATTATTTCTTTGTTTGACAATGTGCTTCTTCACCCGTTTATCCTCTTTTTTCTTGGCGCTCTGTTTGTTGCAGATGATCATTCATCACGCCGATAGGTCACCTGAATAGATGTTTCTGTTGTATTGCCAGCAACATCTGTTGCTTTAAAATTGAGAGTATTGCTTCCCTCTTTAAGCTTTACCGAAGTGACGAATTCACCTTTCAAATCAACAACAATCGGGGAACTATTCAGATGAACGGTGGTATTTCGATCGGTTTTCCCACTGATTGGTATGTCTTGAGAATCTACCGTTTCTTCATTTTTGGGTTGGTCAATCTGGAGCGTTGGCGCATCTCGTTTGTAGAGAATGGAAAAGGTATCTGTTTTTTTAGAATTTTTCCCATCTTTTGTTCGTGCGACCACATAAACCATATTCTCTCCAACTATGAGATCTCCAATTTCTTGCGAAAATCCCGTTTCTTGATCAAGAGTTGTTGTTTCAGATTTCACATTATTGAGGTAATAATCGACGGAATCAAAGCCAGATGCCTGTCCGGAAATGATGATTGACGCAGAGTTTGTAGCTACAGAAGGCGGGTCGATGGAAACTAATCCATAAAATGCCTCAGCTGATTCTCTCCTATTTGTAGTTTGATCTGATCGAAACAAATTCGTGAAGATGATCGCAGAGTTTATGAGACTATCAAAACCTATAAATATGATCACGGATATGAGCAGAACAGTCATCGAAATCAAGATGACAATTTTATTGTTGTTTTGTTTGTTTCTGTGCTGATAAAGATGTGACATATGAGCCGATAAGAGGAGTCGAACCTCCGACCTTTCCCTTACGAAGGGACTGCTCTACCAACTGAGCTATATCGGCAATTATTAATACATTATAACAAAGAACTTCTTTTGAATAGGAAGGGACCATTTGATATAATAACCTATAATAATATGGAACAAACTTTTAAGTCACATAGGCCTTATGAGCTAATACATAGGCTCCCTTATGATGTGGTGGTAAACACTATTCATTCAAATCCATCCTTAAGAGATTATGCATATAATGCGGTCAAAGACGGGATTCCCTTTGATTGGCTTCAGAGCAATGTGCTTGAATATCTTCCGTGGAATGCTCGTGTAGATAACGTGGATAATCCAAATCTTTTTATAAAAATGAAGCGACATGATTTGTTGAGCTATCGAAGTATATTAAGGGAATTTGCTTTTGTTCCCCTGATTCGACAACTTACACAGTCACCAGATGGACAGCAAATTGCTCTTAGCGAAGGCTTTGATCAATTATTGGTTATCGAGCCACTTATAGGGGTTATAAATAGGGAAGAACGAAGAAAATATATGATATATCCTTTTGTGCATGCTGACACGCACGTTAAATCCCGTAATCCAAACAGTAATCGATTTACTATGAGGAGTATTCATTCAATAACTGGTCGTCTTCAAAGTCTTTTTTATAAACATAATATAGTTCCGAACGATTTGACAACGATGCAAGTCATGGGCTCCGGTCAAGAAGACCCGATTCCAAATACATTATTTCTTTTTGATATTGAAGGGTACCGATATAAAAATACTATTTCTTCGCATTAATCATCTGTTCTTTTATGAGATTCCATGGTTCAATATAATTTCCTTCATATCCCAGTGCCCATAAACCAAATCCACCAAGTTCATGCTCTGGAATGAACTCAAATTTGGTTGCAAGTGATTTTTCATCTTCATAATATATTTGTTTGATCAGTCCATTTTGCGTATATACGATGCGGGGTGATTGAGAAAGTTTGTCGTAGGAGATTGAAAGATCGTCACGTGCTTCGATCAGCTCTCTGACCCGTTTGTATGACGCAAGGGCTCCCGTCTGGGGTATTACTCGACTTCCTATTTCTTTTGAATAGGTTTGCCATTCATATCCATAAAGAGGGAGTGCTAAAATCACTTTTTTTGGATCGATCCTTCCTTTGAGAGATGCAATGGTTTTTGTCAAATTTGGCTTGTCCCCCTGAGCATTAATCGGCGATACGGGACCAGCATATGAAGAACTTGGTACGTGATAGTCATACCCCATTACAATAATATGATCCACGACGTCTCCAATTTTCACGATATCGTACGCATTGTCTCGATAGACTGCAGATGCATTTATATCAACAGAAAGTACCGCATGAGGATTTTGTTTTTTCAGCTCAATAGATAGATCGGTCAAAAATAGATTGTAATATTTCATCGTAGGAAAATCTGATCGAGTAAAGTATTCAAAATCAATATTGACGCCGTCAAGCTCATATTCGTTGACAAGAGCGGTAATATTTCGTATCGCGCGTTTTCTATTTGACTCAGAACTAATAAGGGTATCGATGGATTCATTGTCAAAATTTTTTATCGCGATAAGAATGTGAGTATTGGTTTTTTTGGCTTCAGTTTTCAGTTTTGAAAATGATTCAGAAAGAAAATAGGTCCATTCTATTAATGCAATATTTTCATCATTAAATTTCATGATTTCTCCGGTATCTGAGATTCCCAAGCCAAAATATATGATTTGATCGAGATACTCCGGATGTACTTGAGCGTTTTGTGCAATTGACCATGAGGGTAAAAATCCCACAATAAGTTGATCTTGAGCATTGTTAAGTTCAGAGGTGGAAATTGAAAAGTCATCAGTAATCACGATAGGCGTTTTTTCATCAAACACCTCTTTTGAATAGGAGTTTACTGTAAAAAATATGATTGCGATCAAAACGGCAGTAATTGATAAGAAGATATATCTGAGTATTTCTTTTCGAAACTGAAAAAATCTCCCTGTTTCAGGTTGAAAATGATGGAGCATACTTCATTATACTGATATTAAGATAAGGGTTGTCTGCAATTTTCGGACAATTTTTCTCTCATTTGATATCATGAGTATATGAACAAATATGAATACATATAAGTGTAGAGGAGATCGTGGCTTTACCCTTGTTGAGCTCCTTGGAGTTATCGGAATAATTGGCATTCTTCTGACCGCGGGCATTGGGAGTTATAGCAATGTAATGCGCAACTCTCGTGATGCAAAACGACAAGATGATTTGAAGCAAATTCAGATCGCTTTGGAGCAATATTATGCAGATAACAATACATATAGAGTGGCTGGAGGAGGATCGGGTGGAAATGGAGTTGGTTGGCTCGGATTTGAAAATGGAGGATCATATCCTTTAGCGGTAACCCGGGTTTTGCAGACGCAAGGGTACTTGAAGGTACCGCTTATTGATGATCCTGTTCAAAATCCAGGGTATATGATTTATCTCTGTAGTGGAGGTCAGATATATGCACTATCTGCAACGTTGGAAAATCCAACTGATGAAGAAATTGAATTTGCAAGAGATGAAACCTGCAATGGGAGTGGGGCAAATGGCACGGTGACGAGGTATGGGAAGAATTACGCGGTTACCAATCAGGCTTTGTGATAAAATCACTCCATGCACAACAAAGGTATAATCGTTCTTCTTATATCTGCTTTAAGTTTTTCTTTTGCTGGAGTTTTTATACGGTTTATTTCACAAGATGTTGGCACCTTTTATCAGCTTACGGTACGCACACTCCTTATGACTGCGGGGTTTGTTGCAATAGGGCTATTTAGCAAATCTCTTACCAAAACAGCTAAAAAAGATATTCCACTCATCATATTTCGAGGAGTCTTAGTCGTATTAGATTTTGCGGTATTCATCTATGCCGTTAGTCATTTGGCACTAGGTCTATCCCTCTTTATTTTCTACGCTGGTAGTTTGCTTTCTAACTATCTGTATGGGTACTTTATTCTTAAAGAGAAATTAAACAAAATCAAAATGATTAGTCTTGTGCTTGCAGCCATAGGATTGGTTGTTTTGTACGCGGGGGATTTTGGAACTATTCAAGTTCTTGGTGCTTTTGCGGCACTAGTATCGGGGTTGTCTTTTGGCACGTCATCTTGCGCAAGTAAAAATCTGAGTGATAAATACTCTATTGCCCAAGTAAATTTATACGCCTATCTTATTGCTTTTATTTTAAGTGCAGTATTACTTCTAATGAGTGGAGAGACGATAGTAATTACTGTTCCAGTGTCTACTTGGTATGCATTGATTGGATTTTCGGCAATTTTTGTAGTTGCATTCTATGGAACTGTCTATGGTTACAAATATGTTCAAGCACAGTATGCTAGCCTCATTCTTCTATCAGAGATAGTGTTTGCGCTCATTGTTGGCTTCCTGTTTTATCGAGAGATTCCGACAGTTGCTCAGTATATCGGAGGAGCACTAATTTTGGTGGGACTTGCCATTGCTGCGAAGTTTGAGGAGTGAGAAACTATCCTTGCAACATTTGAACGGTTCTGTTTTAGGGGAAGGAACACTTTGGATTATACGTAACACCACTTCTGTATCAGCTACATCAGTTAAATAAAATTTACCGTCAGAGGCTTGCATTTTCAGTTGTCCGATTTTTTCGGACAACTCACTTCCTTCTAGGATTAACCTTCTTTTTAAATCATCCCAATATTTCCTTGGTCGAGAAGTTTGAGCTAGTACAGCAATCACATCTACTACAGAAAAATACTACTTTTCCTCTGTGTCATTCCTGTGGCGACGAATTCCTTTACCCTCGAAAATTGCTATTTTAGTTGTTTTTGTCATGATATGATTCTAGCACATTTATATGTGGTTAATTACATACATTATTCTTATTCATGTAGCTAAGACAAAAAAGTAAATCATATTTATCTTAAAACCAATCCATTTTTCAATAGTATTTTCGATACATGATGAATGAATATGATCATGTTTCGTTTAAAAGCTTTTCCATCCAATAATCTTCACTATCTTCTTTCGTGATTTGAAATCCTTTATGTTGATATAAGCGATGTGCCTTCTGGAAAATTTTATTCGTATTGAGTTCAATCTTACAAAGTCCTGACTTTTTAGAAAAATCAATTACTGTATCAATAAGTTGAGTTCCAAAACCCTTACCTTGCTGAGATACGTCAACATACATTCTTGTTAATTCAGCCACATTCTCAGGTCTAGCAATCACACCGATTGTACCGAATACCTCGGTGTCATTTCGCAAAATGTAGAACATTCCACGACTATCTATATAGTATTTTTGGATATCATCCAAGTCTGCATCTTCTTCCGGCACATAAGTAAAACCGAAATCTTTCCATGTTTTTAGAATGAAGTTTTTCGTAGCAATCTGAAAATTTGGGGTGAATTGCACAATTTTGAGCGTCATAGATAATAATGTGAGCGAATAAATCTGTCAATTTACCAATTAATCATAAAATGATATGACTGGGTCAGAATCCTTTTGAGTATTGTGAGCGGGATACGAGAATTGAACTCGCTTCTCATCCTTGGGAAGGATGCATACTACCGGTGTACTAATCCCGCAAGATAAGCTATTAAAATCTTCCTCCATTATAATATGAAAAATCGAAGACTGACGATTGAAGATAGAAAATAGAAGATTAGTAACTAATAATTTACCTCGGTATCACCAGCTCCATACCGATTTCGATGTTATCCGGACTTGCAAGATTGTTTGCTTTCGCAATTCTGACCCAAGCATCTCGATCTCCATAAACTTGTTGTGCAATTGTTGCCAAACTATCACCCCGCTCAACAATATATTTATTTTTTGTGTAGGTCACTTTGTCCGAAGAAATAGCACTGATTTGTCCATTCTCATCAATTTGCGCCCCTGAAGAGGGCTTTAAAGGTGAGATGTAATCAATCGATTTGTTTGTAATTTTATTGGCAAGGTCGGGTGATGTTGGTTTGATAACACCATTAAAATTATTTGATATAGACGATAAAATGTTATCTTTCATTTGTGCGATTACGTGTCCACCAATCTGCAAAAGAAAAATATAGATAATAAAGATGAGAGTGATTACTCCGGTAATAAAGAAGGAACGATTTTGAGAAATAAGAGCTCTTAGTTTTTCTTTATACACACTCTGGTCATTTCCCGTTTGTTCTGAAGTGTTTTCCATACGAACTATTGTAGCATAGCAATTCCTGTTTTATGCTACAATTACCGTTATGAGAAAGGAGGTGTATCGTAGATGAATATGTTTTTAATTGGTGGTGGTGCATTGCTTCTTTTGGCTATGTATCTGATCACCACATACAATGGTCTGGTAGTACTGAAAACACGCATTCAAGAGGCATTTTCAGGGATTGATGTCCAGCTCAAACGTCGTGCAGATCTTATTCCCAATTTGGTTGAAACCATCAAGGGCTATGCAAAGCATGAAAAGGAAGTGTTTGAAAACGTGACCAAAGCGCGCTCAGCACTGATGTCAGCAGAAAGTGTGCAGGAAAAAGCACAAGCTGATAATATGTTGACCGGAGCCTTGAAATCACTTTTTGCAGTATCAGAAGCTTACCCGGAACTGAAAGCCAACGAAAATTTCAAAGATCTCCAACAGCAACTTGCAGATACTGAGGACAAGGTTGCGTACTCGCGACAGTTTTACAATAGCAATGTGCTCGACTTTAACGCCAAGATTCTGATGTTCCCCACAAATATTTTTGCCGGAATGTTTGGATTTACCGCTTTTGAATTTTTCAAAGCAGGTGAAGAAGATCGAAAAGAAGTTAAAGTGAAGTTCTAAAGACCATTGTTATTTAAGAGATGACACAAGATACCCCGACGTTCTCTCGTCGGGGAGTATCACTTAGAAATTATTTCCCATTTTTCAGATGACCATTTATTCAGAAATTGCACATAATCGCTTTAAGACCTATTTTATCTTTGTCCTTTTTCTCCTTCTTTTTAGCGGCTTTTTCTATATTGTCGGCTTATCGTACGGAGATGCAAATACGTATGCGGTTATGGGATTTGTGATTGCATTTGCTTCAAGTGTTGGAAGTTATTTCTATTCAGATAAAATAGTACTCAGCACAACACACGCGAGACTTGCTCAAAAGGAAGAGTTCTTTGATCTTTACACAGTCACTGAGAATCTCGCTATCGCATCAGGAATTCCCATGCCCAAAGTATATGTGATTGATGATCCGTCACCAAATGCGTTTGCGACCGGTCGAAATCCAAAGCATGGCGTGGTGTGTGCGACTACCGGACTGCTTCAAATGCTCAACCGATCGGAACTTGAAGGTGTGATTGCTCATGAGCTTTCGCATATCAGAAACTATGATATTTTGGTATCAACTGTGACCGCGGTACTCGTTGGCACTATTGGACTTACAGCCGACTGGATCATGCGCAGTTTTTGGTGGGGCGGTGGCAATAAGGACCGGAACAAAAGTCCGATCACACTGGTACTTCTTGTTGCGGCATTGATTATCACTCCCATTGTTGCAACAATCATTCAACTTGCGGTGTCTCGACGTCGAGAATACCTTGCTGACGCAAGTGGAGCATTACTTACTCGGTATCCTCTTGGACTTGCAAATGCTCTTGAAAAGATCAATTCCTATCCTCGGGGCGTACAATCGGCTTCATCATCAACAGCTCACCTCTTTTTCGCAAACCCTTTTAAAAAGGGTGATCGAGCATCTTGGTTTACCAATCTGTTTAGTACTCATCCTCCAGCTGCAAAACGAATTGAAATCCTCCGAAATATGTAGCTTTTATTTCATGAAAATATAAATGATACATACAATAAAGCCAAACCCGGGAAAGCAGATAGAAATCGATCTTGATGGAATGTCATATGCTCGATATCCAATAAAAACAGAGGTTTTTAAAAATGGTGATAATTATGCGGCAAAAATTGCCGCAAGTGTTCAGAAGCACATTTCGGAGATTCTTGGTAATTCAAAAAAGAACTGGTACGTCATTGTCTCTGAAAAAATTGTTGCGATATCTCAAGGAAGATCTTATCTTATTAAAGACATCAAGCCTTCATGGTATGCAACCACTCTTTCAAAGTATGTGAGAAGGACACCTCATGGAATTGGACTCGGAAGTCCATGGACGATGCAGCTTGCAATACAGGAGGTGGGATTGCCACGAATACTTCTTGCTTCAGTAGTATCTATTGCAACGAAGCCCTTTGGTCTGCGGGGAATTTTTTATCATATTGCGGGAAGACGAGCAGCCGCAATCGATGGTCCAACGTCATATTCACTTTACCCGAGTAATGTTTCTGCAAAACTTGCACCAAAAGATCCTCAAAAAGCAGCTGAGAAGATTAAAACAGAAATTAGTGATAATAATATGTTTGGCGGAGTAGTGATCATTGACGCAAATGACTTAGGAAGAAATGTACTTGGAAATACCACTGATAAACCAAATTCATTTTTCGAAGAAGTGATGAGAGATAATCCAATGGGGCAAGGGAGAGAGGGAACTCCGATTGTTATATTATTTCAAGATGGAGTATAAATTATCTACGATTTACATGCTATGATCTTTATTCATGCGCTCTAAATTAAAATGATAATCAAATATTTTTTTCCTATCAATTAAAAATCAATCAAGGTTAATTATTGTTCAATCAAGTGAAAATGCCCTATGGACCAATCAATATCAGAAATGTCTAATCTTGAACAAGTCCTTCACCATGAACGGATGCTTTTGAGCACTGCGATGGAGAAAGCAACTGAGTTTATCCAAAATTATTCATCAGATAAAGTCGATGGCCCGACCAGATCAATTCGAATAAAGGAATCGAAGGAATTTGCTGATAGAGTTGCTCAAAAATGCAAAGATGCTTTGGAACTTTCTGGAAAACCAATTTCAATGTTTTATCCCTACTTTGGATCAGATCTTGTTGCGCCATTAAGCTTCCAACCAAAGACATTAGTGACAGCAGATAAACGCATTATTTTAGGTAACACATCTCATTTGAGTAATGAAGCAATGTGCGAATACTTAGGTCGACGTTCATCCTCAGGAATGATCATGTACGAAACTGAGGTTGGATTAGAAACTGTGGCACTTGACCTTGTCCTTGCCGGATTAAATAAAGACTCAGTCACTATAGAGGATATATATTCGTTGCCTGGAGTGCCAGGACTTAGCGAATCATCTTCAGAAAGTAGTCCTTCTCAAGCTGATCATACAGTACGAAAATTACGTTATTGTTTGCCATCTGGCTTGGAAGTTGTTCATTACGATGTTTCGAATTTTACTTTAGGCACGATACCAGAAGAATCAGAAGGAATCCATAATAATGCCCTTGCACACATCTTGAATCTGATGAATGAACGAGAAAAAGTATTATTACATAAAGCTGCTATGAGTACATCCCCCTCTTATCTTGGAGGTTTGATTCCATTTAATGCGGTGATTAGTGATCATAGGGATGTTGAGCCGCAGCACATAAGCGGAAATTTTTTAGAAGTTGACAATGTTTCATTAACTGAAGGTCTTTCAAGAGTTTGGGAAGGAAAAAAATGGGGATATGCTGATAAACCTGAAAACATGTTGTTATTACGTGCAAAGCAACAACCCATTTTAAACTCAACTCCAATGCCATCGTCCTAAATATGATTATATAGCGGGGAGAAGATGGAGTTAAACGATGAGTTTGATAAGACAGGAAAAATAAGATTTGAGGTCATGTATAAATTCAATCTCGTTTGTCATGTGGAGCTTGCCTAACTTCAGTAGGGGGGGTTCAACATCTTTTGCAGGCGCTGTAAAAATCGATGAAAATGACTTAGGGAGAAATGTACGAAGAGAAAGGACGCCACTTGTCCCCCTCTATTAAATGATTTGCAAAATGTACTTATAGTAATATAATAGAGTATTATTAATCATTCTCGCTATGATTCAAACAAAAGAACGTATTCAAGTTCGGGATGACCATACGGTATTTAAAATAATGCCTGGCGTTAATTGTATGGCTGTTCGTGCTATTGAAGAAGGAAAGCACCATAATGGTGCACATAATTATGACTATGATATTACCCCACAAAAAGGACAGCGATTGAGTCAACATGTTTGTGTTCGTGCAACAATTCAACAATCTGACTCGTCTCCATACATAATGAGAGACATGATATTTCAGAGAAGAAGCGGAGAACGAAAAGCATTTGGTAGAGTTGTCATCAACCACAATCTCCGACGAGATGAAGCTGGGTTTGTACCGGAAGCTGGTAAAGTTCATTATTTTGATTATGAAACGCAAACGAGCTATTTCGGATTTGAGGGGTCTTTGGTAAAAGAAGATAATGATGGCGTTCGACAATTAGTCGAAGATGGAGCTCGATTTGATGATGGTGCTGGGATGTCTGTTGCTATTGACGCTTCGGGTATTGCAGTGACCATGTCAGGTGAAAATTTTGCAGACATTCCATTTGATCAATCTCATGTATCAATGGCTGTTGCAAACATTGATGATGGAGTTTATACATACTCAAAGGAACTATATTTTTGCTGAGAAGCTGTTCATGGCTAATTCTTTTGTATGCGGTATTTGCCATAAGTTATTCCAATTAATAAATTGAAATAACCCGCTGTTACGTTATAATTACTTCATGCCCAAAACAGTTGACCTCTCCAAAGAAGATGTCCTTCATATTGCACAACTTGCAAACCTTCCTATTTCCGAAGAAAACATTCAAAAGTACCAAAAAGATCTTTCTGAAACGTTACATTATGTAGAGAATTTGGACGAATTGGATGTTTCCAAAACAGAAGCGTCATCACATACTACTGATCTTCAAAATGTATTTTTTGAAGATGGTACCAAAGAAACACGAACATTTACTCAAGAACAAGCTACTCAAAATGCTAAAAATATTAAAAATGGACAGTTTGTTGTAAAGAGATTAATGTAATCTATGGATTTATTTGGAAAGACTATTACGGAGCTGCAAGTTCTCATCAAAGATAAAAAAGTATCTCCACCCGAGGTATGGGAGTATTTTGCTCACAGAAGCGCGAAAATTAACCACGATATCAACGCCTATGTCACACTTCTTGAGAAACCATCCAATACCAGTTCGGGAGAATTGTCTGGAATTCCTCTTGCAGTAAAAGACAACTACTGTACAAAAGGCGTACGAACGACGGCATCTTCAAAAGTTCTCGATGATTTTGTCCCACCCTATGAATCAACGGTGACTTCAAAATTGAAAATTGCTGGGTATGAACTTTTGGGAAAAACGAATATGGACGCTTGGGCGCATGGCGCCTCAACGGAAACTTCGGATTATGGCTTGACCAAAAATCCCTGGGATCTGGGACGATATCCGGGAGGATCATCGGGAGGTTCTGCTGCGGCAGTTGCGGCATATATGGCACCGGGCGCTATCGGAACAGATACGGGAGGATCTATTCGTCATCCTTCTGCGTGGTGTGGGATCGTCGGATTAAAACCGACCTATGGACGCGTATCACGGTATGGAGTGATTGCCATGGGTTCATCATTTGATTGTCCCGGACCGATGACTCAATCGGTGGAAGACAATGCGATGCTTCTTCAAATAATGGCGGGAAAAGACCCGTATGATGCGACCTCATCTCCCGTTGCAGTGCCTGACTATCAGTCGGAAATGAAGACAAAAAGAAAACTCAAAATCGGTATTGCCCGTGAATATCTGAAAGGTGTTGAGCCTGATATTCAAACGGCATTTGAAAACATGGTTGGTCTCATCATAAAAATGGGACATGACGTCGTTGATGTTTCATTGATGTCACCCGAGTACTCAATTTCTGTCTATACGATCGCACAGCGCGCTGAGGTTTCTTCAAATCTTGGACGCTATGATGGGATTCGTTATGCAAACAACCGCGCCTATTTTGGACAAGAAGCCAAGCGACGAATAATGTTGGGAACATACACACTGTCACATGGATATTATGATGCATTTTATAAAAAAGCTCAAAAAGTCCGCACATTGATCAAAGAAAACTTTAAAAAAACGTTTACCAATGTTGACCTAATCATTGGACCAAACACCCCCGTCACTGCATTGAAAATGGGAGAGTTTGAAAAATATCCTTTTTTTGGCGAGCTTATGGACAAGCTCAATGAACCAGCTTCAGCCGCAGGAATCCCCGCAATCAGCATCCCGATCGGACTTGATTTACGAAATCTTCCCATAGGGATGCAGATTATGGCAAATTACTTTGATGAATCAAGTATCTATAATTTAGCGTACCAAATAGAACAGGAAACGAATTTCTTTGATGTAATAAAAAAAGGAAGGGAGAAATACAAATGAGCAAATACACACCGGTCATCGGTCTTGAAATCCACGTAGAACTTGCGACAAAATCAAAAATGTTTTGCCAGTGTGACGCTGATTATTTTGGAAAAAAACCAAATTCAAATACCTGCCCCGTTTGTATCGGTATGCCGGGAGCGCTTCCTGTCCCAAACCGTACCGCTGTTGAGTGGGCGATAAAGATAGGTCAAGCATTAAATTGCATGATAAATAAGCAGAGCAAATTTGACCGAAAACATTATTTCTATCCCGATTTGCCAAAAGCATATCAAATCAGCCAGTATGACGAGCCCCTTGCAGAGCATGGGCATTATGAGATTCAAAGTCCAAAAAGTAATTCTCCGAAGAAAATTGGAATTACCCGAGTACACCTTGAGGAAGATACCGGAAAACTTACCCACACGGGAAATGACACACTGGTTGACTTCAATCGTTCAAGCGTACCATTGGTTGAAATCGTGACCGAGCCGGACTTTGATAGCGCGGAAGATGTGAAACTATTTCTTGAAGAGCTTCATACGATTATCCGCTACCTCGATGTATCTGACGCAAATATGGAAGAGGGAAGTATGCGCATGGAGCCAAATATTTCCCTGATGAAAGTACATCCCCTGTCCTTCGGACACCCCCTTCCTGAAGGGGGACCAAATAAAAATCTCCCTTTTGAAGGGAGTACCCTGAAGGGGGGAGGGATGTTGAGAAACCTGCCAAACTACAAAGTTGAGGTAAAAAATATTAATTCGTTCAACTTTGCAAAAAAGGCCATTGATTTCGAACTTATTCGTCAGGCTGAGATTCTTGATAAGGGAGAAACTCCGATTCAAGAAACCCGAGGATATGATGATAAAAAGGGAATCACGTTTTCACAGAGGTCAAAAGAAGAAGCACAAGATTATCGGTATTTTCCGGAACCGGATATTCCCCCTATGGTTTTTACCGATGAGGAGATTGAAAATATCCGAAAAACCCTTCCTGAATTGCCAGCTACAAAACTTGAAAGGTTTATGACAGATTATGCCACCAAATATGAGGATGCATTTATTTTGACGAGAGATGTGCACGTTGCAAAGTATTTTGAGAATGTTATTAAGGAATTTGAAAAATTGAGGATGACAAATGACCCACAAACAATAAACCTAAAGCCCGTTGGGGGCAATGTTAGGCAGCGATCACATGGACAACTTATTGCAAACTATCTAGTTAATAAGAAAATACCAATCCAACTCGCTCCGAAACAATTTGCAGAAAAGGTTAATATTGATACAGCAACTGTAATCACGAATACCGTAGCGCTTGATGAGGCTATTCGCGCAGTTTTTTCTCGAAGTAAAATCCAGATTGAACAATACAAAGCGGGTAAAACAGGACTTCTTGGATACTTCGTCGGACAAGTGATGAAAGAGATGAAAGGCCAAGCTGATCCCCAAATGATACAGAAAGAAATAAAAGATAGGCTGCAATAGATTCCGCTCTCGCTTTATCCTCCCGTCAGTGCTCTCCGCCAGTTGGCGGATGCGCGCAGTCGGGAACCCTCCAGCTCGACCACCTATTGCACCTACATGTTTTACAATAAGTTATAATATCACCATGTCTTTTGTCCATCTTCATGTACATTCCGAATTCTCTCTTCTTGACGGTATGTGCCGTGTCAAGGATCTCATTGCAAAGGCCGTAAAGCTCAAGATGCCTGCGGTCGCAATCACCGATCATGGAGCACTTTATGGCGCATTTAAGTTTTATATAGCTGCAAAAGACGCGGGCATAAAACCTATTATTGGATGCGAACTTTATAAAGCGAAAGGATCACGAAAAGAAAAACCTGAGCAAGGAGAAAAAAATGCATTTCATCTTCTCGTTTTCGCAAAGAATTTTCAGGGATACCAAAATCTTATGAAGCTTGTGTCATATGCAAATTTAGAGGGCTTTTATTATAAACCGCGGGTAGATTGGGAGCTTCTTGAAAAATACCATGACGGACTTATTGCAACAACAAGCTGTCTTGGAGGGGAGATACCACAGCTTATTTTGCAGGATCAGATAAAGCAGGCTGAAGAATTATTGCAGAAGTACCACAAACTATTTGGTGATGATTTTTATATTGAGCTCCAACGGCATCCAAATCTCGAAGAGCTTGATACGGTCAATAAAGTACTTATTTCTTTTTCTCGTAAATATAATATTCCCCTCGTTGCCACCAATGATGTTCATTATCTTGAGAAAGAAGATGCATATGCTCAGGAGATTTTGCTCTGTATTCAGACTCAGCGTGCAATCTTTGAAAAAAACAGACCAATGAGTATGATCGATATTCCTGATTATTACTTCAAGTCTGAAGCGGAGATGCGAGAACTTTTTCACGATTATCCGGAAGCCATCGAAAATACGGTGACGATTGCAGATAAATGCAATGTTGAGATACCCTATGGAAAGCTGATCTTGCCGAAATACGATCTTCCAAAAGGATATACCAATGAATCATATTTGCGTGAACTTACCTACGAAAAGAAAGATCGTATTAAGGGATTTGATGAAAAAATGATTACTGAGCGATTGGACTATGAGCTTGATATTATCAACAACAAGGGATATGCTCCTTATTTCTTGTTTGTACAGGATATCGTGACGTGGTCAAAAGATCAGGGAATAGCGGTTGGACCCGGACGAGGATCTGCAGCCGGATCACTTGTTTCGTATGCTCTTCGGATCACCGATATAAATCCGCTTCAATATAATATTCCATTTGAGCGCTTTTTAAATCCGGATCGTCCGACTCCACCTGATATTGATATTGATTTCTCAGATAAACGCCGTGATGAGGTAATTAAATATATTTCTTTTAAATACGGCTCTGATCATGTCGCGCAAGTCATCACATTTGGAACTATGGAAGCGAAGATGGCAGTGCGCGATGTGTCACGCGCCCTTGGATATTCATACTCACAAGGTGATCGTATATCTAAGATGATTCCGGTGGGAAAGCAGGGCTTTAAAATGTCAATAGATGGCGCAATGGAAGAGTCGGCAAATCTCAAACTTTCATACAACGCTGAAGAAGATGTAAAAAAGGTTATTGATATTGCACGCAGAGTCGAAAGTCTGCCGCGCCATTTCTCGGTACACGCTGCGGCGGTGGTTGTGGCGGACAAACCACTTATCGATTATGTCCCGCTCCAACTTGACAACAAAGAAGGAAAAATTATCACACAATACGACATGTACTGTCTTGATTTGAATGCAGTATCTGAAGATAAGGCGATCGGACTGATGAAAGCAGATATTTTGGGATTACGGAATCTTTCCATTCTTGAAGAGGCGTTGAGTTATGTCAAGGAGTTTACCGGAGATGATATTAATATTCATGAAGTTCCGCTTGATGATAAAAAAACCTACGAACTGATGAGTCGGGGAGAAACGATTGGCGTGTTTCAACTTGAATCAAGTGGTATGCGTCGCCTCGCTCGAGAGCTGCAACCATCAAAGCTCAGTGACATCACTGCCATGGTAGCGCTTTATCGTCCTGGACCGATGGATCTTATTCCGACATTTATAAAAGGAAAAAAGAATCCCCGATCGGTTCGCTTTCTCCACAAAGATCTTCGCCCATTATTTGAAGATACGTATGGAATCTTGGTATATCAAGAACAGGTTATGGATATTGCCGTCGAATTTGCAGGATTTAAGAAAAGTGAAGCAGATCTTTTGCGTATGGCGATGGGAAAGAAAAAGAAAAAACTCATGAAAGAAGGGAAGGTGAACTTTATTGAAGGAGCGTTTAAAAAAGGATACACAAAAAAACTCGCTGAGCAAATCTTTGGATTCATGGAAAAATTTGCCGCATATGGTTTTAATAAAGCTCATGCGACTTCATATGCACTTATTGCGTACTGGACCGCTTACATGAAAGCAAATTATCCCGTTGAGTTTATGACGGCGCTTATGACCGCCGAGCTTCAAGGAGTTGCCGGTCCACAGCGTGAATACAAGATGGCACAAGCACTCGAGGAAGGAAAGCGAATGAAGATTAAAGTACTTCCCCCGGACATAAATAAATCAGTTTTTAAATTTTCAATTGAAGGACGTTCGATCAGATTTGGTATGTCTGCAATAAAAAATGTCGGATCTGCTGCAATTGACTCAATCATTGAATCCCGTGAAAAAGAAGGAGCATTTTTGTCATTTAGTGAGTTTCTGTATCGGGTAGATTTACGCAAAGTAAACAAGCGGACGGTAGAAAGTCTCATAAAGTCGGGCGCATTTGATGCATTTGGAACAAAAGCATCCCTTCTTGTGGCATATCCACAACTGTCTGTCGAGATTGCAAAAGCGCGTGATAAAAAAGCTGATGGACAGTTTGGTTTGTTTGGTCAACATGAACAAAAAGGATATGCAAAGGATTCCTTTGCTCACATTTCAGAATATTCCGAAGATAAACTCATTGAATTTGAAAAAGAAGTGATCGGATTTTCGATCACCAGAAATCCGATGGAAAAGCACGCAGCAATTATAAATAAAAAAATAAATAAACATATTGGTGAATTAACCCCTGATGATGTGGATAAGACATTTGTGTTTGCGGGAACAATTTCGAGTAAAAAGATCGTCAAAACCAAAAAAACAAATGCAGAGATGGCATTTATGCAGATTAATGACATAACGGGAACGATAGAAATGGTCGTTTTCCCAAAAACATATGCTCACATAAAAAATGAATGCGAAACAAGTTCAGTCATACTTTTCCGTGCAAAAGTATCTGAACGAGAAGGGGAAATCAGTCTTTTGCTTGATAAATCGGTAAACTTGGATGTTCGAAGAAGGTCTGAGGATCACGATACAAATGCATAGCTGTTACATATATTATATTGAATAGCTCTATACTATAATTGACAAAGAAAATAATGACGAAGCCAAAAAGTCATGTATATAGCAGGATGAACGAGAATGGAGATATTGAAAAAGTACTGACTAAGAAGCCAAGAAAGCCAGAACGTGATCTCAATATTCCACCGGAGTATTTTAATCTTGGGTTTTATCTTGTTGTACCTTTGATACTTTCAGTTATTATTGGGATATACTTGGATAACAAATTTGATACAAGTGGCAGATTCACTCTCATTGGAATTGGATTTGGTACAATATCAATATTCTATAATTTATATAAACTGTATAAAAAAGGATGAGTCCGCATATTAGCATAAAGGGAGAAACAGTTTTTGAAATTCTCGGATTTCCAATCACCAACTCCTTTATCATAACCATTTTAGTTGTTACTCTTTTTAGTTTTATCGCTCGATATTATTATCAGGAAATCCAGAAAGAGAAGCGTAGTCTTGGGTTTTATGGATTACACGCGATGTTTGTCGGATTATACGGCATGTTTGAATCGGTTCTCCGCAGTAAAGTAAGTATATTTTATTCATTGCTTGGATCTTTTTTCTTTTTTATCCTTCTCTCAAATTGGTCGGGACTTGTTCCGGGAGTAGGATCAATTCTCATTAAACCTCAAATACATGCTGAGGAAGTTGTTGAAGATAAAGAAGCTCATGGAACAGGAAAAATCCCCCTGATGAGAGGCGGAACAGCCGATCTTAACACTACAATAGCACTAGCGCTCGTTTCAGTATTTATGACACAGTTATATGGATTCAAGTTCTTAGGGCCTATTGGACATCTTAAAAAATATTTTGATTTTCGAGATCCCATTATGATCATGCTTGGACCGCTCGAGCTTGTGCAGGAATTTGCACGTATCATATCATTTGCATTTCGTTTATATGGAAATATTTTTGCGGGTGAGGTATTATTGACGATTGTACCGTTCTTGTTGCCCGTATTCTTTTCGTTTGTTGTTGCTCCCATGTTTTTGATGGAGATATTTGTGGGATTGGTACAGGCATTGGTATTTGTGATGTTGTCATCAGTATTTATCAATATGGCAGTATCACACCATTAAAGTACGTATTTACATTTATTATTATTTATTTATTACATAACATATGGAAACTGAAACAATGCGACTTCTTGCGACCGCAATTGCAATTGGCGTAGGCGTAATTGGACCGGGTTTGGGTGTTGGGTTAATCGGAAGTAAGGCAATGGAAGCTTTAGGGAGAAATCCAGAAGCTGAAGCTCCTATTCGAACAACCATGATTTTGGCAGCTGCATTTGCAGAGTCAATTGCGATTTTCGCTTTGGTTGTCGCACTTATTATTAAATTTGTCGTTTAAGATTATTACTTTATCAATTGAAATATGGAGAATTTAGGAATAGATCCCAAACTGATTATTGCTCAAATCGTCAGCTTTGCGATTTTCTATTTTATTTTCCGACGATTTATATCAGCTCCACTTCTCAAGTTTTTGAAAAAACAGAAGGAAGATGAAGAGCTTCGAGCAAAACTTGCAGAAGAGCTTGAGGATCGTAAGTCGGTACTTGAGGAAAAAGATAGAAAAATGAACAAAGAGCGAAGAACTGCGCTTGACGCGGCGATTGCACAAGGAAAGCAAGATGCAGAAAAAGTAAAGAACGAGCTCATTGAAGACGCAAAAAAACAAGCTGACGACATCATTCTTCGTGCAAAAGACCAGATGGAAGAAGAGAAACAGAATCTATACAAAGATGTCAGAAAGAAGATTGCTCAGGTGAGCGTGATGCTTGTTGAGGGAGCGTTGAAAGATTATTTGAACGTTGATGCTCAGAAGGCAATAACACAGAATATTACCAATAAATTGCCAAAAATCAAAATCGAGGAATAATGAATGAATTACGACTAATGTTAGTTTAAGAAATTATTATGAGAATAGATCCCGTATTAAAAGAGGAACTGAAGCAGTATTTGCTGAAAAAGACAAATGGTCAGCAAAAGCCACGCGTGGTGGTACGTGCTGCATATATGTTATCTGAAGAGGAGATTGAGTCACTCAAAAAACGTATTCAGATATTGAACAAAGCAGATATTGTCGTTGAACAATCGGCAGAGATTCTTGCCGGTTTTATTATCCAGTTTGATTCGAGTGTTATCGACCTCTCTTTAAATTCTGAATTACAATCATTAGAACATACTCTTTATGAAACAGCTTGATCAATATATTGAACAAATTGAAAAGGAACTGAAATCTCGAAAAGGCATTCAAGTCGAATCTCGAGAGATTGGCTATGTCACCGAAGTAAAAGATGGTGTGGTGACACTATCGGGCTTAGATAATATTGGATATGGAGATTTGATCGAATTTGAAAATGGAGAGAAGGCGATGATTATTGATCTTTTGGAAGATGCTGCAGGAGCGATTGTTCTTGGAGATTATCTCGGAATCACCGCTGGTCAAAAAGCAAAAGGAACGGGGATTACGTTGTCCATTCCGGTCAGTGAAGGGCTTTTAGGTCGCGTGGTTGATCCACTTTCACGATCACTTGACGAAGGAAGCAGTATTAAATCGAAAACATTTTATCAAATTGAACGACAAGCCTCAGGAATTGTAAAACGACAATCTGTTTCCCAGCCAGTGCAAACAGGTATAAAGGCAATCGATGCACTTATTCCTATTGGTCGTGGTCAGCGAGAACTCATAATCGGTGATCGTGGTACGGGAAAAACAACGATAGCAATCGATACCATCATCAATCAAAAAGGACAAGATATGATCTGCGTGTATTGTGCAATTGGTCAAAAAAACTCGAAAGTTGCAACAACCATTGAGCTTTTAAAGAAAAAAGATGCAATGGATTACACGGTTGTTGTAAATGCATCTGCATCTGATCCCGTTACTTTACAATATCTTGCTCCCTATTCTGCGACCGCTATTGCCGAGTATTTCATGGATAAGGGCAAAGATGTGCTCATTGTTTATGATGATCTTTCAAAGCACGCATGGGCATATCGTCAGGTATCACTCATTTTGAGACGACCGGCAGGTCGTGAGGCATATCCCGGAGATGTGTTTTATCTTCATTCACGACTTCTTGAACGATCATGTCGTATGCATCCGAAGTATGGTGGAGGATCAATCACCGGTCTTCCTATTATTGAAACATTGGAAAATGATGTATCCGCATATATTCCAACAAACGTCATATCGATCACCGATGGACAAATATTTTTAGAAACTGATTTGTTCAATTCCGGTGTGCGACCAGCAGTAAACGTTGGACTTTCGGTATCACGAGTCGGATCGGCAGCTCAGACCAAAGCAATGAAGCAAGTTGCCGGAAAACTGAAGCTTGATCTTGCACAGTATCGAGAACTGAGCGCATTTTCACAGTTTGAGTCAGATCTTGACGAGCAGACAAAAAAGCAGCTCAATCGCGGTGCAAAGATGACACAGATTCTCAAACAAAAACAAAGTAATCCTTACAACTTAGCAGAAGAAGTAGCGATCATATGGGCGGGATCTAATGGATATCTTGACGAACTCTCCCTTTCACAAGTTACTGAATTTGAAGTTCGATATCTTTCTGACCTGAGAACACGAGCTAAAGGTCTTCTTGCGGAAATAAATAAAGAAAAAATTATTTCAGAAAAGGCTGAGAAAGAGCTTGCGAAGTTTGTTAAAGAAAATATGCCGGATACTGAAGAAAAAGCTAAGAATTAATTCACGTTATGAATATCAGGACGGTCCGAAAAAAAATAAAGTCGATCAAGAATGTAAAAAAGATCACAAAGGCAATGCAAATGGTTTCTGCGGTTAAAATGCGCAAAGCTCAGATGCTTGAGGTTGAGGGCCGGCCATACAGAGATGGACTTACCGAAATGATCGCGACGTTATCAAAAAAAATTGACCCATCGTTTTCAAAAATATTGCAGGTTGATACGAAAAGTGCGCAGAAAGAATTGTTAGTAGTTGTTTCGTCAAATAAAGGACTTGCCGGTTCTTTTAATGTCAGTTTGTTTCGCCATATATTGTCATTGTATCCAAGCTTTAAAAATGTTGACATTGTCACCGTCGGGTCAAAAGGTTCACAGTTTTTTAGTAGATTGAAGGATGCAACAATTGTTGCAGATTTCTCAGGAGGAAATCTTCTCCATGAGGCATCGGCACTGTTTGATTTTTTACTTGAACAATACGGCACGGGAAAATATACATCAGTTTCTATTTCATACAATCAGTTTGTTTCGACGTTGCGCTCTGACCAGGTAAAAAAGACACTGTTACCATTGTCAATACTTGAAGAAGCAGAAACAACAGAAACTCAGAAGCAAAATTTGAAAGGGTTTGATCTTATAATCGAACCTTCAGCGGCAGAAATTTTAGAAGAACTTTTGAAAAGTTTTCTTGAATATACGATTAGAGGAGCAATCATCAGTAGTGAAGCAGTGGAGCACTCAATGCGTATGATGGCAATGAAAAGTGCGACGGACAATGCGGTTGAGATTATTTATCAAATGACCCTTCTTGCAAATAGATTACGTCAAGAAAAAATAACAAACGAACTTTTGGATATGATTACCGCAAAAGAAAGTGTGGAAAGTAATTAGCATTTGAAAATTAACATTTAGTAATTTGAATACGATTATGTCACAAGGAAAAGTTATATCAATAAGAGGTGTAGTCATCGATGTTCAGTTTCCTGAAGGTCACACACCTCATGTGTATGATGCTCTCAAAATTGATGATAAAAATTTAGGAATCGTTACTCTTGAGGTTGAAGCCGTGTTAGGTGAAGGTCTCGTGCGTTGTGTCGCTTTGAAAGACGTATATGGCATGAAACGAGGAGCGCTCGTCTCAAACACAGGTAAAGCAATAGAGGTGCCCGTTGGAAAAGAAACTTTGGGTAGAATTTTAAATGTTGAAGGACAAATTGTCGACGAAGGACCTGAGATTAAGAATGCTCAAAAACGTTCCATTCATCGCAGCGCACCTGCTTTAAAAGAACAATCGGTAAAAGAAGAAGTATTTGAAACAGGAATTAAAGTTATTGATCTCATTGCGCCTCTTGCCAAGGGTGGTAAGGCAGCAATTTTTGGTGGAGCCGGAGTCGGAAAGACCGTCACGATCCAAGAACTTATTCACAACGTTGCAAAACAGCATCAGGGTGTATCAGTATTTACTGGAGTTGGAGAGCGTACTCGAGAAGGCAATGATCTTTGGAATGAAATGAAAGAGACAAAAGTTTTGGGAAGTACTGTACTTGTTTTCGGTCAAATGAACGAACCACCGGGAAATCGTCTTCGAGTCGCACTGACCGGAGTCACTGAGGCTGAATATTTCCGAGATGAGAAAAATATGGATGTCCTTCTTTTTATCGATAATATTTTCCGATTTGCACAAGCGGGAGCTGAAGTATCGGCTCTTTTGGGACGCATTCCTTCAGCTGTCGGATATCAGCCAACACTCGCATCCGAGATGGCAGCACTTCAGGAACGTATTACCTCAACGAAAAAAGGATCAATCACCTCTCTTCAGGCAGTGTATGTACCTGCTGATGACTACACTGATCCGGCACCGGTTGCGACATTTGCACATCTGGATGCAACAATCACCCTTGAACGCGCCCTTGCTGAACAGGCGTTGTTTCCTGCAGTCGATCCATTGACCTCAACATCTCGCGCATTGTCACCTGAAATTGTCGGCGAGGAGCATTATTTAGTTGCACAACGAGTCATAAACACCCTTCAAAGATATAAAGACCTTCAAGATATTATTGCCATCTTGGGAATGGAAGAGCTTTCCGATGAAGATAAGCTCATTGTCGGACGTGCTCGGAAAATACAACGATTCTTGACCCAACCTATGTTTGTTGCAGAGCCATTTACCGGGCGCGCAGGAAAATATGTATCAATTGAAGAGAATGTAAAGGGATTCAAGGAAATCCTTGATGGAAAACATGATGACAAATCCGAAGGAGCATTTTATATGGTTGGAGGTATTGAAGAAGTGAAGTAATATGTTACATCTCAAAGTCATTACGCCGAAGAAACTTGTCTATGAGGAAGAGGTCAATGCAGTGATCGTCCCGACCGTTGCGGGTGAGATTACCATTCTTCCCAAGCATGCCGATCTTCTTTCTCTTTTGAAAGAAGGCGTCATCACGATAAAAAAAGACAAAGAAATGGAGTATCTTTCGATAGGCGGAGGATACCTCGAGACAGATGGTAAAGTAGTACATATTTTAGTCTCTCGAGCATATGGACAGGATGAGATCAATGAAGATCGAACGAAAGAAGCTATGGAGCGGGCTGAGAAAATTCTATCTGATACGAAGGATAAACAAGAGCGAGATGAAGCATTAAGATCTATGAAACGCTCTGTTGTGGATATGAAACTGCTCAGTAAAATTCGCAGAAGGAAGTCTTCGTAATTTTGTTATACTACGGGAATACCACGATTTGAATAATTTTAAGTTGAAACTATTTTATGGCTCTTATTGTTGTAGAATCACCGACGAAGGCGCGTACCTTTAACCGAATCTTAAAAATTAAAAATCTTTCTGATAAGTATTTTGTATTTGCGACTGTTGGACATTTTCGCGATCTTCCATCGGCACATATTGCCGTAAATTTTGATAAAAACTATCAACCTGAATATGAGATTATGGAGCGAAAAACAAAGATGGTTGATAAGCTTAAGGAGCTTGCAAAAGATCATGACAAAATCATTCTTGCAACGGACTTAGATCGTGAAGGAGAATCAATCTCATACCATGTGGCATATATTCTGGGATTTGTTGATGAAAAATGGCCCGATTTTGAACTTAAGAACAAATCAAAGTTAGAACGAATTGTCTTTCATGAGATCACGCCGACCGCACTTCTTGAGGCATTGGACAATCCGGACAATCTTCGTACGGACTTGGTGAAAGCACAACAAGCGCGACGCATTCTTGATCGTGTCGTGGGATACAAACTTTCTCCACTTTTATGGAAAAAGATGGGTAAAAACTGGCTTTCTGCAGGACGTGTGCAAACGGTAGCACTTCGTCTGATTGTAGAACGCGAAAAGGAAATTGAGAAATTTGCGAAAGATCCCTATTTTGAGATCACCGGTCTTTTTGAAAGTACTGAAGAGATCTCGGCAAAACTTGTCAGTCGCAATGGAAATTCATATCAAATCACTAGTAAAATAGAGCTCTTTGATGGCTCATACGAATACAGCAAAACATCAATCGACAAAAAGGTGGCACAAGAAATTCAGGAAGACTTGAAGGATGAGACATACTTCGTTGAAAGTATCACGAAAAATGAAGTAAGTCGTTTTCCGCCACCACCATTTACCACCTCTCTCCTGCAACAAGATGCCTTTAGAAAGCTGAGATTTCCATCAAAGCTTACGATGCGCGTTGCCCAGTCATTGTACGAAAAAGGATTAATCACGTATCATCGTACCGATTCATTTAATCTTTCTTCAAAATATGTATTTGCAGCAAAAGACTATATCATTTCAGCATATGGAAAAAAGTACGCGCTTGATAAGCCAAGAGGGTATCGCACCAAATCTAAAAATGCCCAAGAAGCACACGAAGCAATCCGACCAACGAAAGCGGAGCGCACGATTGCTTCAATGAAAAAGAAACTCGGCGCCCCAGAAAAAAAATTGTATGAACTGATCTTTCAGCGAGCCCTTGCAACTCAAATGAAAGAAGCAACCATCAAAGAAAGTGAGATCAAAATCAAAAGCAGCAAAGGATACGAATTTGAAACAGTCCACAAAGAAATTCTCTTTGATGGATTCTTTAGAGTTCTTGCACCGGGATATGCAAAAAGCAACTCAACTGCGTTACAGCTCAAGGATTCGGGAGAAATAGCCCTTAAAAATCTTGACGTTGAAGAGAAAGAAACAAAGCCACCGTATCGATACAGTGAAGGATCGCTTATCAAAACAATGGAAGAGAAGGGAATTGGAAGGCCCTCAACCTATTCGAGTATTATTTCTCTGATTATTGATAAACATTATGTTGAAAAAGACTTTCGTTTTTTGAAACCAACCTCTCTTGGTTCTTCAATGTCTGACTATCTCTCCGTATCATTTCCTGATCTCTTTGACCTCACGTTTACCGCAGAGATGGAAGACTCGCTCGATCATATTGCAGATGGCACCCAAACGATCGTGGAGACACTGGATAAATTTTACAAACCATTTGAAAAAGAACTTCTGAAAGTCTCAAAGGACAAATCAATAATCGATGTTAAAGAAGATATTCTTGATGAAAAATGTCCAAAATGTAACTCTGATTTGATTGCGCGATTTGGCAAATATGGAAAATTTTATGCGTGCGTTGGGTATCCAAAGTGCAAATACATTAAGCCAAACTTACGATATGTGAAAGACTATTTTTGTCCTGATTGCAAAGGGAGGCTCGTGGTTCGTTACAGCAAGACGGGAAAACGATTTTATGGCTGCGAAAACTATCCAACATGCAAACACGTGCGATGGGCACTCAATGTCATCCCTGAGAAAAAAGATATCTCAAAAAAACCAACTGAATTAAAAGAAACAGCGGTTAAGAAAATAGTAAAGAAGTCAACTAAAAAAACGAAAAAGAAGATAGTAAAAAAAAGTGACTAAAAATAAGTAGGTCATTTCCCTGTCTCTTACATTAAATCATTTAGTATAATTGTTTATGCAAAACTTGAAATACATATTCGTTTCAGGTGGTGTCATATCCGGCATTGGAAAAGGAGTTACAACCGCTTCTTTAGCCCTTCTTCTCAAACAATCAGGCTACAAAGTCACGCCACTCAAATTTGAAAATTACCTTAATATTGATGCGGGAACCATCAATCCAATAGAGCATGGCGATCCATTTTTATGTGAAGACGGCACCGAAACAGACATGGACATGGGAACATATGAGAAATTTTTGAATGAGAATATGACGCGTGACAACTTTGTCACCATGGGTCAAATTTACAAAACAGTTATTGATCGCGAGAGAAGGTTTGAATACAAAGGAGAAGATGTCGAGGCGATTCCTCATATTACTGATGAGATCATTAAGCGAATTCACAATGCGGCAAAGAAAAATAATGCGGATATTGTAATCATCGAACTCGGCGGAACCGCCGGAGAATATCAAAACGTTTTTTATTATGAAGCGGCACGAATTTTAACTCTTCGCAAGCCACAGGATGTCATACATATCCACGTGAGCTATGTTCCAACACCCGGTCATTTGGGTGAGCCGAAAACGAAGCCGACGCAACTCTCGGTTCGAACGCTGAATTCAATGGGTATACAACCAAACTTTATTGTCGCACGATCTGAGAAGAAGCTTGACAAACGACGAGCAGATAGATTTGCTCTCTTTTGTAATATGCATCCGGGTGAGATCATCTCAAACCCAGATCTTGACAATATTTACGAAATTCCAATGGTGCTTCACCAGCAAGAACTGGACAAGAAAGTTCTTGAAAAATTGAGTCTTCCGGTGCGCGTTCCTGACCTTGTTGAATGGAATGCACTCGTTGCACGAATAAACAAAAAGAAAGATAAAACAGTTGAAATAGTCATTGCAGGAAAGTACTTTGGCACGGGTGATTATCAGCTCAGAGATTCATACGCCGCGCTTTTTGATGCGATAGATCATGCTAAATGGGAGGTTGGTGTTGAGGTTAAAACAAAGTGGATTAATACAGAAGATTTGGAGTTTGGGGACGAATCACCAGAAGAAATAAAACAAAAAATTGAAAAGATTGTTGGTCATCCTGATGGACTTATTGTTCCCATCGGTTGGGGTGAGCGTGGAGCGGAAGGCATGATTGTAGCGGCAAACTATGCACGTGAACAAAAAATTCCGTATCTTGGACTGTGTTATGGAATGCAGCTTGCTTGTGTTGCGTTTGCTCGCACTGTAATCGGTTGGAAGGATGCAAATAGTGTCGAGATAAACCCGAATACTTCACATCCGGTAGTTCATATGATTCCATCTCAGAAGGAACTGATGGAACGTCGCGCGTATGGAGGCACGATGCGACTTGGTGCATGGGAAGCAAAAGTAGAAAAAAACACCATGGCACACGATATTTATTCAAAATACAAAGAAATTTCCGACACTGATATCACGAGTGAACGACATAGACATAGATATGAATTCAATAATGAATATGCATCTGAATTCGAAAAACATGGACTGGTGATATCTGCTCGTTCAGTTGTCGAACAGCTTGCAGAGATAATAGAGCTTCCAAAGGATATGCATCCGTTTTATATGGGCACCCAAGGTCATCCTGAGTATAAAAGTAGACCGATAAAACCACATCCGATATTTGTTGCCTTTATCAAGGCTGCACAAGATCATTCGAAATAGAACTCTTTGCTTTTTCTTTAATTGTTGCGTATAATACATATCTTATGGCAAATGCAGTAACATTCAATGATATCTCACTTTCCATTGGCGACACAATTGCAGTGGATTATAAAATCAAAGAAGCAGACAACAAAGAACGTATCCAGCAGTTTGAGGGAATCCTCATAAAAATTCGTGGCGCAACTGATCCAACACGAATGATTACCGTACGTAAAGTATCAAAAAGTGGTATTGGCGTTGAAAGAATTATTCCATTGCATTCTCCGTTTATTGCTTCTATTAAAGTAACAAAGGAATCAGCATTCAATAAAGCTCGTGCATACTTTATTCGAGATCTTTCACTCAAGCAAACTCGACAAAAACTGTATACGACAAAAGTCAAAAAGTAAACGTTACTCACTTTATGTGGGCAAACAAAGTAGTTGGCGAGATTGGGGAACAATACGCTTCACAGTATCTCTCTTCACACGGATATCATATCATTGAACGCAATGCCAACTCTCGATGGGGAGAACTTGATATTGTTGCTGAAAAAGACAATAAGATAATCTTTGTTGAAGTCAAGACGCGCTCAGATCTGCGAATGGGGAGACCGTATGAAGCGGTGAGCTTTGGAAAGCTCAAGCGACTTTACCGTACCATTCAACATTATATTCTCATACACAATTTGGAGAAAAGAAAGTTTCAACTGGATGTTATTGGTATTATCCTCAACCCGGATCGGTCGGTGAATGAACTCAAGCATTATGAAAATATAGGTTTATAATAGCAATCAATTGAAGATTTTGGTAAAATACTACTTTGATGTGACTGGCCCCATCGTCTAGCGGCCTAGGACACCAGGTTTTCATCCTGGGAATCAGGGGTTCGAATCCCCTTGGGGTCACCATGATCTGTACCCTATAAAGTGGACACGGTAAGTGCATCCACTGTTTCTTTTG
>CAYVKV010000001.1:161305-221659 GCA_964452355.1 uncultured Gammaproteobacteria bacterium | reverse complement strand
TAACATTGAGTTTAAAGGCACCAGGACCAGTGGTACCTATTCCTACATTTCCATTTGCTAAGATCACAAACTTGTCCCCCCCTACTCCAGTTGAAGAATTTACTTCAAATGCATTTGCTGTTGCTCCAGATGCAAGAGTTATCTTTTGACCGACAGTTGCTGTCGAGCCGACTCCTACATGCAGTTTTGCAGATGGAGTAGTTATTCCAATTCCGATGAGTCCAGAAGAATCAATTACAATATCACCGTAGTAAGTGCCGATAAATCTACCTATCCACAAATCATCAGCCATAGCGACCGAAGTATATCGACTTATTGTGGTATTATAGTCGTCTGCGGTGTAAATATGGAGTTGTCCTCCCGCTACTTGACCAGTTGCAGATCCATACGCAGCAAGTGTACCTTGGAACACATTTTGACTTCCTGCATAGATACTAGTCATTGCACCCATCGATCCGTTAACATCGAATGTGTATCTCGGTGTCGCCGTCCCGATCCCCACATTCGTTCCATTGTCAAAGATAAGAGAATTTCCAATGGTCTCTCCACCACTGGTCCATTTCGGTAGGTAATTTGTAGTTCCTGCACTTGCATCTACTATTGCAGTTCCCCAAGCCTTTGCATCTATCTCATCAGTTTTGAGGTATCCTGAGGCATCAAGAATAACAACAGAGTTGTCTGTTCCTGCTCCAATACTTGCTGCCTGTATGGTACTTGCAAAGTTAGCAGCTCCCGTGACAGTGAGTCCTGCACCAAGGTTAAGGGTACTTGAGAAGTATCCTGATCCTGCAATATTGAGTTTGTATGCACCAGGATCTGTCGTCCCGATGCCGACGTTGCCGGCAAAGTATCCAGCACCTGCAGAGAAGTTGTTGATGGTGTAGGCTTGCACTGTGGTTGAATCATTGTTTGCCACATAGGCAAAGCGCCCTGTCGGATCGACCGCAACTCCCCGTGGATTTGTTCCCGTTGCCGTAGTTCCAACAGACGTCAGTGCACCCGTTGATTGGTTGATGGTGTAGGTTTGGACCGTGGTAGGGCTAATATTTATAACATACGCAAAACGTCCCGTTGGATCGACCGCAACGTCCCATGGACTTGTTCCCGTTGCCGTAGTTCCAACAGACGTCAGTGCCCCCGTTGACTGGTTGATGGTGTAAGCTTGGACGGTGGCTGAACCATTGTTTGTCACATAGGCAAAGCGACCCGTCGGATCGACCGCAACTGCCCGTGGACTTGTTCCCGTTGCCGTAGTTCCAACAGACGTCAGTGCCCCCGTTGACTGGTTGATGGTGTAAGCTTGGACGGTGGCTACACCAGCACCAGCGTTTGCCACATAGGCAAAGCGCCCTGTCGGATCGACCGCAACTCCCCATGGACTTGCTCCCGTTGCCGTAGTTCCAACAGACGTCAGTGCCCCCGTTGACTGGTTGATAGTGTAGGCTTGCACTGTGTCTGGACCGAAATTTGTCACATACGCAAAGCGTCCCGTCGGATCAACGGCAACTCCCTCTGGATATTGTCCTGTTGCCGTAGTTCCAACAGACGTCAGTGCACCCGTTGATTGGTTAATGGTGTAGGCTTGCACGGTGCCCGAACCATTGTTTGTCACATAGGCAAAGCGACCCGTCGGATCAACGGCAACACCATGTGGACTTGTTCCCGTTGTAGCAGACGAACCCACCCCGAGGGCACCAGTTGATTGGTCGATGGTGTAGGCTTGGACGGTGGTAGGGGTCATGTTTATAACATACGCAAAACGTCCAGTTGGATCGACCGCAACTCGCTCTGGATTTGTTCCCGTTGCTGTTGTACCCACTGAAGTGAGGGCGCCGGTGCCTGCACCCATAAGGCCGATTGGTGATGCTATTCGGTATGGAGAGGAGATGAAGCCGTTGATGCCGGTGGCTGAAAGACCACCTACAATCTCCAGCTTGTTCCCTGGGACCGTCGTCCCGATGCCGACATTGCCGCCACTGTTAATTGACAACCTATCAGAACCTGCAGTTCTTAGCCTTATATAATCACTTGATCCATCACCATATATCATAGAACTCCCATCACCCCATTCAAGCTGGTACCCATCGCTTAATCTTATTGCCCCTGTCTTTACCTCTAACTTTGCCCCAGGAGCAGTCGTCCCGATGCCGACGTTGCCGTCATTTTTAATCGTCATTCTGGGCAAAACTGTTGCAGAACCATCTGGTGAAGTGGCAAAAATAATACGACCTGGCATATCATTACTACCTGGAGTGCCATCAACTTCTGCGTATATCTGCGCTGCATTTGCAGCATCTACACTGTCTGCTCCACTAAAGCCCAGAGTTCCTAGCCTGTCTCCGTCTGTGAGTATTCCCCAATCAGTTCTTCGTTTAAGAAATTCAATAGTTGAACCACCAACATCAGCACTAGTTCGATTTAACAACATGGTTCCATTGGAAGTTTTATCTACTTGAACTTGCCCCAGCCCCAATGATCCTGTAAGAGCAGTATTCGTATTTAGTAATGAAACACCACTATTTACGACAAATGCACCACTAGGCGCCGTCGTCCCAATGCCGACGTTGCCTGCCTTCACAGTCACGGCATCAGTACCAGCGGTTGTCTGAATACTAACATCATTAGTACCAAAAAGCACCAAGCCACCGCTTGCATTTGCACTGGCTGCTAGAACCAAGCTATCTTGCCAGTTAGATAATCCAGTGTAGGCATTATCATACAAGGCGAGAGAGCCTGCGGAAGATTGCGCGCTATTGACATTAAAAACAATTCCAGCTGCTGCAGCAGTACCCGATGTTAGGTTATCTACTTCCAAGACCGTAGGAGCGTTTTGATCTTTTTGTATATGTAGCAAGTTGGATGGGGCCGTCGTTCCAATGCCGACGTTGCCGGCACTGGGCGTACTAACAAAAGCGTAGTCATGAGTGCCGTCAATATAAATAGAGTTGGTTGATGATGAATTGTCATAAAAAGTAACATCTCTCACTGATCCTGGATTAAAGCCTATACCGTATAAAAACTGGGAAGTTTGATCATCTACTTGTATTGCGGAAGATACGTAGGCTCCATCAGTGCCATCAGAAGTCAGCCACAATGCTATACAATCTGAGAATGCAGTCTTGCTATAAGCACAATTCGTTGTGGTACTGTTCTTCACCCGAATTTCTACTCCGTTTGCCTTTCCAGTCGCGGTCGATCTTCTTCCTTCAAAATACCCTCCCCCACCAATACCTCCGCCTGATCCATCTACAATACCACGACCTATCACTCCAAAAGCATCAATTCCAGATACCGTACTCGTAGTATAGGCAAATCCATATATACCTGTGGACATTACTTCGCTTGTACTAGCGCCATAATTCATTGCTGAGATTGCGGTATTACAATTCTCATCATATGGGTTTCCTGCGCAGTCAGATACTGTCAAATCGTTATATCTTGTAAACTCAGCGGTATTGCTACCAGTTACAACAGGACTGGCAATGGATCCATCGATAGCAGTGATGAGATTACCGTGATATGTAAAGTATGATGTTCCGCTTCCGATTGATAGTAATGCGCTCGGAGCCGTCGTCCCTATCCCCACATTCCCATTTGCTAAAATTGCAAACTTGTCTCCACCTACTCCAGAACTTGAATTTACTTCAAATGCATTGGCTGTTGCTCCACTTGCAAGTGTTATCTTCTGTCCTACTGTTGCTGTTGAGCCTATACCCAAGTGAAGAAGAGCTGTAGGTGTGGTGGTGCCGATGCCGACCTTTCCAGTTGCATCTATCGTTATCCCCTGAGTTGCTGATCCTCCTGTTATGAGTCCTATCTTGTCTGTTCCTATTCTGTAGAGCCCTGTGTTTGTGTCACCAGTGAATGTGAGAGCAGGAGCTGCGAATGTTCCATCTGCAAGAGTGAGTACCCCACTTGTTGCTAAATTTGCAAATGACGAACTACCTGTGCTTGTTATTGCTCCTGATGATATAGTTCCAATTGATGAGAGATTTCCAGAAGAGAATCCCCAGTTTCCGGTAAATGTTCCATCTGTTATTGTGTTTGTTCCAAGATCAAGATTGCCTGAGAGGAATAACTCTTGCCATTCATAGGTACCTGATCCCAGATCATGACTGTCTGTTGTTGTTGGGAATACGTCTCCTGCAATAGAGAGTTTGGCATTAGGAGCGGTGGTCCCGATGCCGACGTTTCCACTTCCTAATATGGTCAGCTTTGCCGCCGCAGTTAGGCCTGCCTCGTTGTTAGTGTCAGATGCTCCTCTAAGGCGAAACTGCATAGAATTATTATTTGGGGCAGAATTATTACCAGTCACCGCTACAGAACCTATCCAGTTCGAACTATCAGTGAACATAGTTTGAGATGTCCCATCTAATCCAGCAATAAATCTTGCCTGCATCCCTTGACCGGCACCACTGTTGTAAAATCTAACAATTCCAGCATTACTGGCGTTATTGATATAAAAATTAGCAATGTCTCGGGCTGTATCAATCGCATCAGGATATGCACCGAAGGTTACTGGCCCTCCTACTACTTGTAACTTTGAGACCGGTGCCGTCGTCCCGATGCCGACGTTGCCTGCGAAATAATTATTGCCTGCTCCACCCACACTTAACAAACCTGCCGTTGAGGTGATATTGCCACTCCCTGAATATGTTGTCCCTCCCGAAATTGCTCCTGAAAGACTGATACTTGCAATGCTAGAAAGAGCTCCAGCTTGAGTTAATACAAAACGGGTACCTGTTGCACTATCAATGCGTAGATTGCCAGGTGTTGTACCATCATTAAAAATTCCCCATGATTGTGTTGATCCATTTTGGAAGTTTAGGTAAGGTCCTGAATAACCAGTATTAGAAACCAAATCAAGTGCGGCATTTGTGTTACCCTTGATCCTAGCTGTTGGATAAGAGCCCAAAACATCAAGGGTATATGTTGGCGCAGTCGTCCCAATCCCTACATTTCCATTTGCTCCAACATACAAAGTTGGTCTCACGTCCGGTGATGTTCCTCCGACTCCAACATTATTTGATGTCTCATAAATACTCGCGGTCGTGAGATTATTCGTGCTACTCCACAACGGTACATAGTTTGCTGCCCCGGTGCCAAAGGCAAACGTACCGCTCGCATCAGGTAAAGTATATGTCCTCCCCCCGGTAAGATTTCCGACGGTAAGCTGTCCTTCCCCATCAGCATCATAAAAATATAAACTCGTCCCCTGCGTACCTCCTGTGGCAAACGCATTACCGCTTGATACATCTCCGATTCCGGTGATCGCCCCAGCGGCATAAGTCGTAAGGGTGCTATCAATATCATCGATGACATCTTGCACGTTCAACGCATTTGAATTGTCAAACTCATCATAGACGCCCACGAGATAAGCGCCGGAGGTTGTGCGAGAAACTCCCGTATGCCCGATCCCGATCGTCCCAAGGAAGAGTGAGGACCCCGAGTCAATCGTGATACTTCCACTGACATCAAGAGTGTTTCCGATTACGGTGGCGCCCGTCGAAGCAACGTCAAAAGAGGAAAGATCTATCGCGGTATCTGTTCCGGTAATTGTTGCACCTGCGGGAAAATTGATTGCGGTCACCGAATCTATGACTGGTTCCAAAGTAAAAGCACCGCCGACAAGATCAACATCTGTACCTGCCGTATAGGTCGTATTCGTATACGAGCTATTTATGGTGATTTCATTTCCATCAGTTGAAATGGTAATATTACTTCCTGCCACAATATCAACCGCCCCGGTTAGATCTTCAAAAGATGAAACGCCTGAATTTTCTAAAGAAATGGTCGGATTTTGACCTCCCGAAATCGTAATGCCATCTCCCGCAGCGATCGAATAGATCACATTTGAAGCAGTGAGCAAGCCAGAACCGAGATTCAAATTGCTATCGATCGCGTCAATATCTCCTTCAAAAACTGAGTTTCCGATTACTCGAATAGACGGACCGAAACTGTTTTTACTAAATTCCCACGGGATACTGCTCACAATTCGGCGCGCTAAGTTTTCTGACTCTGCCGCAAGAACATCAATTTCAGCAGATCTTCGAACGTAAGAATCGCCACCCAGAAATTGATTGATTCGTGCAGTATCAGAAGCATTTTGTATTTCAGAGATTTTTGTTTGCATCCACCCTTTTGAACTCAACCCTCCAAGAAGTAAGAAAAAAAAGAGTATTCCAAAGGTCACCGCATGCCGTTTTAATAGGGGAATTCGAGTTCCTGCAAGTCCCAGCATATCTGCCTCTCTTTTTGTTACTACTTGACTCTGACCACGACTGATTTTTTCCTGGGCAAGACTGTTGCGATGCTCTTTTGCAGTGGTGATATCCGCTTCAGAAAACAAACGATATCCTGAAGCATTTCGTACTGAAGTGATGATTTTTTCACGCTCCCATCGACGTACGGTTGAAGGAGACACGCCAACCCGCTCGGCAAACTGTTTTGGAGATAAATGGTGTTTTAGTGATGATTCTGACATGTAAAAGGTTGGTATATACTCTTATGAAAGCATAAAACAACCTTTGATGTCAAGCGTATTTAGGCTCAACGATGCCAAAAATGCTTAATTTTTTCACTATTAGTATTTGTATAGGCTTATTTTGTTCAATTAATTTGAAGCTTATTTTATTCATTTACACCAGTCAAAATCAATTGATTTAATCCAATAAATGCGAATTATAAATGTATTTCTTACAATTCGTTTAATATGATCTTTTTACTGTCAAAAAGCCCTATACTACCATAATTTCATTACATTAATGGTATAAGTATTATTTATTCGTTACTTTTTTGAAAAATATATATGTATATCTTATTGGAAAGGGAAGTTTTAAAAAGTTATTTAGATGTTACCGATTGTTATTCACTCATTGATCTACTGAAAAATGAGTCTTTGATTTCCCTGATAATCACTATATCATTTGAAGTTAGTTACTTAATCTTGACTTTAGGAGTAATCTCGGTTCATATTTTGCTACAGAGTAAGCACAATGTAAGCTAAGAAGATAGCAAACCCGATCATAAGAAGTATGAAAGTTATATTTATGAGGATTCCTGAAAGAATAGTCCAACGGGCTAAAGGATTCCTTCCAAGAGACTCTATCCCACGCAATGCAACACGCCCAAAAAGTACAAAACCAAATACGACCGCTGCAATCAAGAGGAGAGTGGCCAACGCGTATCTGAAAAATGGCGGCGCTTGTGAAAGTTTGTCCGGAGCAACTTTAAATATATCAAGGAGCGTATTGATGAGTGGACCAAATACGCCATATTTTGCAAATAGTGCCTCAGCAGTAAAAGTGTCTTCTATTGAGGTAAACTTTATTGCAATTGCAGTACGAATCAAGTCGGTATTACTGTCGGTGTGTCTCTCAAAGTCTTCAAGTGCTATACCAAGCACGATACCATCCTGGTCCGCTCTCATTCCCTCTCCGGGAGAATAAGACGAGGTGATATACTCACCTTTCTTTACCATTCCATTTGAGTCGTTTACGACAACATCCGCTTCACCCGCATCAACAAGATATCGGTCGTCAAACACACCTTGCACCTCCTTGTCGTACTCGACCACCATATCTGAATGATCAATGACAACGCCAGACATTTTGGAATCATACTCTATATTGGTAAGACGATAACCTTCCTCAACTCGTGCAATAAGTGCGCCAATTTTCGGCTTTTCATCAATGGAGAATGGCACAGCAAAGATAAACGGATGAGATGCCGAAACCTGTTGAATGAATAAAAATACAAAGGAGAAAAATACTAGATATATACCACTTTTGCGAGGATTCATATTCTCTCATTAAACCATTCACTGACCCACTGCTGCCCCAGGAGACGCTTCTTCAGGCAGCTCTATTTTCTTGTCAAGTTGAGTTGCTGGAGCTGATGGCAAGTTCAATTCGCTGGTTGGTGCGCTTTGTTGTTGATCTCCACTTTGCGTTGCTTGTTCTTTTTGCATTATTGCAAGCTCCTCCTCATATTTCTTTTTAAATTCATCAAGATTTTTTTGAGCCGCTTTATAATCTTCTGGCTGAGTTCCTGCATCAAGAAGTCCAACAACTATTTGCATCTGATCCACAGCAGAGCCGTATATTTCTTTCTGATAGTACGTCCATGCAAGATTGTAATGAGCGTTTGACCAGTCTGGTTTAAGTGATACCGCTTGTTCAAACAGCTTCTGAGCCTCATCATAGTTCTCGAAAAGATAATAGACGCCTCCAAGATCAAGTCTCAAAAGTGGGTTTCGTGGATCCAGTACGATAGCTTGCTGATAAGCTGATACTGCCCATACGGGAGCATTTTCTGCGACATTGATGATCTGTCGATATACTCCTGCGAGTGACTGCCAATTGGTCACCTTTTGAGGATTGAGAGCGGTTGCCGCTTTTGCCTCAACGATTGCTGCCTGAATTGCCTGAGTAATTGTTTGTCGATCTTGATCAGTCAACTTGTCAGCTTCAACCGAAGCTATATTGTTTGCAACCAGTAAATTGGTCTGCGCAAACTGACGATGAAACTCTTCATTGTTATTATTGTATTGCAATGCACGAGCTTGATTTTCATAAAGCTTCTGGAGACTGTTGTCTGCCACAGCATCAAGAGACTGCTTAAAATAATATTCTGCCATGAAATGTCGTCCCATGAAATATCCCGATCCACCAAGAATGAGTGCAATGATTACGATCATTCCGATAAATATTGGGGTGAGGCTTGAAAGATCGATGACATATTCCTCTTGCTCTTTTCTCTTGTGAAAATCTGCAGCCATCATTGCAAGTGAAATAAAGAATAGGAAAAAAGTAATGCCAGTTGGGGGAAGTATCGCCATGATAATGAGAGCCGTAATAAACATACCGGCAGTCTCGAGTTTTACATGCTTCAGATTTTTCAAAAAGAGTGAGATAAGCAAACTAAAGCCAATGACTCCTAAAATTCCCTGTTCAGTAAAAATATGAAGGAATGTTGAACGTGATGTGTTGAATGAATTAATCTGCCAAAGATCTGAAAGATTGTAATTAACCGTGCGAACTTGGGTAAACAAAGAAGAAAAATTGTCCACTCCAACACCAAAGATTGCAGTCATAGGATTTTTCAATACCTCGACCGCTGCAAACCACGAAAGTGAAAATGGGGGAATAATAATCTGAGCATCTTCAGTCAGAATTTGTTGAGAAACGATAAACACATGGAATATCACTGCAAGCAATGTAAAGAGTACGATAGTCCCGAGCATTATCAGTATGGTTCTATTTTCGTCATTTACTACTCGTGAACGAGCATACGTTCTCCACATGTACAAAGATGACCCAACCAAAGTAAAGACTAAAAAGGCAATAAAATGAACACTTGATCCAATAGTGTTGAAGGTCGTATTGGAAAGGAATGACCAATATGCCGGTAATTGCGTGCCCTGAAATGGATCTACTAAGACGATAAGTGCAAATACCGAAACTAACAATCCAGATACTGCAATGGGTATTAATGGAGACATTTTTGCTTTTGCAAATACATTGGATGCATATAAATACAGGAGAACCATGGAAGTCAGGAGAATCAACCCATACTGTGGATTGAAAACTGCTTGCAATTTATTTGGTGACATCAATACGATTGAAAGAACATATGACAACAATATAAGTATTAAAGACTGTGTTGCAAGATTATGCACCCAGTTAAATTTCTTTGTGATTAAAAATTTTCCGAGTGAAAGCAATAATACGACAAACAGTGCAGCTGCAAGAAAGTAAAACTTGCTATAAATCAGAAAATCCCGCGTTATAGGGAGAAAAAAAAGTGGAAATAGAAAGACTAATCCATACACTAAATATTGTGTTATGGTGTTTAAAACTTTAGATTGGTTACTCATAGTTTTGATTCTAGAATCTGAAACAACTCTTGTCAATTGTATTTTTTTTATAAAAATATTAGGTTGTCATGATGGTCTAAACTAATTTTAACGTTACTGAAAATAATCATTAAAACCTCTTGAATTTTCCATCAATTCAATATCACTCCTTTAACAATACATATGGAGAATATCGTAAACTATTTTGGTCGAAGAAGTATGAGAAGCCTGCCACAACGAACTAATGAACCCGAAATAGTTACTGCATTTTTATAGCCAACCGGACAAAGATTATTTGAGAATATTTTTGAATCAATATTCATATCTTCAAGAAAGTATCCAACAGTTTCTGGATCACTCAAAGCTTTTGCCCCGTACCCGGGGATCGTACTCAATCCCACCCGGTCCCCTGCTTGAATTGCACCATGGATGTCTGAAGCAAAGACTTCAATCTGACCAATGAGACCAATTAATACATTATTTGTGTCATCAGATACATTTCCAATATATCCTGCAGAATCAGTCACAACACCTATTACTGGCTCATTTTTCAGCCCAACACGTATTCCTTTTGACGACAGAGTCATAATCAGCCCCGGTTCAAATGATCGAACTTCTTTTACTGGAAAATATTCTGCTATATCTGCTCCTGCGGTTTCATACACAACGTGATCTTTATTCAAGCGTATAGATCCTACTAACTCACCGATCGTGTCTTTTGTAGTATTGGCATAAAAATTAACAAACGTTGCATTTGATCCTTTAACATCTGTAGCAAGGCCTAAGTCAAGCACTGATGTTTGAGATTCGTCAATGAGCGCCATATTCTTAAATGTTGCAATGGCTGAATACGGCTCTAACCCTACCACAGAAAGACGTGTTGGAGGAATTAAATCACCAATGCCAAAATTTCCAGATGTAACAATTGAATTTCCACCAATCCCTGGCTGCAGCATGATATTCCCCCCCTCATCTTCAATAGTCTGAAGAGATAATGATTTTCCTTCTATTTTAAATATTCCGTCCGTGGATTGTATACTTGGCGACTCGGATTCAATTACAATTGCACCACCCTCATCAATATATGGAATGCTCGAATTCATTCTTCCAGCGGGGAGACCTCCTAAAAGTGCTGTATCTTGAGAATAACCGGATGTTGATATTTTATATCTTGGCTGAATTTCATCGTCATTTCCAATTCGTATCCCTAAATACAACGCTTTATTTTCATCAAACAGTGACTTTGAGATTGGATCCATTCCACAGTCTGTTCCAAGTGTTACAGTAAAACTTCCATTGTATTCCGGTGTTATTGCTCCTTCGCCAACACAAAAACCAGCATATAAAGGAGTTCCCCCAAATGGACTATTGTAAAGGGCAAAGTAAACATCTTGTTTTGTATCAATTGCATTCCCTTCAGCATTTTTTAAAATACCACGAAACGGCAGGACACGTTTCTCTGAAGTTTGATTTGAAGAGGTGTTTTCAGAAACTTGAAATATACTTGGCCAGTCGATGAGAAAAAAAACAAAATAAAAAACTATAGAGGTAAGAATAATTGAAATAAGGAAAAATACTCGTTTCATTTCCATTTTTGCTTTTGGAGAATTTTGCAATTGCTTAGAACGACTCTCGACATTCAGAACCAATTGACGCTTCAATTGCTTATACGACTTTTGTGTAATTGAACCATGAGACAGAAGCCAGTCAAGCCATTCTTTTGAATTTGCAAAGTAATCATGCAATAACTCAAGTGTTGAGGCTGTTTTAATTTTTTCAATGTACTCATCTATCAGTGATTGAGAAAATAATGTATCTTTCATACAGTAGATTGTAATAGATAATTCAGATAAAATAAAGCGATGATCCTTCAAATTATTTTAATATTTTAGACTTTCTTAAAGCCCTATATCTATTTATAACCCTGCCGTATATTATTTAGTTTAGCCTACTATAATAAGATAAATATCCATAGTAGAATAATATTCAGAAATATAGATTAATCCAGATTTTGAATTAATTTTTTTAAGTTGTTTTAGAGCCATAAAGCTAATATTATACTCTGACGAGCATTTAACATCCGTTATATTGCATGCTAAAAATATCAGTTAAGTTCAGCACAATGAGTCATTCTTCTATTAATAAATATCCTATATTTTACGTTACTTCTTTTGATTTTTATTACCGCATTTATATTTAAGGCTTTGTTAAAGTTTAAATTGAGTTTTATTAAATATCAATAGCTTTATATAAAATTATCTTATAAAATTATTTACGTCCTCTATTGATCATATCTGCGCTGTTTGTATATTTTTGAAGCACTTTTTTGTTTTTGATTTTTCTATCAATTTTGTACGTCTGAAGCAACTTAAGTAGAAAATAATTCTTTGCCCTTTCTATATGTTCTGTTTATTATCATTTCTTTTTTAGCACTTAGCGCTGGTTGATGCTGATATGAATTTTTTTAATACTGTTCTAAAGGTCTATATATACCAACTATTGACAAGCGTTATTTTTTCTGATAGTTTGTAACCATGGGAATCAAAGATAGACGAACGAAAATATTAATGACCTTGCTCCTCATGTCAGATGACTCATTTAAGGAAGTAGCTTTTAACCCTACTGTTTGTTCTGTTTTTGATTTGACAATGAACAGAAAGACTTTATCGACACTTGCTCAGCTTACAAAAGACGATCTTCTCTATCATATTCCTGATTCTGACCCTGGTACCTATAAACTTACGGCAAAAGGTTTTTATGATATTGTACTTACATTCCCCGTATTTAGATTTACTCAAGAAAAATGGGATGGTAAATGGAGAATTCTTTCATATGAAATTCCTGAAAAAAAGCGAGAACTCAGAGACAAACTTCGCAGAGAGGTTGCAAGCTGGGGACTCGGTCCCTGGCATAGATCATTTTGGCTTACGCCACATCCGATTATCGATTCCTTGAAAGATCTTATCCAAGATAAAGAAGAACAACAGTATGTGCAAGCATTTGAAGCAGATCATGTTTTTGGAGCAAGAGAAGAATTAATCGAGAAGGTTTGGGGAAAATCAAATCGTGAAAAAGAGTATCGATCACTTTTTAAGAATTGGCACCAAGAATTATCAACCGACAAGGATAAAGTGTCAAAAATGAAGGCGGTTATTTCATCCTACATAACCATTCTCAAAACCGATCCCGGTCTTCCAAAAGAACTCATTGGTGATTCTTGGATTGGTTTTGAGGCAATAACACTCTTCCGTGAGATAAAAAATATTCTCCTTCAGTAAAGTCAGAGATTAATGGTGGTATATTCGCCTTCGTGAAGCTCAGTAATGATTGTATTGAGCACATGTTCGTTTTTCTCTATGAGGCGGGCTATTACATCATTTAATTCCGGCACGATCATTACTTTAGGATTTTTCTGTGCTATATAATGAATCAGCTCGAAAGGGTTTGTTATTTCTTTCAAAAATATCGCTGGGGATGAAGTTGGCGCTCCTGTTTCAATCATATCGCCTGATAAATGCATAGGATTAATAAATGCGAGATCTAACTCATTTTGTACTTCACTGACCGTATATCGATCTTGCAATGCTTTGATAAGAACATTTGAGGGATCTGACGCAATCACATACTCTATTGTCCGATCATTGAAACTCATTCCCGTCCGCAAACAGTCAAGCGTGTCTTTTACAGACGATGAAGGAATAAGAATAGTTACATCTTCTCTCAGGTGAAATACGGCAGTAATTTGCTGACCATTTGAACAAAGACAAACCGTCTGATTATCCGATACATTGCGATGAATGTATGCTCCAATTATATATAGTAGTGAAAGAAGCACAATCGTGAATATTGCGTTCTTTGACGCAATTTGATAGTCCATTAGCTATTTCGTTACTGTAAAAAATTGAGCGGATTAACGAGCGATCCACCGCTTCGTACCTCAAAGTGAAGATGTGTTCCGGTTGACCTTCCTGTCGAACCCATGACGCCTATTCGTTGCCCTTTTGCCACTGCTTGTCCCGCATTTACCTCTATAGCGGATAAGTGTGCATACAATGTCTGATATCCATTGGCATGATCAATAATGATATGACATCCATACCCATACCCTAAGCACCCTGTATACGTCACCGTACCCGTATCTGCAGCTATAATTGGTGGAGCTGCTCTATTTGCAATATCTAAAGCCATATGATACCAAACTGGATATGTGCTGATATTTCCTGAGGATGGCCAAATGAAATTTGATGTCCCTTGCACGCCAGCTTGAATTTTTGCATAGAATTGTTGGCCGGGTTGTTGCGGCTTCTTTTCTTCTATAGTTCCATTAGGGACATACAGATTTTGACCTGGAGTCAACTGAAATGTATCAGGATCTGAAAAGTCGTTGAACGGGAAATTTACAATATTCTGAGCATCAACTTGGTATTTTTTTGCGATCGTATAAATATTGTCTCCTGCCGCAACAACATGCACCGTTCCAGTTACTGGAGGGATATCTAACGATTGTCCCGACTTGATAATATCTGATTTTAGATCGTTCGCCCATTTTATTGTATCGACCGATATTTGAAATCGTTCACCGATCGACGCAAGTGTTTCCCCCTCGCGAACAATATATTTTTCAATTCCGCTTCGTGGCTTTGCAGAGACAATAGTCGTTACGGGATTTTCGAAAGGATTAAATGAAAGAGAGGTGCTTTGAAAATATCGCGGAGGATTTTCAATTGAATCATCAAAAGGATTATTCTCTGCTATCGCAGGTCCTGCAACTAAGACCGTCACAATAAGCAAAAAGAATGAGGAGTTGAGGAATGAACTTGAGTACTTTCCTCGTTTGACCACCAACAAAGCAACTACCACATCTTTCATGAGTTCAAACTTGTGTCCATAATAATACGCTCTTGAAAGTGAGTATTTTCTGAGAAATAAAACAAAAAATAATATATCTTTCATAAAAAATCAAATAGTATGGTACAAACTCATTTTACATGATTTGAAATAATTCTGTATGAAGCTTACATGGCAGAAATAAGACGCTGAATGGCAACTTCAAAAGCAGCTGTTTTTAAATCAATCGATTGACTCTTTGAATGATTCCAAATATCAGCAAATGACGTGCTCATGATGTCAGTAAGTCTATTCATTACATCCGACTGTGACCACCATATGCCTTGTCTTCCTTGTACCCATTCAAGATATGACACTATCACACCGCCAGCATTTGCAAGCACATCCGGGATAATAACAACTCCTTTTGAACTTAAATACTGTCGAGCAGTCTCAGTGATTGGACCGTTTGCCATTTCTACAATAATCTTTGATTTAATATTCATCATGTTTTTTTCGTTGATTACATTCTCAAGAGCTGCAGGAACGAGAATATCAACCGGAAGCTCAAGAAGTTCTTGATTTGATATTGTTTTACCTTTAGACCCATCACAAACGCCACCAGTACAATAACAGCCGGAGATTGACCCTATTTTTTTCTTACATTTTAAAACCAAGGGAATATCCAATCCCTCCTCTGAGTCATTTCCCATGATCCCACCTTTTGAGTCTGATACCGCTATTACTTTATGTCCTTCAGCGACTGCGGCTTCAGCAAAGTAATATCCAACATTCCCAAATCCCTGAATAGCAATTGTCATTTTTGACTGCTTACTGGGATACAGCCTCTTTAGTAACTCCTGCAAAGCGATAACGCCACCATACCCCGTGGCCTCGGTCCGTCCCAAACTTCCCCCATTCAATACTGATTTACCGGTAAATGCCGATGGTTCTTTTTTACCATGTATTTGCTCAAATTCTTCGAGCATCCATTTCATAATGGTTGGATTTGTATTGACGTCAGGCGCCGGAATGTCAATATCTTGTCCAATTACATGTGCAAGCTTTGCGGCAAACTTTTTACTCAACTGTCTGAGCTCTGATTCTGACAAATTTTTTGGGTTCACGCAAATCCCGCCTTTTCCTCCCCCCATGGGAATATTTGCGACGGCGGTTTTGATAGTCATCAATATTGCAAGGGCTTGAACTTCTTCACGAGTGGTATCTTGATGGAAACGAATGCCGCCTTTATAAGGGCCGCGTACACTACTGTGTTGTGCCCGATAACCAACAAACATTTCTGAACTGCCATCATCTTTATCAATAGGAAGTGCAAACTCATAAATCATCTCTGCCGTGATGAGTTTGTCAATGTCACTTTTACCATATCCCATTTTTTCTCCAACAGTTTGGATAAGATTTTGTGCCGACTCAAGCATTTCTTTTCCTGGATTGTTCATTTTTCCCCCCTTTCAAGCCATCTTTCTGCGTCAAGCGCTGCAGCAATCCCCATTCCAGCTGCAGTTCCCGCTTGGCGATACGTATGGTCGACGCAATCACCAGCAGCAAACACACCGTGAACAGAAGTCATCGTTTGGTATTTCATATCAAACATATCAATTTTTATATTGGATTTTGGGTTTTGGATTTTTGATACGGCCGCAATGGAACTCGTGAAAATATATCCCTTTTCATCTGTTGCAATAGAACTTTTGAATACCTCAGTATCTGGTTTATGACCAATAGCAATAAAAACACCATCTACGTCCAAATCTTGAACGTTTGTTTCGGAATTCTTAACTTCAATTTTTATGCCTGTTACTTTTTGATCCCCGAGAATTTCCATAACTGACGTGTTCCACATAACTTCAATTTTGGGATTATTTAATACTCGCTCCTGCATAATTCTTGAGGCTCTGAAGCTATCTCGACGATGAAGTACGATAACTTTTTTAGCAAACTTGGTCAATGTCTGCGCTTCTTCCATCGCAGTGTCTCCTCCCCCTACTACAGCCACTTTCTTATCTCGAAAAAAGAACCCATCACAGGTGGCACATGCGGACACCCCTTTTCCTCGTAGTCGTGTCTCAGAATCCAAACCTAACCATAATGCTTGTGCTCCTGTTGCAATGATGATCGATTGAAAGGTGAATGTCTTTTTTGAAGTAGTAAAACTAAGTTCATTTGAAAAATCTACTGACGTAATATTATCATCGATTATCTCTGTACCAAAGGCTTTCGCTTGTACCCGTAATGTTGAGATGAGTTCGGATCCAAGGATTTTTTGATAACCCGGAAAGTTTTCAACCTCTGAAGTAAGCATGAGCTGACCACCGGGAGGAGATCCCGCAAATACTATTGGTGCAAGTCCTGCACGAGCGGTATATATTGCAGTACTTAAGCCTGCTGGTCCACCACCAATAATTGCAATCATGTTTTGAAGGCTCATAATCTTAAAATCTACTGGTAACTGAAAACTACACTATACCATATTCACCGAATATGACTATTTGGTATTTTGAAATAAACAGTTAATTTATGATAGTATCATACAGGTACCATTGCAACCGGTATTAATTGAAGATATGATTACAAATCTATGATGCGCTGAATTACCGTTTCAACTTCTTTCTTTTTATCTTCTGGTACCTTCTTTTCAAAATACTGCAGTACTATTTCTTTGGAAAGACCGTTGATGGCTTTTTTTATTGCGGATATTTGTTGAAGTATTTCTACTTGGTTTCGTTTTTCTCCAACCATTTTCTGAATACCACGAAGTTGTCCTAATATGCGACTTACTCGTCGATCAAGTGTAGTGGATGTCATATATCAACCTTTGTGTAATTGTTCCAAAAATTCTTTGTTATTTTTCGTTTTTGGAAGTTTATCAAGCATTGCCATTAAGCTTTCCTCCGGTGTCCGCAAAGACATCATTCGACGAAGAGTGGTAACTCGTTTCAGCGTTTCTTCGTCAAACAAGAGCTCTTCATGTCGGGTACCTGACATGGTGATATTTACTGCAGGATATATGCGTTTCTCCGCAAATTTTCTATCAAGGTGAATCTCCATGTTTCCTGTTCCTTTCAATTCTTCATAAATCAAATCATCCATCCGTGATTCTGTTCCAACAAGCGCCGTACCAATAATGGTAAGACTCCCACCTTCTTCACAGCTTCGAGCTGCTCCAAGGAATTTTTTTGCTGGGTATAGGGCTTGGGGATCAAATCCTCCCGATAATGTACGTCCGGAATTACTTATTGATAAATTGAACGCTCGTGCAAGTCGAGTGATTGAGTCCAAAAGTATTACAACGTCCTTACCTATTTCGACAAGCCGTCGAGCTCTTTCAAGCGCAAGACTTGCGACTTTCGTTTGTTGTTTTGGCGTTTCATCAAAGTGAGATGCTGCCACCTCTCCTTTTATGGATCGTTTTATCTCGGTCACTTCTTCCGGTCGTTCCCCGATCAATATTGCGATCATATGTGCTTCTGGATGATTTATTGCTATTGCCTCAGCAATATCTTTTAAGAATGTGGTCTTTCCCGCTTTCGGCTGAGAAACGATAAGAGCTCTCTGACCAAACCCTATTGGCGCAACCAAATCAATAATTCGTGTTGAAAGAATATCTTTATCTGTTTCTAAGATAATTTGTTTTTCAGGATGAAGTGAAGTAAGCTGGTCAAATTTATTGCGCTTCCTGCTTTCTTCCTCAGTCATTGTACGTCCGTTCACTTCTTTAATTAATAAAAGGCTATGAAAACGTTCTCCATCTTTTGGAGGCCGCGCAAGACCTTTCACCTCATCGCCTTTGCGAAGCCAAAATCTGCGAATTTGTGATGTTGACACGTAAATATCATCATCAGGGTTCACCGTGTAATTTTGTCGTAAAAATCCATAACCACCATAAGTTATATCCAAAATTCCCTCTGCTTCGTAACTCGATTTCAAATCCTCTTTGAGTTTGGGGCTGATAACTTCAGCGCGAGATTCTAGTTTGTTCATTGGTGCAGGAGCTGCTGGGGGGGTTTTTGGAGCTCGCAGTTCGGAATCCCCTACCTTTTCAATAGGTTTTTCCTCATAGGTTTCTAACATTGAAGATACATCAAAGGACGTATCTTGCTCACTTAGTGAGTCGTTCTTATCTGAAGATGGCATACATACTAAATAATTTGTAATAAATCCTGGTAAAAGTCGGAGGTCTTAGGGAAAAATGTGGTACGAACTAATGTAATTATACCTAATCTTTCAATAATTGCAAAAATTGTATAACTCTAAATAAATCGTATAGAATCTATTGACATCTATTGAGAACATTCATGTGCGAAACTAAGCTTGATAAAGATTGATACTCTCACCAAAGTCATGCAGGATTAATCGAGAACAATTAGGTGCGTGCTTACAAAAAAAATAATCCTCCGTATGAAACTCATTCTAAAATCTTTTTTTCTAATCGTTACGGGTAGGTGCGCCTTATAAGCCTCGGCTTATCCGAACAACACTTTTTCCTTGATCCTCTCAAGGCCCTAGAAATTTGAGTGTTCAAAAAAGATATTATTTAGATATTTCATTTGGAGGATTACGTTCAATATACACCTTATCAGATTCATTTGTCAAGTCATGTTTATGCTTGGTGTGGTGTGAATTTGAGTATTTATTCATGTTATACTCATGAATATGAAAAGGGGACCGATACTATTTATCCTTATTCTTCTTGCAACGTTGATTTTTATTCTCGGTGTTCAATATGGTAAAACGGTAAACGTCGCAGATGAAGCTCTTTCTCTTCTCATGAACATCACACCATCCGGAGAGCAGCCTATTCCTACTCAAAAAGATGCTGCCTATATTCTTTATACCAATGCCACCTGCAATATTTCGTTCTTGTACCCAGACACGTTCACCTTGAAAGACGCAAGCACAGAGGCATATCTTATTTCGCCAGATAATGAAAATCACCTCACATTACAGTGTGGAGATGATCTTGAATCATTTCTTACCCCTTCGGAAAAAACAGCAACACAATCAATTCAACTGCAACAATTCACCATTGTAGGTGAAAACCGCCAAGATGCCGAAGGAACTACTATTCATTTTTCACGCAAACATCCTTATAGCCAAGACATTATCTCGGTAACAATGAATGAAAATCTTCTTCCACTCATTGAGAAAACATTTGAATTTGTTAAACCACTATGAATATTGCTTATTTTGGAAGCCCAGAGCTATCGGCACAACTTCTTACATCACTTATCAAGAAAAAAAATATTCAAATAAAGCTTGTGGTGACACAACCAGATAAGCCTGCTGGTAAACATCTCTCCCTTACCCCTACTGCTGTTAAAAATCTAGCCACAGACTCCTCCATCCAAGTATTTGATAAAAACATTGATTCAAAACAAGAAGTCAATCTCATTAAACAGATCAACGACCTCAATATAGAACTTTGTATCGTATTTGCATATGGGGCAATTATCCCTGTCCATTTGTTGAATTCAGTTAAGTTCGGTTTTTGGAATATTCACCCATCGCTTCTTCCAAAATATCGGGGAGCAGCTCCCACAACATACCCAATTGCTCTTGGAGAGAAAACAACCGGCGTCACCCTTATCCAAATGGACAAGGAAATGGACCAAGGGGCAATTATTGACCAGATTGATATGTCTATAGATCAAAACACGACACGAATTGATATTGAAGCAAAAACGATTCCTATTGCAACAACAATGATCACCAATACCGTTCGCATTCTTGAAGGAAACAACGCCATTCCTTTGAAGTCACAAAATCACACCAATGCGACCTATACTCGCCGTATTACAAAACAAGATGGATTTATCCCTCTCGATCTTTTAATAAGCGCTTTGCATCCAGACAAAACTCTTCAAAATGGACCGTTGCCAAGACTCATTACCTCATATTATGAAGAAAATAATGTGTCGATTTTTCATCCATTTCCAATAGATCAAATCATCTGGAATATGTTTAGAGCATTAATCATATGGCCAGGTATTTGGACTGTCATATCAACCCCTCATGGAGATAAACGATTACTCATTAAAAATATGTCATTCGACACCAATATACTAAACCTTACTTCAGTGCAGCTTGAAGGAAAGAAGGAGATATTATTTAGTGAATTTTCTAAGACTTATAATATATTTAAGTAATTCTTCTTTTGGCTCTATAGAGCCTTTTAATCCTGATAAGACTTATAGTTTTATTATTTTAAGGTATCTGATAGCATATATTAATATATTGGATATTTATGGCTCTAGTAAGCTTTATAAATATCTCTAGACTGATACAACAACATTTATATTGTTAATTATAGCAAAATCAAACTTTTGTCACGATCGAAATAAATAGTCAATGACACATTCTTAATATCGATTTAAATCGGACTACCTATAATTACCTTGTTTGGATAAGCTCCTCAATTTTTTTAATATATTAAAAGCCTAAAAATAATCTCATTGGCTTTTATCACAATCTATATCGACTTAATGTAAATTTATCACTGTGAATGAATACTTGCCAAATGCGTTATCCACAATAACCTCTAGCAAATATTTCACTAAAAACGCTTTAAATCAAGCCAAAAATTAGTGTTTTCAGAGCAGAGCTTACCAAAACCATACCTTGTGACATTTTGCCACGTGACGTGGATTCCTATAAGAAGGATACGTGAATTTAAGTTCAAAATTATCAAATTTCATTTGATAACTATAATTTCCTCAACCATTGACATATTTTATTTTTCAATACTATACCGAGGTATCCTATGGAAAATAAGGAATTTTGATTATTATTTTCACTATTCACTTATCCACAAATTATCCACAAGATGTTTCATGAATCGAATTGAATTTTTATGGCCATAATTGGTTCATATACATTCGTTAAAAATCTCCGGCACCCTTTATTTTGCTTAATCCCATCATTTACTCCCCCACATCATTGCATGAATATAGCGGATTTAGCTTTGTAACTTTCCGTCAACAATGTTGACATTAATATTGTGCGGATATAGCATATATCATCTCCTGCCAAATGTATTATTTTGTTTTGCGCTTGCTCTATTTGCTGTGTGTTTTAAAAAAAATAAGGAGTAGAAGCTATTTCAAAACCTCATAATTCAGGTCATCCTGGTAAGCCTTTAGGCGCATCCATGATGCTACAGAGATGAAAGATTCTGGACCCTCCAGAGGCGGGCAGGCAAGCTCGCCTGGCTGAAGCTATGGCGAAGCCGACCAGAACGACTGGTTATGAAATGAGTCCTAGATCCATTCTTTAAGCACTCTTAAATCTTATCAATGCTGATGGTTCAAATATATATCACCAAAAAATAACCTTTCCGATAGAAATATAAGATTTATATTTACTTGGTTAAATATTATGTAAATCTTAATTTATATTAATATAATAATCTAATTCATGTACAAAAAATTTATTCAATAATTATTCTATAGGGCTAAATAGTGAATGACAACGATCAAATGCCATTGATATATTTTAATATATTTTGATATATTTAGATATGAAAATATTTATTCAGCTTAAGCTTAATATCTGGATGCCACCTCACTTTTCTAACATCTCCATATCATCAAGAAACCAATTTTATGCTAGAATGTGATGTATGAAACTCAAGATTAAGCGGATCGATGCGAGTTTGCCCGTTCCAAAGTATCAAACCCCTGGATCAGTTGCGTTTGACCTTTATGCACGAGTTTCAACTACCATAAAACCATTCTCACCAACCATTATCCCAACCAACATCGTCGTTGAGGTCCCGGAAGGATATTTCCTTATGCTCGCAAGTCGCAGCTCTACCCCAATCAAAAAACATCTAATGGTATCAAATGGGATCGGCGTTATTGATCAGGACTTTAATGGGGATACCGATGAAATCGGAATCCAAGTTCTCAATTTCTCTCAAGAAGATGTAGTGATTGAAAAAGGTGAACGCATTGCGCAGGCACTTCTTGTTAAAATAGCCAAAGTCGAGGATTTTGAAGAAGTGGCTAGTATTAACAAAAAATCTCGTGGCGGATTTGGCAGTACCGGTTAATAAAGACCTATGAAAAATCATCCTGAACATCAGTATCTCAACCTACTGAAAGATATCAAAGATAACGGAACATTTAAAGACGATCGCACCGGCACAGGGACACAAAGCCTTTTTGGGAGACAAATTCGTTTTGACCTGTCTCAAGGATTTCCTCTCTTGACTACAAAAAAAGTATTCATCCGTAGCATCATCCATGAACTTTTATGGTTCTTACAGGGTGATGGAAATATTAAGTACTTAGTCGATAATAACGTCCATATTTGGGATGAGTGGCCATATAAATATTACAAAGAACAGTCGGCACATCCTCTTTCTCAAGTGGATTTTATTCAAAAAATTAAAGATGATGCTTTATTTGCAAAAAAATGGGGAAATCTCGGTCCGGTGTATGGTGTTCAGTGGAGACATTGGCAGAGCCCCAAAGGTGAAAAGATAGATCAAATCGCACGAGTTATTGACTTAATAAAAAATGACCCCAACTCTCGCCGGATGATTGTATCTGCATGGAATGTTGCAGATATAGAAGAGATGGCAAAGGCTGGTTTACCACCCTGTCATACGATGTTTCAATTTTATGTTATCAATGGAAGACTTTCCTGTCAGCTATATCAGCGCAGTGCAGATGTCTTTTTGGGCGTCCCTTTTAATATAGCCTCATATGCACTCCTCACGATGATGGTGGCACAGGTAACCAATCTCAAACCAGGAGATTTCGTCCATACGTTTGGCGATGTTCATATTTATAAAAATCATCACGATCAAGTGGATATACAGATTGATAGAAAGCCTCGAAAATTTCCAACAATGACGATTAACCCGCAAGTACAGGACATCTTCAAGTTTTCGATTGAAGATTTTGAACTAACAGGATATGATCCCTATCCACCCATCAAGGCGCCAGTTGCAGTCTGACTTGTCTTGATTATGCTACAATAATTCATATGAAGGTCATTTCCATTTTTGATCCCACCGCCGCTGATGAGAAAAGTCGAGTTCGAGGAATCGGTCGATACTTCAATACGCTCAAGGAAGGACTTCAAAACCTTGGTGATAAACAGATGGACACTCCTCCATCTGGCATTTCCCCATATGCCACACAATCTCAGAATCCTGCAGATAATTTTTTCTTCCAATTTACTGGAAATCTTAAAGAAATAAAAAAGCAAAATATTTTTTTGAATCCTTTTTTTAACCCGATCCAGAAACCACTCAAGGTTCGAAAGATTACTCAAAAACAGATTGCCGTAATCCATGACCTCATACCGATGAAATATCCAAAAATGTTCCCGGTCGGAATAAAAGGAATGATCTGGAAATTCCTCAATAAATGGTCACTGCGCAGTTATGAACTGATCATTACTGATTCTATTGTCAGCAAGCGAGATATTATCCATTTCTACAAACTACCCGAAAACAAAGTTCGGGTTATTTATCCGACTGTTTCAAGAATTTTCATCCCACATCTTGATCGTGAAAAAGAATCGGTGACTCATCATCATCCATTTCATACTGAAGCAGAACATTCGGTTGCTGAATTTACTGAAATATCAATTCAAACGATTACAAAAAATCCAACACTTCAAAATCTTAAAGAGTTTGTTATATACGTGGGAGACGCGACGTGGAATAAAAATCTTCCAACAATTGCTCAAGCGATAAAAATAGCAAATGTCCCGTGTGTATTTGTTGGAAGCGTTTTTGGTGAAGCAAACACAACAAAAGCAGTCACAAAACCAAACCAATGGACACGCTCTCTTCAGCAATTTCTAAAACTTGCAGAAAATGACGACCGATTTATTTTCCCCGGGTTCGTTTCAGACACTGAACTCAAATATCTCTACAAGAAAGCAAAAGTAAATATTCTTGTTTCATACGATGAGGGATTTGGTTTATCATATATTGAGGCTGGATTCATGAGCACGCCGAGCGTCCTTGCTGATGTTCCCATATTCCATGAAATTGCAAAAGACGCTGCCGACTTTGCCCCAGCAAATAATCCAAAGGAGATAGCTCAAAAAATTTCGAGCCTTTTTTACGACAACCTTCATCAAGAAAAGATGAGTATTAAAGCATTTGATCGCGCTCAAGAGTTCCATCCGAAACGTTTTCAAAACGCGTGGATCGAGATTCTCAAAGTAGCGTAATATACCTATGGAGTTTGGACTTGGCATTTACATCGTTCTCTCAATTCTTTATATTGTCATGATGCCGATGATGATGTCTACCTCTCTTGCTTTTCAACTTCCAGAAACAGTTGGTCTCTTTGTGATCGGTGGTTTTATTGGTTATGCGATGGATTTTTATCTCATTGGATTCTTATTCGCAGCAATCATGCATTTTATGTTCTGGAACCATGGAGGAGATTAGAGTTGAAATAAAGTTTTTCCATTCTCAGTCGTGATCTTTATCGCTTCGTCAAAGGAAATATTTTTAATCTGAGCCACCATTTTGACAACATATCGTACATTTGCTGGTTCATTTGGATATTTCTTTTGAGAGAGTAACGGCTCGGGAAGAATAAAAGGGCTATCAGTTTCAACAACCAACATCTCAAGCGGCACTTCTTTAATAAATGCCTGTTTTGCTTTGTCATATGTCACATCACCATCAACTCCAATAAATATTTTATGCTTTTGAGCAAATGTAAGAAGTTGAAGATTGGCCTCACAACAATGAAATACTGTTCGACCTGAAAGTGCGTCAGTCCAACTCTCTTCCAAAATTGGAAGAATGTCGCCAATTGCTTCACGATTATGAAGTACTAAGCTCTTGTTATACTTTATAGCGAGTGCAATTTGCTTACGAAGCAATTGTTTTTGAGTTTCAAGGAATCGGTCATCCACCGCATATTGCTGATACTTTGTTTCTTCATATTCATGGCGATCCATTCCCACCTCTCCGACGGCAACTACTTTTGGGTGCTTAAGAAGTTCTTCAATCTCCTGAAGTTCACTTTCAAAACTCAACTTATCAGATTGCATTAATTTGAAAGCATGATGAGGATGAATACCCACTGCCACATATAATCCTTCATGATTTTCAGCAATCTCAATGGCTTTTTTTGAGGAAACGCCATCAGTGCCGGGAATAACAATCTGAGATACTCCCGCCTCAAATGCACGAGAAATAACCTCATCAAGATTTTTTTTGTATCGTTTGAAATTGAGATGGCAGTGGGTGTCAAACATAAAAAAATTATAACCCAAGAATCTGTTCTACTATGGGCAAATGGTCGGGCGATTCGACATGAATAAGACTGTGACCGAATAACAAAGCACCAACAACTGCCGCTGGTTTATCATCTATTAAAATCCCCTGACTCAATCTATCCGAATACTGAGCAAGCGATTCTAAATGAGCAAGTAATCGAGGCGATTTACATTCTAAAAAAACATCCTTATAGTCGTATTCCCCTCGCCAAGTACACCACTGGATGTATTGATTGAGATCTTTCCCTATTTGTTTAAATTCATCAGGAAGTTCCCAAAATCCAATCTGATTCCTCAACCGAAACGGCCAATTATCAAAATTGATGCCAAATGATGGTAAATATGCCTTACCAGGAGTCTGAAGAGCTCTGTGCGTTGCAGATATAGACTCTCCATACTCACTCCTCCCATTTCGTGTCCAAATACCATAAGGAATGCCTCGCTCATTTAGTTTTTCAAAAATTGACTCACGAAGTTTGTGTGTTTGTCTTCCCTCTGTTCGCAGTACTCCATCAACGTCGAAAACAACGCTTGTCGGATATGTCGAAGATGCATTAACTCCTGAGTCGATCATCTGGAATGTGATTGCTGAATCATCTAAAAGCGTCCTCACAAAGTCGGCCCCCAACGTCGAAGCAACAAAAAAGCTTCTCTCTATATCCATGTCTTCTATAAATACCAATCCCTTGGCTGAATCTTCTGACAGTCGCACTCTTCGACTCAACAGTGGCTCGTCTGATAGCCTTTCCCGACGACTTAATATTCTCTCGTTCATGGAGAAATAGTATAACACATATTTTTATCTTATAGTATTTTCTCGTTCCTGTATCACGGGCTCATCTGTATACTACTCTTATGACCATCTTCATCGGCGCAGATCACCGCGGATTTGAGCTTAAAAATAAACTGGTCGAGTATCTACAAGACAAGAATATCCGAGTCGAAGATCTGGGAAACTACGAACACGACCCTGAAGACGATTATCCGGATTTTGCTCAAAAAGTCGCACAAGCCGTGCTTCAAAACCCAGATAATTTTCTCGGCATTGTCATTTGTGGATCAGGAATTGGCGTATGTATGGCAGCAAACAGAAACAAAGGCATTTATTGTGGGATGGGATTTGATGCTGAGCAAGTGCGTCACGGGCGAGAAAATGATCATATCAATGTGCTTTCAATTGCATCTGACAATTTTTCGGAAGAGCAGGCACAAACAATGATTGATGCGTTTGTCTCAACACAACCGATCAACAAAAGTAAATACGTACGCAGACTTAAGAAGATTGATGCGGTTGATCAATCTTCAAATTCTCGCCAAAGCCCTCCAACCACTACTCAGAATTTATAGATGAAATAATACCGATTACTTCCAAGTCAAGCTCCCAATAATGGTATTAAATGTAGACAACTCTTCAGCACGTTCAGAAGAGTTTACCATTACCGCACTAAATTCCAGACCTTCAATAGGATATCCTGAAACTTCATATTTTTTGGAGGATACATCCACAAAGAGACGATACATTTCGTCACCATTTGTTGGATGTGTTTTTTCTACAATGAGTGTGGCGGGTAACCCATCGATTATGAGCGTTTCAGTCTTCATTGTCTCCCCCATTGAAATCCTCATTTGGGTCATCTCTTCAAGAGTCTCATTTTTCGATGAAGTTTTTGGATAAATCGCATCAATTTTGAGCGATAACGGGAACGATTGATAGGTGGAAAAATACCCATTACATTTGTTATCTTCGCCAAGTACACTCGACAGAGGTACCACCATTCGATAACATATCGTATTCTTTTCTTTGTAACCCGTTGGCATACCTGAAATGGGCACAATATCTGTATTATTTACGACCGCTCCAAAAGATGCTTCTTCACCGGATTCACTCGGGGAAAGAGGCATTTGAGATTCTTGCGTCATGGTTTGTGTTGGAGTATTCTTTTGGATGACTTGTTCATTTCCGTTCTGAACGCTTTGAATAAGATAATACGCATACATAAGTGCAATTAATCCAAAAACAAAAAACACAATCGAAAGATAAAAATAAATTGGTTTGGGTGACGTAGTTGGGGTTTGGATAGAGACTGGCTGAGTACTTGATTGATCCATAATAATTTGAAAAATTAAAAAATAACCGTATCGATTTTAGTATATCATTCTGAGAAATCAAAATGGATTAAATTTTAATCTGATACTTTCCAGTCACGTTTTTTTCAATGATTCCAGAAAGCTCCATTTCTGAAAGTAATGACAGGATTTGAAAAACCGGCGCTCTAATTGAACGAGCGATATCATCCGGAGTAAATGCTTCTTGAGACAATAATTGAAAGAGTCTCTTCTGTTCTTCGGGAAGATCTTTCATTGTGTCTTTTATGGATTTTTGCTCCTTTAATCCGTACTCATCGAGAATATCTTCAACACACGTCACAAGCTTTGCCCCATCTTTGAGAAGAATATTTGGTGCTTGCGATTGGTCGGAAGTGATCGGAGCCGGAGGTGCAAACACATCCTTTCCCTGTGCCAAGGCATACCGCGCAGTAATGAGAGATCCGGAATCTTTCAAGCCCTCAGCAACAAGAACACCTCGTGATAGCCCCGATATCAATCTATTGCGAGCGACAAACTGTCCTTTGATTGTGGTTTTATCGGGAGGAAACTCTGAAATGATCAAGCCGCCTGATTCAATCATTTGATAGTAAATATCACGATTCACCCATGGATAAATCACATTCACTCCACACCCTAAAAATGCGATCGTACGACATCCAGAATCAAGCGCTGCCCGGTGAGCCAGACCATCGATGCCCATTGCCATACCCGAGACGATTACTGCTCCCGCTTCCGCAAGTTCACGAGAAAATTTTGTGCTGATCTGTTTGCCATATGCTGTGGGGTTTCGAGTCCCAACCACTGCAAAGAAGAAATCGCGATCCCAATCGAAATTTTCCAGATCGCCTTTTACATACAAACAGATTGGTGCATCTGACAGATTTAATAATTGAGAAGGGTATTTTTTATCTTCACGTGTTACTACTTTAATATGGTCACTCATCATTTTCTGGTATTCTTTTTCAAAATCAAACAACGCTCGAAAGCGTATAAATTTCTCACCTAAAGACTGACCCATTACCTGCAATAACTTTTCTGATGATGCTTCATATGCCTTCTTTACCGAAGTGAAGTGTTTGAATAAAATGTCAAATCTGATCGGTCCAATTCCGGGAAAAAAAGAGAAGCCAAGATAATACGGAAGACTCTCGCGCATTCTTTTATTGTACTGAAAAAGAACATAAATTACTATACCATTACATATATTTATTTCTTGATTTCTTGAGAATTACCCCACACAATCTCAAATATCTGACGCTGCATGCGAGCAACTTTGGCATTGTGAATCTCTACCCCAAACACCTCTCCCTCATGCCAGTTGTAGACCGCGGTGACATCATTATAAATATCCAACTGATGATCAATGGCCAATACATTTGGTTTGATATACCGAGATGTCCATTGCTTCCATTGATAATCTCTTCCGGTCAGACTTTTATAATAATTATCGGACAAAATATCACGTCCTTTGAGCTTTCGTTCGACAAATTCCGTCCTGAACCGATCCATAAAGCGCTTGCCTGCAAAATCATCAAGATGTCGATAGGTATACCCCACGACCTCTTTTTTTGCCTCAAGCACATTCCACACCATTTGTCTGATTCCCTCACGTCCGCGATACATGAGAACTTTAGTATCCGGTTGTGAGAATGATTGAGTACTGGTTATGATTTGCTCAATATTGGGAAAGAGAGAGACTAATGTATTTGCTCGCTCCTTCTGTTGTGCGACAAGAAACTCAAGACGTGAAAGAGGTGCTACTTGAACTTTCGCCACATACTCCTCTACTACCTCTTCGACAACTCCCTTTATTTTGAGCGACTCAATAATACGATACAGCGTGGTACGGGGTATTTTGGTGATGCGTGAAAGCTCGAGAGTCGTCATAATGCCCCGATCCAACAGGCAATTGAATGCCTCAATTTCACGGGACTCGAGACCAAGCGCTTCAAGAAAGTCTGAAAGATGGTTGTTATTTTTCATATTTTATTTCTTGTCCACATTTTGGACAACAATTATGCAATTGAGGGCTTTCATATTAGTATATCACTATTAACAGTTCAAATTATGGACATATTAATAAGAAAATAATGGTCGCGAAGATATCTTTTTGTGAAAGAATGTCGTGGGTCCCTTTAGGGTGACGACGTGAGCAAAAACGGTATCGAGCGACAAATAGTCCATAAAATATGAGATTGGAGGTGAAAAATATGACAAATACAATCAAAATCATGCCCGGCGCAGAAGGGATTAAAGAGGCTTATCGTTTATCTCTAAAATCCAATTCATTGGATATTGTATGTCTGACAGAGAATTATGAATCGATTCTCGGTGATTTCTTTGATAAAGAATATGCGCCACAGCTATATGATGGGATACGAGAAACTCGTGAGATACTTCCAGATAGCCCGGACAACCGTGCATACGCCTTAAAAAAAGGAGAATTGAATCAAACACGATTCATTACCGGTCAAGCTGAAAGTGACACGTTGCTTTTTGACAGTACGGCGATACTCATCTCATATGATCAAGTGTCTCCCTATGCCTGTGTCATCGAAGATAAAGTCCTTGTGAAAGGATTAAAAATGCAGTTTGAGGCATTTTGGACAAAGTTGAAGTAAGGAATATCAACCGGCCGGTTGGAAATTATTTGATTCTTTTTTCATCTCTGAGTAAGTAGCTCCTATCTCGCTAGACTTTGATTTTCAAATGTAAACATAAACATCCAACTTCTGTACAAAGCTCATTCGTACAGAATAGATACAAAGTTTACATCAGAAGAAAAAAGTCTAGTTTGACAGGATCCGCCTCTGGCGGATGGTTGCTGTCGTAAATCAACTAGACTTTGGGAGAAGATCTCCCAGATGGGAGCGGCTATTTGAAGGTGTAGCTCGCCAAGAGTTCTCCGGTTTCAACAATCACGATGTTGATCCGTTTCGGACTCCAGCTCAAAACGCCACCCACTTCTTCAGCGCGTTTCATTATGGCATTCAGAATTCTTGGTTCTAACAGGAAAGCCCATGGGGGAACTTCTCCTGTAGAAAGTTGAATTACCTTAATGCGCCGCTCCCACAGGGCATGGTTAAATGCCTTGTTGAGCTGAAACATGCCGAACCCGAGAATGCCCCAGATCGTGACGAAGAAGAAGTACCATCGGAACTGTCCGGCGATTATACCCCACCGGAGCGTCCATTGCTCCGACTGGAACTTCTTGAACTCATACCGAGCCTCAGCTTCAAGCCCTTCGGCCACAGCTTTGGCAACTTCCACCTGACTCTTTGCAATTCGTTCGTTCGACTGCGCGATCACTTTCTGAGCTTCGGTCTGGATTTCTATTCCTTCGATATAGGCCTCATTCGAAGGGCCGTAATGATCGAAGCTCATCAGGGGCGCATTGCACCCGGAGAGGAGAGATATAGCCAACAACAATAAAAGAATGTACTTCTTCATGACTGTTTCCTTTCACTAGAATAGAGTCTCGACGAATACTTCTTCGAGACGAACTTCTGTAGAGCTTTGACGCTTCCACCATATGAATACGATCACTGCGGCAACGAACAATAATGCTGCAATAATTGTAACAATGGTCATTCCAGGGACCCAATCTGGTGCTTTAGACTGCATACTGCACCACCTTCCTGGGCTAATCTCAACTTCCATTGAGGCAAAACGGACAGGGAGCTTCCCTCCAGACCAGTCATACAATTCCCCATTTCCACAGTCTATGCGAATTGGGTTTTCTTGGGAGGGCTCGAAGTATTGTACTTCCGATCCCTCCTGTGCCGAGAGCGGTTGGGGACCTAGAAAAAGCGCCCCCAGGACAATCACCCCGAGCATTATCGCTCGGAGGACCCACAGAGAATTCTTCATCCGTTTTCTCCTTATTACAGATTTGATGCTAAAACAACTATAATCACGAAGATCGCTATTAGCCCTACTAGTATCGCTATCGCCCCGAATATAATTGCCGCCCATGTGGGACCGACATCCTTCTTTGGGGCAAATGATCCTAGGGGTCCTCCCATGGGGATCCAGCCATATTCCTCAGCCATCTCACCGGTGAGCTCTTCAATCAGATCCTTGTCTCCATCGATGCGAGTCTGTGTACTCCCAGTCACTTCTCTATATCCAAAAAGCCACCCAAATCCTGGGACTCTTGGCTTTTTGCGATGAAAAAGAATCGTTCTTTTTTCAAGACGAGCCGGTTTAGTGCGAAATAGAAAAACGGTTAATAATACATAAACCATTATTCCTATACACGCCAATGCAAGCCATGCTAGTGTTGGTGTAACTGGCCCTGTGAAAATCAAGTACAGGGTTAGCAATGAGCCTAAAAACCAAACTAACTTTTCCATATTTCCCTCCTTTGGGATCTAGAAAAAAACTACGACAATACTACTTTACTCAGAGATGAGTAAAGAATCCAAATTGTAAAGGTGCAATAAGCTTGGCACAAGACATCACATGAATGAAATGAGTTTTAATAGTAAAATACTATAAGCTTAATATCACGTTATTTTACACTCTGAGTGCGTATTATCTTGACATAGTTTGACATTTTTCTCTTATATTCGTATAATGCTAAAATATGGCTATTCAAACTCGATGGAGCTACTCTTTAGAGACTGAAATACGTCGAATATATATCACATTTGTCAAGATTTACCGTTCATATTTTCGACTCCGAGATATTCCTGTAGTATATTTTCCCGCAACAGAACAGAAGAAAAATACAGTCATCATTCCTCGTATTAACTTGACATATATGAATAAAATGAGACTCTTTTTTGAACATAAGACCGAGCCATATCGATTTGAGACGCCAAGTCAGGAGATGCAGGAAAAACTAAAAATTATGTATGAACCATTTCATGATTCCGTATTCCCTGATGTATCAATCGTCAAGGAATGGAATAATCATGGCACGCTCATTTTAGAGACCATCGATTCGATCATTCCCCAAAAACTAAATAAAATCAAAACCATCGTCATATTCCTCACATACTTTGGGACGCGCGCGAGCTTCGAACTTTGCAAGCCAAATGACAAAACGATCACCATATACCTTCGGGCAGATGCTCAAATGTATGATCTTGTATTTTCGATATTATCTTCATTACTGAGACATGATCTTATGAAACAACATCACAACACCTGGGAAGAAGCACAACTTTTAGCCGATTGGTTTATTTCAGATACAAAGCTTGCAACAGTATTTAAGGATATTGGCTGTGATAATTACAAAACACTTCTTTCAAATATTCGTGCCGGATATGGAAAAGAAATCACCCAAGAATCAAAAAAAATCTATGAAGCACTTGAGGTGGATCGGATAGAAACGGGGTTTTTCCTGCTCAATGGTGATATATTGTACAAAGGAAAAAAAATCAGTGATTTGAGTTTTGGCGAGCACCGAATTCTGACCGCTCTCATCGAAAACAGAGAGGGAGTACTCACCTATGAAGTTATTGGTGATTTAATTCTTCAAAAAGAAGAAAAATTTAGCCTGTATAGTATCTCAAAACGAGTTCAGCGCCTCCGCGATAAACTTGATGAGATGGGGATTGGAAAACACCATATTCAAACGGTTCGCGGCGTGGGATTTCGGATGAAATAGCTTACGAACGATCACTGTTTCTGTTGAGATTGGTCTAATATATCGTTTACATCATAATCAATTAATTCAACAACTTCAGCAATAGTTCCTGTTGTATCCCCAATCTCATCTAACTGACGTCGTATTTTTTTAAATTGCTTCCGTTGTCTTCTCTGCTCTTTTTTGATCGCCTTCAGTTGTTTTATTACTTCGTCACTTGTTCTTTCCTGCCCAACCTCTTCTTCATCTGTCTCATCTACTGAAATATTATTTCTCCCAGTAGTATAGCGCCAAATCGCTCGAAGCGTAAGCGCTATTAGTGCAGCGTATAGAAGATCTTGTCCGGTTAGTCCTTCTTTTTGAAGCGAGCCATCAGAAAGTACTTGAGTTCCCGTCTCTATAAAAATTTTTCCTAACGTTTGCTGCACTTCGACTCCAATTGGAATGAGTACTTGGTTGTTGAGGGCTGCAATTGATTGAGCAAGATGTCCTAGTTGTCTAACTACCGCTTCATACATCTCGGGTGAAAGATGAATATTAGCAGCAATATCAGCTCCGCAGTCCACACCTGATACACCACTTGTGCAATCTATTCCACCACTCGTGATAAAATCAAGTCCAAAAGTTGAGGTTATAGGCTCAGTTATAGGAGCAGAAGCAACCAATATGTTACCAATTTCATCTACAGGAATACTTCCCGAAGAAACTCTGTCATAAATCTCTGGAATGACTGCATTTTGTAATAATTCAGTTGGCATAGTGCAAAAAAACGTAATGGGTGAATTATACTATAGGATAATAATTATTGCAAATAGTCATCGCATTTCCACCATGCCAAACTGCTATAATAATCTCCATGACTTCTGACAAAATCAACTATTTTGTAGAAACCCTCAAAGAGGAGGTTCTCAGTTTTCTAAAAGAGCTCCCTGAAACAGCACCAGAAAAGACAAAAATACTCTTTGAGCGTACTCGTATTTTCTTCAAACCATATCTTCACAAGATACGACATATGAGTCTCCCGATGATAATTGGCGTGAGTGCGGCTGGAGCGATCATTCTGATCTCATTTGCGGTATTTACCTATTTTGTCTTTATCAGTGATCTTGCGACTCCAGAGCGGCTTATGAATCGCAACAACACGGGAATCATCCTCATGGATCGAAAAGGTGAAGCATTTTTTCATGCGGCAGAAGCACGAGATGTCAAGGTATTTCCGATTGAAAATATGCCAAAATATCTGCCTCAAGCAGTCATCGCAATAGAAGATGCAGATTTCTACAGTCATTCCGGCTTTTCAATTCGTGGTATTTTACGAGCGTTTATTGCCAATCTACGATCGTCTTCCGCCTACTCACAAGGCGCATCAACCATCACACAACAACTCGTCAAAAACGCACTCCTTACTCCTGAAAAATCTTATAAACGAAAACTCCAGGAAGTACTGCTTTCTTTTGAGATCGAGAGACGTTACAGCAAAGAGCAAATTCTTGAGATGTATCTAAACTCTATTTACTATGGCTCAGGAGCATATGGGATACAAGAAGCGTCTCAAACATACTTTGGGAAAGATCCATCACAGATTTCAATTGAAGAAGCGGCAATACTTGCAGCACTTCCCCAGGCTCCATCTGCGATGACTCCCTTTGGAGGGGACACCGATCGACTCTATGCCCGTCAAAAAATAGTGCTTGAGCGACTTGGCTTTGACCAAAAAAAGCTACCAAAAGTTACGTTCGTAGAACTTCAAGAAGAAAAAAGTGATCTTGCTCCTCACTTTGCGGTATGGGTACGCGACTATTTATACGCCAAATACGGAGAAGATGAGGTAAATCGACTCGGATTTCGAGTCACAACCACGATTGACGCAAAATATCAAAAAATTGCAAACACTCTCGTCGCTCAACATATTAAAAATCTCAATCGACGGGACGCAACAAATGCAGGACTTGTTTCCATGAACCCAAATACCGGTGAAATTCTTGCGATGGTTGGCAGTTATGATTGGTATGACGAAACCTATGGAAAATACAATGTAGTTTTTGCGGAGCGTCAACCTGGGTCAACGTTTAAACCGATTGTGTATACCCTTGCATTTGTAAATGGGCGAAATCCTGAGGATCTGATCGTGGATGAGCCGGTCAATTTCAGTGGATATCAACCCAAAAACAATGATGGAACATTTCGTGGAGAAATGACCTTGAGACGTGCTCTTGCAAATTCCCTCAATATTCCCGCAGTCAAACTATTATCCTCAGTCGGAGTAAGAGAGGCAGTTCAATTTGCTCGTCAGATGGGAATCGTCACCCTCGATCCCAAACGTGACTATGGACTTTCGCTCGTTCTTGGCGGTGGTGAAGTCACGCTTTTTGAGCTGACTCGAGCTTACGGCGTCCTCGCCACGGGTGGAGAGCTTGTAAGTTCTCATGCAATACTCAAAATCGAGGATAAATATGGAAACGAAATATATCAGTTTACCCCGCAAACTCACTCAGAAAAAGGCGAGGAAAAAAAAGAACCGTATGAAAATTTACTCATCGGAGGAACATTTACGAGACAGGTCGTGGACACGGCTGCAGCATTTTTGACCACTTCCATATTATCCGACATTGAAGCACGGAAAGAAGTATTTGGAGCAACCAATTGGCTTGATCTGGGAAGACCTGCAGCAGCCAAAACCGGCACCACGAATGACTTTCGTGATGCATGGACGATCGGATATACTCCCGATCTCGTGACGGGAGTTTGGGTAGGCAATAACGATAACTCACCGATGCTCGGACTGCACGGCGCACAAGCAGCAGCACCCATTTGGCATGGATTTATGTTGCAGGCACTCAAAGGAACTCCTCCCAAAGAATTTTCAGTGCCAAAAGGAATCGTCAAAGTCCGTTTGTGTAAAGATTCACAAAAAAACTGTAGTTTATGTACCGATATCTTTGAACGATATTACTCAAAACACTATGTCCCTGCCGAGGATTGTAGTGATATTACTCCAACCCCCACGGAAACTCCGACTCCTCAGCCGACAAATACCCCACAACCCACGGTAATTCCGACAAATACTCCAGTCCCTTCAAATACCCCTCCTCCCCTCTCATCGAATACTCCTTATCCGGGTGAAAATCTCAGTCAAACCCCAACACTTATTATTCCTACAAATATATTAACCCCATCATACACACCAGTACTTACTCCATAAATTCACTTCAACTGTCAGAGTGTTTCAATAGACACACCGTCTTATTTGACCATATGAATGTATGAGATAATACCTTATGGATAGTAACAAAGAGAACGGTCTGAACTTTCCTCAACCAACAGATTATGTTAAGAAACAGGAGTTTTCATCGCCAAGACCCCGGATAAGAATGGCAACTCCAAATAATAGCTTTGGTTGTCGTGATGCGTATTATATGTTTGGCGATGTCCCCCAGGTAGACCCACTCGAAGAAGAGCCCATTTGGCACCTTGCAGGAAGTAATGCCCAACTTGCTGGAACAGATATAAGAATCAGACATGTAATGCGTTTGGCAGATCCCACGTACCACTCATCTCAGGATGCCTCTTTTATGGTGGCAGGAAACGGACAAATTACTCTTGCGATTATCGACGGATGTACACAAACAGCCCCAGGAGTTTCTGCTCGAGATTCTGGTCGCATGGCAAGAGATTATGCAAGCACAGGTATGTATTATGCCCTTGATCCGAAAAATCGTGGGCGTACTCCAGAAAAAATTCTTGAAAAAATGCGCCAAAGAGATCCAGGTGGTGACGGAAGTGCATTTGCATCGATCTTAACTATTCAACCTACAACAAGTGGGTTTCTCCTGCGTTGTGCTTCCGCGGGTAATCATGCAGACACTGGTATAATCGCATGGAGAGACCCAAATAACATCGTTCATGAGGTTGTCATTGGTAAAAGACAATATAATAGGTCACTCAAGAATATTGGAGCTGATGAATTTTCAGTTGCTCCCAGTGGATTATTGTTACCTTCCGGATCTGAACTTCTCTATTTAGGAGATGGCATGGCATATAGCATGGCCACCCATGGAGGCAAGAGGCCTATTCCAGAACAAACTCAATTTGCAACCGCATGTTTTGACTTTTTAGGAAATGGACCTTTTTACGATGTACTTCCCAAAATTGCACACAGTGGTACCACCGTTGGCCTCCTTGATGACCTAACTGGATTTATGGTCACATTAAGATAATATCTATACCAAGCGTTTTTCCAGATGCGCCAGATGCTTTTCTCGATGCATGTCATATTCTCTCCGATCCATGCCTGCTTTTCCGATTAATCGCACTGCATATTCCGCTCCCAAATAATGTGGCATGATGACGTATGATGCGCCTTCGGCATACAGCGCAAGTGATTCCTCGCGATTGTTTGAAATCACGATCATGATTGCTCGTTTGTTTACTGAGCGTATTTTTTTCACGAGCATAAGATTGGTGCCAAATTCAGGAATGGTAGAAATCATATAGCGCAGTCCTCTCAGATCAAGTTCTGATAAAAACTCTGGATCATTTGCGTCTCCAAACTTGAAGGGAATTCCGTTTTCTTCTAAAAGCTTTATTGACTCGGGATTAAAATCGACAACAATATACTGAAGATCGAGTCGATGAAATGCCTCAATAAAATCTTGTCCTACTCGCTGATACCCGAATAATATAGAGTTATATTTGGATATTCTGTTATGATCTTTTCCATTTTTTTTTATCTCCAAAAACGCCATGGCATTTTCAAAAAATGGATATAACTGATCAGAGTATAAAATGAGATATGTTGACCCAGCGATTGTAACCAAACCTACGAGGGTAATAAGCGACAATACATCTTGAGGTAAGTGTCCAATCTGAAATCCCACTGTTGCGAGAATAAGCGAAAATTCACTAATCTGTGCGACAGTCATTCCTGTTTGAAAAGTAGTACGACGGCTAAAACCAAGGAGATTCATCACGATAATCATAATGATGGGATTTCCTACGAGTACAAAAATAGAAAGAATAATCGTGGGGAAAATGAGTGCATCTATATTGGAAAAATTGACTTGGGATCCTAAAAGAATAAAAAATAAAAGAACAAAAAAATCCCGGAGTGGTCTCAAACGAGCTGCGGCCTCAATGGCATACGGCGTCATAGACATGGTTACACCGGCAACGAGTGCACCGATCTCGACCGAAAAACCTAAGTATTGGAATAACGTAGCAATCCCCAAACCCCACGTGATAGAAAATAAAAATAACATCTCCTGCGATGCCGCAACAAATTTACTCAAACGGGGAAGAAGAAAGTTACTCACTCCGAAAAGAACTGCGATCAATACAACACCTTTCACAATAGTAATTGTTGCAAGAAGATATACATTTCCTCCATCTGCAGCAATCGAATTCGTCAACAATAGTATCAAAGTAGCCACTATATCCTGAACGAGCAAAAATCCGATGGCGATTTTTCCATAGAGTTTATTGAGGTCTCCTTTATCAGAGAGCAGTTTGAGAATGATAATAGTACTGCTAAAGGTTAAAGCAATCGCAACATACAATGCAGAAGTCCGTTCCAATCCTAAAAATTTTGCAATGATAAATCCAATAATTGTGGTGACGATTATTTGACCTGCACCGGTCAAAAATGATACTTTGCCAAGCTCTCGAATGACACGCGGGCTTAAATTGAGTCCAACAATAAAAAGGAGAATGGTGATACCAAGCTTGGAAAAAACCTCAATAATTTCTGTATTTTGAACAACGTTTAGAAAATAGGGTCCAACAATGACCCCGGTAAAAATATATCCTACGATCATCGGCTGACGAAGAATGCGCATGAGAGCGGAAACGAGCATCGCAACGACTATAATGAGGCTCAGTTCTGTAAATATCTCCATATTCCAATCATACAAGAAGATCTTTTATTGTTCCAGTATTGGTGACATCATATCTATTGGCGGAGGAGGCAACCTTTCGTCAACTCGCATCATTGGCACTGACACTTCAGGGTACGATGTCACTCCCTTGGCCTGCGAGATAAAATAGTATCCTCCGATGATAAGGAGGAACAACACAATCCATCCAAACGTCATACCAAATACTCCAACTCCCCACCATATCCCTCGCTTGACGCCCGCAAAGATAGCTGGTCCAAAGAGAATTGCTGCATAAACACCAAATGAAAATACCGAAAGAAGGAGGATACCTATCATATTGAAGCTATAATACGACCAAGACTCCATCATTTTCCCAATACCGACAAGAAGTATTGTATATAGGCCCACTCCCAAGCCTGACACAAAACTTGCGGTGATTGCTGTGATCATGGCTCGTGTCTGCGATACTGGCTTTATTCCACCAGGAGGAGAAGTCTTACGACTCTTCTTCATAAGAAAGTACACGACTCCAATCACAAAAAGAAATATGAAAATGATACTACCAAGTATGATAACCGCCTCTTTTAGATAAAGACTAATAATCGATTTGGCATAGGTTCCTTCCATAACATAGGTGTCTCCCGGAGACATATTGCTCGAATATTTATAAATCTGACCCTGCCCAATCTGACTCACATAATTGTCAAAGTCTGAACTTTGAAAAGATTCTCTTTTTGACACTATCGCGGTGAGCATGGGTGAGGATGAATACGAATCTTGATAATATACTTGAGAATCGGCACCCTTGAATTTCATGTCCGAATCTGCAGAAATGCCGATATTCACATTTCGTATAGGCGCACCTGTTTTCATGGTCTCAAAACGATATTCATATGCTCCCCCAAATACTTTTTGTGTATATCCAGGGATCCGCATGAAAAGCACATAGCTTCCACTTTTCCCCGATTCTATTGCTTGAGGAAGCAAGATCTGGATCTGTTGATCCTTTACAACTACCTCAGCTTTATAGTATTTTGTGTTACTTCCCCAGTAATCATAATAATTGGGTTCTTGGTACTCAAGACAGTCAAGATTTTTCTCATCATATACTCCTCCCGAACGTTCTCCGTAGGACATGCTCATTGATTTATCGTAGGACACGCACTGTTTCTCTTTCACAATCTGATACACTGCCGCTTCAGAAGGAGTTGTTCCTGAAAATGTGAGAGAGATATCTTTTTTTGGTTGTTCCTCAAAGTTGCTAAAAGCAACACGCATGTTTATCACAGCCTCACCATTCCCCCGCAAAGTGACCGAATATGCATGATCCTCTCCGAAGATGGGAAGCAGCATCGGATCTGTAGGATCAACGATTGGAGGTATTATCTTCTCAGGAGACATCATGGCGCCAGATGATTCAGTTGTGGCAGAAACAGGAGAGATAAGAATGAAGGAAAAAACAAGTAAAATGAGTGTTTTTTTGAACATATGTACGTCTCCATTTTGCCAGATTTTTACACGCAAGTCAATACGCTCGGCACCCTACTCTTCCACTCTCCTTCCTCACGCATTAATTTTCGAATTCTCCAACCTTCATACAGTTCTCGCTTATAGAGTGGAATTTCGACTATGGGCATATTAATTTTTTTGAAAATGTTTGTCACCCAATCATTATTTGAAATTACCACGTCAAAAGGAAGACAGTTTTTTTTGATAAAATCAAGCCATTTCTGATCGTCATGAAAGTCTGGAATTCCTATGATTTGGGTCACCTGATTGTTCCATTTTTTATCAATCAAAACTTTATTGATCATATCCTCAACCTGACGTTGGGTAAACGGATTGTTTTCATCTTTCACATTCACACTCCCAATACCAATAATTACTTTTTCTACCTCTTTGAGGGTCTCTCGAAACAGATATAGATGGCCCCGATGAAATGGTTGGAAACGTCCAATAATTAAACCTGTTTTATATTTCATTGTTTTGCTCTGTGCAGAATTTCTCTCGATTGCTCGCCTCTTTGCTGACGAATTGGATCATCTTGGTACTCAAGCATGTCGCGTACCGTCCACGCATGAAAAAGAATACGAAAAGCGGAAAGCACCTTCTTATCTTTTTTTGAAAATTCCTTTTCGATAATTTTCTCCCAAATATGCGCCACATGGGCATTCTCACGCTCAAGCCACCCCCAATAATAGGCTACATCCCATAATCTATCTCCCATTCTTGTCCGTTCAAAATCAATAAACCGAAGCAGTGTACAATCTTCTTTCTTGTGAGAAATAATAATATTTCCTGAGGACATATCCCCATGAATTGGCACAACTTCATAATTCCCATTCCGAATATAATCCTTCAGAAAACTGAGAACTGAAATAATATACTTCTCCGCTTCCTTTTCCCATATACCATCTTGCCCCATATGAAGCGTAAGATTTATATTTGAAAGCATAAAGGGCTTCCAGCTACGAAATTGTTTTTCACCAGGTGGTAGCCAAAACTTCTGTACCTCTTGCGTTGGTATCTGATGAATCTTATGAAGCTCAGCATAAATTGACTTTAAAACCTTCCCCGCTTTTTTAGGATGTTCCAATATACAGATATCTTGCTCAACTCCAGTGACATAATCTTGAATTAAAACGTCATCTTTATAAAATCCATAGGTATTATCATGGAGAATCACTTTGGGAACCAAACTTCCCTGACTACTCAAATATTGATATGCTTCAACATGTCGTCTGACTGATTTTGTATTTTCTGCGTGAAGGACTTTCAGAAGATGACTCCCTCCATTTTTTATGTGATATACCGCATGTTTTGAGACCGTATTTTTTTTCTCAGCTTCAACAGTATCTACATCAAAAACTCCCTTTGCATAAAACTCAATATTTCCTTTCCTCACAGAGACAGGATCAAACTCTTTTATTTCAACCAGTGATTTTAACGATTTTCCTTTATATGCTGCATGGGCACAGCCACCATTTGGCAACTTTACATCGTGTAAATATTGATAAAAAGCTTTTTGTTTTTTTTCAGTTGTCAATTTCTCGGGACCACCATGTTTCATGAAATACCTCATGGCGGTAATTGGCGCCTGATGAGAAATCAACAGGACCTTATCATCAGGCTCAAGCTGAGAAATAAGATTGTTAAGACCATTTGAAACTCGTTCAAACATCATTTGCATACTTTCTCCTCCCCCTGGATATGCAGTCGCATACTCCTCTCTTTGCTTTCTCCATTCTGGTGGAATTTTATGGATGACTTCCCACCAATAGAATCCTTCAAAAACGCCGTGATGGAGCTCACTCAACCATCCTTCAGTTTTTATCGAAGCTTTGGGAAAATGGCGATGGAGGATCTGCGATGATTCTTGTGCTCGAACAACTGGTGATACCATTATTTTATTGATATTTTCATTTCGAAGTTCGTATGCCGTACGAATCATCTGTATTTTTCCTTTGTGAGTCAAGCCTTCAAGGTCCGTTCTGCCTGACATGAAGCCTGGTTTAACATTTCCTTTGCTTTGTCCGTGACGAATGAGGAAGAGTTTCATAAGGAGTTATTATACCTCATTCATCATTTCGATCCCAAGCTCTGACGTGACAAGATCAGGAACAATAATGATATGTTCTTCGGGTACTCCACGACGAAGTAAGTTTTCTTTCATTTTTGGATCAAGAATGACTACAATATCAGTTATAGATGCCGTAGTCTGTGTGGGAATATCTGAGATATTATATACAACCTGAACAGTTTCCTCAGATTTTGGAACGTACCCCGTGAGAGTAAGCTCTTTAAAAAAGCGCTCTCCATATCGCCTAAAGCTTTCTTCCGTAGAAACAAAGGAGATATCTCTTCCTTTTGCAAGCTCGATAACTTTTCGCATGACAAGCTCTGTTGGATCAATTATCTTAATCTGTCTATCTACATCACGATCTTTATTGAGCATATCGATCATATTGTCAAGTCGTATAGTAGTTCTCAACGAATCAATTCCAAGACCATCGCCCAACTAACCTGCTTCAATATATGTTTGACTCATTGCCTTACTTCCTATAATCACAACCTCTTTCAAAGGAATATTTCTATCTAGAGAATAGGTATCAAAAATATCTATCATCATGCGGATTTCATCTAGAGTCATATCATGCCCTGTTTCATCTGGCAAAAACATATCTTCATCTTTGACTGGAAGAAGAACTGCCTCGCGAGCACGTTCAAAATCCCCACGATCTAGTGATTCAAATATTTCCTCTTGTCTGCCTGTTCGTTTTATATGCTGCCACACCTCGCTCGTAATTTTCTCATATGCATACAGCATGACTTGATCAGGAGGTAATAAATCTTGCAATGCTTCACCAATAATGTCACCTTTTCCAACAAATACTGCCGAATGCCCTTCTGCCATTTGATACGAGAATAACCCTTCAGTAATTTTTTCAATCACCCGTGCTTGCGCTGCCTCAATTTTTTTGCCTGATCTTCCAAGTAGAAGCCCGCGTAGTCCACTTAAAATTCCCCATGCTCCTGCTAAATCGAATGCAATATAAGGAAGATGATCTCTTAAGGCTGACGAATCAGCTGAATTGACCGATAAATTATGAACTGCTTGAAGTGAATTATGAATCAGTGGATGAAGGGTTCCCATTTTTGGCAGAGTATCTCCCCACTGGTTTAACATAGTCAAAGAAAGCAAATGAATGCCCAAAAGGGTTGGTGGTCCAAATTTTTCAAAATTCTGTAAACGTCTCTGTGCTGGATCATCGTCCAAAAGAACCCCCATCTGTAGAGGAGATATAGGCTGTCCACCGATCACTTCGCCTGCTATATATTTTGGAGCCATTTCATTCGTACTCATATGAGTATTATATCAAATACTATAAGCTGTTGCATCAGATCCTTTCACTTCTGAAATTCTTTTGGTACCATGTACTCATGAATATCAAATCAATCAAAGCACGAGAAATCCTCAGTTCAGGAGGCACCCCATCTCTTGAGGTAAATGTTAAGCTTAATAATGGAACGATCGGCATTGCTTCGGTCCCCTACGGCGCATCGGCAGGTTCACATGAAGCATATGTATTGTTTGATGGTGATAAAAAGAGATTTAACGGAAAAGGAATGCTTACGGCAGTTGCAAATATTAATGAAGAAATCGCCCCTGAAGTAGTTGGAAAAGATGCAGATGATCAACGTTTAATTGATGAGGCGATGGGCAAACTTGATGGCACTGACAATAAAGCCCGTCTTGGAGGAAATGCAATTCTTGGGGCGTCACTAGCGATCGCACATGCAGCAGCAAATGATCATAAACTTCCTCTGTATGAATGGATTCGAACAGCATTTGATTTGAAAATCACCGAATATCGACTCCCCAATCCCATGATCGTTGCGATTGAAGGAGGAAAACACGCAGCACATTCTACCGATCTTCAAGAGTACCTTCTTTCACCTATTGGAAATCATTCAGCAAGTGAAAATATTCGAATGGGACTTGAGGTGTATTTTAATCTTAAGAACGTTCTTTCAGCAAATAACTATTCAACCAATGTCGGAAACGAAGGCGCCTTTGCACCTGATGGAATAGATAGTAATGAAAAACCCTTGCAGATGATGCTTGAAGCAATACACAAAACTGGGCTTTCGCCTGGAAAAGATATCGGTCTTTCAATCGATGCTGCCGCAAGCGAATTTTACTCTGCGGACACATATGAGCTTGCTGCAGAAAAAAGACAGATGCCCGCTCAAGAGTTAATGGCATATTTTGCCGGTTGGCTTGAAAAATATCCCATTCTCACGGTTGAGGATATGTTTGCAGAAGATGCATGGACCGATTGGACTGCATTTAACAAAATCACAAGCAACCTCAATATTCCAAATATCGGAGACGATCTCACCGTCACCAACACCAAACGTCTTCAGAAAGCCATAGACCAAAAAGCAATCACTGCAATATTAATCAAACTCAATCAAATCGGCACACTCACTGAGACCGTCGACTGTTGCATGCTTGCACGAGCCCATGGCATGATGACCGTACCATCTCATCGAGGCGGCGGAGAAACCAATGATACATCAATGGTTGATCTTGCCGTTGCGGTCAATTCAGGATTTATTAAAGTCGGCCCAACTCGCGGTGAGCGAGTTTGTAAATACAATCGACTCATGGAGATCGAATCAGGGCTTGGTGACAACGCAAGTCCAATCGGCGATCAGTATAGTCATATCTACTAATTTCTCTTGCATGTATTGCATATGACCGAGTACAATAAGAATCATGGCAAATAGTGCTTCATTTTCCTTTGACCCCATTTCTATCACTGCTAAAGCAGGAGAAACGATTACTATCGACGTTCTTATGTACTCAGGATCAGATCCAGTGATATCTTCTGATGTATGGATTGCATATAATCCAGAAAAATTGACTCCAATCACTGAGGGACTTTCGGATGTCAAAGGAGGAAATCTTTTTCAAATAACTGATGCAAAGATAGTATCTCCGGGAAAAATGTATCTTTATGCCATAAATCAATCGCCATCTGCCGCAAATATCGCAAATGGAAAACTTGCATCGATTAGTTTTATGGCTCGTGAAGCTGGATCAACTGATCTTCGTTTCGAATGTGTTCCTTTTCAAAAACAGACATCGCAAATCATAAGCTACGATTCTGAGCTCAGCAATATCATCAACTGCACAACCACCAGAACCCATACTACCTCGATAACCGTTGTTGAGGCAGGAAATGTGCTTGGAACATCAACCCAAAATTCTTATCAAACATGGTATATCGCCTTGGCAGTACTCTTTGTGCTGTTTACTGGAGTGCTCTTTTTACGATATAAACGACTTTCGAGAAATTTGAAAACATCCTAAATTTCTATGCAAATAGCAACCGTACAAAATAAAAAGATATCTTCTCAACAAATCAAAACAATTGGATTCATTGCAGGAATAGGAGTTCTTGTTGCTGCTGCTATTGGAATTTTTTTTATGGTTCAGGGAACCTCAACTCAAGCGAGCGAAGATGCTCCACAAAATGTATCAATTCAAACGCTTGATGCAACAAATGCGACTGTTTCATGGGAAACAGGAAAAGAAACGATTGCAGTTATTGAATATGGCACCGCGGCTGACGCAAGTACGTTTAATGAATTTGCTTTTTCCGAAATTGAGACCACTTCGCATAGTGTAAATTTGAGTTCTCTTGAACCAAACACAACCTATTTCTTTCAAATAAGAATTGGTGATGAAATATACGATAATGGTGGGTCATTTTGGACTATTACAACAGCTCCAGGGGGAGACCTTGAAGGATCTCCAACACTTGCTCCAACAGGACCCATCATTAGTCCACCAGAATCGATCACTCCGTCAGCCTCAATCTCTGCGACTATTGTCCCAACACCAAGCATCTCAGCCTCAATCTCTGCGACACTAACCCCAACGCGCACCGGATCTCCCACACCAACCGCAACAATATCTGCGACACTAACCCCAACGCCATCTACTTCCTCTTCAGTCTGCGTCTCAAACAACTGTACAACAATACTCCAATCACTTGGAGCAGTATGCACAACACAAGATTATGTTCGCTGTCTCCTGGGTGCAAATGTCACCATTACCCAAGGTGCTACGAAAACACCAACACCAACACCTCTCTCTTCATCGGTTAAAAGCGCGTGTGCAATCAACTCTTTTCAGGCAAATAGCTGCACCTCATGGATCTGGGACGATATGACAACAAAAGAAAAAACATGCTCAGATGTATTCACTAAGTATTTTGTGCAATGTCAAAGTACGAGCTTTACGTCGTCAGATCCTGCAACGTGGTATTGCAATAAAACAGTTACCTCTAATCAATTGACTCTTCCCTGCGATACTGGCCCAACTCCACCACCTGGTCAAGCAATATTTTGTCGTGTTCGAGCAGAATCTGCGGTAGGAGGAGCTGAAAATGCAACTGATTGGATATATACCAATTCATCGTGTTCAACATTTTCATCCGTTTCGAGTGTGGCAAATTGTCAAATAAATTACCTCCAACAAAACGTCTGTGGAACATGGAACTGGAGTTTGAGCAATCCAAATGATCCACTATGTACTGACGCGATTGATCATTATTTTCTCCAGTGCACAAGTAATGGTATTTTTGCAGCTCCAGCTGCATTGACGCCGACACCCTATTGGTATTGCAATAATACCTCAACCACAAGCTATCTTGATATGCCCTGTGACAATGCAATAACTCCAGCAGATGGAGCTACTTTGACATGCAGAGTACGCGCTGAAGATGCTCAAGGAACTGACGCCCATGCAGGGGATTGGGTGACAACGTCTGCCACCTGTCCCACATCAACGCCAACACCAACGACAGCACCATAAGCATACTTCTAAACCGCACCAAGGTGTCGTATGGCCTTTGTTGCGGTATTTGTGGCTTTTTTCATAGCTCTTTTTATATTTTTATTGTAAATATACTCTCCGATGAATGTGGCAAGATACGCATCCCCCGCTCCTGTTGTGTCAATGACCCGAGTAACATCTGCTGATTGCGAATATATTTTTCCCGTTCTGTCAATACAAATGCTTCCTCTTGGACCAAGGAGCATAATCCCCATCTTTGTATTTTTCTGGAGGAATGCAGTAAAACTCTCAACTCGTTCATCAATCTTTTCGTCAATACTCAATACAAATATGTCAAACAGGTCGATATATTCGTTTAACACACTTTGATCTCCCTGAAACTCGGATAAATCGGTAAAATCTCCTACCTTGATCATTTTTGGCATCTTCAAAGCCGCAAAATCATCAAACATCCCGCGAAGTTCCGGCAGATACACCGCTATCCCAATGTCTTGTTTTTGGAGAAATAATTTCTGTCTTTGGGTGAGTCGATAGTTTTTCAACACACCAAGATTCCATGTTCCGTACTGAGGTCGTGCATTTTCATCAAGGGTGATTTCGACGTTGTTTGTCTTTCCCGGTATCACTTCCAGCGCTTCATCTGATATATGATTTTCCCGCAAAAAATTCCTGATAAATGCGCCATCCTCATCATCGCCAATTGCGCTCACTACACTCGCTTCTAAGCCAGCTTTTTGAGCGTGAAAAGCACTATTCAGGGCCATTCCACCGGGAAACCTTTTTTCTATTTTGGGATAAATATCGATGCCGATATCTCCGATTGCAACATATGGAATGGGGTTTTGCATATGCTATTATAGCTCATGGCACTCGTAGAATTTCCTTTTCAGTCAGATACGACTTACGATTTCGACCGAAAAAGAACATGTTTTAACGCTCTAAGAATTGTCGAACGATTAAAAACGGGTCACGGCACTCTTGCACTTGATGCTGATGGGGTATTTGTGGATGGAAGCAGCATGGGGACTGATCGGCTCACTGATCCAGCATTTGCAACAATCCTCCCAGACTTAGATCAAAAACTCGACCTTCGCCTGATCACCGCTCGGGGAGAAAGTATAATTCCATCGATCAGACGATTGGTAACGGGGGCGATCAATCTTGCCGGCCCACACATCATCGAAGAAGGCCATGCGTGGTTGATGGATGGCGTTGTGCACCCATTGGCATCTCAAGAATATATTCAGTTCTTCCATACACTCCGAAATGATCTCCAAAATAATGGACTTAAAGATTCTTGGCAGGATGTCGCCCGTACAAAAAATACATTCTGCTGGGGTGATCAGAGGTGGCAAGGAAGATATTCAGGAAGTCTATGGTTTCGCTACCAAGATCATGCATGCATGGAGGAAAAACTGAGGGATACAGTTTTGCAGCTGTCAACCAGTTCCTCAGTTCAAGTGGATTGTCATGTTAACTCACAACCTCAAAACGACCTATCATGGATGCGGATTCGCTCAAAAGAAGTAAATAAATCCCATCGCATGTATACCCTTGGACTTCCTGATGTCTATGTTTGTGACGGTCCAAATGACCGACAGGCAATAGCTGCAATGCAACCGGATATTCTCCTCCCCTATATGCGAAATCCTCACGGACTGGTGATCGCCGTAAACGCTTCACCAGACAAAGAAACGGCAGACATGAGATGGGTATATGACAATGCCGATATCACCGTTCACAGTCATCAAGAATTAGCCTTTCTTTTCAGAAAGATCGTCGACAATCTGTAATACAAGACTCGTTGTAGAACTGTATTTACTTTGCTATGATATCTTCATGAACAAACTCGCACTCATCATCCTTGATGGCTTTGGGATAGGAAAACCAAATAACACAAATGCAATTCATGTTGCAAACACTCCTTTTTTTGACCATATCTGGAAAAACTATCCGCATACCACCCTTCAAGCAAGCGGACTTGCGGTGGGACTTCCCGAAGGACAGATCGGGGGAAGCGAAGTCGGACATCTGACGATTGGTGCCGGGCGAGTATTGTATCAAGATCTCGTTCGAGTCAATCGTGCGTTTGATGAGCCGGATAATCCACGTCACGGAATTAAGAGCAATAAAAATTTTCAATCATTTATTCAGAAAGCTCAAAAAGAATCGGCCCACCTTCTTGGTTTGCTTTCACCCGGAGGAATCCACAGTCATCAAAAACATCTGTTTGCCCTTTTGAACATAATGCATGAACAGGGCTGCAAAGAGCCTTATATTCATGTGATTAGTGACGGGCGCGATACCTTACCTTACTCAGGAAAAGAGTACGCGCAACAACTGATTGACCTCATCGATTCTCTTCATTTTGGAAAAATTGTTGGCGTCGTCGGACGGTTTTATGGCATGGATCGAGACCACAACTGGGATCGTACGCAAAAACTTCTTGATCTTATGGTCACCGGAAAAACAGATAAAAAATCCCCCGATCTGGTCAAAGCATTTGAAAAAAATTATGATGAAAAACTGACCGATGAACTGCAGGAATCAACTAAAATTCTTTCTCAATACAACGGAATCATAAATAATGAACCCGTCCTTTTTTGGAACTACCGTTCAGATCGAATGAAACAGATCGTCTCAAAACTTCATGAAAAATATCCTGAAAATCCATTTTTTACCTTGACACAATATGATAAAGATTATCCGTACCCTGTTTTCTTTGACAAACAATCAGTAACACATACCCTTTCCGAGGTGATAAGTAAGGAAGGAATCACACAACTGAAATCTGCAGAAACCGATAAAATCCCCCACGTCACGTATTTTTTTAATGGTGGTGTTGAGATCACCTTTCAAAATGAATTACATGCATTTATTGAAAGTACAAAAGTCACCTATGATAAATCCCCAAAAATGCGCGCCCATGAAATTGTACAATCGGTTGCGGATGAATATGAAAAACATCCAAAACTTGGTTTTGCGGTAATCAATTTTGCAAATGCAGATTTGGTCTCTCATTTTGGTGTGTTTGAGTCTTCGGTCAAAGCGGTGGAATGTGTCGATCAAGAACTCAAACGCTTATGCGCATTCTTGACTGAGAATGACTTTATCTGTGTCATCACCGCAGATCATGGGAATGCGGATGAGATGGTCGATGAAAAAACCGGTCAACCAAGGACTGCACATACCATGAATCCGGTGCCATTTGTCATTTATGACCCAAAACACATATCTTCTCGCCATGGTCACCCTGAACTTGGTTCAGGATCCATCTCTCTTGATCAAAACACAAGTAATGGATTAAGTCATATTGCGAGAACTATTCTTGAACTGATGGAAATAGAAGCACCTGTCGAATATGAGGAAAGCTTAATACTTACGTAGGCAAAAAAATCTATTACATCGAAAACATTTCTTCGCGCTTTGGACCAACCGATACAAATCGGATCTTTTTATCAAGAAGTTTTTGTAGCATCAGAATATATTTTTGAGCATTTTTAGGTAAGCCACTGAAGGATCGCGCTTCTTTTGTTGAACTCGACCACCCGTTCATAGTCTTATAGATGGGGGTCACTCTTTCAAGGAATCGATTTTTTATCGTTGGAATCTTTCCAATACCATACTTCTTCCCTTCAAAAGTATATCCGACACAAATTTTTATCTCATTCAACCCATCAAGGACATCGAGCTTGGTGATCGCAATTTCCGTCGCACCTGCAATATGAGCACCATAATAGGTCGCTACGGCATCAAACCATCCACATCTTCTCCGTCGACCGGTCGTTGTTCCATACTCATGTCCAACCTCAACCAAATGGTCACCTATTGCATCATTAAGCTCCGTGGGAAATGGACCCCCTCCAACACGTGCGGTATATGCTCTTGAGGCGGCATATACATGATTTATTTTATACACTCCTGTCGCTGCACTAAATCCTGCCCGAGTTGGATGACTTGAGGTGACATACGGTGCGGTTCCAAGATCAATATCAAGAAGCGCGCCTTGCGCACCTTCTCCGAGAATTCGCTTCCCCTCCTTATGCGCCTTCCAAATCACCGGGAGAACCTCTTGAATCATCGGTGCAAGCCGATCACGTGCCATATACAATCTCTTGAGCATATCGTCATAATCAAATGGGTTTTTTTCAGCGCCTCCACTCATCAGTTTTGTGAGCTTCGTCTGCCAAACAAACTCTTTTTTAAATCGTTTTTCAAAGTTCTTTTCAAAGAGATGATGTATCTGTAATCCACTCCGTTCAGTGCGATCGGCATATGCTGGTCCGATACCACGCTTCGTCGTACCAATTGGCTTTTCACCCCGCGCAACCTCAGTCAAAGCGTCTCTTTTTTTATGCCAATCAAGAATCATGGTAATATCAGGAGATATCAGTAAATTTTTATTACTCACCTGAATGCCACGTGATATCAATTCATCGATCTCTGATGTCAAAATATCCAAGTCCACAACTACGGTATCTGCCAGTATACATTTTGTATTAAAGATGCCTGAAGGAATGAGGTGAAATTTGAATTCTCCAAACTCATTATGGACGGTATGACCTGCGTTTGGTCCGCCTGCCCAGCGTATGACAAGGTCAGCCTGTGGAGAAAGATAGTCAACAATTTTTCCTTTACCATTGTCCCCCCATGCTGCATCAAGCACGAGACTTGTCCCGTTCCATTTGAGAGAAGATGAATGACTCATAAAGGTAGTATGCACATAAGTATACATCAATTCACGCTTATTTTTCACTTCCTAAAAAAATCTCCAAAGACAAAAAACTATTGTAAAATAAGATATTCTTAATTGAATTAAAAAATGTCAAAAATATTGTACGCAGCTGCTGGAATCCTTTTAGTACTCGTCTCCGCGCTCTTTCTTTTTATTCGTGGTAATGCGTTTATTACTCCAGCACCCTCTCAAGAACCAACGCCCACCACCGTTGCACTTCCGACACCAATTATTATTGAGGAGATGAATATTTCCGGCACTCCTTTTGATAAAAGTCCAAGTACAGTTTTTAAATGCCCACAATCTAAATGGATAAACTGCATGCCGGGGATCAATGCTCCTGATAAGCAATGCGATAAAAAATTCCTTGACTGGGCAGAAGTCAACTGTCCTGACTTTATGGGAGCGACCTACTAAGTAATTAACACTATGAACCATATCATTTCGAAAAGTCAGGAAATAATTTTATTAAGCATCTTCTTTTTTACAATATTTTGCGGTTTCGGCATAAAAAATACGGTTTTTGCCGGTCAATTAAAATCACCTCAACTGAATCTGTCTTCTCAAATAGAAGGAAATATATCCACCTCTTATAATTTCTCTTTTATTCCATCCTCAACTGCACCCTTTAGAAGTCTTCGTATTCAGTTTTGCGCAACGCAAGCGGGAACGTGTGTCACTCCGATCGGAATGAATACCCAATCAGCAAAAATCACCTCTGCAAATATCGGGATAGGATCCACGGGGAATTCCCTTGGTGTTGGACTTTCGGGTAATACAAATGGGGTATTGAACGTATACATTCCCTACCCATCAAAAAGTCAAAGCCAACAATCACAGATTAGTTTCTCTCAGATCAAAAATCCAATACCTTGGGGTGTATTTTATGCACGCATCTCAACATACGGGTCAAATTCAGATGGAGGAGCGGTGCCATTTTTCATCACCCCCTCAACCAAATACCCAGTTCGGGGTACTACTACGCCAGTTCCTAGCTGCAAAAACTACTCACCCTGTGATCCGGTTGATCCGACTTATTAGATCTTTGAGAATATTTTCTTCATCGCCTCAATCCCCGAAAAAAACATCTCCTCATCAAAGTTTTCGTTTGGAGCATGAAGATTGGCATCGGGAAGGACAAAACCCGTCAGAACTACCGGTTTTTTGAGAACTCGCTGAATGATCTCAGCAGCAGGGATCGATCCACCTTCTCGCATAAAAACCGTTTCATTCCCAAAATGTTCCGACAATATCTTTGCGGTTTTTTGAATAAATGGCTCTTCAATGGAACAATAGAAGGGATTGTCATAAGAAAGAGATTTTATGGTTATTTGGGGCGAAAGTACCTTTTTCTGAACAATGTCGTGGGTCCCTTTAGGGTGACGGCGTGAAGAAAAATGGTACTGAGCCTCAAAATAATTCTGAATGAACTCTTTCACGAGTTTCTCCACCTTCTTCACATCCTGATTTTCCACCAATCGACAAGAAAATTTCGCATGTGCTTTTGCGGGAATGATGGTCTTTGGTCCCTCTCCCGTAAATCCGGATGTAATGCCATGAATATCGAGCGAGGGAAATAGTTTTGGCGCCAAGTAGGAGGGAACATTTCGCAAGGAAGTCAGAGAATATGCCCCGGCATCTGATTGGAACTCATCATCTAAAATCGCATTTTTCATAAGTAATTCCCGCTCTTTATCATCAATTTTTCGGATACCGTCATAAAAACCAGGAATCAGTACTTCTCCAGTTCTTACGTCTTTCATTTGCGCAAAAAGATCACATAAAATCTGTGCCGGATTCGGGACTGCATTTCCATACACTCCTGAGTGCATATCATGAAGTCCTACGGTGACTGAAACCTCAAAATACACAAGCCCTCGCAGTGCATAAATAATCATGGGAATATTTTTTCTATACATCTCAACATCGGTAATAAAGAAAACATCTACCTTCATCAGTTCTTTTTTCAAGGTTTCAATATATGATGCAAAATCCTCACTTCCCGTCTCTTCTTCACCTTCAATGAGAAATATGATTGTATTTTTGAGGCTCTGTGTAGAGATCAATTCCTCAATAGCAGCGATATTTTGGATGATATGACCCTTGTTGTCCGCGGTTCCTCGTCCATAGAATCGACCATTTTTTTGAGTGAGCTTGAATGGCTCAGAGTCCCATTCCCGTATCGGATCTTTGGGTTGCACGTCATAATGTCCATATATGCCGATAGTCTTTGCGTCTTTTTGTCCTTGCCTTCGTGCATAGATTGTTGGAGGGGCATCTCCCTTTTGCAGAAATTGTATAGAAAATCCTAGTGACGTAAGTTTTTTCGATAAAAAATCAACAGTTTCCTTCATGCATGATGCTCGTTTTGGATCTGCAGAAACTGAAGGAATGGAGATAAACTGTGAAAATTCCAGAATAATCTGTTTCTTGTTCATGCGGCATTATACCCCAGATGGCAGCCTCTCTGCTACAATAGAATCATGAAAACTGTTCCCACTCTTTTAACCCTTGATCGCTTTGAGCTCAGTGATCAACTCGAGCTCTTTCAACCTCACTATGATCGTATTCAGATCGATGTCGCCGATGGCATCCTCGTCCCCAATGTGACCACACAGATTGATGAACTTTCTGAACTTATTTCACAAAATCATATTGAAATCGACCCAAAAACTACCTTTGATTTTCATCTTATGGTCAAAAATTACAAAGCGGAATTCGTTAAAATTCAGGGACTCATAGAACAAAAAGTTCGGGTGAATACTGTTCTTATAAATGCAGGACTTTACCCAAAAATAAATACTCTTTTAGAAAACTACAATTTTTCTATAGGACTTGATATCTCTCCTTCTACAGAGATTGATGAAATAGCTTCTCATTATGATCTATCTTCTATTAAATATATTCAGATTATGACGGTCGAACCTGGCTTTCAGGGATCACCTTTCTTGCCTGAAATGCTCAATAAAATTACTCAGCTTCGAGATCATCACTATAGTGGAGAAATACTTATTGATGGCGGAGTCAATAGTAAAACGATCGAGGTGATATCCGCACAAAAAAATCAACCCGATATCATTTGTATCGGTAGTTTTTTGACCAAAGCCGGAGATGATCTGGCCAGTAGAGTAAGTCAACTAAAACTTCTTGAATAATTATTCAATGAATGGATATTTATTCATCGACTAAGAGTTATCTGTCCATAAACGCTGCACTTTTGTACTTTTACCTACTCTGACAGTTGTTATACAATTGTGGAAACGGTTAAATTAGGCTTCTGTGCATATGGTGACCGTGAAGCATAAAAAAATAACTTCGTCTAGATTTCTTCATCCGACTGCCATTTTTTTATTTGTATATATCTCTCCGATGGCCCACTGCAAGGACGACAATCACCTCATCTTCCCGGTCAAAAATGATTCGATAATCACCCACCCGAAATCTGTACGATCCTATGTCATGATTGACCAGAGCATCAGCAAAGAGGAGGGGATTTTCAGACAAAATATAATGATCAAGTTTTGTTATGATCCTCTTTCGGATATCGGTCGAGAGCTTTTTGAGTTCTTTAAGCGCACTTGGCGCAAATACATAGATGTACATATATCGATCACAACCCGAGCTGTTTTTTTACTTCTTCCGAAGAAATACGCTCTGTTTCCTGTCGAGCCTGTGCTATTTTACGACGATAATTAGGAGAAGAAAGCGCTTCCAAATCTTCGGTCAAACTTTTCCAGAGCGATTCGGGTAAAAGCACTCCCAGCGACTGATCATTTTTCAGTACTCGATAATATGATGATGTTTTTTCTGCATCAAGGAATAACTTCGTCAATCCTGCCTGCGCTTTTTGAATATTTGTAAACTTTTCATAGTTTACGAGTTGTTGATTCATGACACGTATCATAACAGAATCATTACATGATTGTCAAATCGTATTCTTCAAAAATTTCTTAACCAATAAAATCTTTATAATTTATGAGTAATATTCACCAATCGTACCGTTTTTCAGTTTTTGCACAACTTCTTTTTCTGCCTGTTCAAACGGTTTCCCCATGCTATGTTGCCACAATAATGTAAAAGCATTGTTCATGTTTCCGCTAAGACGTCCCATCGCATAAGCTCGAACTCCACGAGCCTTTCCAATACCTTTCATAATTGCGTATGGATCCTTTATCCCGAGCACATTCTTTATGAATTCACCGTTCCGAGCAAATTCTCGGTTAAACTCTTCCTCTTTATCGAGATATATATTACATCCTGAATTATTATCAGGACCTTTTTGCAGCTTCCAATCTTCTTGTAAGAACCCGGCAGTATTGTTAGATAATACTCCGTCGTAATATTGATCTGCTGTAAAACTTGGTTTACTACTGCCTGGATAACTTTTATTAGGGTCAACAGGAAAAGGCAAAAAAACATTGTCATTCTCACCTTTTAAAAGTGAAAGTAGTCTGGTTGAAGCAAAAGTAAGCGCATTATTAAACGGCATATGTCCTTCATATTGTAAAAAATGTATAGCTTCATGAATTGAATACTCACTTCTTCTTCTACCTGGATATACACTAATTATGTTCCCAACAATTGGGTCTATAGTCATAGCTCCACCCTCATCTTCATCTTTTTTCTCCCAGGACGCATAATTGCGAGTCCGTCTTACAAGACTTGATACAATCTTTTCTCTTTCACTCGTTGGAAGATGACGTAGAAAAACATCAGTAGTAAACTTATAAATTACCCTATCTTCCATTTTTTCCTGTTTATTTGGAATCCCTAAAGTCATTCTGTTAACAGATCTCAGCCATGCAGGTAGGAGTGTTGAACCAGAAGATGAGCCCACTAAACTTATATCAGGCGTGGGTTCGCTTAAAAAATCAGGTAGTTTTTGAATATCGCCTAAATCATAATCTCTTTGAGTTTGTGCCCCTCCAAGTTCCATAGTTATTATTATTTTAATCAATACACCTTGAAATAGCCATCTCTCAACTCCTCAAATATCCCTCTCTCTATACTCTGTCTTATCTCTCTCATCAAATCAGCATAAAACTGAATGTTATGAAGAGTTGTGTAGGTAGAGGCGCGAAGATCGTAGGCCAGAAACCATTCCCATAATTGCTTCATCGTCACCCCTTCTTTACAGCCTTTACACTTACAATTGCTGTCAATTGCCTCCTCGAGATGTTTGAGTTTGCGAAGATAGAGTCTTCCTTTTTTGGTATAGAGCATCCGATGTCGTGCCTCACGAGTCGGTATCACACAGTCAAAAAGGTCAACTCCCTCTTGAACTGCCGAAAATATATCCCTGATTTTTCCAATACCCAAAAGATGTCGTGGTTTTTCAGGAGGAAGAATCTTTGTCACCCAGCCAACCGTTGTCCCCAGGGCTTCCTGAAAATCTCCAAAACTTCCACCAATTCCAAATCCCGGGACATCTTTTGATCCAACGACTCGAGCAGATTCTTCCCGAAGATCCTGATATTCCCCGCCTTGCACAATGCCAAAGAGTGCTTGTTTTTCTTCAAAGCCTCGGTGCGCTTCAATCGACCTATCGAGCCATCGATGGGTCCTCTCCATCGATTTTTTTGTATACACATATGAATTCAGTGGTGAGGTACATTCATCAAAAGCCATCATGATATCTGCGCCGATCTTATGTTGCAGATCCATAGAGACCTCGGGATTCAGCTTCAGATCTTCTCCATTGAAGGTAAAATTCACTCCTTCTTCGGCGATCTGGATAGGATTTTCTTCATCGTTATTCTCAATGAGTTTTTTTGAAATGTCTCCTCGTGCAATTTTTCCTATCTGATGTTTCTGTCCAAATCCGAGCGAAAAAACCTGAAAACCCCCACTATCTGTTGCGATGAGCCTATCGGGAATATCCATATATGAATGAATGCCCCCGGTCTTTTCAATTTTAGGAATAATTTTCTTTGTGTACGTATGATAGGTGTTTACAATAAAATAGGAGCTGGGAAGTCCTTTCAGTACGTCGTTTGAAAGCGACCGAAGCTCACCATCGGTTGCGACAATTGCAAGCTCTGGGGTTTGAAATGTGCCACGTGAGGTTTGGATACAACCCGTTCGTGCTCGCAGACCTGGAATGGAATGGTGAATGGTAAAAGAAAACATAATGGGAAGCCTTCAATTATAACAATCTCTTCGGGTATTTTTCGTTGATTTTATGGGTGGAAAATGCTATCTTTATACTAATCTTTCTATTAAAAAATGAAACACTACTTTATTCCTTTTATATTACTTTTTGCATTTTTATATTTTCCCTCAAACTCTGTAATCGCGGTAACTTGCGATATCCCGGGTGGTGGTACATATACTTGTAATGATTCATGCTCAAATGGAGTAAGAAAAGTATGTGGTACCGGAACAGGCTGTCAGGATGAGTCTTGCTCCAACCCAGCAACAAATACCCCTGCGCCACAACCAACTGCAACCACCCCTCCGCAGCAACCTCCTGTGGGTGGTGACAAGACCTGTTGGGTATCAGGACAAGATCAGTGTAAACCCAACTGTCAAAAACAGGTAAATTTTTCCTGTTCTGATGGAAGTTCATATTCACATATCGAAAACTGTTGTGGGGGTAATGGTGGAGAGAATAATACACCAACACCAATTCCACCAACCCCAGCAGCTGGCGACCCAACCAATCCCCCAACTCCCGTGATTCCTGCTTGTAGCTATACTTCAGGCATCAAAGTTCAGTTCAAACATGCATGGACACCGTCTGCAGCATATGCAGATACCATTCAAATTCGAGAAGGGGAACCGGTTCTTATTCGTACTGTTGCAAAGCCCGATGGTACAACTCCGATAATGGCAGGATTCGGATTCTTTGTTGGTGATGGACCACAAAGTCAAATGAGCGGTCCAGTCGCCGAACTAGGATACACAACTCCGGTCGGGATCACATCGCCTAACGCACCGTATACTGCAATTGTCACAGTAAAATCATTGGTTCCTGGATTTCTTTTGACTGATGAAAACTGCACCACAACAGGACAAATTACCGTATTACCAAAGCTGACCAAGCCGATCATCCCACCTGAGAATATGATTCCTGTTTGTAACTCAGATGGATGGAATAGCACCTTTTCTTGGACAAAACCTCCAAACGACAATCGAATGGATTCATTCAATCTTAGAATCAACATGATGAACTTATGGATGAACAATCCACCGGAAGCACTGTGGTTTTTAAATGATGCATCTGACCAGTTTATTATCACCGGCAATGTTACAACAAAAACCTCAACCATCATTCCGTTCCGACTGTATGAAGAATGGAGTATACAGTCTATTATGGCTGGGTACCCTGGCACAGCTTCCGCAGACGAAGATGCCATTGCATCAGGGAGTAAATTTATGTGTATTCCAAAGTACACTGCGCCATCCGGTGCATGCCTTGACGATGAGGGAAATGTAACTGACGAATGTACCCTTGGAAACTGGATCACCGAGTATCGGAGACAATATGGGTATGATACCAACAATGCAGTGTTAAATAGATTAAACGCATATCCAAATCTCGTAACCGGAGAAAATGCATATAATGCAAAAGACCCAGCAAATCAGCCCATTGAACTCATTGACCTTCTTGATTTTGAAGCCCTTCGCAAAAAACTGAACATGCCAAGAGCTGCAACCGCAACACCATCTCCGGTTCCAGTGCCTGTCGAAACTGAGGTCACCGAA
>CAYVKV010000001.1:144128-161295 GCA_964452355.1 uncultured Gammaproteobacteria bacterium | reverse complement strand
ATTTGATAACAATCCACAAACGTTGTGGAGCATCACCTCATCCACCGGCATACTCCAATATGATTTTGGGATCATAAGTGATGGAGCCGGAAGTATGTCTGCGAGCGGACAAAGCCTTTCAGCTCAAGATTTTATACCACTCAAGCCTTCTGCTGAAAATCTTGCAGGTCAAGGAAATGCCGAAATGTCAGGAAGTGCTATTGAGCGTTATTATTCATATATAGTTCATTCCTATGCGATAACTTCTGCAAACAACAATGATACGACCGTCTCCCCATCATCATGGATATTTCAAGGATCAAACAGCAACAGTACCACATGGACAACTCTCGATACAAAACAGAGTCAAGTATTCACAAAATCTGAAAGAAAAGTATTCACTATTTCAAATGAGACATCATACGAGCGCTATCGACTCAATATATCTCAAAACGGAGGGGGAACCACCACACAAGTTGCAGAACTTGAGATGTATGCACGTGTTGTGCCATCACCAACGCCAACCCTTACCCCAACAAGAATACCAACTCAACCACCAACACACACCCCGACCCCATCAAGAACACCTACCCCAACAACCGTGACACCGGGCCCGACCAATACACCCATACCACTCTCCGCACTACCACAACTTCAAAACTGGAATTTTGAACAGGGAAGAATGGGGTGGGTTGAATATGATAGCCTAAACTCAGTATTTCGCAATATTTACAGTCAAAATGATCTACCAGAGAGTTATTATTACAGAAAGATAACGATTCCTGATCCTACATATTTTGCTTGGATAGGAGGAACAGGGTCGCACGAATCAACCACCTCAATAAGTCAAGTAGTTGTATTGCCAAGTGGTTATTCAAATATCAAATTAAAATATGTATATTTAAGTCAATCTACAGAAGATTATTGTAGTAATGACTCTGCTGATATTTTAATTAACGGCACTTCAATCAAGAAATATCCCTTGTGCAAGGAAACCATTACAAAAAATAACAATGGTGAAGTAAACTTCGTAAATTCCTTCGTAGACATTTCTCCCAGCATAGGATCTTCAATTGAACTTAAATTTGAAGCAAAATTGAATAATTCGAATAATAGTAATTTTCTCATAGATCGTGTAGAGCTCTGTAGCGATGACCCACGGGCACCAGCTGGAACAGTAAAATGTAGTCAATAACATTTGAAAACTTATGAAATTTAATACCATTGGTACTAACATTCGAGAAAAAATGAGTGCTATTTCACTCATGTTTATTCTCAAATCCAAAAGACTACTTTCGGTTCTCATTGGCATTCTCCTCATTGGTGGAGCTATCTATCTTACCTACCAATATATGTCAACTCGTTCGCTCGCTGATCAGGCTGAGGTGACATACTCTTTGAAAGCCGGCTCATGTCAGACTACAAATGCAGCAAATACTTGTAAGATTTCAGGTGGTTTAAATCAGAATATCACCGTTGATATTGACCTTTCAAGTGGTTCATACCTATCAGGAGCAGATCTCATCTTTTCCTACAATCGCACGACCCCAGGTCAACTTGAGTTTGTCTCGTACCAAGATACATTAAATTCTTTTGGAACCGAGGTCATCAAAGAAATACATTCTCATCCCCAAGGATACAATCTTCTCCATCTGACTCTCGTCAATAAAGGAGACGATAGTAAACTCGTCAAACGAGCGGTCATCAGACTGACATTTAAAGGAGTGCGCGCAGGTGTGACGAGAGTAAATCTCATCTCATCCGCAAGTACCATTGTCGGCCCAGGAGCATCGGGCGCTTATACCATCAGCCCACAAAGTAATATTGGTGCTGCAGGAGGAACAACTCCTGAGGAGATCATGAAAAATATCCCCAATATTCATGTAACCACAACCTCGGGGGGAACGCCTCCTGGGAACGGATCTCCCTATCCGAGTGGACCCTATCCAAGTGGTCCATATCCGTCTGGAGGAATTACGGGGATTCCTCCTGAGACATCTCCTCAGCCAGTATCTCAAATTCTCGAACAACGCATTGATGCAAAAGTAAACTATCGAATTAAATTTCAAGGAATTACCGGACAACCAAAAAATGCGAACTCTATTAATACTAAGCTTGCCATATACCAGACTAATGGCAAACAAATTGACACTCGCTCCGTGACATTTACCCCTCAAGCAGATGGTACGTGGGTCGCAGATACAGAGTACAAAAATATTCCCAATATCGATTATTACGTCACCATCAAGGGACCAAAACACCTGCAAAAGAAAATATGCGAAATCAATCCAAAAGAAACGATAAGCGGAACATATCGATGTAAAGATGGGAAAATAAAATTCAAAGAAGGAAATAATACCTTTGATTTTTCTCAAATATACATGCTTGCAGGAGATATTCCACTCCAAAATGGGATCATAGATGCTGTTGATATCATCTATATTCGAAGCAACTTTGGAAGCCAATCAGCCGAAGTGGTAACACGGGGAGACCTCAATTATGATGGTATTGTCGACTCCCAAGATTATACTATTATTCTCAACGCCCTCTCATTTAAATATGATGAGACTGAATAGTATTTTATTTTGAATACTTCACCTCTTTTGGAGTTAGTCGAAAAAGTCCTTCGTCAAGGCGTCGCTGATCAAGATAATGAGCGGTAAAACCAACCGAGCGAGCAAGCACAAATAACGCATTAAAAAATTCAATATCTATTAATTCCTTCAGTTCATTTCTTGAAATATTTTCCTTCTCAGAAAGAAGATCTAAAAATACTGCAGCAATGGCACCATCGACATTCAAAATAAGATTTCCTTTTTTTGCAGTGGTTATCTGCTCAATTGAACAGGCAAAATCAATATGTTCGTGTTTCTTTAATCCTTTTGAAAACTGAAGAATTTTGCCTACCCGCGGGTCTGGAGCATCAATGCGATACTTTCGATGTCCAATACCAGAGATTCTCTTTCCTGTCTTTGCAATGTGCTCAACGTACTCGTGTGGCTCAATCTCTTCTGAAACTCCTTCAAACCAATGAGCAGCTGCTTGATTTATCGCGCCGCCAAATCGTGGACCGATCGTCAATATCCCCGATGCCAAGGAAGAGACCAAATCTTTCCCCGCACGAGCTGCAATCATGGTATTCACTGCGCCTGATACATAGGGACCATGATCTACCAAGAGCTTCATTACCAAATCAACAAACTGTGCAGCATGGGGGGATTTGAGCTGCCTCCCCAGAAGCATCGAGCCCACAATGTGTGCGTATGATCTTTTTGAAGCGGCAGCCAATAGTTCCTCCCCCACAATTTCAACAGATCCGCCGACGTCTCTTGATATGGAGTTCATAAACAATGCTGAAGTTCGTAAACGAATTCTCTGCATTTTTGCTTCATGATCCAATTCGTTTGAATGATCGCCACTTGGAATCTCTTTAACCAATTTGATAAACTCTGTGAATGAGTTTGTTGCTAAAACACCAACATCCTGAAGCGCTTTTGTCTTTGCCTGAGCAGTCTCCTCTCCCCGACTTGCCATTGCCTTTGCATGACCAAACTGCGGAGGTGTCTCAAACATTTCACTGATAGTTCCCCCAATATATGCAATGATTTTTTTTGTAATCCTTTTTTGCTTTATGAGATCAATCAGGTCATACTCATCATATCCACCAAGCTCACCAAAATACACAATTTGCTCCGTATGTGTATCCGCTTCTGCAGCGAGAAATGCTTCAACGGGAGAAAGCACTGGAAAACGATCTCCACCAAACGATAATGAGAATGATATTCTTTTTTGGAGCCTTGTAACAAGCTGTATAAGTTCATTTGTCATTCCTCCCGAGGACGAAAATACTGCCACGTTTCCCGATTCAAAGAGATGTGAATCAATAAGTTGATCCGCTTGAGTACCGCCAATTGCGCCCAGTTTCAGATGTCCCGGAATCATAAGTCCAACGGTCGCCGGACCAATAACAAATACATCCTTCTTCAAATGATGAAAGAGCTCAAGTGCGTGTTTTTCTGGAACATTCTCGGCAAAAACTGCACCGCCAACGATGTGAGGGAGAGCATTGAGAAGATCTACAGTGGAGGAGAGTGTTCGTCGTCCTGAAGTCAGGTTGAGAAACAAGGTTGTAGATCGCTTGATATGACGCGGCAGATACGCTACTTCTTGGTACACAGGAATCAGTACCTCATCATCTCCCCAAAAGAGTCGAACATATTTTTTTCCCGTTGCGATGATTGCGACAAGATCTGGTGCATCTTTTCCACATAAGAAATCAAAATCCAACATGGATTGGAGAATCCCCGGATGACTTCCCAGCGAGACAATTGAGTGATTTGTTTTACGAATTTTTTTTATATCAATCATAATACTCTCACCACTTTCCTGACAATTTCATAGAGCGGAAGCTCTGGTCCTGCAACATATCCATACATACGATTTGTTTGCAGCCACGTTTCCATCATGGCAAGTCCTTCTTTCTGCATTGGTCCACCACGACGTACGTATATTATGACATCATTCTTTCCCAGTTCTTTTTTATTTTCTTCCAGTGCTTTAATAATCCCCTGAAAGGTGATTCGAACATCGGTAAAGTTTGCAACGCCACCTCCGATGAGAAGTATTTTTTTCTTTGACTTGCTTTTAAACAGTGCCTTCAATACTTCTTTTGTATACAGATACGTTTCTTCAGCACTTGGATTTCCCGAATATTCCCCGTAATTTCCAAGGTCTTTTCCATGACCTAAATTATAAAACTCATCGGCAAGCGTAATACTCGCTCCTCCTCCTGAAAGCAGTACCCACACCGAGCCATTTTGATTCAGCAGTGTAAATGATAAAGCTGCCTGACTGTTGTCATTGAGCATTTTTATAGACTTCTCTTCGGGGGACTTTTGCTGATCCTGAACAACATCTTGCTCTACCCACCCATCTCGAATAAAATATCTCGCAGTACTATCGACTTCAACCGCCAAATCAAGAATATGGATATTTTCCCCGTGAGCGACGAGCGGATTTATTTCGCAAAATGAAACAAAATATCTTTCACAGTAATCAAGGAGCGAATTGATAAAAGGCTCATCAACATTGAGTGCTTGAGCAATCTGTTTGATCGGCACACTGCCCTCCTCTTTCTGCTTCGATTTATTTTGATTATAGCCTATCACCGCAGTCTTAACCTTCTTTTTCATACTTTCAATGTCTATTCCGCCCACGGTCGCATATCGGACCAAAAAACCCTCCCGGGTGCGCTCAATTGACACGTATCGTTCAGCATCCTGTTTATGCGACACCATGCGCTCGATAAGAAAACTGGAATAGCCTTTCCTGACGAGCTTTTTTATTGATTCTGTGAGAGAAACATGCTTCACATTGAGTTCAATTAATCCCTTTTTCATTCTTCCTTTAACGCCCTGATCAACCTTAACGACATACGTTTCTTTCTCTGGTAGTTTTAAGAGGGGAGTGGAAAAAGAAAGTTTTCCTTTTGAGTCAATCAAAACCGCTACGCCATGATACTTTTTATTCAAATCGCGGTAGAATAGTTGTTTTGATTTGTGTTCGGTTAGTTTGACTCGTGACATAGAAATAAAAGTGTGTAATGTAAATAGAGTTTGGCGAAGACATCTTTTTCCGAAACAATGTCGTGGGCCCCTTTGGGTGACGACGTGAGGAAAAATGGTATCGAGCCAACTAATAAATCGAGCATAACCCCAACTTCAGTATGGTAGTCTCCAAATTAAACAAAATCATTCGCTCACTTAAATAAGTGTATTTTGACTCTCCCTCACGAGCCCCTCTTCAAATGTGCTACAACCTCTCCCCTATTTTTAAATTGAAAAAATATACCTTCACTTATATATCTTCCACAGAGAATTAATAATGAAGAAAAACATGACAAACGGTCATTATATATTTAAGCTCAAAAAACCCAAAAATCGACATTTAACGACGTAAAATGACCATTTTTCACTCTGCTTTATGAAAACCATATATAAGGTATTATACGATTTATGCTGTCTTAATAGTCCAATTCAATTTATTAACCCCCTCCTCTATCGCACTCTTTCATGCGGGGGAGAGTGCTTGCCGTAAACAAAAGTCGTCAGAGAGACTTAGATATATCCTATAATATTGATTATACGAGGAAAAAGATATATAATACCATCCATATGTCGCCAGAAGCACCAAAATTTAGAGAATATACCATTATTAAATCTCCTCAGGTACTTGTTTTTTTAACACGTCCTCTCCGAGTGCCGTTTGAACAAATTGCGGCAGATTTTACACGCGCCGGTGTTCGGACTCAATATATGGACTTTGTTACTGCGCAACGAGAATTATTTGACATGCAATTATTACTTGGACTTGCGGAAATGCGACCAGCGCCCATACTTTATTATTGGGAAGGTAAGGAACAAATATCAGCTCAACCTACTGACGATATAACTCTCCATGGCATTCGAATGGCCTCAGGTCAGGATATAGTTTTCAAAGGATTAGGAGGAAAATTGTCATCTCATTTTGGCTCTGTGCCTATTTGCGCACCTTCAAATGAATTTTTGTCTTCTTTTCACAACAGCATAACAAAGTAATTTTCTTCTCTATATCATCCACATCCCAAGGAGTCTCAAATTCTTGAGCACTGCTCCAAGATCCCCCCATCCCACAGCGCCATCACCATCAAAATCAAGGGGAATCATCGGTTCAAACGAAACCTCATTCTCCCCTTTCTGAAAATCAGCATAGGTCTGGCGTGGGAGATACTGTTTTTTAAGAAGAACTACGCGGTATCTTTGACCAAGTGCGATGTTATCAACCTTTTCTATCGAACCGTGACCATCGACCACTTGAAGACCGCCTTTCCTAAATACAAGCTCTTCGTGCTGATTATATATTTGAAGTTCAAAGTCGCTACCAGTCGTGGTTCGCTTTGGGAATAGTGAAATTTTGTATAAAAGCGAAGGAAGCGACACCACTTCATAATCCCAATGACTACTGCTTATAACCATATCTTCATTTCGATAGAGCACAATGCGTGAATTAAATTTACCCAGTACGTCAAGAGTGGAAAAGTATATATCAATGGTCCTTGTTTCAAATGGCTTAATTTCACCAAATGATGAGATCAGATACTGCGAAGGCTCGACATTTTCAAGCATGAATCCATACCCATTCTCGCGACTCCAGATCGCTTGACCATTGTTTGTCACATCTACCCGCAGATGGTAGGTCGACTGCTCAACAATATCGTGAGGAAAGTCAGTCATGTCAAATGACCCATCCTGACGTATTTCAGGATTTCCGTCCCGTTTCTCCATGTCCCGAACCATTTCATATTCAGGATATACTCCCCCATTCCCCTCTTTTACCCAGGAAAACTTTAAGAATGGCTCACCCTGATAATTGAGCACAAATGGTGTCACTGCAATCACTCGTTCATCGGGAATCCATACATTTTGAAATGCATATCGAAAGTTCTCTGCAATCTGAGTGCGTGAAAGCGCGTCTCCATTCCACCCTGTTTCAGTGATAAATACAGGCAGAGTCTTGACCCCCAAGGAAGATAATAATGAGAGCTCCCATTCATATGTTTTAACTGTTCCTCGTCCACTGCTATGAGGCGCCCCGGCAAAATTTGGATTTGGATATGAATGAGACGATAAACCGTCAAACAGTTTATTAAAATCATCAACACCAATCTCTCCCACTACCTCTTCCATAAAAGCCTTCTCGTCCATATACATTGGTCTGCTTTGTGGAGCAGATGCATCCATCCCTCCCATCATCACAAAAAAATCACCATCAGCTTCTTTGAGTTTCCTCGCAAATGCTTCATTTACCCGAGCAAAAGATTTCGGATCAACTTCACCCCCCCACTCAGATGCATGGTTTGGTTCATTGAACAAAATAATGTAACGATTTTTGACCACCCAGTGTAAACTGTTCAAAAAATCTATCCAATCATCCGCATCTCCCTCTTCTGGTCGTTTCCAATTTTCACCCTCTGGAGATGTTGCAAGTCGAATGATTGGTACAAGGCCCCGATCTCTGAGTTTATCAAAGATGGGTTGCCATTTATCTCTATTTTTATCATCTTCATGTATCACCAAAGTGATATATCCCCACTGTCCCCCCGTTCCATTAACAAGAACGTCCGCACGATCAATATCTTCGTCCTGAGGTTGAGCGAGATGTATGCCAAATTTGTTTATCGAGTGATTAGCTGCAAGAACAGGCTTCGTTTGGAGAATAAAGATCATAAAAATAATCATGACCCCGTATTTTGCGATTTTAGGTACTTGTCGAGACATAGAGCTATATAATACACTCATTTCTGATAGAAGAAATGATTATCTTTTTTTTAAACTCTTGGAAGAACAATTGAAGTTTGGTGTGAATATTTCCCCAGAGTATCTTTATAAGATTTTTCACATACCTCATCTGCTTCGAAGAAAATAATCTGAGCAATCCCCTCACCCGCATAGATTCGTGCAGGAAGCGGCGTAGTATTTGATATTTCAATAATAAGAGATCCTTCCCATTCGGGCTGAAGAGGTGTGACATTGACAATTATTCCACAGCGCGCATAGGTAGATTTGCCGATACATAGCCCCATAACACTTCTTGGAATTTTAAAATACTCTTGACTTCGTGTTAAAGCAAATGAATTGGGTGGAATAAGAATTTGTCCTTCACCGCTAATATCAACAAATGATTTTTCATCAAATTCCTTTGGATCTACTACTGCTGAGTGGACGTTGGTAAAAATCTTAAACTCATCTGCTACTCTCAGATCGTATCCATACGATGAAAGGCCATATGACACGTGGCCATCTCTGACCTGCTCATCCTGAAAAGGATCGATCATATCGTGTTCTTTGACCATTCTTCTTATCCAATGGTCCGGCATAATTGACATATGATTATATTAACCGATACTCCTCCGAAGAAGAGCAGCTTTTTCGATTAAATTTGTAATATCTTTTCCACTATTTAAACGCTCAAATATTTGTGAAGTAACTTTATTATGTTCAATTTGGTCGTCAGTAAGTACTGGTTCTTGACCAAGATACTCCTGTATTCCCCGCACGTCAGCAAGCACTTCATCAAAGCCCGTAGTATTTTTTGCAAGCTTCTCAAGGACATCAAAATTGGTATAAGAAATCGTGTGTAATAAATCTGAACGATGATTTATATATATCCTCTCCAATAGCTCTAGCTGTTCCCGCATATTATCTCTTTTTAGCATCTGTAAACCACGTCCGGTACCAATAAGCTCTGGAGGCACACCAACTGAATATAGTGATGAAGTAAATGTGATCGCTCGTGGTAATTTTACTTCACCAACTCCACGCGAATATCCAAAGAGTCCAATATGTTGTACTCGCTCGCGTCTTTTTGGTATTGATTTTGACACTTCATTGATAAGAGGCGCTATCTTCTCTATTGTCCCTCGATAGTACTTCGAAAATAGGGACATTATTTCTCGCAAATTTACTTCGTCTTTATCAGAAATAAGTCGTGTTTTTAAGGTTTTTAATTTTGTTTCAAGCTTTTGTATAGCCTCAATTACCTCATCTTTTGGAAAGTCATATCGAAAAGCACTCTGAATGGTAGTGGTACGAATACCAGCATATTCATTCATAAATTGATCTATTGTTCGTGGACTTATTCCTCCACGAAAGGGAAGAGCTGCGGCACCGATCATTGGATATAATGGAATTTCATTTCTTTCTTCAAATTTCTTATATCTTGAAAGGGCAATTTTAATTGCAAGGACTGTTGGGACAATCCCTGCATTAAGCGCTGGATCTGACCGCGCTACATAAGGACGGATATATTCTGGTTTAAACCCAAACCCTTTCATATGTCTTTCGAGATACTCAGATAAAATTTCATCTGAATGAGAAATGGTATCTATGTCTTCAAATAAAGGAATAAGCTCAATGTGTTCTATATCCCCGGCACTTCTCTTGAGTAAAGGATGCCGTACCGAAGCCATTTGTCTGAATGCATCTTGCACATCATACATTTCTTTTGCAGATTCAGTCATTGGTAGAATTACTTCAAATAGTGGATTGTCTTTAAGCCCTAAAGTTTTAGATAAACCGGAGGCTGCAAGGATCCCCATGAAAGCCCTCCCTAATCGATATTCTGTTTCTACTTTCGGGTTGGGCAGACGAAAGGTAATAAACTTATCTTTTCCAATTTTCTCTTTTTGAAAGTAATCAAAGTACTCACCAAATATTCGTTCTAAAATCGCTTCATCCACAAGCTTTCCCTCCCAATCCCATTTATATTCAGTTGCTCCTAAATCTTTAAATGAAAGATACAGTTCTCGCGGTTCTTCTTGAGTACTTATAAATGGCTTGAAATGCCAGTATGGAGTGTGTGCATGGTCAGGATGCTGAGTGACCATGGTGGCGGGTATTTTTCGAGTCATTTTCATTGGGTATTATTATACATTTGTTTTTGATAAAATAGAACACATGGATATATCAACAAGAATGAAAGAACTCCCCATCTCCTCCATCCGCAAGCTTATTCCACTTTCTGATAAGGCTAAAAGCCGTGGAATAAAAATTTATCATCTGAATATGGGACAGCCTGATGTAAAAACACCTGATGTGATGATTGAGTCATTGAAAAATTGGACTCAAAACCCTATTTCATATGCACCTTCTGGAGGGACACCAGAATACCTTCAGGCACTTGAGACGTACTACCATGATTTGGGTTTTTTGTTTGTAAATACCAAAAATACCATCGGTACAATCGCCGGTTCTGAAGCTATAAATATGGCACTCTTTGCCGTTTGCGACCCTGGAGATGAACTGCTCGTTTTTGAACCTTTTTATAGCAGCTATCAAACATCAGCACAGCTTTGGGATATAAAACTTATCCCTATAGAAACCTCACTTCAAGAAGGCTTTCATCTGCCTACGCGTGAAAAAATAGAATCAGCAATCACGCCAAAAACAAAAGCAATTCTCTATTCAAACCCTGGAAATCCAACCGGAACCGTTTATACAAAGGAGGAAATTCTGATGCTTGTCGACATAGTTAAGAAACATAACCTTTTTCTCCTGTCAGACGAAGTCTACCGGGAATACACGTTTGTCGATCGCCCACACGTGTCTCTTCTCAAATTTATGCAAGAGATTCCCGATCAGGCGATACTTATCGATAGCTTGTCAAAGCGATATAATCTTTGCGGCGCTCGTCTCGGAAATCTTACTTCACTCAATGAACAAATGGTAAGTGGTTCTCTTAAATTCGCCATGAGTCGTCTTTCCGGAGGAATTATTGACCAATATATTGGATCAAAGCTTGTCGATGTACCTGCAGAATATACCAAGTCAATGCAGTCCGAATATCAAAAACGACGCGACATCATGTTTGAAGGACTGCAATCTATTGATGGCGTTTCGGTCACAAAACCAGAAGGTGCTTTTTACATCATGGCAGAGTTGCCGGTTGAAGATGCGGAAAAATTTTCTATCTGGCTCCTTGAATCCTTTCAAGACAAAAATGAAACAGTCATGCTCGCTCCCGGTTACGGATTTTACTCCGATCCTAAAAAGGGGAAAAAACAAGTCCGCATCGCCTATGTTCTTGAAGAATCTCACCTTCGAAGGTCAATTGAAATATTAGATAAGGCGCTTCACGAATATAAAAACATACAATAATAATCAATTGAGAAATAACTCAAAGACGTCGATGAACTACCATAAGGGTTCCTTCTTTGAGACTAATACTGGCAGTAGAATTACTCATCACATTGCTCACGCCACGCGTGCTTGATATGTTCAATAATTCATCACTGAGCGCGTACTGAAGACCTTTTGTCGTCACTCCTTTTGCGTCAGTGAGTAGTGGAATAATCGAAACTTCATCATCTTTTTTTCCTTGAAATTGCAGAGATTTTGTCACAAAATATATGTCTTCATTATTCTGAATAATCTTAACCTCTATCTTTTTTATTACTTTACTGAGGAAATGAATAGTCGCAATCATATGATCAAATCTATCTCCCCCAAAGCCAGCAATGACAATTTCCTTACATCCTTGTTCAATTGCGTATGAAATTGCAAGCTCTGAATCGGTTTGATCTTTCTCCTTTGGATGTTGAATGATAATCGTGCCTTTTTGTGCCAGTTCACGAGAAATATTTTGATGAATTGAATCCATGTCGCCGATCAATACATCTGGAATTATTTTGTGATTATGTAAATAATTCGCTCCACCATCAACTGCGATAATATACGGTGTTTCTTTTATCGCACCCTTCAGTCTCTTTTCATTAAGAGAGCCACCATTTAGATAAATGAGTGCTGTTTTCATATCAGTAGTATATAAAAATATTATGGATATGTTGTCGGAGATAAAATGAAGTCTGGACTACCTTCTTGCTCCAGTTCTAATTGAGTCTTTTCAAATTCTTGAATATAATCTGGTTTTTGTTTTTGCATAGATGATTGTTGTAAAAAATTTTCAAAGAATATATTTTGATTTGCCGATGCGGTTTTGACATTTGAATTGGGGATTTCAATTTGAAAATCCTCATATTCAAATATGATTTTTTGCTCAATATCTGAGGCAGAAATGATGATTTGTTGTATTTGATCAGTTACTTCATCAATGTAAAAATCCGTTGTCTGCATATTTTCTTTCCTCAAGGACATGACATAGCACGTCTTTGCACCGCACACATCCTGGCGTGTATATGACAACGAGGTTTGGGGATCTTGAATGTCTTTTACCAGATTGTTAAAAAAAATAGTTGGATCAAAGGGAAGCTTGATATCAAACTTTTCAACAACTTGCGCAGATTGTTTCCACCAATAATTATCAGAATAATCTTTTAAAAAGACCGTATTATCAGCAATGACCAAGTGCATTGTCTCATCAGATGCTTCTTTTTTGAGTATTTCTTGAGACGATTTATCGATTGCCCAGTCGATCGTAAATAAGGGGATTTTTTTATGAATTTCAGCATATGTTCCATGATGTTGCGTATAGCTATTTATCGCAAGTTGCTTTAACAAGGTGCATGTCCGAACATCATCCTCCTGACAACGATTTACCCACTTTGAATATCCATAAAATCCCGAAAGCATTCCCCCCATGAGAAGCACGATAATAATAATTTTCCGATTCCAACTCATATATTTATGATAGCATATGCCCGAAGTAATGCGCTCTTGCCTCAGCGCAGTGGCTTTTGTATACTGACCTCATATGCATATGATACGCGAATACACGCATGCAGATATTGATGCGATCAAACAATGTCTCACAGAACTTCAAGACTATGAACGTTTGATGGATCCACATCGACTGGAAGGAGTAAAAGTTGCACACGATTATTTAGAACATCTTCTCAAACTCTGTGAGCAGGGTATGGGGAAAATTTTTGTTGTTGAAATCAATAATGAAGTTGTTGGAATGATATCGACCTACATCGAAGATGACAAGAAACATTTTAGAACATCTCATCGATTTGCATACATATCGGATCTTATTGTCATGAAAGAACATAAGAACGATGGTGTCGTCAAAGAACTTCTTGAAACTGCAGAAAATTATGCTCGAACACAAAAAGCATCTTCCATTCAGGCCTCAATTTTGAAGAATCATGAAGAAAGTTTACAAGGATACTTTAGAAATGGATTTCAGGAATGGAAACTACTGATAAGAAAACTGATTGTTTGATGCTACATTATTCCAATTGCGTCTGTATGATGCGAGGCTCCTCTGCAACATCGCTGTCAAAGGCTCTGACCCAAAGTTCTGCGTACCAATTACCGGCCATTCCTCTCGAAGAATAATGCGCAAGGAATCTTCCTTATTTCCGACATCTTCGATATGTTGTATTTGCTTAAAATCCAATTGAGGATTACTTGTTGATGGAAATGTGGTAATCGTAATATATCGATGTGGATCTGTTCCATAGTGGTAGGTTCCTCCTATTCCCTCTTCTTGACATATTTGATTTTCAACGAGCACCTCTTTTAAAATTCGCTGAGGATATGCACAGTCTTCAAACGCATCAACAACTGCATTCCCTTCAACAAAATCAAATGTTACTAATGGAATTTCTCGAATCCCGGCGTATTTTTGTTGCTTACTATATGTGGCGGCAAATGCACGAGCGGCCTCAACACTCCCTCTCATCAACTTCAATAGTTGAGCATCAATAGGTTCACACGGCTCTTTAGTTCCAATCTCTTTTGTCATATTAAATTTATGTACTTCAAACTCATCTACGATAATCCAAAAAAAACGTACCCAATAGTATATCAATAATTGATACAATAATCACACATGGCAGACCCCGCTCTAGAAACTCCACAAACATCCATAGAATCACCCTCAAGAGCACTTGTAGTTCCTACCGAATCCAATCAGTTCAGCAGAGCGGCCAGAATGCAGCAAGAACACTTCATCTCGGGACAAACAGATAAAGAATTTTTTAACGCATTTGATGAAACAGAAATAGAAACCATTCAAGTACATGAAAAATCGGTTACCGATAACATAATTGCTGAAATAAATACTCATCCTCCGGCTTCTTTGGAAAAATTCAAAACAGAGTATAGCTCGCTTCAGGATCCTGATATCACATATAATGCGGGCAATAAATTAGTTGACCGATGGATTAAAGAGGGCCGATTTCCAGAATCTGAGCGCAATGCATTGACGACTATAGCTCGAAGTGTATTCCTTCGCTTGAAAAGAGAACCACGAACTTCATACCGCGTATTTCTTGATAAAGAACTTGCTGTTGTCGATGTCGGCGAGAAACAAAAATCAAGAATTTTGGGACGAAATGAGTTGATTGAAGAAGCAAAAAGTAGCTTAAAGGGTCGTCGCGAGCATGACAAACCCACTCCCCCAGTTTCGCAGCATACTACGCTCCCTGAAAGATTTCGGCGCCTTTTGGGAAAAAAAACGATCGAATCACCCCAAATAGAAATAGACGAGCCTATCACTGATGAAGATATTGAAGAAATAGTAGATACGCTCGCTCGCGTTGGGGTTGATGAAGATATACGGGCAGATTTTGTACAAGGACTTCAAAGAGGGCTCGAAGAAGCACAAACAGTTCAAAATGAAAGGATACGACAACAAGAAGAAAGTAGAATGCATGATGCAGAACAAGCTGACCTTCGTGAAAGAAGTAATAATAGTAGACCACTTGACCTTTTGGGTTTTCCCTTGGCAATGAAAGCCGTGGCATTTTCTCAAACGCACCCTACTCCTGGGGTGACATGTGAAACAGGTGGTCAACATTATCCCTATACCAGTGTCCGCGTAGAAACAGCAGATGGAGTCGTCGAAGCATTGAGGATATATGATACTTCAGATGCATATGACACCTCCCGAACCAGAACTCAAAAACCTAGCGCTGTCCAAGGCTGGTTGTGGATTGGTGAAATCTCAGACGAGGCACGCGCAAAGCTAGAACAGGCTGGCTTTGGATACCTTATAAGTAGAGAATCAGAAGAAGAAACAGAATGAAATAGAAAGATCTTCAAAAAAATAAATTTTCTATGTCGGGGCGACAGGGCTCGAACCTGCGACCTTTGGACCCCCAGCCCAACGTTCTAGCCATCTGAACTACGCCCCGATCATACAAAGTATTGTATACTATTTTATTATGAAACGGCCTTCACTTGTCGCAATCTTTGCACACCCTGACGATGAGGCATTTGGACCTGCAGGAACGATTGCAAAATACTCCAAAGACTATGATGTCTATCTCATTTGTGCTACGCGTGGGGAAGCGGGTGAAAATTTTTTCGGCGACTCTAATCGCGCAATTGGAGAAATTAGAGAAGAAGAGCTTGGTGCATCTGCGAAACTTCTTGGAATTAAAAAAGTGCATTTTCTGGATTATGAAGATGGAGGCCTTTGTAACAATAAATATCATGATATTGCAGGTAAAGTAAAAACCATCCTTGACACCATCGAGCCCGAAATCCTTCTCACCTTTGAACTTCGAGGCGTATCGGGACATCTCGATCATGTTGCGATGGCAATGATTACTTACTACTTATTTTATAAAGTTCCATACACCAAAAAAATGATGTCGTATGTCATCATGCGTGAAATGACCGACCAACTGCGAAATTACTTCATCTACGTCCCCCATGGTTTTAAACGGGAACGAGTGGATGAAATTGTGGATGTAAAAGAATACTGGGAGCTGAAGAAGCAGGCAATTTCCACACATAAGTCACAACAACCCGATGTATCGCGCATGCTTCAATCTATGGATTCATTTCCGAAAGAAGAATATTTTCTTGTCCATACAAAACCATGACTAATCGCTGGATCCTCATAATTTCTTTATCTTTCATTTTTTCTCACTTTTTTCTTGCACTATTGATTCCTTCCATTATTGCACCTGAGTCATTTCCCTATCAAGACGACCTGATCAAATCTGGATTGCCGCAATTCGTCTACTCTTTTGCCAATTTTGATGGCGCTCAATATCTCAAAATTGCACAAAATGGATATCTTCCCCTCACGCAAGCATTTTTTCCCCTCTATCCGGTTTCTATTCGTATTGTATCTTTCATAACAAACATCCCTCATTTACTATCAGGACTTCTTATTTCTATCCTTTCATGTATCGGAATATGTATCTTATTAAATAAATATCTTCAAAATCTCTCATTTACTCAAAAAGAAATAAAATGGTTTTTCCTTTTTTTTCTTACCTTCCCAACGTCCTTTTTTCTATTATCCCTCTATACCGAAAGCATATTTCTTTTACTTTTTCTCGGCAGTCTCGTTTCACTACAATATAAAAAATTGGTGCTCGCAAGCATCTGTGGACTTGCGATTGGACTCACCCGCGTGACGGGAATCTTTTTAATAATCCCAATGTTTGCCCAACTCCTCCAAATGTATCTTGATCACCCAAATAGATTATCACCCGTGCAGGGAATATTAGAAGTACTGAAGAAAAGAAAAAATGTAATGGTTCTTGTTGCACCACTTGTGGGAATCAGCCTTTATTCAATCTTTCTCAAACTAACAACCGGAGATTATTTCGCCTTTTTTAATCTTCAAAAAGTATCCAACGCAACTCGATCGACTGATCTGGTACTTTTACCCCAAGTCCTATATCGATACATCAAAATATTTATGACCGCAACACCTAATTTTCAGT
>CAYVKV010000001.1:113390-144118 GCA_964452355.1 uncultured Gammaproteobacteria bacterium | reverse complement strand
GAATTTATTACTCTCATTTTTGTTGGAGGTCTCATTTTTTATGATCTACTGAAAATCATAAAAAACTCAAAGAAAAAACAATTCTCACTCATCGGACTCCATGTATATTCAATTTCTGTACTGATTTTACCAACACTTACCGGCACCTTAAGCTCTCTTCCACGATACGCTCTTCCCCTTCTTTCGACATACTTAATCCTTGCAAAATTCAAAAATACTTATATAAAAATTGCTGTCGCATCGATCTTTCTGATACTTCACCTTATTTTTTTCTCCTTCTTTATCCAAGGATATTTTGTGAGTTAATTGAGAGGAAGATATTAATTTGCGAAGAGAAATATAAAGAGTGGACCTGACGGGGATCGAACCCGTAACCTTCTGACTGCCAGCCAGACGCGCTGCCAATTGCGCCACAGGCCCTTAATTCAACTCAATATTGTACCACAAACCTGAGAACGACTATTGCATAGAGCAACCTTCAAACCTATACTATTTACCATGCAGATCCCAGATAATCTTGAGCCACACCCTTTGGAAATTCAAGAGGCACCGCCAAAAAAAGAGTTTTTTCTCAAACGACTTATTACTGGCTCAACATCACGGAGTATCATTGGGGCGGTATTTATTCTCACCATTGGACTCCTTGGAATCGCACTCTATTTAAGTATATCCGGAAAAGTACCTCTTTTTGCTTTTTCGAAAAAAACAAATCCTGAAGGGTCATCTGAAGTGACACAGTCAATAAAAGAAGGTGCACTGCAAAGCTTTCTCAATGCGCGGCATGATGCCGCTTCTACGAAAGTTTCTGCAACCCCTTCCCCCACCATGAAATCTCCCTCGCAATCAAAAACACCGACTCCCACTAAAAAAATAGCCTCGACTCCAACGCAAACTCCTCAATCAACACCGACCCACACAGTAACTCCATCCCCAACACAGATTCCCACCTCGACACCAATTCCATACCCTCCTACTTTTGAAATTTTATATCCAAACGAAAGTCAATATATAGAATTAACAACCTCACAAACACTATGCGTCGTTGATCATCCAACGGGAAACTACACCGCAGGATCACTCAAAAAAAGAAACATAAACAATAGTGGATGGACAGATTATGCGACGCCAGATGGAACCTGCTTTGACCCATTGGAAGGCTCCAATACTTTCTCATTCCAATACAAAAATAGCCAAGGAATTGAGTCTATTGTGTATACTCGTTCATTCTCGTTTCATCGCCTGTAGTGAATGTATGTTTTCATTGAATGTGCGATTCCCTCTCCCCTCCTCTTCTCCTTCGTAATATGCAGAACATGAATATTTATAAGTTGTGGAAAGAAATTATTTGTGGATTTATTGCATATTTTTATATACCATGGTATAACAAAATATACGTACATCCAATACGCTCTTCTTTATTATTTCAATCTGCGCACGCGAGACACCTGGATCCTATGGATACATATTAGAGTCCAATCTGAGGATCAATTAATCGCGCTTTTTGGAGATACACATCTGCATTTACTTTGTCTTTTTCTGCTTCATACAGTATGTGGAGAGCGTACAAAATTTCTGGAGATTCGGGGTTTGATTGAAGAAGGGCGAGAAGTGTTTGTATTTGAGCGGATCGATCATTTGACTCCTTATAAATTGCTTCAGAATTTTTTGCAATCACGCCCCGTACTTCAGGAAACAGATATTTAAACTGTTGAGCATCTTTGGCTTTCATCAGAAGCTCAACTATAGACTTTTCGTTGTCATTTGCAAGATCAAAAAAAATTTTTGGCATATACTGAGCGCTCATACTATTTGCAATCACAAACAAAAGAAGAACTGTGCCAATAATTACGTTTGTAGTGGTACGGAAAAGTGCCATAAATTGCTCCAATCTCAATTCATCTTTCTTTTTTTTCTTTTTTATAGACATTGCATTATTATACTAAAACTCTGAGCCCAGACAGTGGCGACAATTGAGCCGCCCACATTCCAACAGATGAGGAATATCTTGTATACTAAAATATATGCCTGTTGATCTCAATGAATACAAACAACTTTATCTGGAAACAGCTTCTGAAAAGCTTTCAGAAATGAGCAATTTTCTCCGTGCTATCGAGCAAAATCATGACCTAAAAGCTCAGGCTGATTTTCACCGCCTCGCACACTCAATCAAAAGTCAAAGTCTTGTCATGGGATATTTTCAGCTTGGTCTTGCGGGAAAGATTCTTGAGGCGTTATTTCGAGCGGTACAAAAAGATCAAGTCAAACTTGATAAAAATACATATGAAATTATTAGACAAACACTTGATGCAATGGGCAGATCTTTGAAAAGCATTCAGTCTCAGCAGGCAGAACTCAATCTATCAAATGAAATCCAATCACTTGAAGAACATACAAAAATAAGACTTCTTGATCCATAAAATGATGATTATAAATTTAATGTAACTATGTATATATTAGTGGCAGAAGATGATGAATTTTTTCAGAAATTCTATAAAAATGAGTTGGAACAACATGGCTATGAAGTTCAAATTGCAGCAAATGGCACCGAAACCCTCGCAAGCATCGCTCAAAGAAATCCTGATCTATTAATTCTGGATATCATTATGCCCATAATGGATGGCTTTCAAGTTCTTGAGGAGTTGTCAAAATCGGGGCAAATAACCACCCTCCCCGTCTTGATTTTTTCAACCCTTGGACAGGAGTCAGATGTAAAACATGCGATAGATCTTGGGGCAAAAGGATATGTAAATAAAAGTTTTTTTGATTTTGACTCACTTCTTTCAAAAATTAAAGAAGCGACCAACACATAACTATTGTAGATTTTAACTGACTAACCATGCTCCTCAATGAAGAACAACTAACAGAGCTCCTGAAAAGAATTAACGTACTTGATGATAAAAAACTCAAAGAAGTTCATGAGTTTATGAAAGACTCAAGTATTGGTTTTCAGGAGGCGATAATTCAACTCAATTTCATCTCCGATGAACAGTTGGGGATTACGATCGCAAACCACCTCAAAATTCCCTTCATATCTCTTGCAAAAATTTCAATTCCAGAGGCTGTTTTTCATATTGTTCCAGAAAAAATAGCTCGCAAACAAAAAACAATTGCTTTTGCCCGTGATGCAAATGGAATAAAACTTGCCATGGCAGATCCAACCAATAAGGAAATTATTGAGATGGTAGCGCGCAAAACTCAATCGAAGGTTCTTCCGCACTTGGCAAGTGAGCGAGACATCATGAACACCTTCTATATATTTAAAAAAGACCTCCAAAAATCATTTTCCCAACTTATTGAAAAGTCGATCAAAAACCATGGACATGACATGCCGGTATCAAAAATTGTTGATTTAATATTGGAAACGGCATTTTATGACAAGGTTTCGGATATCCACATTGAGCCACAGGAAGAATATGCGCTCGCACGATATCGTATCGACTGTATATTACATGATGTAATAAAATACCCACGCGACCTTAATGAGCGCATCTTAACTCGTATTAAAGTGCTCTCACGCCTTCGGACAGACGAACATATGAGCCCTCAAGATGGAAAAATGAGATTTGAAATTGAAGATAGTTTTATTGATCTTCGGGTGTCGATTATCCCCATTGCAAATGGAGAAAAGGCAGTTCTTCGATTATTGTCAGCACATAATAAAAATATCACTCTTACTGATCTTGGGATGAGTGATACTGATCTCGAAAAAGTCAGTCGCGCGTACGCAAAATCGTATGGAATGATTTTATCAACGGGACCAACGGGATCGGGAAAATCAACATCAATTTATGCGATCTTGAAAAATCTCAACACGCGTGCCAAAAATATCACCACAATTGAAGATCCTATTGAATATCGTATTCAAGGGGTAAATCAAATTCAAGTCAATCCAAAAACAAAGCTTACTTTTGCAAGTGGTTTGCGTTCAATCTTGAGACAAGATCCAAACATCATTTTTGTGGGAGAAATTCGAGATTCAGAGACGGCAGGAATTGCGGTAAATGCAGCACTTACTGGTCATTTGGTTGTGTCCACCCTTCATACAAACGACGCGGCAACCGCACTTCCTCGACTTATGGATATGAAAATTGAACCATTTTTAGTCGCTTCAACGGTAAATATCATAATCGCTCAAAGACTTGTTCGAAAAATCTGCGAAATGTGCAAGACAACCATTAGCACCACTCATGAAGAGCTCAGTAAAAATCTTCCAAGCGAAATGGTCAAAAAACATTTTGGAACAAAAAATAATATCAATATATATAAAGGGTCTGGTTGTCCTGTTTGTCATTTAACCGGATTCATCGGTCGACTCGGTGTTTTTGAGGTTATAGAAGTCACTAAAGAAATGAGATCTCTGATCTTAAAAAAGGCTGATTCTGATGTAATTATCGAGCAGGCGAGAATTGATGGGATGAGCACTATGTTGGATGATGGACTTGATAAAGTTGCCCAGGGAATAACAACTATTGAAGAGGTGCTTCGCGTCACAAAAGTTGAAGGGATTTAATTCCATTTAAATATACTTACTCTTAAAAATGAATCTTCAAAATATATCACTCTCGGCAAAAGACAAAATCACGTTATTTGACAATTTTGCAACCATGCTTGGCGCAGGAATCTCAATTCTTGAAGCCGTAGACTCTCTCCTTGAAGACGCAAAAGGAAGTCAAAAAAAACTATTAACCCATCTTCGAAAGGACCTTACTCAAGGAAAACAAATTTCAGGCTCATTTGCACGATTCCCCGCAACATTTGATAAAGTCACCCTTAATATTATTCGAGCAGCGGAAGAAGCGGGAACGCTTGATGTCACCCTCAAAGACATTAAAAAACATATTCAAAAAGAAATGGAGTTCATGGATAAAATCAAAGGTGCAATGATTTACCCCCTGTTGATATTTGGCGTATTTATTGGAATTATGATTTTGATCCTCACCTTTGTCATGCCAAAAATGGCATCGGTATTTTCGCGCATGAAGGTGGAGCTCCCCCTGCCAACCAAAATTATGTTATGGACCTCAAACGTTATCATGACATACACTATTCCCCTTATTATTGGCATTATTATATTAATAATTGGATTTATCTTGCTCTATCGGATGAAAAAATCGATCATTCTTGGGGTATTTTTTTCACTGCCGCTCATATCTGGACTCGTAAAAGAGATGGATATTACGCGCTTTACCCGAAGCATGGCACTTCTTTTGTCCGCAGGAATTCCTCTCACGGGGGCACTTGAACTTTCTGAAGATGTGGTATGGCGAAAAGATATGCGTCAACTCATCAAACACATTCAGATTGCAGTCACTTCGGGAAAAGAAGTTTCCGATGCGGTACGCGACGCCAAGGGGCTCGTGCCAATGATCGTTATCAAACTCATTGAAGCGGGTGAAAAAACCGGATCTCTTGATGTTGCAATGCAGAATATCTCTGAACATATGGATTATGAGGTGCAAAGAACGCTCACGACCCTTACCGCACTTCTTGAGCCGATCATGCTCATTTTTATCGGTGCTGCTGTGGGCGGCATGATGATCTCAATCATTGCACCAATATATGGATTGATCGGACAAGTAAGAAATTTATAACGCGTTCCATATGAACACAAAAGGTTTTACACTCATAGAAATCTCTGTTGTGATGGCTATCACCGTGGTTTTATTGACCCTCACGACCATTAGTCTTATGAGCTTTCAACAAAACGCATTTGTCGATACTACCGTAGAGCAGCTTATTTCAGATATAAAATATCAACAAATAAGCGCAATGAATGGGGCAGCAGAAGGCGAAAGCACCGCTCAAAAATTTGGTATTCATTTTGAAACAAACTCATATACATTGTTTCATGGCGATAGTTTCGACGTATCTGAATCAACAAATTTCACCCTCTCGCTTGAAAGCGCTATGAGTTTTGCGGATGTCGCTTTTCCTCAAGATGAGATCATCTTTGAAAAAGGAAGTGGAGAAATTAATGGATTTATAGATGGACAAAATACCATCATTCTGCAAGATTCAGGAAACAATAACCAAGTAACCATCACGATAAATAAGCTTGGAGTAATAACCCAAATACAATAATATGGTATTAAAAATACTATTCAATTACATTCAAAAAAAACAGGCCCAATCACTGATTGAACTTCTGATCGTTGTTGGCCTTATGGCAATTTTACTTCCTGCAGTTTCTATGGCACTTATCACATCACGAGAAGGTAAGCCACAACAGGAACGACGTATTCATGCAGCTCAACTCATCAAAGAATCGCAAGAAGCCGTACGGTCAATCCGTGAAGCGAGCTGGTCAAATATTGAAACAAATGGAACCTATTATCCTGAACATGATGGAAGCACGTGGAGTCTTGTTTCCGGAACAGAAATAATAAATAATATTATGCGACAGATTGAGATTGAAGATGTGCAGCGTGATGATAATAATCAAATCGTAGATTCTGGTGGCTCAATTGATCCATCGACCAAAAAAATTACCATCACCACGTCTTGGGATACCCCAATAGAAACTTCAATTTCGTCGACACTCTATCTCACGAGATATTTGGATAATGCCACTTATATTCAGACAACTGAAGCAGATTTTAATACGGGAACACTTACTGATGTCATCGTGACACATACGGGAGACGGCGAAGTAACCCTTGGATCGGGAGGACAGGGATCATGGTGCGATCCCGAATTGACCATTGCAACTTTGGATCTGCCAAAAAGCGGTGTTGCAAATGCAGTCACCGCGATTGAAGGCAAGGCGTTTGCAGTAACTGGTGATAATGCATCTGGAGTGTCTTTTGCTGAAATTGATATCTCTAATAGCTCTCCTCCCGTTGCTACTATTGAAAGTACATTTGATGGGTATAAGACAAACGACGTATTTGGCATATCTGGATACGCGTTTCTTGCAACTGACACCAATAATAAGGAAATTGTTATTCTTGATATTTCTGGAGCTACTCCGACTGAAGTTGGGTATTTTGATGCAAGCGGATCTTCAGATGGAACATCGATCTTTGTATCAGGAACTACAGGATACATGATTCAAAGCGCAAAGCTGAGAATATTTAATCTTGCATCAATGTCTGGATCTCGACCAGAATTTGGGTCGGTAAGCCTTGCGGGAGAAGGCCGGGCGGTGTATGTATCTGGATCATATGCATATGTAGCTGTCAAAGAAGCTGATAAAGCTCTTCAAATTGTCGATGTCAGCAACCCCTCTTCACCTTCAATAGTTGGTTGGGCAGATCTTGATGGAGAAGGAGTTTCGGATGTCATCGTCAATGAAACTGCAACACGTGCGTATATTTCTACCGACGCAAGTAGTTCTCGAAAAGAGGCATATATAGTCGACATCTCTATAAAAAACGGACAACGGCCCCAAATTGGAAGCGTCAACACTGATCCGATGAGCCCCCGTGGTTTGACGATTGTTCCGGGAAACAAACTGATCATTGTCGGCACAAATGGAGAAGAATATCAAGTCTTTGATATATCAAATGAAAGCGCTCCAACATATTGTGGTGGAATTGATGTTCCCTCTGGAATAAAGGGTATAGCCTCAATTCTTGAATCAGATGGAGATGCATACTCGTATATTATTACCGGTGACGCGAGTGATGAGTTTAAAATTATTGAAGGTGGGCCGGGAGGAACATATAGCAGCTCTGGCTCCTACGAATCAGCTATTTTTGATGTGGGATACTCAACTGCATTCAATCGGGTTGTTCCAGCGTATGTTGAGCCAGCAAACACCACGGTACAGCTGCAAATTGCGGTAGCAGATGCTCTTGCAGGAAGCTGTACTGGTGTAACCTATGAGTTTGTTGGGCCTGATGGCACAACAGGAAGTTATTATACGGAAGAAGATAGTATTGCATTTGATAATAATGGAGTAAATTATGAGAATCCCGCTCGATGCTTTCGATACAAAGTATATTTATCAACCGTCGACTCATCATCAACCCCCATTTTTGAAGAAATATCAGTTAATTACTCACCATGATTCAAAATTCTCGTAAAGGGTTCACACTCATTGAGCTCATTCTTTTCATGGGGCTTTTTTCAATTATTTTATTGGTTTTGACAACAATATTTGCAGAGCTTGTTCAAAAGCAGTTGGAAATACAGAGTATGTCTGCTGTAGAGTCGGATAAGAGCTATATTCTTTCTCGCCTCAAGTATGATTTTGGAAGAGCTGACACCATCACCATTCCAGCCGGAACCGGTGAAATATCGACCGAACTCGAACTTGACATTGATGGAAGCTCTTATACTTATCAATTGAACGGGACCATTCTTGAAACCGACAACAATGGGGATGTACAAAGACTCAATAACACGAAAACTGAAGTATCCGGCCTATCATTTCAACGTATTGAAAATTCAGGAGGAGTACCAACAATTACGATCTCTATGGATATCATAAGCGCCGTTCAAGAAGCATCTGGGAAACGTAGTACTACCATCGATACCACCTTTGGAATGCGATAAAATCACTATGAAAAAATTACGACTTGAAAATAATCGCGGCCAAACCTTGGTCACCCTCCTTGTATTTACGGTGGTGGCCATAGCAGTAACGAGTACCGCAATCTCCATAATGATCAATATTACCCGCTCTACAAGTATCGTCGAAGGTCGAATTATTGCCTCTCAAGCTGCAGAAAGCGCTATTGAAAATGCAATTATACGTGTACTCCGAGATCCTGAATATGCAGGAGAAACATTGCCGGTGGGAGATGCGTCAGTTGAAATTTCAGTTGCCGGAAGTGACCCCATTGTGATCACGGCCGATGCTACCTATGGCAGCTATATTCAAACAGTTCAAACAACCATTGCTTATGTTGATAATGTACTTACTATTTCTGATTGGGAATACATTTATTAAATCTTAAAATCACCACTCCGCAATATATTTCGTGTATTCTTATATTTATGAGAGCTGTATTATATGTGGACCGGACATGTTTGTATTATTATGGAGGGAATATCAACACTCCCCTCACCCTTCAACCTCCTCAAACGGTATATTCAGACATGGAAATTATTGATGCTGATCAATTAAAAAATCTCGTCCTTGATTTTGTAAAAATAAATAAGATCCAACACTGCGCGATGGCTCTTTTTTTCTCTGCCCAAACCTGTTTCTTCAAGGATTTATTAAATACGATAACGCCAGAAGACTTTGAAACACAAAAAAATGAATTTATCGATTATGTGCCCTTTAATAAAGTACTGAGTGTAATTTTAACTCAAAAAAAGGATGTAAATACCATCGTTGCGGTCAATCGTGAACTCGCCTATATATTGAGAGATATTTTTTCAAAACTTGAATTTGAAGTTGAGATGATCGTTCCGTCATTTGCTCTTTTTGGTGATGAGCAGCCGGTGTTCGATATCAATACCGCCCAAAATATTGTCAAACACTATTCTTCGCTTGGAAAAGCGAGCTTTCCGCTTGTCGAACAGGAATCTATAGTCAAATCGGAAGATCAAGATGAATTTAAAGAACAAAAACAGTCGAAAATGCGTTTGTACATCATGCTTGGTGGTTTTGTAATACTTATTCTCATTTTGATATATATGGTATTTTTCTTCCGCAAAGCGCCAGCAAAAAACAATGTACAAAATGCTCGGGCACCCACGATCTCAATTGTTCAAAAAGTGAAACCATCAAATACTCCAAGCCCCTCTCCTACGGTCATGCTTGCGGAAAAAAACACCATCAATATTCGGATACTCAATGGGTCGGGAATTCCAGGACAGGCAGATACTATAAGTGAGCGCTTAGTGGCAGGAGGCTATACCAAAATAGAGCTTGGAAATGCTCCAACGCAAGAATCTGTAAATACTTCAATTGTGGTCAAACCATCTGTCGATATCATTCACCGGAAAGAAATTGATGACATCATAACTTCCTTGGGTCATTCAACTATCATTCGTGAAAGTAGTGAGATTGATACAGACGTCCTTATCACAACAAGAAAGAAAACTTCCAATCAGTAATTCAGAGAAACCTAAAATGTATCTTGACAGTGTTTGAATTTTTCTTTATGCTAAAACTATATTATTAATTTATCTTTAATATGTTTAAGAATAGAAAAGGTTTTACCCTTATCGAACTATTGGTGGTAATCGGAATACTTGCGGTACTTCTTGCCATCACATTAATAGCTGTGAATCCTGCACAAAATCTCCAGGATGCTGATGACACCAAAAGAAGAAGCGATATAAACGCGATTCTGAATGCAGTCAACCAATATATGGTCGACAATAATGGCGTTGCTCCAGCAGGAGTTGATGCAACTCCGACAGCCATCGCAGATACTGGTCGAGACATCTGTCTTCTGATTGTCCCAACCTATATTGCAGCACTCCCACAAGACCCTGCAAGCAATAATGGAGCGGATTTATCAGCCGCAGATTGTGCCGGGGCATATGATTCAGGATATGAAATTTCGGCAACAGCAAACCGAATCACCATAGATGCACCTAGTGCAAATACTGGGCCTATTACGGTCACACGCTAAGAACCATTCTTTAAAACCCCGCCTTTTACCGGCGGGGTTTTTTTATGATATACTGAGCAAAATGAATAATAAATACATACTTCTTGTAGAAGATGATAAATTTTTACAGCAACTGTACTTGGAGCTTTTGATTAGTGAAGGATTCCATGCTACTTCGTCGGGAGATGGGATAGAAGCACTAAAACTTATTAAATCAAAAAGCTGGGATCTTATTCTTCTTGATGTAATGCTCCCAGGACTTGATGGTTTTCAGATTATGGATGAACTTGAAAAATCTGACAAAGATAAAATAAGTAAAATCGTATATCTCACAAACCTCGATGGAAATGACGACGATCTAAAAAAATTAAAAAAAGCACAAAATTACCTCATTAAAAGCGACATGTCGCCTCCTGAATTTGTTGAAAAAGTTAAAGCGCTTCTTTCTCAATAATCAGAAGGCTTACTCCTCATCGTAAGAATAAATCTGTATAATTAATACTATGGATGTGCCTGCAATGGAACAAATCATCGAGCGGTTCGTTTTTTTTGGATTGGTCGTCCTTGGCGCAATTGTCGCATCACTTCTTACGATTGGATTTGTATACCTTTTGGTAATCTACATTCGCCTCAAAAAACGAGATCAAATGGCCTATGAAATGGTCACCCTTGAACTTCAGATGCCAAAAGACAATGAGATAAAAATCGATTCAGCGGAACAGATGTTTGCATCATTTTCTTCGCTAAAAAAACCTAGTGGCATGTTTAGTTTTTTAGAGATTGGTGATGTTGTTGCCTGTGAAATCGTTGGTACAAAATCAAAAATACGCTTTTTTATCTCTGTTCCTAAAAAAATTGTCGATCTCATTGAAAAAACAATATATGGATATTACCCAACCGCAGACATAAAACATGTCGATGAACCAAATGTCTTTACAGAAAAAGGAAGTGTTGCGTTTGCTTCATTAAAACAAAGTAAAGAAGCATACATGCCACTCAAAACATATCGTGAAATTCCCACAGATTCACTTGCCGGAATCACGAGCGCTCTCTCAAAAATGGATGATAATGAAGGTGCAATCATCCAATTTCTTGTGCGTGGAACCGGTTCAAACTGGAAATCAGAGGGAAGATCATACGTATCATCAACCAAGAAAAAAGAGGCAGACCCCAATGAGGCAACATTTGAGACAAGTCAAAAAATACTTGAAAAAGTCGATGAAAGAACGACAAAGCCAGCATTTGAAACAATGATTCGAATTGTTGTCTCAGCACAAAATAAAGATACCGCAGAAGCGCATCTTCGAAATATTAAAAATGCCTTTAGTCAGTTTGACTCAGATTTAAATGAACTCTCAAGTCCAAAAATTTGGTTTAAGGCAGGATTTATGATGAATTTTATCTATAAATTCTTCCCTGCTTTTGAGATGCCCTTTACCAAACTTACTTCGACATTGACGGTTGATGAACTTGCATCAATGTTTCATCTTCCAAATAAAACACTTGAGACACCACACATCCAATGGCTCAAAGCAAAATCCGCTCCGGTATCTGCAGATGTCCCCACTGAAGGAGGAACGTTTCTCGGATACGGATATTATCGTGGGGTAAGAAGACCGGTACATATTGATTTGAAAGATCGAATGCGTCATATGTATATTATCGGAAAGACGGGTGTTGGAAAATCTGAACTCTTGAAAGAAATGATCAAACAAGACATAAATGAAGGGAAAGGGGTCTGTGTTATCGATCCTCATGGAGATCTTATCGAGGATGCTCTTCGATATATTCCCCCTGAACGCGCAGAAGACGTGATTTTGTTTGACCCTTCCGTAACTGATCGGCCGATGGGCCTTAATCTGCTTGAAGCAAGTACTGAAGAACAAAAGCACTTTATTACGGGAGCCATCATCAATCTTATGTACAAGCTCTACGATCCCCAACGAACAGGGATCATTGGCCCTCGATTTGAACATGCAGTACGAAATGCCATGCTCACCATTATGTCAGAGCCGGGAAGCACCTTTATTGAAATCGTTCGCGTTATGACTGATCAAAAATTTGTGCAAGAACTTCTTCCAAAAGTGACTGATCCAATCGTCAGGCGGTACTGGACTGACCAGATTGCTCAGACTTCTGATTTTCATAAATCAGAGGTTCTTGATTATATCGTCTCAAAATTTGGCCGATTCGTCACGAATAAAATGATGAGAAATATCATTGGTCAATCTAAATCATCTTTTGATTTTAGAGACGTTATGGATAATGGAAAGATACTTCTTATCAATCTTTCTAAAGGAAAACTTGGTGAAGAAAATTCTACATTTCTTGGACTCTTGATCATTCCAAAAATCTTGGCTGCCGCAATGAGTCGTGTCGACACTCTTGAAGAAGATCGACGAGATTTCTTTTTGTATGTCGATGAGTTCCAAAATTTTGCCACCCCTGATTTTGCCGTTATTCTTTCTGAGGCAAGAAAATATCATCTCAGTCTGACCGTTGCAAACCAATTTATTGGACAAATGGATGAAGAAGTGAAAAATGCAGTGTTTGGAAACGTCGGAACTCTCATGTCTTTTCGTGTTGGAGTAACCGATGCATCGTATTTAGCACGTGAATTTCAACCGCGCTTTGGAGAATCCGATCTTATCAATATTGAACGTTTTCATGGGTATATGAAAACCATCGTAAATAATGAGCCGGTTGATCCATTTTCAGTTGATATGACAAAAGATGTTGATCTTCTCAAAAAACAACGCAATGAACGGATTGCACAAGCCATCATTCAACTTTCAAGTCTCAAATATGGCAGACCTATGGAACTTGTGGAAGCAGAAATTAATCAACGAGCTCGACTCTAATTTTCATCGTATAATATCTCATTACTCATGATGACACATCTCCCATGCTCATAACATACACCGCAATTTTGAAATCAAAAAAAGAAGTTGCCCCACAGGTATTCCACTTACAATTCAGCTATCCAACTGATCTCAACTGGTCATTTCAAGCTGGACAATATATGATATTCCATCTTCCAACCATGGAAAGTGGGCATCCTGTTCGAAGACTGTACTCCATCGCATCAGCTCCATCACAAAAAGATACATTGGATTTTATTATTGAGATGGTACCGGGGGGAATTGGTAGTTCATATATCGAAAACATGAGTGAAGGCGATACATTAACCATGCAGGGGCCCGCAGGTATTTTTACTCTTAAAACATCTGAAAGAGACATTGTTATGCTTGCAACCGGCACCGGGATTGCCCCTATGTATAGCATGGTTCAAGAAATGCTATCTGCTTCACCTGACGATGCCAAAACAGAAATCCATCTCTTTTGGGGATTAAAATTCAAAAAGGATATATATCTGAAAAATGAACTTGATGCCCTTTCAGATGCTCATTCTCATTTTAACTATTCGATATGTCTCTCCCGTGAAAAAGAGTCTACTGACGGGCACTGTTTGGTAGGACGCGTGACCATCGGGCTTCAGAAGCTGATCGAAAAGAGTAATGATCTCAAAACAAATTTTGATTTTTATCTTTGTGGCAGTCCCCATGTGGTAGAAGCTTTGAAAGAAGAACTTCTAAAGAACGATGTACCAAAAGCTCAAATCTTCTTTGAGAAATTTACTTAATACTACATTAGAAGCTGGTAACGAAAAAGTCTGCAGGAATCTGGGGCAATGATTGAAAAATCGTCACAATTTTTGAGGGACCGGATATTGAGAACGCTCGTGCTTCAATATTTTTTCCCTGGTTTGGAAATGGAGTTGCGGATCTGAATCCAATGCGCGTATTGGCAAATAATGATCGTACGATTATCATCTTAAGCTGAGGAAATAATGCCGTATTGATAGTGTCAGTACGAAAGTTGAATGTCGAGCCTTGAATGACCTCTGTCACCGCTGTAGCGCCTGTAAAGGAACTCCCAGATATTACCGCGCCTGATCCGCATGGCTCAACGACACGTCGCTCCACGTTGTTAACGGCCCCATAAATAAAGGTTAATTCGAGTGCTGGCTGTGTGCGAGGACCAGTACAACTTCCTGCTCCTTCAGATGTAAAATAAATATCGAGATTTCCGGCAAAACCTGGCGGATATGCTGGCGGCGTTTGAGTATAAAATGTGAATTGATCATCCTTGAGAACTAACGAAGAAACAAACTCAACTGATGAAGTTTCTGACACAAAAATATTACTCTTTGTTGCGTCAATGCCGGGTAAATTTAATCCTCGTGATGCAAAAGTATAACTTTGAGGAGGCGCATTGGTATTGGCAATCTGCAATCCAGCTTCAATACCTGCATCAGCTGCGGCAAGTGCTCGTACTGATTCCTCTTGAAGTTTTGACCCCTCTGTCTGAACGGTCAGTTGATATGAAGATGCTGCAATCACGGTAAGCACAAGTGCGATCATGAGCACAATAATAATCAATGCCTGTCCTGAATTATTTTTGTAATACATATTGATTATTAGCTATTTTAAGGCGGATTTTACTTCTCCATTATCAAGATACCCTTTGACTTCATTTATCATTTCTTCTGGGGTGTAATCGCTTTTTATCATATATCCACGAACGCCATAATCAAGCGCTTTGGCGACAACAAGATCTTGACCAAGATTTGTCAATAAAACAGTATTCGCAAACTTCCTCTCGCTTATTTTTGACAATTTCTCAAGAATCTGAAGTCCGTCCATTTTTGGAAGAATCACATCAAGAAGAACGAGATCATATTGGTTTTTTGAAAGTTTTTCAAATCCTTGTTCACCATCTTCTGCGCTATCCACATCATAACCCTCTTGCTTAAGAATTTGTATATATAACTCTCGGAGATATTGCTCATCCTCAACAATTATTATTTTTTTTGCGATTTGATCAGTCATTTTTTTTTGATTCACCTCCTTTTGAATTCAACAGAGGCAAATTAACCGTAAATGTACTCCCCTTCTCTACTTCTGATTGTACTGTAATATCTCCATGGTGTAAAGAAACGATTTGCTTTGAAATATAGAGCCCAAGCCCAGTGCCAGGTTGACTACTATGCTTTGTGTACGAGTAATCAATTTTACTGAATTTTTTGAATAACTTTGGTTGATCTCCCTTCGGGATTCCTGATCCGGTATCGGAAACAGATATGTGCACTCCATTTTTATCCATGTTGCAGGATATGGTGATCTTACCTTGATTTGGAGTAAATTTCAAAGCATTTCCGACGAGATTTTGAAATACCTCTCGAAGCTTTTCTTTATCCCCAAGTACCATATATTTCTTATCTTTATCTTTTATAAGAGTAAACGCTATGTTTTTTTCTTGTGCTGTTATTTTGAGCTCTTCGTAAACCAATTGAAGTGTTTCAGAGATATCAAATGACTCTCTTTTTATTTCGATCTTGTCGCGCTCTATCCGTGAAACAGTGAGCATGTCATTTACCAAATGGATTAATCGCTCGGTTGATTGGTATGAAATGTCTAAGTATTTCCTCAGCTGTGGATCCAACTTCTGAGGAGATTTATTGATCGCCATCCATAAATAGCTTTTGATCGCGGTCATTGGCGTACGAAGTTCATGTGAAGCTATTGAAACAAATTCATCTTTGAGAACATCAAGTTCTTTGAGGCGGTGATTAGCATGACGAAGCCGTACCGTAGCTTTTTCCACTTCGTTCTCAAGTGTTATATTGAATCGTCGTATCTCTTCAAATGATAAAGCATTTTTGACAGCAACTGCAATCTCTGGCGCTACTATTTTAAATAACTCGATATCTTCAGATGAATAAACTTCTCCCGAGGATTTTTCACCAAGAAAAAATCCTCCGATTAATTCTTTTCGAACTACTAATGGAAGAACCACTGTAACACCACTATTCCTCATAACCTCTTTGATTTCAGACTCGTGCAATTCTTCGTACAAAAGAATTTGATCATTTTTATTATTTGAATTGTATGATTTTTGTATCAGATTGTAGATATCATTTCCTTTAAACGACCTATTCTTTGTATTTCCCGAACTTTCTGTCCAAATGATTGACTTGTCTCTAATAAGCACGATATGTCCGTAGTTTATTTTCATCGAATCAAGAATTTGATCTACGATCATTTTTATAAGCTGTTTGAGATCTAGCGTGGATGCCATTGTACGACTCAGGTTCCAAAGTAGAGTATTTGTGTCATAACGATCTTTAAAAAAAATATTATTCGTTATTTTTTCAATGATCCGTCGAACTGGTTGAAAGGTGAAGGCAATAAACAGAGTAACAACAACCGAAAATAATGTTTGCTGCATTGTTAATTTGCTCTGACTTATGACCGATCCAATCAATATAAGGACTATCGCATATGCGAGGCCAGAAAAAAAGATTAATAATACATAGGTAACAGCTCTTACAACGATAAGCCGTATATCCATTAATCGATGTTTCACAATCGCATATGAAGTGGAAAGTAAAAAAATTAGAGCGTACAGCGGAGCAAGGGGAACGAATAAGCTATTATTAAACAAAGCAATTGGTAGCGAGATAGTTCCAATCAAAAGTCCGTGCATTGCTAAAATTCCCACCATGACAAAACGAACTTGTTCCTTTTCATATCCAGAAGAAGTAAGATATTTTTTAAATAAATGAATGACTGCGAGTGCATTTGTAATAATTACATATAACAGAAATGCGGCAATACCAATTCCTACTTGTGGAGATGGCGTCCCATTTATGATTGTTACTTTTGTAAATGTGTAAGGTGAAATTGTAATAGTCATTATTACAAGGGTTAATAATAAGAAAAGATACTGCATCTTTTTACCGATAGATATAGCTGTATTTGGAAGCGTGTATGAAAAAAGATAAAATATACCACTCATAAAAGTTGCAAAAAATATACTGAGTCTGATTAAGACAATACTCAAATGTGGTGGTAGGGTTAAAGAAGAAATATAGTAAATAAGAAGCCAGATCGATGTTATAAAACCTAATAGCACAAAGAGTCTGTTTGTCTCACTTTTTGGATTTCGAAAATACACAAATGCTGCAAGTAGCAAATTGATGCAGACACCCAATAGCAAGATGATAAGCCCAAATATATCCATATTATTCATTGTACATAAAATTATCTTCCATTGTATTTATTGAAGAAATTTATGAGAAATACGATGAAAGTCATCATGACATTCTATCGGTGGAACATGACCAATATGAGGTAATATGTCGAATGTAATATTTTTTAGATGAGAAATTGTTTTAATTAATTCGCTTGATTTTACTAATAAATCTTCCTCTCCAGAGATTATATGTATTGGAATGCGTAATTTTGATAGGTCTGTGCCTATTTGGAACTCTTTGCGAACCGAGTAGAATCCTATAATTCTATGAAGGAGGCTAAATGGATGACTGAGCTTGTTATAATGAATTGATTCATGGACATAATCAATCAAAACATCCTCAAGTGTATTTTGATTGAAATGAGACTCTTGTAAAAATTGCTTCAAGTGCTGTTTCGTTGGAGACATAACTGTCTTTGACAATAATCTAGCAATCGGTGCAAATGATAGAAATTTTTGTTTTGATGGAACTGAAGTGGTAAATCCAAGAGGGTCGACAAAGATTATTTTTCTAACATTAATTATTGGATTGAGTGATATTTTCGTCGCATACCAAGAACTCATTGAGTGTGAAATGATCCTTGAGTTGAATAATCTATTTTTTATAAAAAATTTTTGAAGCACTTCTGCAATTTCACCAAAATCAGCTGTAAAATAATCAATCTTTGTCGATCTACCTGATCCTGGAATATCGACTGCATAGACTGTGTACCATTTTGAAAAAAAATCAATATTCTTGTACCATTGGCCCCATCCAATATTTAAACCATGAAGGAGTATAAGTGGAGGACCCTTTCCAACTTTTACATAATGAATGTCATAATTTTCAATTCTATCAAATGAGTGTGAAATTGAACTCTTGATAAGTTGTTCGAGGTTTTTTTCTGTTTGCATGAATTATTGTGGGTTGATTGGTATTATAATTCTGCCCGAATTAAGTTTTTTTCCTGTTACTATACGGTGTATAGAGTCTGCTAAAATGATTCCGCCATAATTAACAACAGATGATAGCTGAGGAACTCCGGCCAATTTTTGTCCTATAAGTGGTATTGATTCTTTCAATTCTTTCGTCATCGTCTCCAATCCAACAATTGAATTTGCCAATTCTAACCATTCGTCATAATTATTATAAGAAAACTCTTGAGGATTTACTTTACCCAACCTACCATTAAAAATTGGTAAATTTGCATCCTGATCATACCTTTCAATGTCAATGATGACACTAAATCCATTGCTCGTAGCCATGAGGACTGGAATTTTAAATTTTTTACATAATATTCGTATTTGTACTTTTAAAATCAGATCGTCAATTGCATCAATAAACACATCAAGTCGAGACTCCCCAAGTAAAAACTTCTGCACCATTTTTTTACTCACTCCTTTATCCCAGATCTCTAGATTAATATATGGATCTATTTCCCAAACTCTCCTTGCTGTAATCCATGCTTTATTTTCACCAACATCAAGTAGATTTGCATGCATTCTGTTAAGATTTGATAGCTCCACAGTATCGAAATCTGCAAGTTTAAGATTGCCTGGACTACCCATGCTTGCCAAAACAGAAACTACAGCAGAACCTATTGAAAGCCCTGCAACTCCAATAGTTTTTTTGCGAATTGTTAATTGCTCGTTATTTGAAATAAGATTTCTATTCCGTGCAGTTTTTATCTCTAAGTATTCATTTTCTGGTACTATACAAAGAGCTGTATTTTTCCATGGATAATAGACCCATGTTTTGTCAATATTATTTTTTTTGACAAAATTCCGTAGCATCTGTGAGTCGTTTTTATATGAAGGATGCCGAACTTTAAACAATTCATAAATAAGGCTTTGATATAAATCTTTTTTGATGACTGTATGAGGAAGGCTTAGTGGATCAATGTTAACTTGCGGTTTTTTATTATGTGTTATTTGACCCATTTTTGTTTTATTCCTGGTTGGAAGTGTAATAAATCTTCATATGGCCAAAATTTTATTCTTGGATGAGCTCGCTCCTTCACATGATTTACTAGCTCGCAATATTCAGAACTACTTTCTTTGAGACTTGCTATGACTAGATTTTTTATCAAATACATCAGCTCCTCAGACACAGCGCCATCTTTTTTTAGTTCAATATTAAGCTCAAGATATTGATTATTACCCTTATCGAATTGAGTAATTATAGTGAATTTTCCAGTAATATGCTTTTGAGGAGTGGCATGATACATAGCGTTTCTAATCCACTCCGGATATATTGATAATCCATATAATGTCGTCGAAAGATCGTCTCTTTCATAAATATATACAAATGGTTGTTTAGAGATATATTCATCAATCTTGAGTTTTCGCGCTTCTGATCGAATATCTATTCCATAATTTTGCAGCTTTTTTTCAAGCTCGTCATATGAAAATACTCCTCCCCTATCTCCAATCTCGTACCTTATTAGAGGGAGGATATTATCACTAGTTAAAAGCACATTTCCATTCACAGCCTCAAAGCTTACAAAATTTGGGTTGTATTGGGCAAGAGTAGGAATTTTATTTGTTATTGTGAATATGTCTTTAAAAGCCTTTTTATTTGACTGTAGAAGCTTTTTTATTAATATCGATGTTGTACTTTCAACTGCCATAGCGCCTATATCTGCACTCCCATAGACGTTCACTGTATCTATATACATATTCTTCATATTAGTCTTTACTGCCAAATATTCACGAAGACCTTCAGAAATTGCCTCAGCAGCAAATTTGATTTTAATCTTTTTTGTAAGCAAAAATGGGAGCTGAAGCCTTTCAGACTCATCAATAATATCTTTAATAAGTGGGGGATACCCTGCAAAAACTATTTGATCATATTCATCCGTCAATTCCTCTAAAATACCTATTATTTCTTTTTTATTAATTCCAGGAGTAATGATTGAAATAGGAAAATTATTTCTTCGTGATAGCATATCAAATGCTCGAAATGTAATGAGGCCACCAATCCAAACACCCATTCCAAAACAAACAATAACTAGGGTGTTTGGCATTTTCTTATTTCCTTGTCGAATAAATTCTTCCATTAATACCGAACACCGCAAATCAACCAGGTAGTTTCTTAAGAAATAAAATGGTTTTCCTGTAGAGCCTGATGTTGAGGTAAATACTGAAGGTGGTAATGAGATATTGTGATAAAGAAGATCTTGCCGAGGAAAAACTTTTAGGTAATTACTTTTTGAAATTGTCGGTAAAGATAAAAAATCTTCGTATTTTACGATGCCATTTGGATTAATGTTATTTTGTTCAATAAATACTTTATAAGCTGGAACCATTCTACTTGCTTTCTGAAAAATATTTAGCGATTGCTCTCTTTGAACCTTCTCCCAAAACGAAGAGTCTTCTTTATTCATTTTTTTGAGTTCAGAATCTATTGATGCTTTTGAATTCATTAAAATGATTAAATTAATTTTTTTATAACGGAATGACGGGGTGTTAGATGAGTTTGTCCATCAATATATCCTGAACAGAATAAAAATTGTGGCTCCATACGTGTACCAAGTATTTTTTGCAATTGTGATCTAAAATCGCCCATCTCAATAGCTGCAACATATACAGCACTTCCTATCCCTTCTTTTTCTAATTCAATTATTTGTTTCTGAGCAAGCATCCCCACTTCCACCCATTTTTCTTTTGATTCATTATTTGTAGAAATTACTGAAATAAGAGGAGCAGAAATCATGCTTTTTTTGTTAAGCTTGCTAACAATTGGGCCAATATTAAAAAAGCGGACAACGTAAGGAAATATTATTGAAATTAATAATGGAAAATTGATAGCATACCCAGGAATCCCCTCATTCTTATGTGAGTTGTTTGGAATAAACCATTGTGACATTTCGAAGCGAAATCGTGAATTGCTATATGCAAAACTCAATCCTTTTGCAGTCAAAGAAACAATTTTCTCTCGCAAACTTCTTTTTATAATAGCATCATATTGGAGCTTGCTAAATTCTTTTGATATCGTATTCAGCTTTATAATTAAAGCATTGGATATTTTTCGATTGGTATAAAAACCCCTTCTATTTGATCTCGTAAGAATCGCATCAAGGTATTTTTTATTTAGAGGTATTTTTTTTCTTTTGTTTAAATTAAAGTGCACTTCGGCTATTTTTCTAGATTTTTTTTCAAATGATACCGTATGTGAATCATATACACCAAATTGTTGAGTGGTAATTATGAGATTCTCAACGCAACAACCTATACTAATAAACAAATCCCGCATTTTCGGATCAGCATTAAGGAGTTTTTTTTCCGGATTAAAATAGACTTCACAAGAAGATTTTTTAATTTTAAATAACCATGGTTGACTATTATGTGTTGACGGTGCTCGAACAGCATACTTTAGAAGAAAAAGAATTTTATCATCGCTTTTTTTCAGCTCAAAAAATTCATTATGATTTAAATCTTCTTGATAATTCATATATGAAATTATTTACTATGAGAATACTCTTATAAACGATCTTATCTTAAAAATGCGTGATGTACGAAGGGCTCAAATTCAATAATATCAATTGAAGATATTATACTATAGAACTTGTCACAAAGAACAAAGTATTGATATAAATTATTACTACTCTGTTTGGAGGTATTTAAGAGTTGCTAAATCTGCAGGACTATAATACTCAATTTCAAATCTTGGATCGCTATAAAGAGGAACAATATATATGTGATATTTAAGTATTCTATCGTCAACTTTGAAGACTTTATAGCCCTTTCTAGTTGTTATAAAATTACCTTTTTTTTGTTCTGAATCATTCCATATCTTTCTAAATAGACTATTCGATGTCATTTTTTTAATAAGATTAATGTACCAAGTACTATTTGTTATAGATCTTTGTAATGATCTAAAATGTATAATAAACCGCAATAGATTATTGTGCCAAATTTCTTTATTAACACCAGTTAATATTTTGTTTTGTTTGAAATTTTTATTAAATAAAATTTCAATGGCAGGTGGATTAATCTCATGAAGATTATCTAAATCAGACTTATTTAGTTCGAGTATTTTTGCGTGTTTTCCATTGATAAATATAACTCTCCAACAAAAATCATAAAGTACAGCTGAATATTGATATGCTTCAAGGACAGGGCCGATACTATTTTGAATTGATATTATTTCATTCTTTGAAGGAAGATAATTTCCAGCCAGTAATATATTATTAACCTCTTGATCTTGTAATCCTAATATTTGACAATATTTTTTTATAGTATTTCTATCAACAAATTCGTTTTTTCCATTTTCAATATCTTCAATATAATCTTCGTTTGGAAACTGAAGCGCTAATGCCATCTCAATCTTAGACACATGCTTTTGAAGTCTGTTCATCTTTAGAATAGATCCAACATCCTGAAACTGAATGCTTGAGTGTTTTTCAGAAATTTTAGGGAGGTTTTTTATTTCGGAGCTTGTTAATAAGCCTTGATTGGCTGCTTCAAGAAATCTATTTACTTCAGAGACCAAACAAATTCCACCTTTTTGAATAAAAACAGTTGCTATTCCTATTATAGTTCTTCTATCTTTTGGGACACGACTTCCATTTTGCCATTTTGTAAATATTGAATTCTCATATACAAATCCATTTTCTGCAAAAATGTTTCCAAATTCCGTTAAAGTTTCAATTTCTGATTGAAGACGATATTTTTTGAATAACTTAGCAAATTGATTATTTAAAGTATTGTTTCTCATTTTTATAGTATTATACCTATAATATTGTCAACATTCTTGACAATTCTGTCATTCATTTTTGAAGTATTTAGAGGTATAAATTCCATATGAGCAAACAAAACGATGGTAATATCACACTAAAAGAACTCAAAAAAAATATACTGGTTTCCATCTCAGACAAAGATTGGGAAGATCATTGTTATCCAACAAGCCTTGCAAAGTCTTTAGTAATTGTTGCAAATGACCTATTGAAAGAGTTTCAATGGACGGACAATGTCCAATCATGGGAGTCTATCATCAACCCCAAATCAAAACGCCGTATTAAGCAAAAAATGGGCCAGATTTTTTTCCAGTTGATGCTCTTTTCTGAGGTTACTGAAATTGAAATCACTCATTGTGTATCAGAAAGGAGGAGAATTGAGTAGAGATGATGTTGTTTTCCAAATGTATCTAATCAAAAAAATCATGCTTCATTGGCGCCCCTCATGTGTTTCACGATCATGTCACGAAGAAGTTTTGATTTTGTGATACCTCGCTCCCTACTTGCATCATCGATGTACTGGAGTAATTTTGGACTTAAGAAAAAATTAAAGCGTTTATCTCGCTTTTCACGACCTTCGTTTATTGTCTTGCGTATTATTGAATCTATATTTTTGTCATTATATGATTGGACAATAAGCTTGTCATTATCTACCACATTCAAAATATGCGGAACATTACCCTCATAATATAAAACTATTGTGGGCTTTGCCAATTCTAAAGACTTGTCAATCAAATAACCCAAGCCAAGACTTTGAAAACTTGCCTCGAATATACAAATATCTGATTTTGCGACCGCCTCGATAAAGCCTTTAATAAAGGTGTTGTACTTCTCTTTGCTCGCTTGGCTAAAGTTTTTATCTTTTTTGAGGATATCTCTGACGACATGAGATACAGCTTCATCGCTTGTATGCACATAGCCCAGATTCATTAGTTCATCATAAATATGTTTCACATGAGTATCAAAAGTACTGGAAACTGGACTGGAATAAAAAAATATTTTCATATCTCAATTATAAACATTTAATTCAACCTGTCAAACAGGGCACTAACTGAAATCAAGTTGTTTACTACTTTCTTGGTAAAAATTATTATAAAACTCAGATATCCGAGCACATTCATTTTTATAGCCTCCTATTTTAAGAGTTGCACCATTTACATCTTCCGGACCTATACCTAAACACGTTGACCCCATTACTCTCACGTGTGCTTTTTCGTTCAGCGCCGTCATTCCGGGCTCCTGAGGAAAGTAAATCCCACTCAAGGCGGGATTGTACCCCTCTTCTGGAGAAAGAGATGGCCAATCATATGTTAGGGGTGGCGCATCTTCAGCTATTTGGATCCCCAGTTGTCCAAATATTTTTTGAGCTAAAGCCTCTGTATAATTACTATGTTTGCCTGAAGTATCTAATAACCCATGGGCTACAAATACCTGTTCTAATCCACTGTGCTGAACCTGTTCAACTAGTTGGTAAAAGCTTAACTGAGAATGAATAAATAAATAGTCCAATACGCCTTTGTCATTAATAGCCGCTCCGTAAGTTCTGGCGCAAGAAGCATAGGCAGATGCGGGATGACGAGCGGTAAGCAAAACGCGTAAGTTAGTACCAGCGCTTCTTGCTAAATCGTAATGAATTTTAAAATATGGTATATCGGATTCAGTTGGATCCTTCAATCCGATGGTTTCTTTTATAGTTATTTCCTGTGGGTCCGAACCTTCGAGACTAGGGTACTCCCTTACTATTCTCTTTGATTCTTCTAAAAGATTGAGTTTCTCTAATGGCTGACCCGCAATAGTTTGGCGAAGTTTGGCTTTGATGGGCTGATAAAAACCTGATCGACGACTTGCAACTCCCATCCTAAGCATCGCAGTCGTTGCTGATCTGACAGGACCTAAAACCAAAATTGCGTCTCTGACACCACTATAATTGATTCCTTCTGTCACTATGTTTGTCACTTCCTCTAGGTACGGACTGCGTGAAAAATGTTTCCTTTCATATTGAGCCATAAGACCTTAAGATTATTAATTATATTTTCAAACAATAAATTATACTATAAGATATTTAATAGTGAATACTTTTACACATTCATTACTCATATCTCTCAAAGTACACCTTGAGGATTTCTTTTGCAATAGGCGCAGCAATTTCTGATCCTTGACCACCTTCTTCGACTAAAACGGTGAGAACGATCTCCGGATTGTCGTAGGGGGCAAATACCGTAAACCATGCATGCGGCATTCCCGATTTTGCATGAGATTCTGCCGTTCCGGTCTTGCATCCCACTTCAATCTTACGCGCAATCATTGCACTTGGGCTCGATTCATTTGAATCAACAATGGGTACTGAAGTTTCTTCATTATGAAATTCGCTTGGTTGATTGACAGAAAAATCAAAAAAAGGATATCCGGTCCCACCGGTTGCACACGCACTCTTCATCCCCTCTCGTATTATGTCGTATGTTTTTTTGGATAGAGGAATTTTTGTACATGATGGCTTATCTTTTGGCTGATTTTTTATCAATTGAGGATCACAGAGATACCCATCGTTGGCAAAGGCCGCCGTACCTCGAGCAATTTGTAAGGGAGTTGTAGCCACATATCCTTGACCTATAGACAAATTGTATGTGTCTCCCAAAAACCATCGCTCTCCAAACGTATCATTTTTCCAAAATGTTGATGGGATAATTCCAATTGATTCTGAAAGCCCTATTCCAGTAACATTCTGCATGCCAAATAGTTCTGCCCATTTTTTAATCTTTTCCGGACCAAGCTTTCCACCAAGAAGATAGAAATATATATCATTTGACCGTTGAAGGGCTTTCAACATATCAACCTCTCCCTCGGTCCGACCATACTCAAGAAAGTACCAGTTATGGAATTTGAGTGGTCCTGCTGAGATGACCCCCTCGTCTACGATGGTTTCTTCGGGATCAATAACATTTTCTTCAAGCCCAGCCGCAGCAACAAACAACTTAAATGTTGATCCGGGAGGATATGTTCCTTCCGTTGCACGATTAAATAGTGGTTTATTGATATCGGAAATAAATAGTTCAGAAGCTGAAGCATTTCCATCTTCGAAGGCTTGCGGATCAAATCCTGGAGCAGAGGCAAGAATCAACACTTCTCCTGTGCCTGGTTTCAAGCCAACCACCGCTCCCTTTTTATCACCAAGAAGCTTCATTGCTTTTTTTTGAAGCTCGATATCGAGTGCAAGAGTCAGCGTTTCACCTTCTTTTGGCTCAAGTACGCTGAGCGTTTTTGTATATTTGCCATGGGTATCGACTTCAATAAGTTTTTTTCCATGCATCCCGCGAAGTTCGCATTCAAAATGTTGTTCAACTCCTTTCTTTCCAACCTTGTCACCATATTTTAGTTTATTCAAACATGAATCATTTTTAAGATCATCATTGTCTGCATATTGTCGATAACCGACAATATGGCTTATTTCCTCCGGATACTTATATATCCTTCGTGATTCAAGTCGCCTCGTATCATCTCCGATATTTGGCTTGGTACTTGTCGCAAGCGGTATTCCTTTTCGATCATAAATCGCTCCACGTGGCGCCTCAATTATTACTTCTTTTATTCTATTGTCATTTGCAAGAAGGGTGTAGTAATTACCCTTAACAATGGTCAGTTGGAATAGTTGAACCAGAGCAATCAGCATAAAAACCGCAACACTCAGTCCGTACAGCATAAATAACCCTTGAGTAAACGAGCGTTGTTTTGACTCAAATGACATGGAGCCGGTGTCTCCTTTATGGATATATGAGAGCTTATTCATTACTTCTTATTCTATCAATCTTTTTTCTTCTTCTGAAGCAACAACTTGAAACCCAACGTGAGATTGTCCCGCAAAGAAAAGTCCCTCACCAATGCCTGCGGAAAGCAAGAAGTGCTTTTCTCCACCCGTGAGATAGAATGTTTTCGTGATCCGATCGACAGCAGCAGTAGATTGTTTCAAAATGATCTGCAGACTTGAGTTGGTGATAATCGCTTTACCCTCCTCGGTTGCCAAAAAGTCTTCCACATCTTGGGTTATTGTGGTCATCCCCAGTTTATATTTCCGAGCGCGCTTTGCAAATCCATGAAGATATGCTCCCGACTCTTTGTTTTTGATCAAATACCATGCTTCGTCTACAATTAGTACACGCTTGCGCAAATCTCCCCGTCGCACGCGGTGCCAAATATAGTCAAGAATGATATACATCGCAACCGGTCTCAAATTTTCTTCCAGATCTCGAATACCAAATACGGTAAAAGTGTTTTTAATGTCAAAATTTGATTTACTATTGAAAATTCCCGCAGCTGATCCTTTGACAAATTTTTCAAGTCTGTCCGCAAGCTCTCGTGCTTCGACCGCCTCCATACCAATTAAGATCTTGTACAGGTCTTCAAGAAGTGGCGGGTCTTTCACAAATGTCTCTGCATCTTGAGTGATGCCTTTTTCGCGGTACGTCAACACAAGTGCACGATCAAGGAGTGCGTCTTGAGAAGGAGTTATTTCACCCATAATAACCTTCATAAGCGAGTGGAGATCGAGAATTTTATTTGAAAGCTCATCCGGCTCCGGTTGTTCGGCGTTGAGATCGAATGGATTGAGCTTGTATTCAGAGCTTGCAGAAAAATCCACAAACTCTCCTCCTAAATTCTTGCAAAGTGTTCGATACTCATTCTCAGGATCAAGAATAATAACGTCGGTTCCCATAATAAGAAGTCGAAGAGCTTCAAGTTTCACCATAAAACTTTTTCCTCCCCCTGATTTTCCCAATATCACACAATTTGCATTTTCAAGAGTAAAACGATCAAAAATGATCAAACTTCCATCATGCTGATTAATGCCATACATGATTCCTTCATTCCGGGTAAGAGATGCGGTCGAAAAAGGAAATGTCATTGCAAGTGATGAGGTGTCCATATTGCGCCATACTTGAAGCTCATCTCGAAACATCGGCAACGTGGATTTGAACCCTTCCTCCTGTTGAAGCGTTGCTTGTTTTGAAACAATAAGAAGTGACGAGAGTGTCGAATCTATCTCTTTTGAGACACTATTAAGCTCTGCCTCGGTATCTGCAGGAATAGTAATGTAGAGTGCAAATTGGAAAAATCTCTCCGCTCCTTTTGCAAGCTCGGCCTGAAGAGAAAGCGCATCGTCAAGCGCAACTTGTACTGTTGGATCAATGACTTTCCCCGCTTTCATATCCCCCTCAACCGTTGCCTGCATCTCGGCAATTTTTCGTTTTAACTCATTTAAGATCGCTTTTGATTCTGAGGGATAAATAAACATCGAAATATTAAGAGGATGATCGTATGAGATGAGCGAATTGAGCCAGTTTGCAGAAACGTAACGAGGATACCCGACTACAAATATTGTTCGGTAAAATTTTGCATCAACTTTAATATGATTAAAATCCACTTCCACATAAGAAGGCGCAATAATATCGCGGATAGCAACATCTCCCTTTGCCATCACATCGGTCACCCTTTGTACGCCACTGGGAATTTTGCTCGATGTTTTTGAATTTTTTGTTTCTTTTTTCTGAGAAAACATATTGTTTTTATCCACTGGTAAGGACCACATCTGTATAGCTATCGATTGGTGCAAGCTGCTTTCCCGTGTTTGATGGGTTATAAATATTGTAAAAGAGCTCCGTTAATTCTTGTTGTTGTAAAATGCTTGGTTTGAGCCCGACTTTTGCCAAAAGCCTGAGTAAATGATCACGCTTGGGGTAGAGTGATGTTTTTGCCCGATTATATATATATTCCTTACCATATTGTTTCGCCTTAACACCACCCACTCCCATCTCAAGCGGGCTAAAAGGCACGGCAAAAAAGAATCGCTTCTCCATAACGGTATTCTTTTTCACAATCATTTTGATAAATTCTCGATAATCTTCAAGTCGGGACTTGATGACCTCATTATGTAGTCCATCAATCTTTGCCTCCAGATACTCAATGTATGATGCAATATTCATCATTTTAGAAATAATCACTATTTGAACCGGAAAAGATAATGAGTTGAGAAGACCACCGTATGAATAAATCATTGCCATCTGATCTTCGGTAGATAAAAGCCAAAAGTTCACCGCACCAACCTCAATGATCGTAACGGCGGAATAATCCTTCATGAGCATTATGTCATCTTTAACTTCTTCTATCTCAATAAAAGACTGAGTGGTAGCTTTTCTTGGAGACGTGGGCTTTGTTTTTGACATAAAAATAAGACGTAATCACAGAAATTCCTATTAAAGAATTTCCTTTGAATAAAACATTAAGGGTTTCTGTTTTTCAGAATCAATACGTACATTCATTGTATCAAAAAAGTAGATTCCATTCGGATCGATGATCTCAAAATGATAATCCCCTGGCGACAACGGACTGTATGTTGCAAAAATTCCATGCGGATTTGTTTTGAGAAGTCGAAGCTGACTGCCCGCTGTATCTTTTATTGAGACGAGTGTGCCGGGTAAAGGAATTTGCTTCCGATTTTTGATAATACCGGTTATAAACGGTTGTTTTATTGTTTCAGCATTCACCTCAGAAGACTGTCCCGGTAAAGAAACATCAGCTTTTTTAATTTCTGCAGGATCGGTATTTTTTGTTTGTAACAATAAATCATTTATATGCAACTGTTGTTTTTTTGCTTTTGCATTGGTCGATATCACTTGATCATTTTCGGCACTTTTTATGCTCTGCATATATTTATTTAGTTTTTCCTTAGTCTCAACATGTGTTAAAGCCAGATGAGGGTCTGAAGTAAAGTACAAATCTTCAATCGTTCCAATTTTGTCACTTTGTTTTTTATAGATATATTGCGTCGGAGAGTTGAGTCGTCTGATTAAATTTTTAATCCAAACTTCCAGTGGTCGATCTTGAATGGGAATAAATGCAAAGGCTATTCCAATGACGCCAATTATTACTCCTAAAACAATATTGATAAATGGAATAGGAATTATTTTATATACAATAAAACCAATGGGGAAAAATATGACCAAATACAAAAACTGCCGCAGAGTCATAAATCCGATGAGCTTAAATTCAAATGTGGTGATCTGCCGTGGTACGGGGTGCTGTTCCATACAATCAGTATAAAGAAGAAACCAACAAGTATAAAGGGAGATTCTCTAATAAATAAATTATTTTCCTAATGCCTCTTTTACCAGTGCATCAGCCTCAATATTTTTATCACGAAGTACATGTTTGTATGATATGGGAAGCCCGAGCCCCATTTCAAGCATTTTGATTTGTGAATGGAGTGATTTTATATCTGCATTTTTTACTTTATACAATCCATTCACCTGACTTACCATGAGGAGAGAGTCGGATATAATCAATAAACTCTTGGCTTTTATCTTTGACTTCTGAATAGTATCGCGCACAAACTCGAGGGCACGAA
>CAYVKV010000001.1:107800-113380 GCA_964452355.1 uncultured Gammaproteobacteria bacterium | reverse complement strand
CGCACGAATAAGCGCCGTGTATTCTGCCACATTGTTTGAGGCAACTCCAATTCGTTCGTTTTGTTTGTGAATAAGTTTTTTATCTTCAAAAATAAGAAATCCATATGCTGCTTGCCCGGGATTGTTTAAAGATCCTCCGTCGGTGTAAATGGTGAGATTCATGAAGATATTGTAGCAGATTAGAGCTCGCCGAGCTTTTCTTTTCTCTCAGCTTCTTGCTTTACCAAATTTAAGAAACGTTCTGTTGAAGAAATACGTCGGTGACCGACAATATTTGAGATATATTCAAGAGTAGCACCATTTCGCAACTGATGTGCAATAAAGGTATTTCTCAGATCGTTTACCGTAGCATTTTCTATTCCAACCTCCGAAAAGCATCGATCAATGATTTGTCGAATATTTCGAATCAAAAGTTGATTTCCTGTTCGAGTGATAAATATATGAGTCGAGGCTCCATTTTTCCCTCGTTCTTCTATATAGCTATCAATTGCTAGTTTTGCTGCATTATTGAGTGGGACATCACGCTCAATGTTTTTGCCAGACTGTCGAATATGAAGTTTTCCATCAGCGACATCCTCAAGATGTAGCGTTGAAAGCTCTCCTATTTTAATACCTGTTTGGAGTAATGTTTCAACCAGAGCATAGGTGCGAGCTTCTTCTTTTGCAACATCACGAAGAGCTCTGTATTCCATTTTACTTAAGATTCGTGGGGGGGTTTGAGTGTATTTTGGATGAGAAATGTCAAATGCGGGGTTTGCAATAATGACATCTTCATGTTTGAGAAATCGAAAAAATGTACGAATTGAATTTAGTTTTCTGGATGCAGACTTTTTCGTGTATTTTTTCTCGAGAAGATTTTGAATAAAGCCTTCAATATCATCTTTTCGCACATCACGAATATCGGTTTTCTCGCGTCCCGCAAGATAACCGATAAATTGTTCGATATCTTTTTTATAAGCTACTACGGTAAATTTTGATTTTCCCTGATCCTTTAGGAAAGCTACAAAGCGCTCCAAAAGCTTTGGGAGAAAGTATTCGTCCATATGAGCCTATAATATAGCATATGCATATTCAAATAACAACTTCAATATTGCTATATACAGCTATATACATGCGTAAACAATGAGTATTTTATGCCCACGTGGGTATATAAATACATCTCAATAGAGCTTATTGCTATTTTGTGACACATATTCTTTTTTTTCTTTTCGTGGACATTCAAATTTTTATTGTCATTTTTTTTGGAGTTGAACCCAGCAAATTTCAGAGGTACAATGAGTGACGTTTGTTATAATTTTCAAATTATTTTATGGCGGTAATATCATCCTCACAAGACACATTCCAAAAAGATGTCCTTGATGAAAAAGGTGTCGTTTTTGTTGATTTTTATGCAGATTGGTGTGGACCATGCAAAATGACCGCTCCAATTATTGACGAACTTGCAGAGTCAATGAAAAATATAAAATTTGTCAAAGTAAATGTCGACGAAAATCAGCAACTAGCTGGTCAACACTCCGTCTTTTCTATTCCAACATTCATGATTTTTAAGGGTGGTGAAATGAAGAATCAGTTTGTCGGAGCCCATAGTAAAGAAAGCTTTGAAGATGAAATCAAAAAAGTAGTATAGCTTCCTGATCCCGATTTTTATTTCTGCATTACTCTGACCACATGTCCATGAACTTTTTTTAAGGACAGATGAGCTTGTTTGAGCATGAAAAGTGCAAATTCAGCAAGCCAACGAAATGAAGATGTAATTGGTTTATGCAGCCCTTCCATGACTTTTTCATCAGACAGAGGAAGTTCGACCTTATGCTTTGGGTCAAGTGAGGTGTTATCAATGGTTTGCAGTCCTGCTTTTTTGAGTTCAGGATGAATGGTGGGTTCTTCGTGAATTACCTCAATAAACTTTTCTACTTCCTTGTCTTCAATTCGTGGTTCAATATCGACGATCTCTGCCTCTTGAGGGGTTATTTTTTCTGCATTAATTTCAATTGGCTCACCTTCTTTGGTAATACGAATTGTTTGCTTATTTGTATTATCTGGTGCGTCTGCATCGTCAATCAAATGATGTATTGGAGTGTGATTAAGAACTTTTTTAGTCTGATCGTCATTCATATAATTAGTTTACATGCATTAATCACATTTTTCCCCTTGATAATCGCTTTTTTTTAATCCACAATGCGGACACTGCTCGTGACCTTTTCCCGATGGAATATCTCCCCCACAACCACCTTTTTTTACCGGAGGGCAATGAAAATGAGGAGATTGAATTCTACAACCACCCATTCCGCAGCTGTTATTATTCTCCATTCCAAACGTTTGAACACTTGCGCTAAATGAAAATCCGTCATTTACCCGCGAAAGAACCGATTGTTCAGCATCACCAATCTGCTGCACAACTGGGCAGTTTGAGCCGCCTGAAATCGTTAACGACTCCCTCTGGAAAGCTCTATTTGCAGCAAACATCATCATTTCTTGAGAGAGCCATGGATCGTCGAATTCCCTCATAAGTTCTTGATCGCGATGATATTGCTGGAGATCCACATGGTCTTCATTCATCAATCTCTCAACTGCACGAGCGGTGTTAAACATTGCCCCGATCATGAGTTGTGCTTCTTCTTCAAGAAGATAAACATTTTCCAAGTCTTTGTGCAGGTCGAACCGACTCATTTCTTGAATGAGCGCCGAGTACCTTTGTAAAAAAGAAGAGATTTTGGGTAGGATATTTTTTCGAAAGACTTCCGACCTCTCAATGTCATCAGTTGAGATTCCTACTGCTTTGGGTAAAAAAGCCAAGTCAAAATTATCCTGACTTTGATAGACGATGGGATTTGCAAGAAAATCCTCATAATTTAAGAACGTATTAATCAGTGGCACGTTTGGCGTAACTTGTTCTTGAATTGCACGATAAATTCTCGTGCTTTGTTCAACAGAGTGGAATTCCTCGTCATATCGAAGGAGCATTTCTCTGATGGGTCTTCCATTTAGCTTTTCATCATACTCATCCGCAACAAATGTAAATACAAATCCATATGCTGCAAGCTTTGGTGGAGAGATCCAAAGTGCTCGATTTGCACCTTGATTTATCTGAGCAGTGATCAGGTCAAGGCCTTGTTTTTCCTTATCCTCACGAGAACCAATCCCTGCAAGATGTGCTGAGTGTTTATACATGTCGGTGACATTTGCCCCAAGCATGGTGAGAGTTCCATCATTTTTCAATATTCCGGCCAGTTTTTTTACTGAAATATTGCCTACAAACTCTTCTAAATATGAGATGACATTTTCATGAATATAATATTCCTTTTGTTCCGGTGACAAATGCTTCAGATCTTGCAGCCGTTCCGCATCATTTATCGGACTGTATGATTCAAAGATCGACTGTTTGCCAATTTCAACATCGATATTTTTTCGCTCCCATAGTGGACTTGACTCCTTTAAGTCTTGTGCCGATACGAGGGAATCTGTCTGAGGTACAGCCTGAGTAATCGGTATTTGTGGGTATGGTCGGAGTGATTCGGCAACAGACATAACAAATTCCCTGCTCGGGGATCTACTAAAAAGCAGATCGAAGTTTGGTCGGTCTTCGGACTTATCAGCCAATGGCTGACTCACCGCTGCGGCACAGCTCAGGATTCACACCTGATTCCCGTTTTTTTTGTAGGGCGTCTTCCCCATTCGTTTTATTGAATGAGTGACGCTCACCAAACTAATATATAACAGCCTTAGGATACCCTACTATGAATAAAATTGCAAGTCGCTGCTTTAGGTAGTTACTTCATTTTTATCGTATATGCGTGCAAGCAAAAAAAGAAGGTCTGATAATCGATTCATATACTGAAGAGTGAGCAAATCACTTGTATTTTGAGGATTGTTTTTATATATAAAATGCGTTACTCGACGCTCAGCCGAACGCACCATCGCTCGCGCAACATGCAGATGAGAAGTTTGCTCTGATCCTTGTGGAAGGATAAAACGTGTTAATTTTGGAAGTTTTTTTTCATATCCTTGAATAGTTGCCTCCATAACAGTCACGTGTTTCTTTATTCGTTTTTTGTTGAGGGCGGATCCAGACAGATATGCCATGATCACGTATAAGTGCATTTGCACATCTGACAGAAGATTTTTTACTTGTTTTTCAGCGATTGATTCTATCGCAAGTCCAATAAATGATGTTGCCTCGTCAACCGCCCCACATGCTTCAATCTGAGCATCGTCTTTAATGAGTCGTTTTCCACCAAAAGTTGCCGTTGTTCCATCGTCTCCTTTTTTTGTAACAATACTCATAGAATAAATTTATTGATAAATGTGTTTCGGCTCGTTTCGCACTCTATCCTCTATTATAATCAATAATGATGAAACTCCACGAAGATCATAAAAAACTCATTATCGTTGTTTTTTTTGGAATTATTTCTTTTTCTGTTATTGGGATGGGATCATTGATCAAACAACAAAGAAATACTTCAAACACTGAAGCATCTTCAACAAACTTTGATCAATATTGTCAGGATGGTGTATATTATGTACAAAAGGAGGGAAGGCGTATTTCTTGTGGAAGAGCTCCAAACTGTGGCGGGTGGAGTTATGACTCGACTGAACAAATAGAGTTTCGAAGCAAGGCAGAATGCTGGGTAGAAGATTATTTTGGCGGATCAAGATGTAATGCTTACTGTGCTGGTAATGTCCCACTTTGTTGTTATAAGCTGGCACTTACAAAAAATCTTGAAGATTGCGTATGGACCGAAAGATATTACTGTCATCCATCCCAGTGTCAGGGAGTAGGTGGTGGTTGTGGTCAAAATATTCAGGCATGGTGTATAAACTCCGACCATTGCTATAATAATGTTAGTGATATGCCTTATTTATCTCTTGAGAATCGATTGTCAGGACAATCCCAACCACAGCCAACAAACACCCCACAACCTCAAGCAACAGCAACGCCACAACCCCAGGCAACATCTACCGTTGCACCAAATCAACCAACATCAACTGTCCCGCCAAATCAGCCCACCTCAACTCTCGCACCGATAAACTCACCCATTCCAACAAATCAACAACCAACAAGCGCCGCAAACATTAAACCTTCATACAATCCTCAGCCAACAAATCCACCACTCCCCACAAACACTCCTTACAAATTTCCAACCATTGAGATTAAATCGCCAAAGGAACTTGCGCGTGAAGTCATAAATCCTGAAAGTATTCAGAAACTGGAACGGGGTACGGAAAAAGTATTTGATGCTCCAATAGACGGACTTAACACCATTAAACAGGCTGACCAGAAATTGGAGTATACCGCAAATGCTTGGATAGAAAAGGTTCGAATCTTTATTGAAAACCTAATAAATTAGCATTCTGCATATCCACATCCGTAGCACTTTGCGCATCCCTCTTCTCGTGCAAGAAGTGCTTGTCCACATTCTTTACAAAGATCAAAGTGCCTTTCAGTTGACGATTCCTGCTGCTCAATCGATGGCGCAAACTGCTCCACTTCTTCAAGAAGTGCTGGCTGCTCTTGTTGAGAAACCAACTCGGCGCTCTCAACCAAACTATGCCCATTGCCATTTGTATGCGATTGCTTCT
>CAYVKV010000001.1:51689-107790 GCA_964452355.1 uncultured Gammaproteobacteria bacterium | reverse complement strand
GTACTTTTGCGACCGCATCAGTAAGACTTCGTACGCGCTCTTTTCCAAAGCCAAGAGTGCGCCCACCGCCAATTCCCTGAAGTTCTTTTATCACATTTTTTATCCGCTCCTCAGGTGAGAGGTGTGTGGTTGAGCGAAAGTACATCGATATCATTCGACCCAAGCCCTCAGCCATTGCAAACACGTCCGTTCCCGCTTTTCCAATAATCATAAATACCTCGTGTGGCTCATTATTGCCATTTGTATTCACAGTTATGTATGCACGACCCACTGGAGTATCAATTTTATATGTCGCACCATGCACGACCATCGGTCGAGGTTTCACGGTTGGCATCTGCATCTTCATTCCTTCAATTGCTGCAGCGGCAACTTCTGGCGATGGGTTTCTCTCAAGCACGCCTTGCCGTGATCCATCGCGCATATATGCGATGCCTTTCAGTCCTTGGTCGTATGCCATTGTGTAAATACGTTTCACATCCTCAACAGTATGTGAATTTGGCGCATTCACTGTTTTTGATATTGACGCATCAACGTATTTTTGAATGGTTGCCTGGACCATAACATGATCTTCAGGACTCAAATCATTTGCGGAGACAAAGTAATCTGGTCGAGAAATTTCTTTATTTTTCATCTCCTTTTCATGTTTTTCATACCACTCATCATATAAATAATGTCGTATGGCGTGCTCTCCCAGACGATCATGACGGGTATACTCAAATTCATAAACAGGTTCTATTCCTGACGTTGTTCCTACCATGAGCGATGTTGAGCCCGTTGGCGCCTGCATGAGAATAACAGAATTTCTGATTCCATTCTTCTCAATGGTGTCTTGTAATTCTTTTGGAAGTGTTTGCATGAAGCCACTTTTGACAAATTTCTTAGCGTTAAACTTTTTAAACGACCCTTTTTCCTGGGCATAATTTGATGAAGCGCGGTATGCCTCATGTGCGATGAGCTTATATAGCTTGTCAATAAATTGAATTGACTCGGGAGAACCATATCTTATGTGTAATTTTATAAGAGTATCTCCCAAACCCATTGTTCCCAATCCAATCCTTCGCTCTCCTTCAAGTTGGGTTTTTTTGATTCCGGGAAAAACATATGGGTCCATATCGACAACATTGTCTTGGAGACGCACGGCAGTGCGGACCGTTTCACGAAGCAGATCAAATTCAAACTCTCCTGCTTGGTCTACTTTATATCCACGAACAAATGCCGAGAGATTAATCGATCCGAGATTACATACTCCCCATGCAGGCAAACCCTCTTCCCCACATGGATTGACGCAGATAATTTTATTCCAATACGCATTGTTGTGCATTTTGTTATATCGTTCTAAAAACACAACTCCTGGCTCTGCAGAGCGCCAAGCGGCCTCAGAAATGAGCTCCCAAACTTTACGCGCTCGCACGACTTTGTGCACAATAATCTTTTTTCCTCGTGCTTTCCATCCTTCAATATCGCCGTCCCAATCAGTGTCATAATCCGAATCGCTTTTATCGGGAAAAATAAGAGGCCAATCTTCATCTCTTTTGACAGCATCCATGAATGAATCAGATACCGCAACCGAAAGATTTGCTCCATTTATTCTCGTGAGGTCTTGTTTTACCGTTATAAACTCTTCAATATCCGGATGCCAGTCCCACAACATGAGCATCAGGGCTCCGCGTCGGGTTCCTCCTTGCTGAATGATATCCTTTGTTGTCAGAGAAAATAGCTCTGCCCAGTTGCAGGGACCTGATGAAAATCCATTTACTTTTTCAACACGTGCGCCCCGCGGCCTGAGCGTTGATAGATTGATGCCAACACCCCCTCCACGAGCCATAATCTCAATCATCTCCCCAAGTGTTTGCAGAATTCCTTGACGAGAATCTTTTGGAGATGGGACAACAAAACAATTATAGTAAGTTACTAAATATCCCGTTCCAGCGCCTGCAAGTATGCGACCACCCGGAACATATTTAAAATCCTCCAAAGCCTCATAAAACTTTTTCGACCATGCTTTCCGTTGTCCTGGCTTTTCTATTTCAGCGACAGCATCTGCGATACGACGCCACATTTCATCGGGTGTTTTTTCAATCGGATTTCCTATCTTGTCTTTGAGAGAATATCTATCTAAAAATACCTTCTCTGCTACGCCTTTCAGTTTCATATGTGTCCTTCCCATTCTAAAATGTTAATACTCGCGCACTCACCATTGTAATTTAGATAGAAGTCTATTTTACAATAATTTTTTTAGCTCACTTTCAAACTCTTCTACATCGACAAACCTTCTAAAAACAGATGCAAAACGAATGTACGCCACTTTATCCATCTTTTTAAGAGATTGCGCAACCATATCTCCTATTTCCTGACTCTTAAACTCTGTTTTGCCCTCATTGGTGATCTCAGCCTCCACCTTGTTTACAATATCTTCTACTTGATTTGCCGTGATGGTTGTTTTCCCTACTGCCTTAAAAATGCCGTGTAAAAGTTTTTTCCTATCAAAGCGTTCTCTTCTGTCATCTCTCTTGATAACAAGTATTGGAAGCTCCTCTACTCGTTCGTACGTGGTAAATCTTTTTTTGCACCCAGTACACGACCTTCTTCTTCTGATTGTTGTGCGACTCTCCGAAACCCGTGTTTCGATTACTTCTGTGTTTGTATTTTGACAAAATAAGCATTTCATATCTTGAGTGCGTTTTAAATGTATACCACTAGCTGTAGTATTTCAACTGAATTTATTATATCAAACTATATCAACAAATGGAATCAAAAAAAAGATAAAAACCTGTAATAATAATGCTCATTATTTCATTAATATTGAACAAAAAGCTATATTTGAATCACCACCACAACACATATATGCAAGTTTTTATGAGTATATTTTTATACCAACGTACAAAATTCAACCGATATAGTACCTATTAGTCATTGATAAATTCTTACAATTTGACGGTATATTTTTCGTAATCATTCTACTTATGTAAAGACTTTTGTATCGCTCTGTCTCAACTGTGTTTCTTTTAGAATTTTGCCCAATTCCTTGACTCTAAAGCCCTGATCAATTATCCAATCACGAATGACTCTTTTCGACAATCTATTCCCTGTTATAATTAACCTATGAGCGTCTACATCATCGATACAAATATTTTGTTTAATATGGAAGCCAATATGGGGCTTGGACCATCAACTAAGGAAATACTTCAAAACTTGGTTAAAATCCTTCCTTTGGCAAACAAAAAGGAAGAACAGCTGCTTATGCCCCCTGCAATAGTCCAAGAAATACAGTCATTTTTTGACAATCAAGACGATGCTTTGCTAAATACTTTTCTTGGCTTTGTCACGGTGCGCTCCCCTTCTTATCATGATATTGCAGTTTCTGGAGACATATTTAATGAACTTATCGAAGACTATCGCTCTAGAGCCTATCGAGGCATGAAAGTTTCTGAAGAAGAAATAATTAAAACCGCTGAAACATTTATGGGGAAGGAAGTACTGCCCCAAAAAGAATTTCAAAAGTCGGTAGGCAAAATCGTCTCAAGTCTGCGCGATCGATATCGAAATGCTACTCGGACAGGCACGATTGACAGTCAGGCGGACTTTGATCTCATCATGCTTGCAAAAGAATCAGGCGGAAATCTTGTGACGACTGATGAGGGTATCATCGCATGGTCTCGGAAGATTGGGGTGACGGAGATGTCCGCTCAGGTTTTTGGAAAAAAGATGCAAGCGTATCTTTGATCTCACCCATTGGTCCTTGATGTTTTTGATCTGGCAAGTCGACTTTTATTGTCGCAGGAATGTTTTCCTCTCCATCATCGTCAGGCACAAGATTTGACAAAGCCTTTATCATCTTGTCAGTAAAGGTAAGCTCTGGCTTGTCGAGATATACAATGTGCTCGGCAAGTATTTTAACGAGATCCAACTTCGTACTGTTTTTCGGTACTACCAAATACGCGTGCATATTGTAGGGAGGATGTGTCACTATGGTAAGGATGGTAAATCCAAATCTATGATTAAAATAAAAGTGAGATAGGGCTTCCCATCGAAGAGTAATCCCTGCCGTTTCTATCCCGAATTTAGTGATTCGATTCTCAACTTCAGGAGGCGGCGTAATTGTCAAAACATAAAATAAAAATAATATTGACCAGATAGGAATAATGAGAATTCTGTCACCAAGAAAAAACACAATTGCGGTTAAAAGTAAGGCGACCGCAAGATAAAATCGGAGCACATTCTTACTTCTTTTTTTATACGCACGCAAAGGCGCTTTCCATGCATAGACAACTTGTGGATTTAGTGATGCCGGAAGTGGTGTTGCTTTTTGGAATAGTGTTTCTTTCTTATCCTCCATACCATATTGTTCTATGTTTTTGAGGGAAAGTCAAGTTTATTGAGGTTATTTTATAATCCTATAAATGATTCTGTTTGAGCATTTGTATATTTTGAATAACACATAATGATAATTATGTGTTGAAAATACGCAATAAAGCCTCAAACTCCTTGCTCTTTTATGTATATACAAATATAATAATTATGTTACCAAATTACTTACTTATGCTTACTTCTGCATTTAAAAAACTCGTTGGGGCTTCTCCAGAATTTGATAGCTACACCCTCCTTCGATTACAAGCAAAATCATATCGCTTAATCAAAAATGCTGTCTCTGAGACGCTTCATCAATATAAACTGTCAGTATTGGATTGGAGCCTTCTTGGGTTACTGTTTCAAAAGCCCGAAGGAAGTCGATTTGTTGAAATTTCAACCGCAATGGGCGTTGAGCCACCATTTGTTACGGAGCTTATTACTACACTGAAAAAAAAGGGTTTTGTGAAAATTGAAAGTGACTCTGAAGATCGTCGAGCAAAATGCATCCTTCTTTCAAAAAAAAGTACCGAACTCATTCCATTGATTGAAAAAGAAATTAAAGATACATTAGCTCATCTTATGAAAGATGTCTCTTCGTCTGATTTTCGCGGATATAAATCAACGATGGAAAAAATGTTAAGTAACTTAGATAGGAAAAGTTAAATATCGATATATTACTGATTGAGTTTGTCTGCGAGATTATTTTGCTCTTCAGAAAGTTTCGCGTCTTGCGATATCCATTGGTTTTGCTCATCAGTAAGCCACTTGTTCTCCTCCATTTGTTTTACTATTTGATCAAAATGAGAAATGCGAGTTGAAATAATACTGTTGAGTCTATCTACATCTGAACGATTTTTTTGATAAAAATCATCAAATTCTTTGAGCTTTGACCATCCCGGTTGAATCTCGCGAAGCCTTCTTGACGCCTCTTTAAAGTTTTCAATTTCTCCTGAGCCATAGTTTGGGGGAATATATCCCGCAAGATGCTGCACCACTACTTGAACGGGGCAGTTATTTAGCTCTCCCACAAAGGTGCTCACCCCTATTTCGTCATAATCTTCATTCATCAAAAACTCACGAGCACCAGGCTGCTCGATAAATGCATCAAACAACTCTTCAGCGTCATAAAAACCCATCATCGGAAACTCGCCGTACACGATATTGGAATATCCCACCGCATTCATCGCGTCCTTCATGGTAAATCCACTTTTAAGCGCTTTTGAGTCAAACTCGTCATATTCCAACATTTTTTCAGCACGAAGTTTTGCTGATTGTTCGAGCTTGCTGAGATACTTCAACGAATTAAGATTGTGCTTGGCGCGTTCATTATTGAGTAATAACGTATAAAGGTCTGTATCAAATAATGATTCATTTTCCGTATCAAAATCATGACTCGCGTCTCTCCATTGAATGCCGTAACGATCTATTTGTTTTTCAAATGGAATATAAAACAATATATCTAAGATTGGCACCAGACCAATCTGTCGTGAATCCATGCTTATTTTTCGATTGTCCCCAAGTACAAAAACATTGTTTTCCGCAACTTTGATCGGCTTACAATCCTGAATCTGAGTGCCTCCAAATGTTGATCGAGGTTTGAGCGTATATTGTTCTTTCAGTTTTTTTCCATTAACAAATACAAATCCATCTTTTATCTCAACAATATCTCCCGCTGTTGCAATGACTCTTTTCACAAATCCGGTAGATTCCTTTTCTTGTTTTTCAAGTTCTTTATGGGTTGTTTCATTTTCAAACACGACTATGTCACCTTTTTGAATCGTTTGCGGCAATATTTTTTCAAACGTCTCATTTTGAAAATAACGCTGAAAGGGAACATACCCTTCCTCTGGAAGCGTGGGAAGCATTGAGGCGCCCGTGACCGGAACACGAACATTGAGAATTCCGATTGTTTGAAGGATAAGCCAACCCACAACCACCAGACCAACAAGAAATGAGATGCGAAGAATAAATATGAGAGCATGAAATGGCCACACAATGAGAATAGTATATAAAGATGATTTCTTCTTTTTTTGCATGCAATTATATCGAGTGTAACTCAATATAAGTATAGCACTGGAAGATTTGACTGCAAACAATCAGGTCAATGACTGTAGTATTATAATGTCATATGATTTCGTCTCGAAATGCCACTATTGATTTCTTACGCGGGCTTGCGGTGGTTTTAATGATTTTTATACACGCCACTGCATATTTTCTCAATCAAAAATATGTGTACGTTCTGTGGGATTATTCCCATTTTGTCGTACCTTTATTTATTTTTTGTTCTGCATATGTCGCGTTTCAACGGAAAGATGCCACATCAATTTCCTTTACCCAAATTTTCAAGCGTTTACGTCGATTACTCGTTCCGTATTATATTTTTACTGTAATTCTTATGTTGTTATTTGGTTTTGTTTTGCATAAAGAAGTTTCCTATCAGTTTATTCTTAATTGGTTGTTGCTAGGATCTGGGCGAGATGTTGGTTGGTTAGTAGTGCTATTTGTGTATGTTATTTTTTTAATCCCGATTATTGTCCGAGCTGCAAAATTTCATCTTCTGGGAAATTTTCTGATAAAAATAGCATGGCTTATTCCCATTTTATTACTTTTTTCCCCACCAATTGAATCATTTCGATGGATGATGTGGCTTCCGTGGACCGCTTTTTTAATCTATGTGTATGTTTTGGTTAAAAATGAAAAAAGACAATGGTTCCCTCTCTATGTGGCAGCCTTGTCAATAATTGCATTTTTTGCATCGCGATATGTGCTTGTTGAAATGGGAAAATCTTTGGTCTTAACTGAAAATAAATATCCGCCAAACTTGTATTATCTCTCGTATGGAATATTCTTTACAACGATTTTATATTATTCTCATCGCTTTCTGACGAGAAAAAAACTATTTGCGACTTGGTTGCAAAAGTGGTTTGATTTTTTAAGCAGGCACTCCTATTCTCTCTTTTTCATTCATTTTCTTTTTGTGTATCTTCTCAAGGATATTGGTGATTATAGAAAGCTGCAATGGTGGGGGTTTTTTGGAGTGATAACCGTCGTGTCAATCTTTGCCCAAATAATATTAAACAGAGCACGATCCTTTGTTTTCACTTTCCGTTCGTAATTTCTTCTACTTTCTTTCCACATTAAAAAGCGGTCCGACAATCTGAAGATTTGCTGGAGCCCGAACGTTAAAATAATTCTTAAATTCATTCCCATCAAAATTAATGCCATTAATTCTAACTTGAGTGGTTATTCCACTTCCCCAATCAACCCCTGTTATTTCAACAGATGCGGCAGACGAAATTGCTTGTCCCCCAAGTTTATTCCTTATTTCTTCAGCGCTCCAATTTCCTGTTTGTGGACATTCTTTATCTGGTCCTGGTGGTGCCTTATCTGTTTGATAGACAAAGCATGCCGCAGACGAGTCTTTTCTAACTAACAATATTACATTTGCAATATCGGCTACTTCTTCTGCCATTAACCATGCAGATTTATCATACTTATCTCTCCATCCTTGTGCAGTGTAAAAACACGAAGACTCTCTATCATATGCTCTTTCTCTTAATTCTGTAAAACTACCTACATGGCTATTTGTATCTGCAAAATTTCTTGTATATGCTCGCTCTCCGCCCCAAATTTGACCGGATGTATGAGCATAACCTCCAAATGTAGATGCGTACCATGTTTTGGCTACACTGCCGCCCGATACCACAACCTCTGCTTTACCACTCCCACATGCATTAACTCCAGTCGCATCAACGGCGCTGTTTGCAGCTTCCCTTCTACTAGGGGAGTAAACCTGACAACTCTGAGATGTACAGATTGGTTTTGTTTCATTAATAGCAAATCCTCGAGCGGCTATAGCTTGTGCTTTGAGCGCCTCTGGTAAATCTGCTCCCATTTCCTTATTAACAACTCCTTTAATATAGTCTTCAAAACTAATTAATCCATAACCTTCTACGTCTATATCAGGTGGCATGTCACGACACTCTATTGAACTATTAGGATAATACTCTAGTAAGATTTTTTTATAATCTTGATTATCTTTTGCTCTTCCATAAGCACCGTATTGACTCATGCCCACATAATGAGGAATACCGAAAGTATAAAATGCGAACCAATTACCAGGACCTGGGTTACGCTTGTGGTCATCTGTACAATACAATCCTGATGCTCCGGCGCTTCTTGGAATATTTAGACTCGCTTGTCTTTGATTAATTATCTGCTGTTGCTTTGCACTCAGTGAAGCAATTTCTGATTTAATGGTATTTTCATATTTTTTTGCACTCAAAACCTCCCCTTCAAGAAATGCCGATTGTTCGTCAATTTTTTCTTTTATCGGGATCAGTCGTTCTTTCTCACTTTCCAACTTTATTTTTTTTTCTTCAATATCTTTGACAAAAAGCACGACTCGCACGATTGTTTTACGATCACCGTCAAGAAGATTTTGCTGATACGTGAACTGTTTTAAAAATTTTGTCAAATTGTCAGATACAAGTATTTGGAGCATTGCATCATTTGATTTCCCTTGCTGTTTATAAAACGAGGCGACGCGTTCGTCGAGGATTTTTTTTTGGGAAATAAGCCGCTCTTCTCCTGTTTTAATCTCTTTTTCTTTTTGGACGACATCTTGTTCGATTTTGACTACTTGTGATTTGATACTTGCAAGTTGAGAAGTAAGAGTCGTAAGCTGCTTTTCATTTATCGCAGTAGCTTTTTCAGAAGATTGCAATGTTGCATTGAGCTCAGAAAGCTTGTTATTAATGTCTTCGAGCTCATCAGCGCGCACCGACACATCAATAATCCCCGTCTTGAAAGAAAGGATCATTAAAAATATACCAATGAGAATAATCTTGCGCATACTATTTATTATACATTGAGTGGAAGAATTCATTTTTGGGTTTCTCTATTTGGTGTATACTTTCCCTATATATGAATAGATTTGTGATATATCTTTTTTTATTTTTCCTCTTTGTTTTTCTCCTCCCCGCTCCCTCATATGCCCAGCGATATGCGGAATGCGATGCGTGCGGGTACTGTATTGGAAAGAACGCTCCTGAGAGTTGGGAATCATGCAAGGCGTGTTTGTATCCATTAACAACAGGGGCGCCCGGTGATAACAAAACACTTGAGGTTATTACTGATCCTGCCGATCCACGACTTGATCCTGCAAAAAAAGCATTAAACCAGCCCGTTCCTCCCGCACCCGGAAAGTATTTTACTCAACTTGGATGCGTCGATACCTCTTTCTCTTCCTTCTCTGATCCGGGAGCAGCTGGTGGGGTGCTCAATTTTTTGTTAACAAAGCTCATATTTCCTGCAACGGGAGTACTTGCATTTGGAGCACTGATCTATGGATCGTTCATGCTCATCACTGCACAAGGAGCGGAGATGCAGATCGCACGAGGCAAGAGATATGTCACGGGGTCGATTGTGGGACTTATCTTTACCTTCAGCGTTGTTCTTATCGTAAATATTATTGGCGGAGATGTGTTGAAGATACCAGGATTGAGTCGGGGAACAATTGTCGAAATGACCGTCGCAACATCGTGTGAAGGGACAAATGGAAACTGTCCAAGCATTAACTTGTACACCACAACGTCTGCATCCCTGCCATCTACATACCCAATTCCAGCAAATGACCCTTGGCATCAAACAACTATTTCTCAAACAGCCATTCCACAAATTAATACTGGTATTGAAGGCGTTGGTCCTAATGAATTCAGGCTTAGTCTTACTCCAGTCCCGCCAAATACTGATAAGCCGTTTAGAAAAACAATTACCACTTCATTTGAGGATTATTCTGATAACTTATTTGTTGAATTTGACAATGACCAATGGGGAAACGGTGATAAAAATATCATAATAGAATCAATTACATTTGGAGAAAAAACCTGCGCTAACTTTGAGGCGATCTTACATAATAACTTGAATGGTTCCACTTACACTATTCCGAATCGGCCACTACCAGCAGAGTTATTTGTCGATGGTATTATTCGCTGCACACAGTGGAATTAGAAGAAAAACACACTTAAAACACATAAATAAGTAGTATCATCATGAGTGCGGCAAGAAACATGGTGATAAGAAGTGGTTTGTCGGTTGTGATGATTTTTTCTGGCCGTTCTCCTTCTTCTTTTTCATACAAAAGTTGAGCGTATCGCGAAATGCCATACACCACAAATGGAATGGTGAGCATCATGAGTTTTCGCGCCTCTAGATTTGATACGGATGAAATTGATTGAAAAATGTTCGTTTTTTCACATTCATTAATATCTTTTTGTTTGCTGTAAATCTGCTCACATATGGTCGGTCTCCCTCCATAAATTTGCTGTTGAGATGGGTCAATATAGAGCGTGTATGTGTACAAGGCATATGAAACAATGGTAAGTGTTGCAAAAGTGGTCGAGAGAAAATAAAGCATATGATCTTTGTATTTAAAAAGGGATTCCCTCGTCTCACTTCCTTGCGTCACAAGTTCCGCATGTCGTTTGACCGAAGCCATAAAAAGAGATATAAAAAAAATCGTCATCAAAAGCCATATCGGCACGTGATACCCCGTAACAACAACACCCGCAAGTGTTCGAAGCACAAAGGAAAATGATATGGTGAAAATATCAATGACGGGGTATCGCTTTAGATATAAAGAATAATAAAAATGAAGCAAAAGAAAAATAACTGAAATGAAGAAAAAAGAAAGTGAGAAAAACAAAGCAAGAAGGAGAGACACAATAGTCATGACAAATACCAAAAAGGTGGCTTGCGGCATGGTGATTGCACCTGAGGCAAGCGGCCGATATTTTTTCATCGGATGCTTTCTATCATAATGATAGTCGATAATGTCATTTAAGACATATGACGCTGAAGATAGAAGACAAAATACAATAAACGCATAGAGGGTTTTACCAAAAAGGTCGGATTCAAAAAGCTTTCCGGCAAATAAAATTGCAGCAAAGATGATGAAGTTTTTGATCCATTGGTTTGCTCTGATTGCTCGGAGATACAACAGCACGGTTGTTTTCATTTAATTTAGATTATACACCATTTTTATGGTCTATATGACGCGCAAAAGGCGGAAAAGAAGAAAGGTAAGAAAGAAAAATATCACCACTTGAAAGATGGGAATGTAGAGCGTTAGAAATATCGTAATAAGAGCAAGAATAAAAAATGCTTCATTGTGTATTGCGGGAAGCAACCCCTTTGTAAAGAGCATGAGAATAACCATCGTAAGAAGAACTTGCTTATCAAACCACCATATTTCCCACCCAAATAAAAGAGCAAACCCTAAAAGCAAACTGGCGATTATGAGAAAAATTTCCTTTGTGTCAAAGAAAAATGGTCCAAAGTACATAGATTATTTTTAGGTAACTAAATTTATTGTATCCTACAATCGTTTTACTATTCAACTGGAACATATACTTTTACCGTATTCCCATCTGATAGGACAACAGTATGAACCTCGAGCTTCGTTCCTTTCTCAATTTTGATATATTTTTTATCATTTTCTGTTATCTCTGAGGCATGAACTCCTCTGGCAATGGCCTCATATTCCAATCCTTCTGGAGGTATGGCTCGAGGAATTTTTGCGGTTTCTAAATGATCTTTAAGTGTCGCATCTTCTTTGATATTCCCAAGATATGCAAATACTGCAACCGGAGATTTTTGAAGAGTAGCAACAAACTCAGGGTTCAATGTTGGTGTATTTGCCACAAAAAGTCGTGGGCTTAGAGACCGCATAATACTGAATGAAAATAAGATGGAGACAAATATCAAAATGTATAGCTTAGTTTTCTTTTTTTTATGCATATATATGAATATGTTTACTTAATACAAATAACAGGTTTGGTAATTCCAAGGCTAGCCATAAACGCAAGGACTTCTTCGGAACAAAATGTTTGTGTTGTAACGTCGGTCGTTACGCTAAAAACTACTGTCGGAATGGGGGTTGGGGTAGAGTCACCCCCCATGCTCAAAAATGGTATATATATCAAATTTTGTGTGGGTATAGGAATTGTAGTTGTCTGATAAGTTGATTGACCATTGCCAGATGTGGAAGTTTGCGAGCTACCCCTTTCACAGGTAGCATATCCATCTTGTCTCAATCGTGTGCAAGTATAATTAATTGTTCGGCAAAGACTAATTCCCGCATAATTTTCATTTGCTTGAAATGGAAATGTATCAACCTTAAGATTTACTGAATCTCCATAATTCAAGGTATATTCTCCAAAAAAATGCGCGTCTTGGGCTTGAGTTTCAAATCCTTTTTCATTAACATCTCCCGATGTGTCGGGTAAATTGCTTGGCCCGGCTATATGTGTGTTATTATAGCCAACCTGCACTCCGCCGGAAATATTTCCCGCTGTTTTTCTTTTTATTTTTATTGCTTTTGCTTTGTTGGTTGTAGTATTTATGTCAATGGTGACCTGCTCTATGTCCATACATGTTGTGGTTTGATTTGGCGTAGGCGAGCTTTGAGTATTTGGATTAGAAGTTGGTGTGGAGGGTGGATTGGAAGTTGGAATTGGTGTATTTGTGGGAACTCCTTCGCATTCTGCAAGGGCTGGTACACAAACGCCGGTGTTTGGACAATGGACATAGTTTGTTTGTTGACATCGTGGCGTTGGAGATGGGGTTACTGGTGTATTGGTTGGCGCAGCAGTATTTGTTGGATTTACTCCCTGACCTGGATTAAGATCTTTTTCTGGTACTCCACCCCAATAGTCTGATTTATAAATAGAAATATATGGGCCATTATCTCGAACTCCCACTAAAACACTATTGGCATTGGCTTTCCCAAGAGTTTGACCGGGGCGAATCATGGGAAGTTGTATGGGATTTAAATCTGCCCCAGCTGCTTCTTGGGTCCCTTTAACTTGATTGTATGCATTTTGTATTTGTTGGTCGACACAAATATTTTTTACATAAATCCAATATCCACCACTACATGTTTTCCCATTTGCGCATGTTTTTGTGCCGGTAAAATATTCATGCCTTCCAATATGGAGAGTTATTCTATCTGCTGCCGCAAATACAACCATAGCTTCATATCCTCCACCAATATCGTACCCAGTATTTGGCATTTTTACATCTTTATTTGCTGGATCTACAGGAACTTCCAAAACATATGTTCCTCCATCAGGAGGATCATATGCTGCGATCAGTCGTTTAGGCTTGTATCCAAACATGCTACCCATCATATCTTTCACCCCTCCATCAACTGCGCCAGTATCTGATTTTGTGAGTGTTAATACTCCTTCGTCTGATATTTGAGCAAATCCAGCAGTATTTGCCAAACTGTCATACAGCCCCCTATTTTGAGATATGGGAGATCTGTTTTCTGCATTGTTCGCATCTGTTTCGGTCCCGCCAAGTTGGATAGATTGCCCCGAATCATATGGACAGGATGGAGTTTGCGCATGAGATGCAGTTGTTTTTTGCTCTTTGTTTAATGAAGTTGTCATGAGAATTGCTGCGCCCGCAACAACCAAAACACCCATAACAATGAGGGTTGATATTTCGCCTTTATTAGGTTGACTATTTGATTTGGCCATGAATATATTGATTATAGTAAGAAATTATCATCAACACAACCAATTCCAGAACTCTTGCAAGAACTAAGTCAATCATTTATGATGTATGCGTTACTCTAAAATACAATATGAGTCGTCCATATCTCATCATCCCCCAGCTCATTGCACAACCTACGTGGGGCGGAGACTATCTTCTAAAGTTAAAGGGTTGGAACAAATTACAGGCATTCGGAAAAATTGGACAAAGCCATGAACTATCAAGCACTTCGCGTCTTGCAATAAATGTTAAAAATAGTGATGATCTCCAGTCACTTATAGATAGTCAGGACAACCAAGAATCAATTTCAATCTCAAAACTTGAGCCGATACATTTACTCATCAAACTCAATCAAGCCTTTGGAAATTCGTTCCAGCTTCATATTAATCCAAATATAAAAGGAACAAAATGGAAATCAAAGCCCGAATCTTGGTATTTTCTAGAGAATGGATCTATAACTCTCGGCTTGGCTCCTGGCGTAGATACGAATCAATATAAAAATGTTTGTAATGAGATTGATACATTTATGCATGATGTATCTCATCGAATAATAAATGGGGAGCTGTCACTTGAGCTTGCTCGTCTGAAAGCAAGTGAGTTTATCCATAAAAAAAACCCTTGGCAGTTTGTCAATAAATACACGGTAAAAAAACATGACTTGATTGACTTATCAATGGGTGCGATCCACCATTCGTGGGAAGAAGATATGGATAATGCTCCTCTGGGAAATATTGTATTTGAAGTACAGATCGAAGCAAGCGACGATGAGGCTACCATACGATCATTTGATCAGGGAAAAATAAAAGACGATGGCTCTGTCCGAAAGCTTGCAATAGATGATTATTTTGATTATTTAGACCCTGATCCCACTCATAATAACATTTCATTCCTCAAACGCTTTCGAAATAGTAATAATTTATTATCAACGGTCTTTTATACTGTTGATATTATCGAGTCTGAAGAGAAAACAATCGTTCAGACTGAGGAGAAATATCATCATTTATATGTACGAGACGGGAGAGTTTCTGTTCAGGATGGAGATATTGCCTTAATAGTTGGAAAAGGTCATTCGTGCTTTATTCCATCCTCACTTGAAAAATATGCAATTGAGCCAATTGAGGAAAATTCAATTGTTCTAAAAACATATTCTGTAAATACTTAAGTAACAAACATTAATTATTTAATTTATTAATTAATATGAAATTTTTCTATAAAAATGGTGTCCTTTCTGACTCTGAGCTTGCTCAGTCGTTGTCAAAACTCGAGCAGTACAACTCACATTTATGTGAGGTTGTAAATAACGGTGGGTATGATTCTGTAGAAAGTTCCCTCAATCTACCCTCTGATGAAAATATATTAAATGAGGTTGTTGCTCTTACAAATGTGCAAAAAACTGCGGATTTGAAATATATTTTTGTTGTGGGCATTGGCGGATCGAATCTTGGAACAAAGGCTGTCTACGATGCGCTTTTTGGCTATTATGATCTTTTGGAAGGTGAGCGTTTTCCAAAAATGATTTTCCTAGATACACAGGACCCCGATGTTTTAATCAAAGTAAATAAACTCATTGCAGGACTTTCAAATAAAGAGCAGATCACCGTCAATGTGATAAGTAAATCTGGGGGTACGACAGAGACAATGGCAAATATAGAGGTTCTCTACTCCACCCTTTCGGATACATTTGGAGATGTGTCTGACCGATTTGTTATCACCACAAATAGTGGTTCAAAAATGCATACAAAAGCATTGGAATTGAATATTGATGTACTCACCATTCCTGAAACTGTTGGAGGGCGCTACTCCGTCCTCTCCTCTGTAGGACTTTTCCCCTTGGCATTAGTGGGGATCAACACACAAAAACTAAGAGTTGGTGCGGTTAAAATGCGGGAATTATGCGTTAATTCATCCTTTGCCTCAAGTCCCGCAGCTATTTCTGCCGTTTTATTATTTCAAAATTCACTTCGTGGAAAAATAATAAATGACAATTTCATTTTCCTTCCTCAACTTGAGTCTTTAGGGAAGTGGTATCGACAACTCATGGGGGAGAGTATTGGAAAAGATGGAAAGGGAATCACTCCAACCGTTTCTATTGGATCAACTGATCTGCATTCTGTAGGACAGCTTTACCTGGGTGGACCAAAGGATAAAATTACTACGTTTATTTACGACCAACATGGTAGTAGTGGGGTAACGGTGCCATCACAACTTACTTTTGGAATAGTTCCGACAATTAAGGGCAAAACAATCTCAAGTATTATGCAGGCAATTGTTTCGGGTACAAAAATTGCATATGAAAAACAAAACTTACCATACATGGAGCTTGTATTTGAGGGGGTGGGGGAGGAAGAGATTGGTTCGTTTATGCAATTTAAAATGATTGAAATGATGTATTTAGGACATCTCTTTGGGGTGAATGCATTCGATCAGCCACACGTTGAGCTGTATAAAACAGAGACAAAAAGAATTTTAGAGAGATGATTTTTTTGCCAAACACCAGATCCATTCAAGCCCTTTTCTGCCGACCTTACCAAACTTCGCCGCTTCATCATATTGTTCTAGTTTGATAATTTTAAACCCTGCTTTTGTGATGAGATTTGAAATTTCCTCGTGGGTAAAGAGTTGAAAAAATCTATCATGTTTTGAAAGCTTGTCATTGATGATTTGAAATTTTTCCAACCCTTTTTGTGCCTTAACTTTCACATGTAGAATTCCACCCATTTTCATCACATCATAGAATTGAGCAAGTGATCTTTGAACTTCTTCAACCGTCTCGAAGTGGAGAAGAGAGGCGTTCGCCCAGACCCCGCCAAAGGTGTTTTTTGGAAATGGAAGATTTAAAAAACTACCTTCAATAAATGTGGCTCTTGGCTCGTATTTTCGCGCCATCTCAATAAACTCTCCTACCAAGTCTATTCCAATTACACTGAGCCCTTCTTCTACCAGGTGTTTACTGTCTCTACCCGCAGCACATCCTGCATCAAGCACCTTAGATCCTTTTGGAAGAAGTTTGGCATACTCATACACCTCGCCAATGTCTTTTTCTTTGTTGTATTTGTAATATCCATTTGTGTAGGCTCCTGCGTTATTTTTGTACCAATTAATGGTGCTCGCAAATCCTTTTACTTTCATAAATATTTATAGACTTATTAAGTCTGCGCTATTTGTCTTGGTCTCGTAAATAGCAAAGCTTGCACCTCTTACATCCGGTGTGGTTTCGTCCATAAATGTTCCGGGGTTTACTGAGAGGGTTTTTCCAACGGTTTTTATTTCTTTTCTGTGATTGTGTCCATGAAACACGGCATCATACATTTGTGATTTCAACAATGCGTCGACGATCTCTTCATAATCTCCATGAAATATGGCAATTTTTCTTCCATCAATTTTTGTGGAAATAAACCTATCCTCATAAGATGTGTTTATGCCGTATATCTTTGCCCGTTCAATATGTCGAAATTTATCACCATCATTATTGCCAAAAAGCCCCTTCATGGGACAATTTAAATCTTTGTAGTAAAAAAGACTAAATGGAGAAACCCAATCGCCACAATGAAAAACAAGTTCTGTTTTTGCTTCATTTAATAAAATTACTGCTTTTTTAATAGCGTTTATTTGGTCGTGTGTATCTGAGATTATTCCTATTTTCATATCAAAAATATTATATCATTTTGACAAATCAGGGATTAAATTTCCGCATATTTTCCGCTTATTTCACGCAGTATGGGTATTTTGTATGTGCTTTTGTGGAGAAAAATATTCCCGTATGATTGTTTCAATAAATAGAAGTATAGGTATGGCAAGAAGTACACCCAAAATTCCTCCGATGCGCCCACCAAGGAGGAGAGCAATTAATGTGAGAATTGGGTTTAGTCCGACAGCCCTTTTCATAATTACCGGAACTATCAGACCATTTTCAAGTTGTTGAATGATCACATACAGCGCCATTGTTGAGAATCCCGTAAAGTAACTTTGGCTAAATCCTATAATGATCGCAGGTATTGCAGAGATCACCGGTCCAAGATTTGGCACCACCTCTAAGAGTCCTGCAAGCACGGCAAGGGGTAATGCATACCGCACTCCTAGAAGGACCAATCCCACGTAGGTAAAAACGCCCACAATTGTCATTAGGGCTATCTCTCCCCAAAACCAGGAAGACATGCGTTGCTCTGCTAAAGTAAGTGTTTCTGAAAGTTTATCCGCAGTTTTTTTCCCAAAAAAATGATGGAGAAACTTGTCGACAAGGTTCTCCTCAAGTAAAAAATACAGGGCAAAAAACATTGTCGTGACAACAAAAAGAGTATTTGAAAATACTGAAGAAATGAAACCAAAAATATTATTTGTAACATTTGGTATATATCGCGTTAGATCAGCCACATCAACAACATTCTCGGTATGGGGAAAAACTTGTTGGAAAATAAACGGTAAACTTCGTAAGAGGTTTGAAGTTTCAATAATAATAGGGGGAACGATTATCGAAATGATTGAAAGAAAAAAGAGAATAAAAAGAAGATACACGAGCGCAACGGCAAGACCTCGTGGAGTTTTTTTACCCACTAAGTAAATAACTCCCGGTCGAAGCGCGCTCATAATAATGAATGCGATTAAAAGTGAAAAAAGAATATCTCTAATAAACCAAAAGAAATAAAGAGATAGGGGAATAAGGGTAAAAAGCGCTATTGCACGAGTTGTTATATTGATCGTAATATTGTCCTGCTTCATTCTCTGTTTATTATACATCTAACTATTCCTGGATGCGAACTGGCATAATGATATGGAAAAAAGAATCATCTCCCTTGATCTTAAATAGCGTCGGAGTATCAGAACGGAGAAGTTCAATTACAATCTCTTCAGATGAGACGTTATTAAGAAAGTCCAACATATATCTGAAGTTAAATGCGACACGCACGGGTTCTCCCACTATCTCAATATCTTGCATTGTTGTGTTTTCAGCATTTGCCTCTTTTTTAGGAGCAAGAAGTAGGCCTTTTTCTGAAAAATCATACATAATAACACTGGAGTAATCACGAGCAAAGATTGAGATAATCTTGGTGTTTCGGAGCAGTTCGTCTTTATTGAGCGTTACCGTTGTTCTCTTTTCATCAGGAATGACGCGTTCATAGGGGGGGAACTCGCCGTCTATGAGCCGCGAATAAAGTTCTTTCTGACCTATGGTGAAGCGCACGATTTGCTCTTTCTCCGAAAAGGTGAACCCGACTTCCTTGTGATCTTTGGATTCTCTCAGTACTTCTCGTAAAAATCCCGATGGAACAATCATTGAAGAGAATGCTCCGACCCCCTTTTCTTTAATGACAGATAATCTAAACCCGTCCGTTGCAACGAGGGTGAGTTCACCATCAGCTGCGACAAAGTTTATTCCCGTAAGCACTGGTCGCGCTTCGTCTGTCGATGCGGTAAACAAGAGTCGAGAAAGCTTTTCAGTTAAAAACTCTGTTTTTATCAGCTGCTCTTTCTCCTTGAGTTCTGGCGGATAGGGAAAATCTTTTGTGTCAATGAGTTGAAAGTTTCCTTTTGTTTTCCCTTGAACAATCTGTATTCCGGCTTCTTGTATCTCCATCTCTATCTCTCCTGCGGGTAATGCTTGTAAAAACTCGGTAAGCTTTCGTGGCTCAATGAAAAAGTCGGCCTTTTTTGTCGTTATCACCGGAAGTACAATATGGCAAAAGGCGTTGAGATCGGTCGCATAGAGATGCATGTGTGTTTTATCCAGAAGGATATATATTCCTTGTAGCACCGTGGGTGTGTTTATTTTATCCGAAGAAAACTTATGTGCAGTTTGTATACTTTCAAAGAAAATGGCTTTATCTATTGTAAGCTTCATGGATAGTTATATATAAAATAGTAGTATTAGAGTCTGTGGACAAGTGTATAAAATCATAGATGGATTTTCAAGACAAAAAGAAACGGCAATAAACCATTGTTCATATCGCGTGGAAACTATGTCGATGGAGAAAGTGCTGCAGTTATCGAGGCAAGTTCTTCTCGAAACCCGACATCTTTCATATTGAGGCTCCTAATCTTATTCATTGCATGTAAAACCGTCGTGTGGTCCTTACGCTTCACAAGAAAAGCAACCTCTTCGAGATTGAGTCCGAGTTCGGTTCGAAGAAGAAACATTGAAACCTGTCGTGCAAGTACAATGGTGCTTTTTCGAGATGCGCCCTTCACCTGAGACTGTGACACTTCATAAAATGAACAAACAATTTTGATGATATCTTGTGGCGAAAGCTTGCGTTTCTTTTCGGTACTCTTGTCTTTGAAAAAATCTTCAACAAGATCAAGGCTAATAGATTGACTCCCCGCAGAGCTTCTTGCATAAAGTGAGAGAAGAGTACCCTCAAGCGAGCGCGTATCGACCACAGCCTCGGCAATTATTTTTGCAACCTCTATATCTATTTCGATGTCCTTTTCACGCGCCTTAATGAGTAAAATAGCGGTTCGTAATTCAAAGTCTGGCTGTTGGATGTCAACAATTAAGCCGCCAGAGAAACGTGAGCGCAAGCGATCTTCAAGCTTTCGAATCTCGTGTGGTGGTCGATCAGACGTCAAAACTACTTGTCCACCCGCTGAGACAATACTATTAAATGTGTGAAAGAACTCCTCTTGTACAGTTTGTTTACCGGCAATAAACTGGATGTCGTCAACAATAATAAGTTTCAGTGTGCGGAATTTCTTACGAAAACGGGGAGTTGTCTTTTCGCGTATCGACTCAATAAGCTCGTTCATAAAAGCCTCTCCAGAACAGAACAAAACACCACTTTTAGAGTCGTCCTCAAGAACGATGTGCGCAATTGCTTGTGCAAGGTGTGTTTTTCCAAACCCCACCCCTCCGTACAGAAATAAGGGGTTGTAAGAGGATCCGGGAGTCTTTCCTACGGACTGAGCAGCCGCGAAAGCTATTTGATTGGTTGAAGAAACGGCAAAGCTTTCAAAAGTATAGTTTGCTCGAAGCCCGGCTTTTCGAAATACATCTTCTTTTGACGGCTCAAAACTCAAAAGAGGACTCTCTTCTTTTTGCTTTCCCGTTTCAATAATGAGTTCAATAGCTGTTTTTTTATGGAGGTAAAAAGTAAGAAGACTTTCAATATCTTGACGTTTTTTTTCTAAATACTTTTGTGCGCCGAGACTTGAACAAGAGAGGACTACGAGATCTTCTTTTATTTCAATTGGACGAGCATCTCGAAGAATAGAATAGTAAATAGGATTTTTCTTCTTCTTATCCTTAATTGAAACCAGAAATTCATCCCAAAAAGACTGCAACATAGGGCTTAAAAAGATTTATGTATAAAATGTGGATAAGTTGTCCACAAACAATAAACATATTAACATAAAGAAATCAGTTTTATTCATCTTGTTCTTTTTGGGTTTATATAACAATCAAAACGTGCACTTAAATACGAAACAAAACATAAAAAGAATAATAAATTCCATAACCATATAATAATAGTAAGGTATAATTACATATGTTTTTTGATTTACTATTTCCTTCAAAATGTGTTGGCTGTGGGAAGCTTGGAACATCACTTTGCGCAAAATGTAAAGAAGGCATTCTCCCAATGCGGACAGATGTGTGTCCAGGTTGTTTTAAGCCATCATTCTTTGGAATAACACACAATTATTGTCGCAACAATACCTTTCTTGACGGTGCGCTTTCCGTTGTTCAATATCGTGGAGTGATGAGAAATATTATTAAAGAAGCAAAGTATCGACTTGCATACAGTGCTCTTGAAGATTTTCTAGAAAACACACCCAAAGTTTGGTATGAAAAATTTCATACTTTTAGCATGAAATTTCCATCTGCGACGCTCTGCCCAATTCCTTTGCACAGGATAAAATACAACATGAGAGGATTTAATCAATCAGATATCCTTTCGAAAAAGTTTGGAAAAATAACAACGCTTAAAATAGAAAAAAACATTATTCGAATTAAAAACACCTCACCTCAAGCCAGTCAAAGCAGTCGAGCTATGAGAAGGAAGAATATTCAAGGGGCATTTGAAATGAAATTCAATAAAAAAACCGCGGGCACAATCATACTTGTTGATGATTTATTTACATCAGCAAACACCGCAAATGAAGCTGCTCGAATATTTAAAAAAAATGGAGCAAAGCAAGTATATTTGTTTGTTTTAGCTCATGGCTAAAAACACCTTGTATTTATTATCCTATAATGCTATACTATGCCCACTATGGAATTTAATCGTGTTGTTTCTTTAGTTTTGGGATTTATTGTTCTTATTCTTGCCTTCGTATGGATAAGTAATAAATTTCGTGCAAAAAATTCAACAACTCAAACTAATCAACCAACGGTCACCATGACCCCCACAATATTAGAGGAAAATGAAAAATGGAATCCTCTCTCTTTTTTATTTGACAATAAAACCCCGACTCCTACTCCAACAAAAGGCAGCAACGTCATAAACATAACAAGTGGAGACGTGCAAACTCCCACTCCACAAATACGAATAAGTATTATCGAAGGGAGAAACAACCCCGGAAAGAGCGCGCCAAGTGAGCAAACGACCATTATCACAAAAAATACAAATATTGTATACAATAAAAAACCCGTACAACAAATTCCAGAAACAGGTTCTCCAACAGTCCTCATTCCAATCTTATCTCTATTGATTGCAGGAGGATTTGCAATAAAGAAAGCTAGATAACTCCAAGCCACATCACTACGCTTTGGTTATACCATTACTTCATTATATTATTTGCATTTTACTTACATGTTTGTAATAATGGGGGATATTACCATTTGACACCCAAAAAATGACAAAAAAAACTACAAATGAAGAGCAGGGCCTTAAAAATAAAGCAATCAATTTGGCAATTGAACAGATCCAAAAGCAGTTTGGGAAAGGTTCAATTATGAAAATGGGCGATGGACCATCGACCGCGGTCGAAGCAACATCTACTGGTATACTCCCACTTGATTTAGCGCTTGGTGTCGGCGGAGTTCCCCGGGGAAGAATTATTGAGATATATGGTCCGGAGGCATCGGGAAAAACAACCATAACCCTTTCAATCGTGTCGCAGGTTCAGAAAAAAGGAGGAACTGCGGCTTTCATTGATGCCGAGCATGCGGTTGATCCCACATGGGCAGAAATTTTGGGAGTAAATTTAGATGATCTTCTTATATCTCAGCCAGACACAGGAGAACAAGCTTTAGAGATCACCGAGACGCTCGTACGCTCCGGCGCAGTTGATCTTATCGTAATCGACTCAGTTGCCGCTCTTGTTCCTCGTGCAGAGATAGAAGGGGATATGGGAGATGCGCAGATGGGTCTTCAAGCGAGACTTATGTCTCAAGCACTTCGAAAGCTGACGGGGGTTGTTTCAAAATCAAGAACAACCATCATATTTACGAACCAACTGCGTATGAAAATTGGCATTATGTTTGGCAATCCAGAGACAACTCCTGGTGGCATGGCGCTCAAATTTTATTCATCAATACGAATGGATGTGCGGAAAATCCAAACACTCAAAAAAGGCGACGAGATTATTGGTGCACGTGTTCGCGTCAAAGTTGTGAAAAATAAAATTGCACCTCCCTTTAAAAAAGCCGAGTTTAGTATTACTCCCGAAGGAGTCGACAACCTTGGCTCGCTCGTAGATATTGCTGCAGAAAAGAACATCTTAGAAAAGAGTGGCGCATTTTATAAATACAACTCTGAAGTGATCGGTCAAGGCATAGAGCAGACAAAAAGCACATTAAAAGAAAATACAAAACTGAGAAAAGAGATAGAAAAAAAAGTTTATGCCACCCTTCCAATGAACAAAGAGAAAGAGCAAATAGAGCAAATAGAACCACAAAAAGAGGGTTAAGTTGGCAAGAGGTACATGGATCAACAAAAAAAACAAGAACATCTATTGATGGATAAGGCATTTTTTTATCTTCGTTTCCGCGCACGAAGTGTTTTTGAAATGAGACAATATCTCCTTAAAAAATCTCAAGTGTTTAAATGCAGTAACGCCATTGTTGATAGTGTTATTACCAAACTCATTGAGGAAAAATATATCAATGATACTGAATTTACTCAAGAGTACGTACGGTCCCGTAGTCAAGCAAACCCAAAGGGAAATTATGCAATAGTTCAAGAGCTTCAACAAAAGGGAATAAATAAAATAATTATTGAAGCTACGCTGAAAGAAAATACTATTGACGAACTAACTCGCGCGCGAGACGTTCTTAAGAAAAAGAACAATCTTCTTATGCATCTAGCAAGTGAAAAGCGAATGCAACGAGCACTTGGATACTTACAACGAAGAGGTTTCCCGTACGGCATCGCAAAACAAGCATATGACGCGTATTTTGATAACAACCTTTAAAAAAGGACAGAGATCTTCTTCTTGAAGAATCCAACAAAACGCAGTACAATAGAAGAGTTAATAATTATTGAGGCAGAACAACAATTGCGTTATTTTTTAATATGTCACTTTCTACACTTTCAACTTATTTTCGAGAAATCAAAAACGAATAGAAAGAATCAAGCCACACAAGCCATAGATTTATTTGGCTTGAATGTTGTGTGTGGCTAGTCAGGACATATTGATCTATCAACCTTCGAATCAGAAAACCTGCCTTAAAAATAAACATTATGTTCCAGTCATTAATTCAGTCGTTTTTTAAAAAAGAACGACAAGAGGAGATAAAAAAAGCAAAGCAAGAGGCAAAAGAGCTTTTGTTAAAAGCGAGCGAAGAGGCGTTACAAGCAAAGCAAGAGGCTGAGAGAGTAGGAAGAAAAGCAGTTCAAGATGGAATAGAGCTTGAAAAGCGACTTGCACGAAAAGAACAGATACTTGAAGAACGGGAGAAAGAGATTCAAAATAAAGAACGAGGTATAAGAGACAAAGAAGCGCTCGTTGCTGGGAAAAAAGAAGAATATGAAAATGAAAAAGATAAGATTATTTCAAAGCTTGAGAAAATAGCCCAAATGACGAAAGATGAAGCGAGAAAGTTTCTTCTTACTGCCTGGGAAGATAAACTCAAGGGTGATGTTGCTAAACAAATTCGCGAAGGAGAAGAGCAAATAAAAAGCAGTGCAACTGAAAAAGCAAAAGAAATTCTTATTGACGCAATGCGATATGGAGCAACTGATTATGTTTCTGAATATACTCTTGCTGTTATCCAACTCCCAAATGATGACTTCAAAGGCAGAATAATAGGAAAAGATGGACGTAATATTCGAGCATTTGAACTTGCGACAGGAGTTGATGTTGACCTTGAGGAAGAGGGTGTTATTCGTATATCGTCTTTCGACGCTATGCGTCGGGAAGTCGCTAAAATTTCTCTTGAAAAATTAATTAAAGACGGAAGGATTCAGCCGCAGCGCATTGAAGAGATTGTAAATAAAGTCAAAACCGAGGTTGATCTCACAATTATGAAAGCGGGAGAAGACCTTACCCATAGGGTTGGTATTTTCAATCTTCCAAATGAAATAGTCCGACTTCTCGGTCAGTTCAAATTCCGCTATTCATACGGACAAAATATGATTCTACATACTCTTGAAGAGACAAAGATCGGCGTTGCGCTTGCTCATGAACTTAAGGCAGATGTGAATACCGTGAAGATTGGCTGCCTTCTTCATGACATTGGAAAAGTCATAACAGACAAAGAGGGCTCTCATGTGGAGCTTGGTGTTGAGCTTTTAAATAAACACAGATTTCCAAAGAAAATTATTGATACCGTTGCTGCACATCATGAGGATATCCCCTTCCCATCAATTGAGGCGATTATTGTATACATCTCAGATGCAGTATCTGGAGGAAGGCCAGGAGCACGTCACGAGGACTTTCAGGAGTATTTAAAAAGAATAACAACCATTGAAGAAGCGGCAAAAAAACAAAAAGGAGTCAAAGACGTATACGCGCTTCAAGCAGGTCGGGAGCTGCGGGTAATCGTCAGGCCAAGTGAAGTATCTGATGATGAGGCGACCATTCTTGCTTCTAAAATAAAGGAAGAGCTTGAAACAAAATTTGAAGTGTTCCCCGGACAGATAAAAGTAACGATATTGCGTGAATATCGAGCGGAGGCAGTAGCAAAATTCAATTAGTTAATATTATTAATTACATCCAAATAATAATCCGCTCATACCGTCACAATAGTGTAATAATAATTTATACAAAATACATTTTGATATAGATTGTTGCAAAAAGATATTTTAAGTATGGATTGACAAGACGCCTTCCAATATATACCCTGTAAAGGTATATTATGATATTTCTTGCTCCGATACTCTATACCGAGTACTGGAGAAAATTAATATAGAGGGGAGGTGAAAAAAATGACAAAAGCAGATCTAATTGCACAGGTTGCAAAAAAAGCAGGACTCACATCAAAAGCAGCTAAAGATGCTGTAAATGCAGTTTTTGATACTGTTGCGCAAGCAATGGAACGAGGTGAAAAGGTAGTGGTAACAGGTTTCGGTACATTTCTTGTACGAAATCGAGCAGCACGAAAAGGACGAAATCCACAAACTGGAGCTGAAATCCAAATCCCCGCAACAAAAACACCCGGCTTTACCGCTGGAAAAAGTCTTAAAAGAAGAGTTAAGTAACTTTTCTCAAGGATGCAACCCCGCTCTTTTGATATTGACAAAGTCATTTTGTACCAAGAGAGCGGGGTTGTATTTTTTAATTAATTTATGAAACGAATCATTTTATCAATTGCCGTCGTTATTCTTTCTATTACATTCGTTCCGGCGCTTTATTCAGTCACTAAACCAGAATCGATTGATATCGAAAAAAAAGTAGTTGTATATCAGCTTCCGTATCCGGGTCTTCTTCCGGGACACCCGCTCTATTTTTTAAAGGTGATGCGCGACAATATTTTACTTTTCACAACGCGGGACAACTTTAAGAAGGCTAAATTGTACTTACATCTGTCCGATAAAAATATTGCTACCGCGGTATCTCTTATCAATGAAGGCAAAGAACAAGTGGCTATAGATCAGCTGCAACTTGGAGAACGACGATTTCTGATGATTCCTCCCACGCTTCAAGAGCTCAAGAGTCAAGGAGGAGAGTATTCAAGTGATTTTATTATTGATCTAAATCAAAGCAATCAAAAACATAGAGAAATTATTACTCAGGTGATTGGCAAAGTCACCCAGTCGGACATTAACATCCTCAATGATTTATTAGATCAAAATACAAAAGCGAAAGATTTATTACAAGAAATAAAATAAATATCTATGGTGTTTGAAGTATGGATAAAAAAACTTGTATTTCGTGGTAAATATGGTATAGTAATAACCTGTTTAGGACAGTAAAGGAGCCAGAAATTATGCCAAAAGCACATAAAGCAAACGATCAAAAACACTTACATCCAATGGAGATACTCCTCCAAGCAAATAATGTTTCAAATATTCGAAAAGGAACAGAAATAAATGCTAAAATACTCTCCCTCTCAAAGAAAAATGTACTATTTGATGTTGGTGCAAAGGCTCAAGCAGTACTCGGAGAAAAGGAATTAAAAGAAATCACCACCTATCTTCCCTATCTTGGTGAGGGTGACACCGTGAAGGTTCGTATCATATCTACAGAATCTCGCGAGGGATACCCCGTTGTTTCGATGCGGTCATTTTTTGAAAAAGGAAAATGGAACATTCTCCAAGAGAAAAAGAAAGAAGAAGCTGATATTGAAGTTGTTTGTGGAGAATATGGAAAGGGCGGCGTATTTATTGATTTTATGGGAATACGCGGCGTAATTCCAAAGATCCAACTTACTACTGATTTTCTCGAAGATCCTTCCCGTCTCCAAGGACAGAGAATTAAAGTAAAAGTCCTTGAGGTCGATGAAGTAAAAAATCGCTTGGTAGTCTCGCAAAAAGCTGCAGTTTTACAGATTTCGCAAAAAGAAATGAAAGAACGTTTTGCAAAAATAAAACTGAATGAAGTATATGAAGCAAAGGTTCTCGGCGTTTCAGAGTTTGGCATATTTTGTGAAGTTCAGGGCGTGGAGGGATTAGTTCATATCTCGGAAATTTCTTGGGAAAAGGTAACCAATGCATCAATTTATGTAAAACAAGGAGAGACTATAAAAGCAATTGTGGTTGAAAAAAATGAAGAAGATTTGAAACTCAATTTATCAGTGAAAAGACTTGCAAATGACCCCTGGGAAGAGATTGTTGAGAAGTATCCAAAAGACAAAGAACATATGGGTGAAGTGGTAAGAAAAGAGCGATATGGATACTTTGTGAGACTTGAACCCGGCGTTGAAGGCTTGATCCATGTGAGTAAATTAACCGGCGAAGAGAATTTTGACATTGGAAAAAAAATTAAAGTATTCGTTGAACGGGTAAGTAAAGCTGATCGCAGAATGAGCTTGATTCTTCCTCAAACTGAGAAACCAGTGTTCTATCGTTAATAAACTAAACTGAATTTTTTATTTCATTTAGATCTCGCTGTAACTCCTCCAAAATAGCTGAAGCGGTTTTTTTTATTTTTTCTTCAATATTTTCAATAACATCCTGTAAATGAGTCAAAATACTATCATGATGATCGCGTGCGAGATTTTTGAGAAAAATTTTCTTATCATCTTCGCTGAGTTCAGAAAGAATATTATCAATTACTCCATGATGAATTATTGTGTAAACAAGTGTCATAAGCTCTTTGTGCTCATGTGGCGCTAGCTCAAGATCGTTCAGCTTAATTTGTATGATAGTGATATCTATGAGATGACTATAAAACTGCTTATTCATAATTATTATTCAATTGAAATTGGTCCCAGTGGAATGGTATTTTCAGAATCATCAATAAAATAGTATAGCACTGGTCCTTTTGCGCCACCATCCTGCCGTTCTAGATGTGCCATTACTTCAGGAGAACCTCCTAATTGTTTTCCTGTTTCAGGTGATGGGCCTGCGTCTCCAATAACTGCAACAACTGCTTTACCATTTTCAGGATTGACCACAAGCATTTTTCGATATTTAAAAAATGCATATAATTCATTTGGATTTTCATTCCACCCTGGTGATAAAAAAGTTTGGACGGCAATATAATATTTTTCTCTCAACACGTCTTGTTGAGTCATGTCTTGATGAGAGTTGGAGAAGTATCCCCAAGCGCCAGTATGAGGGGCCATTCCAGACGACCAAAATTGTTTTTCGTTTTCATCTGAAAAATGAGTAGCCATTGTGTCGCCTGGATATCTCATAAGATGTTGTTCGGCCCCAATAATGCCATAATTTCTATTTAACTCTTTCCCATCAAGTATGGGCGTTGCGGGCATATGAAAAAATGTAGTAAGGAGATGTCCGATTTGTTTTCTTTGTTCATATGAGAGCTGTTGAACGCTTGTGGGAAGAAGCTCGGAAAGTTGACGAACAAGCTCCTCTTTTGTATGCGCGGTACGCTCCTCAGGGGGAGTTGGTGGGGGAAGGAGATTCTGGGTGATCGTTGCAGCACTTGCAGGGTGTGTCAACATAAGGAGGCCGGTTGCTGAGCCGACGACGAGCTGTTGTGAGTTGTCACGCATCCACTTCAGAGATTTTTCGTGTTTCTTCCACAAATTCTTCCGTATTTTTTGATGACGCTTGATCCATGCGTTTTTGAGAAGCTGAAAATGAGACTTTTGACTACGAGTCATATTATTAAGATATATCAGTTTTACCTGATTCTAAAAGGGAAGTTAGTTGGCTTTTATCAATAGAAATTTTGAGTGGGCGAACCATTTGTACTCCTAAAGATGCAAGTTTGTATCCGAGACCAAGCAAAAACTGCATAATGAAATAATAGACCATGAGATTAAGCATCTGGTTTATGACGGTTGGATCAATGATTTGCGGAAAACCAGCTCCACTTCCACCAGAGGTGAGTAATGAAAAGGGATCTTGTTGGACTTGTTGGAGAAGTTGATCGGGATTTGACATATCAAGAGCGTTTGTATCATTTTGTAAGTTTTCTTTGGGTGCGGACTCAAATATCTTAATGGCCTGAGCTTTTCCGGTGAATGTCAGAATGATCTGAAATGAGGAAAATATCATTAATAAAATGCCGACTCCAAGCATCGTATACCCAATGATTTTTTCAGTAGTCATAATTTATTGTAATATACTTATCGGTAAATTATCATTAGTCTACAATGTTGTTTATGACGTTTGAATAAAAATCTTATAATATAAATATCCCCACATGTGTATAACTCAACTAATTATATATAATTACTGATATGAAAGTAATAAAAAAAGTAGAATCGATGATAAAAATCACAAAGGATAGAGTATCAAAAAATAATACTATCGGATTTATTCCAACGATGGGAGCGCTACATGAAGGACACCTCTCATTGATACAAAAAGCTCGAAAAGAGAATGACATTGTTATCGTTTCGATATTTGTAAATCCAAAACAATTCTCCAATGCGCAAGATCTCAAAAAATATCCACGCGATATTGAAAAAGACGGGTTACTCGTCGGATCATTTGTAGACTATCTTTTTGTCCCAACAGAGCAGGAGGTGTATCCTCCAGGCTTTCACACGTCGATCACAGTGGGTGACCATGCACATGATCTCGAAGGGAAGTTTCGACCAGGACATTTTGAGGGAATGGCAACTGTTGTGCATAAGCTTATCAATATCTGCATGCCAACTCGAACATATTTTGGTCTCAAAGATTATCAACAATTTATGGTGGTATCTCAAATGGTAAAAGATTTAAATATGAGTACCAAAATTATCGGCGTTAAAACGGTCAGAGAAGCGTCGGGACTCGCAATGTCATCACGCAACACTCAATTGTCAAAAGAGGAGCGAATAACTTCAGCCTATATATATGCAACATTACAAAAAGCAAAAGAATTGATTCAAAATCATATCCACAATCCTCACGTTATTGAACAGTTTGTGACGTCTGAATTAGTGAAAATACCCAAAAGTAAAATAGAATATGTCGCAGTCCGCACATTAAAATTAGAAAAAACTCAGAATATTGAGGGTGACATCGTGCTTCTTGTTGCACTTCATGTTGGGAATGTCCGACTGATTGATAATATTATTGTGTACGATGATTAATCTCTTTTAGGGCTTACTTCAATATGCTCAATAAAAATCACTCGCCGATAACTTCAGAAGTTCTTCGATTGATTCTATAACCATATCAATCTTCTTGTGCGGCACATGATCTTTATTTGTGTAATGACCTTGACACACGCCAACAATTCGCGTTTCGGGATATTGTTTTTTAATTTTAATAAGCTTTGTGGAAGGATCATCGACAAAAACCTTTGTATAACCCTTCCATTTTGCCAAAATCTCATCGATGTGATCTGATTTATGAAGATATAAGTATATTTTGTCCACCATTTTATTAAGCCCAAGTTGTTCAACCTTGCGTTTTTGATACACCATATCTCCTTCAATAAAGATGGCGACTTTACCAAACGATTTAAGATGTTTGAGAGTAGCCTCTGCCGCTGGATACAGTGCCATTTTGAAGTCTATAATAAAAAAAATATTTTTTAGCTTTATTGCACACATTTCAGTATGTTTTTCTTTGCAGTATTTTTCGATGATTTTTGGAAAATCAACGAGGCTATTTTTTTCGCGAAACTCATCATGCTGTTTCCAGAACTGATTTGCCTCACCATGACCAAGGACTTTTATAAGTGATTGTTTTATCTCAGTTTTAATACGTTCACTATCTAATAGAGTATGATCAACATCTACAAAAAAAACCAATGGTTTATGCATATGTATATACTATCATTAGATAGTGAGATCTTATCTTGACATGAGCGAAAGTATGTCAAATTAATTAATTAACTTACGATTATGATCGGACTAATCGGTTTTACCTTACACACTCTTGGAGAAGTTATGGTTGGATTTACCGCAATTATGGTACATCATCGAGTATGGAAAGAGCATAAAATCGACAGCAGGGTGTTTGCTGAGATGAAATTAGAGCGAAAAGCAGGAATAATCGGCCTAATATTTATTATTTTAGGCTTTGCGCTTCAAATAATTAATGCATTTTTGTTTGAACCATCCATTTATTAAGCGCTCAGACTAGAGTGGGCTCACCTGTATTGCATCAAGGAAGTGCCATATTACATAAAGGAGTCCATACGCAATAAGCACGAGAATAATCCCCACAACTCCCCAAATGATCATACGCTGCGATGTGGTTTTAGTCATCTGTAAGTTTTCATCAAATTCTATAGCTGCAAAAATAACAGCGCGATAGAGATCGTGTAGAAATCGTTTGAGAAAGTCAAAGGCAATCCACATGCATTTAGTATAGTATGAAGAAGAAAAAATATGCTGCCCAGCATGGATTCGAACCATGATAAACGGATTCAGAGTCCGTTGTCCTACCATTAGACGACCGGGCATAAGCTTGGTCTTTAGACGTTAGTCCATAGTCATGAGATCACTCATTTTACCATAGATTTATGTTTTTGTAGTAGTCCAAAGACCACTGGTATGAGGAGCATATTTTGGTGAAGAGTGAGCCAGTAATGGTCAAATAATCCAGTAAATACGACTGTAATTATTACTGCTTTTCCTGCGGGTGACTTCCAAATCATTTGAATGGTACTTTTCAGCAAATACACAATGAGCATGAATAAAGGAATGCCAAGCTCAGCTAATGAGAGTAAAAAAATAGTATGAACGGGTTGGAGAAAAAAATACGGATAGGGGATTGAAAATGTGCTTTGCGCTATTAAATAATTTCTCAATCCGACACCATTAAACAAATGATCCCAGATAATGTGAAGTGATGATGCAGTCAGCCACAGTCTTTTATCTAATGATTCTGGATCTCCAACTCCTGAGAGGAATACGACCGCAAGAACCATTGGCACGATGAGTTGGGACGTGCGACAAATAAAACAATTGGTTTTATTCTTAAAACTACCATATATCATAATGCCCAATAAACCAATAATGGCAATTTTTGAAAATGAAAATAAAATCAACACGGTCGCAATGGTGAGAAACATTTTTCGAAGGAGTTGGAACTTATCAAATGGTTGGTAAAACGAAACAAATCCATATAATAAAAGATAAAATCCTGCGAGAGAGTTGGGATGAGAAAATGTTCCATACCCACGCATCAGCTCAATGCCTTGCAACGAAATTTTTGCGATCCCTGGAGTTGAAAGAGAGAAAGATCGCTCTCCCAAGAAATACCATATTCCTTGCAATGATCCATGATGTATGATCTGAAGGGAGACGAGAAGAAGTTGAATTCCGGCAGAAAATAGCAACACCTGAAGGATTTTTTTTGGCAACACTGGAGATTGCTTTATGAAAAAGTAAATGAGTAAAAGTTCAGCAAGTTTAATATATGCAAATATTGCGATGATCGGTTCAAGTGAAAAAATAATATTAATTAAAATAAGTAAAAATCCAATAATAATTATTTTTCTAGAAAAAAATATCTCTCGTATTTTTGAAAGAAATATTGGTTCTATTTTGAGAGTGAGCAGAAGAAGAATGAAAAAAAGAATGTCAGTCATGTAGAGCGCAGGGGCAAGATAATCAATCCGAATACCATCAATATATGATTGAGAAATGAAGAAAAATGTTCCCAGTTGTGTCGGGAGGAGAAATATAAAAAGATACAAAATCCACATATCATTACTCTATTGTTCGTCCTTCTTGAATAATTGTTGAGAGTGGTATTAAAAGATCGACATACATATTTGGATCAAATTGAATGAACAGTGATGGTTGTCTCCATTCTGTTCGATTCCTCTTGAGACCAATTGCATCAATATCATTTGTGGTGATAAGATTTCCCATTACTTTAAGCTCGCGCGTTGAAGGACCATCATATGAAATATCAATGGTATTTGCAATGAGTATGCCATGTATCTCTCGTACCCGTGAGTGTATATCAATATTTCCTGTTGCAATCAGCGCAAGAGAGTTATTACTGGGATTAAACTGATTATTAATATCAAGAGTAATATTTCCTTGAACCAAAAGTACTGCATTGTCTATTGATCCATTTATTTGTCCCGGATTACTGATGGTTACATTCCCAATAAGAAGATTTATCGTACCCGACTCCATTTGAGTTACATTAGTAATCACTTTAAATTTCTTTCGAAGTTTTATATATTCAATAAAAGAGTTGAGGTTTGAAAGATATGTTGAGGTTCTTGTATAGTTTGCTCTTCCCCATTGATTTGTTGATATTTCTACACTTGTTCCTAAGTTGACATATGAACTGGAAAGTACTACTCCTTCTTGGGTTATACGTGGAGGATTTGTTCCTCTGACAATCAACTGTCGTTCAATTGTATCTGTACCATCAAAGGCAAGGGGATTAGCCGGAATGAAGTTGTCGATTGAACCATTTTTATAAAGCGATGCACCTGACAATTTATACCATGGATCCGGAATACAAGTAATGGTACGGGGAGAATTGGAGAGAAGTTGGTCTGTGCCGGCCCCGATATTTTTAGCATAAATGTAGAGAGTGTGCGGTAGCCCATCGCGAAGAATATCGGGTATTGGTATACTAAATCCATGATTAGGATTTCCTCCACAGGATGAAGCTACGTCAGCTCGCAATACACCTGCAGAAAACGGTCCTCCACAGGAGCCAGATGACCTGTCTCCATCTATGCATAGATCAACTCCAAGAGGCTTACTATAATCATCAGGATCACATGCCCAACCCCAGGTTGTTGAGCAGTTTGCATCATCATGACGACCTACAATAGGGGGAATCGTTGCCACGAGCTCATAACTTACAATAGTTTCAACATTGTATTTGTTGGTAAAGACGACGTAGTGTGTCCCATATTCTGGATTAATTGGTGTCTTGCACGTAAACACCCATGTAAATGGACTTGGTTTGTTGAGCGTACAACCATGGGTATGTAAGTCCGGATTTGAGTCAACTGTCCCAGATGGAAGCGGTCCTTCTCTCCATGCAATCCAACGATCCCAAAATACACTCCAATCAGCGGGATCTCGAGTGTTTGATTCTACTACTCTCCATGTGTGTAGTCGTACCATAGGAGGTGGTTCGTCTGCATCTTTAACAGTAAATGTGAAAGTTATATCTGAGTTTGGAAGTACAATTCTTTGGTTCACCGTACCACTCGCCTGACCTAGTCGTACGCAGTAAGCGCCAGCAGGTTCGTCTGTCGTGAGACCAACCCACCCCTTACAACAGATCGTGGCAGGTGATGGGGCAAGATTTTCATAGCTTGATTGGCTTTGCCAGTTCCAAATTCCATTCGATGCCCCAGCATTATCATCTGACGTATAATCAATTCCATTGCTGGTACAGTTCCCACGGGTTACCCCCTCGACACAGTAGCGACCAGCTGGATGACGCATATTTGTCGGAGACGACCCCAATCTCCATCTCGTTTTGTCTTCTTCCCCCCAAGGACCATTATCTCTTTCACATTGCTCTGGATCGGGTGCATATGCACAATGTGAAGGCATATTTTTCATTTCAAGATCAAATCGATCAGGGTCAAGGAGACGACCGAGATTGCTGGGATTAAAATCCATAAGACATATGGGTGGTGGTGGTGCTGGGCATTTGACCACACAGCTTTTTCCAGGTCCGGTACTACTTTCAGGGTTTGCAAGCAAACCATTCGAATTCCCTCCGTCACAACTCCATCGGGCCTCCCTAGAGTCTTGAGTACTATTTGTAACATCTTCAGAAATATTTCTCCATTTGCCATCCCTCTTGTCTTGTGGTGTGCAAAACTCACGTGATACATTTATTGCTGCAGCATCAATACCCGCATCTCCTCCTTCACCCACCCCCTTACATTGAAATGCTTGACCGTTTAATCTAAAACCGTCACAAGTAGGAGCTCTTCCAGGTAGAAAACAACATTTTTTACCACTTCCGCAATCACCTGGACGATCATTTCCCGCCGCACAGGCGCCTGGTTGGTCGAGTACACATGAATTTGGGCTTGCGCAAGGATTTGGTGGTTGAGTAGTTGGTGAAGGTGTGAAGGTCAGTGCAGGGGGTGTATTTGTCGGACCGCCAGGGGTATTTGTGGGGCCAACCGGGCGAGGGGTGTTGGTTGGTACAATCTCTATCCAGTTACAAGATACTCCATTACTACATTCCCAAGCTGGAGTGCTACACTGATACTCTTGAGTATTACCTCCACATGGAGGTTCGCCAGCGAGAGTATAACTTGTATCACAAAATGGGAGAGTACAAACGCAGTCTGGATCTGGAAATCCAGTCCTTATACAAGAGGGATCGTTACAGCTTCCTGGCCTCTTAGCATATCCTTCCCAAGTTCCACCCGTACAGTAACCCGCTGAGTAAACAGGAGTGACTACACTAAAAAAAAGAAAACAAAAAATAATTATCGCCAAACTATGAGCTTTTCTCATATTTATTTCACTATTTCCACCAGGACAAATGGCTTAATATCCTTTATATAGTCTAAATCTTCATTACTAGTAATTGAGTTTTTCAAACTAAACAGTCTACGTAGTATTTGTGCAGAAATACTTTTTGATAAAGTGTCGGGGGTAGGATTCGACTCAAAGACTACTGGATTAATATGTATATATAATTTAAGTTTACCCAAAGATTCATCGAGCTTTATTCCAGTAGAGTATGTGATTTGGTTGTTGTATGAAATTGTTGTAAAATTCTGTTCCTTGTCTGTAATTAAAATTTCTATAGTTTCAATATCAAATTCTACGTATTTTTTAAGTTCAAAAATTGCCCATTTACCTTCCCAAATCCCTAATGCATCTAATTTGTTTTTCAAGTAGATAGTGTCAGTAATTGAAATAGACTTTATCTTTGGATGAATGGACGCAATAGTTATGGGAGTACTTTGGAAGGAATTCTGTTCTTGACTTGGTTTGATTTTAATTGCACTTTTTTTTACTGTGGATTGTTTTAAAAAATAAAATGCAACTAATCCCAAGTTGAGCACTAAAACTAATATCAAAACAGTAGTAAACACCCTATTCATTCTATGATGATGACACAAGAATGAACGGATTGCAATACTATCAAGGAGCCGTGTCTACGGAATAGGAAAACAGAAAAGGATCTCTATTTTCTACAATTCCCCTTACAGCTTGACCTTTAGGGCTCAGTGCAGAAGTCTCCTTCATAATATCAGATGAAAGCAATCCGGAAGAAGAACCACTCGTCCATTCTTCATTTGGCAGAGTCTGTGACATAAAAAGAAAGTAAAGAGCAGAAGAAACATTTCCCCAAGTGCCACTTGCAATTCTTTCTTCTTTTGTTTTTGTAGCGCTCGCTTGAGTAGTTTCCACCATGGCGGTAAGATAATCTAAATCTATCCAAATATCCAAGCCTCCACCTACTCTTGGGTTGAAAGCATATAGTATCCTATCGTGCGTAACTCCATTCTCAAAATCTCTCCCAAATGCTCCATCCACTCCCTTCTCGAGTGGCTTGGCCCCAATGCTGATTCCTTGTGTTTTATCAAAATCAAATTCTACAAATTCTAAAACATACATATCAGAGTTCCCCCCCAAACTTTTAACAGGCACAGGTACTTTTAGCTTTAATATGTTGGGAGAGTTTTGATTAGCAGGTTCTACTCCTTCTAATTGCAATGCTCTAAGGATATTTGTTGATGCAGCCTCGGGATCGTTCAGAGCAATCTTATATCCGGCCAGATTAAATTCTGAACTCAATGGCATCGTATTCTCACTCACCTCCGCCACCTCCCCCGTGTCTGGTTGGGCTTTCTCCCACTCCCATTCACCAGTCTCTGTATTTTGTACTGCATTCATAGTTCCCAGTTGGCTTGTTCGATTTGAAACTGTTGCAATTGTTTGACCTGAGTCTTTGTCAATAGAATACAAAACCTTCATTGTGCTGTTATTAATTCTTGGACCGGTTGGATCAAGAGTCTGTGCAAGAGTTGCATCAACCTTTCGAGCAAAGCCTCCGCCTTTAATTGGAAGAAATACTCCCGATTGTTTCAGGGCACCAATCTGACGGAGGAGAGTACTTGGATCTGTTCCCCCAACATCAGTAAGTTGTTCTGCAATTCTTTGAGCCTTTTCCACATCTCCAATATATGCAACAAATCCATTCCAATCAGTGAGACCGATACTAGCTTCAGAAATAGTGGGAGACTCGTCAGTTTGCTTTTGTGCAGCTCTGAAAACAATAAACTGATCTTTAACACGCGTGATGATATCTTGTCTTTTTTGAGCTTCAGAGTCTTGGTTTTGAGTATCTATTGTCGTGTTTTGTCCCACTTTCATTCCTCCAAATGCACTGAGAACGACTATGCCATCGGGGTCTGCTGGTGACGGATATCCTTCTCGGGGAAATACTTCAAGGGCAGCAACTCCAATAAGACGTTTTAATGCGTGCAATGGTTCGGTCAGTTCATCTCGAGTTGGGGTTACCTCTACTTGAACTGTTTGATTTACTCCATTGATTGTTTGCTGAATATTTTTTTTAGAATAACTGTCTCCCCACAAGTGCACAATATAGTTGTCAATATCATTAATCGTTCCTCCCACAGAGTCTCGATCAAAAAGAGTTGCAAGAGATCGCGCATTAGTATTTGTTCGTGGGGGAAGTTTGACCTCAACTTCTTCAATGTATGGTGCTTGAAGTTCTGGAGGAAGCTTGTCTCCTTCAATGTGTGTGAGATACTCAGTTCCACCAACTGACTCTGCAGTATAACCAACTGCCTTTGACTCATCAAGAATTTCTACTTTTGCCCATGGGTAATCATTACCAATTCCATCAACACCAGTGCCACCAGGAAGAGTGGTCCCATCAGGAAGTGGAGTGGGAGTGTTATCAATCCTGCCATAGGTACCTGCAGCTATATATTCTTTTACAAAATTATTATTTGCTCCATTCAAGACTTCGGTAGTAGTCCGAACTCGTGCTCCGTCAATTGCAAACTGAACAAATTCATCTCCATTAAAATCCTTTTCAAGTACCATTGGTTCTGGAGAACCGTTTACCAAAGGAAGCTCGCCTGTTGGGACATATGCAGGAAGTTCAGCTCTCAAAATTCCATTGATAAGAAATGGAGCAGCACCCTCAAGTATTAAATTTTCTCGGACGCCTGGAGTTGGGGGTTTATTTATCCACGCATTAACACCTTCACGCACAGAACCAATAACGGATCCTGGCGAATATTTTCTTATATCAAACTCTTTCATACAAGGAATATAAACTATAGGATATAAAATGTCAATAGTAGCCTGTAGTAAGCATACGCATGTGGTGCGTATGCTTAAGATCCTGAAATAAATTCAGGATAGCCTGTTGGGACTAATGGACAATCCATCTTAAATTAGAGTATAATGGAGGCGTATCTAATAATCAAACACATGAATACATACTCCATCCTCATTTTTTTAGGCATCATTGCCATCATTCTTGAAATTATCCTCGGTGCTGCAACTGGATTTGAACTTCTCATTTTGGGCATAGTGTTTGTTATTGGGGGAGGAGTAGGAATGCTCGCCGGCTCTATGATGATTGCGATCGGCACCATTATTGTGCTTATTTTAGGATATATATTTTTTGGTCGTAAAATGATTAAGCAAGCTCTTCATGTCACCACAACAAAAACAAATACCGATTCGATCATGGGAAAAACCGCAGTAGTTGTCGCAGATATACCATCGGGTGCATCTGGTCAAGTAAAGATTGAGGGAGAAGTGTGGAGAGCAGAAGCAAACAAAGTCATAACAAAAGGTACAAATGTCAAAATTATTTCAGTGAGTGGAGTGACGCTCAAGGTTGAATAATGTTATTAATTTATTTATATATATGCCATTTTTAACCGTCCTATTTATACTTGCAATTGTTACGCTCTTTGCTTCAGTCAAAATTGTCCAACAACAGGAACGAGGAATTGTGCTTCGTCTGGGAAAGTACAAATCGATCGCAGAGCCGGGTCTCAATCTTGTCATTCCCTATATAGAATCCATGATTAAGGTAGATATGCGCGAGCGTGTGATTAATGTGGAGCCACAAAAAGTTATTACAAAAGACAATGTATCGGTTATTGTCGATGCAGTCATTTATTACAAAATCGTTGATCCGGTGAAAGCTGAGTTTGAAGTCGAGGACTTTGGCAATGCTGCAACGACCCTCGCGCAAACTAACCTTCGAAACATCGTTGGCGACAAAACGCTTGATGAGACATTGACTGCTCGAGATCACATAAACACCAGTCTGCGCGTCGTTCTTGATGAGGCAACCAATGGATGGGGTGTCAAGGTGACTCGTGTCGAAGTTCAAAAGATTGATCCACCACCAGAGATTACTGATGCGATGAGTCTTCAGATGAAAGCAGAGCGAGAAAAACGAGCATCAATTCTCCAGTCCGAAGGCATAAAGCAGAGTGAAATTCTTGAAGCGGAAGGCCAAAAATCAGCAGAAATTCTCAAAGCTGAAGGAGATGCGCAAGCCAAGATACTGCGCGCTGATGCTGAAGGAAAAGCGATTCAAACAATCGCAGAATCTGCAAACAAGTACTTTGATGAAAAAGCTCAGGCATGGGAACGTCTGAGAGTATCTGAGGCAGTCTTGAAAAATAATACAAAATATGTACTTCCAACAAGTAGCGATATTGTGAATGTCCTGAATCTTGAAGGGGATGGAAAAACATTCATGCCGATAAAAAAGAAACAACACGATATTTAGAAAGCTCATATCTTGCGTGGTACAATCTTCAGTATGAGAATAGTAAATAGATTCTATAAGCGCGACTATGAGGCCATTGATTTATTTGAGGTGGGGATTGTGTTAAATGGAGCCGAAGTTAAATCAATTCGAAGTGGAAATCTCAAACTAGAAGCTGCTTTTGGAAAAATCATCGGAAACGAAATGTATCTGGTAAATGCTGAAATATCGATCTATCAATTTGCACGCCCAAAAGAGTATTTCCCGACCGGACAACGCAAACTGCTCCTTCATAAGAAAGAAATTGAAAAAATCCAGATAAAACTTAAGACCGGGGGGCGGTTGACATTGGTACCCGTCTCATGTTATACTAAGGGTCGTCACATCAAGCTATCTTTGGCATTGGCCAAGGGTCGCGGAGAAATTGCAAAGAAAAAGCTAGAACGGGCAGAAGATGTGAAAAGAAATCAAAAACAAGAAATGAAAGAGTATCTGAATAGGGGATGACAAGGTTTCGACGTGAAGTTATGCACTTTGATAAATGGCAAGAGCGCACCTATGCGTTAAATGGAAAACTATCTGCAAACTCAAAATTTGAGAATGCAGTAGCTAGTTTGAAAGCTGGCATTCGAGCTGGTCTCGATGGTGCTGCAGCTGATTTTGCTACCCTCACCGGTGCACGTCAGTATGCGACCTTAAATGCATAAGCGCATATTAGCTATTCCCTTAGAATAACCTCCGATAGTTCTTTGGGGTACAACCTTCGGGGTACGATCCTGATCTCAGTTCTCGATCTGTTTTGGGATCCGACAAGTATTAAAATCGACAGCCTGAGGAATGGTTTGTATATTCCCCATTTTAGGCTAGAGGTAAAGATATACTAACTCTTGCTAAACATTTTTCATTGTGCCTTTGCGGACCCGGGTTCGACTCCCGGCATCTCCACCAGATTTACTTTCCTTTCCCTCGTTTGTCCCTGCTACAATACACCTATGCAAAATATCTTCAAAATCGTGAAGCTCGCAAAGCCGTTTCATGTATTTTTCTATATCATCGCCTTCATTATCGTACTGACTACTGCATTAGAATTAGTTTCTCCCTATATTCTCAAACTCATTGTTGATCAAATCGAGATACAGATAAAGTCAGGCAAGGGAAACATACAAACGTTGTATTGGTTGATCGCGCTTATGTTTGGAACGAGCATTGTGGCGCTCATCCTTGAAGCGATAAATCAGCGAATTGGCGATTATACGAGTGCTCGGATGGGAAAATATCTGACTGAAAAATTTTATCAGAAGATATTTACCCTTCCGCAAAAATATTTTGACTCACAAATTTCGGGGAAAATATTAAACTTGCTTGGGCGTGGAATCGTTTCTTTACAGGATTTCTTAGGAGCCTCGACAAATTTTATTGTTCCCGCATTCATTCGAAGCATCTTCATTTTTATTGTGCTCTCATTTTATAGTCCACTTGTAGCATTGCTAACTTTTCTCGCATTTCCGTTTTATATTTACGTTTCATATATCTCAACAAAGAAATGGGCAGAACGACAGATCAAAAAAAACGAAATCGAAGATGACACACGGGGACGAATTCAAGAAGTGGTTTCAAATATTCGATTGGTCAAAAGTTTTAATACCCAAAAAAGTGAACTCAACCTTGTTGCTGAAAAAATGAGCGAAAGTGTGAAGATATATGATCGGCAGTCTCTTCTTTATCATGCATTTAATTTTGTGAGAAATTTTGGACTCGAATTTGGCGTTGTCGTTGTGATGGTGGTTTTATTTCGGAATACATTTATTGGCATATTTAGCATCGGAGAAATGGTACTCATTTTGCAGTATTTGAATCAGATCAGGCGACCACTTTTTGCAATGAGTTTTATTCTTGAGCGTATCAAACAAGCAGAAGCAGGCTCGAAGGCATATTTTGAAGTGCTTGCGCTTGAATCAACGGAAAAAATGCCAACGGTTACGGTAAAACCGAAATTTGATCATCCGACCATCTCATTTTCCAATGTACAGTTTGAATATCAAGATAGCGAGAAGGTGTTAAGGGATATTACTTTTGATCTGCCAAAAAACGAGACGGTTGCGCTTGTCGGTCACAGTGGTGCGGGAAAGACAACCCTGATCAATCTTATTCTCAAGTTTTATGATCCAACAGGTGGGTCTATTGTGATGAATGGTGAGGATTATACAGAATTAAGTCATCAGGATATTCGCTCACATATATCTCTCGTTTTTCAAGAGCATGAGCTTTTTTCGACCACGATTTTTGATAATGTCGCATATGGAAAAACAGGAGTCACTGAAGCTGAAGTCAAGCAAGCGCTCAAGCAAGCAAATGCTTATGACTTTGTGATGAAATTCCCCAAAAAACTGAAAGAAAAAATTGGCGAGCGGGGCGTGCGACTTTCGGGTGGGCAAAAACAACGTATTCAGATTGCACGAGCGATTCTTGCAGACAAACCAATCTTAATATTGGATGAAGCAACAAGCTCGCTGGACGCGAAATCGGAAAAACTGGTCCAAGAAGCACTTGAGATATTGATGAAAAATAGACTGGTCATTATCATCGCACATCGGTTCTCAACGATTCAAGATGCGGATAAAATCTTAGTACTTGAAGATGGAAAGATTGTCGATTCTGGAGCTCCGGGAGATCTTGCAAAACGTGAGGGAATATATTCAGAGCTTCTCCAGTATCAGATTCAGGGAAATCAGAAACTTCTTGAGAAATATGAACTCAGTTGAGTTTAAGAGTAGCTTATAGTATCATTGGGCATGATCAAAGAAGCTGGATGGAGATTTATTGAAGAGGCTACTCGTTATTTGTTCGGTCCAAAAAAGCCAGAGAAGGTTGTTATTGGTAGGGTTCCTGCAAATATTGAAGCAATGTCAAATGGGGCAGGGCGGCGAGAGCGTTTTTTAACCGAACAAGGTGACCCGATGGAAATACTTGTTGGCTCACGCCTCATAAATACCGCTGTGGCATTACAAGCTGGTGCTAAGCCACCAGGCTTTATTCAAATACTTCAGATATTCGCAAATTCTCCAGCACGTCATGCATTGAGTGATGACAGATCAAACATTATTATACAAGGGGGCACTTTGAATTCTGATAAATCACCGAAACAAACTGCATTTCATAGCGATCAAACTTTTGTGAGTGCGACAACGGTGGAAGAAGGACATACGGACTACCAAGGAGACGCGGTGACGACGTCAGTTTGGTATAGAGACCCATTTGATATTGAGCTTGATGGAATGAGTATGCACTGCTTTGCAGAAAATGTGGTTTCAGTTCAGCGTGAAGACAGTGAGGGAAATATGATGGATTTTCAATGTGAGATGCGTGTAACCGGTCACACGTATGAGATTTTCTATAGATCAGGTAATTTTAGAACACCTGGAAATATAATGATTGTAAGCATGCCTCAAGCACGAGTCTTTGACATCCAAACGGGAGCGGAAATTTTCCTGCCAGAAGGAGCTGGAGTATAATGTACTTCATGCTTCAATTACGATTAATCATTTCTGTAGTACTCTTAACTCTTTTTACGGTATCCGGTTATCAAATCAAATCCACAGGAGAGGTCCTTGGTGTGGTAGTTATTCCTTCACTCACTCCTACGCCGACTTCGATGCCAACCCCCACATTGACGCCAACGCCAACCAACACACCAACACCTACTATCCCCCCTACACCGACATTCACTCCAATACCTACCCTTACTCCCACTCCAATGCCTGCAACGGATTTTGAAGGGTATTTTGACCAATACAGCGCGCAATATGGCGTGGATAAAGATCAGTTGAAAAAGATCGCTTACTGCGAATCAGGAGGAGGTACCGGAGCACGAAATGGAGATTATGGAGGAATGTTCCAGTTCAGCGCGCAAACGTGGCAGAACACTCGTTCTCAGATGGGTGCAGACACGAATCCCGATCTAAGGTTTGGCGCAAAGGAAGCAATCGAAACCGCCGCTTTCAAGATCGCGCGCGGTGGCATCAATGCGTGGCGGAACTGTAAGTAATTATTTTATTATCAGATATCTATGAAATCACCAATCTATTCTCGAAATGGCAAGATACTGCCGATTGCTGATGCTGTTGTTTCTATTGAAAATATTGAGCGCATGTACGGGTTTGGCGTATATGAATCTTTGAAAGTGCGGAATAATATATTGTATTTTGTAGAACAACATGTGGATCGACTCATGCATTCTGCACAATGTATAAATCTAACTCATGATTTTACTCCTGCAGTTATCACTTCGTGGATTAAAGAATTTGGTGAAAAGATTGCAGAACCGTCAATAAATATTAAAGTGCTTCTGTTGGGAGGAGAAACCTCAAAAGAGGCGGAATTATTGCTTTTTCCCCTTGCGCCCCTTTTTCCCAAGAAAGAATGGTATCGAGATGGTGTTGCGACATTTTCCTTTGAATATGAGCGATGGATGCCACAGTCAAAATCACTCAATATGCTGGCGAGTTATTATTACTACAATAAGTCAAAAAAACAAGGAGGATACGACGCATTATATGTTGACCATTCAGGAAATATTCGCGAAGGAACGCGCACCAATTTTTATGCCATGAAGGATAAAAAAATCATAAGCCCACCAAAACAAGATGTTCTTGAAGGAGTGACGATGATGACGATTGAGAAAGTAATCGAGACATCGGATTTCTCCATTGAATATCGACCAATTGCTCAAAAAAGCCTGCTTGAGTATGATTCAGTATTTCTCTCAAGTACGAGTTCAAAAATTCTTCCCATTGCAAGCATTGACTCGATGAAGTTTGGCGTATCTGCAGATTTGAAACATTTGATTCAAATCTATACTGCGGCACTGAACGCGTCAAATGGATCTTTTCAGAATCTCATTGCTCAATAATCGATTTGATTATTTTATCCGTTTGAATTGATTTATCAATGTAGTAATGGTTTTTGCTTTTTCTTCAATGATCGTAAGCCCAATTTTTTGCAAAAGGAGTTTCTCTTTTTGAGATAAAACTTTCATTCCTTTTCCATAGGATCGATGTAAAATCTCCAAACCCACATATTGAGAAAAAACATACTCATCTCGAATAGCAGTAACGTCTTTATATGCCTTTATACATGTTTTGATGTAATCAATGGCTTTTGAGCGAAGAATATTTCCCAAAAGCGAATATGCCATGATGTTTGCAATAAATACTGCAAGCATAAATTGATTATCCCCCCAGAATCCTCTGCTGAAATTGGAAAAGACGACGTCTCCTTTTTTGTTTACAAACATATTGTTTGGAGAACTTTCTGCCCAAACGAAATGTCGGTCTCGCTTTTCCTGATCTTCTTTTTCTTCTGCATACTGGGTAAATTGATCTTCTAAAAATCGATAATGCTCAATTGCTTCCGGAAAAGCGACAAGCATCTCAAGGCTGTGTTCATAGAAGATGAGATGAGCTGACTCATTTGTTTTAAATTCTTCCCACGCTTGAGAGACTTTAACAAAATGTGCGAGAGATTTTCCAATCGATGTTGCAGTTATGGATGAAAGTTTCTTACTCAGGATTTGTTCGGAAAGGCTTACATAACCTTGAGATCGTACATCTTCGGTAATAACCGTCGTGTATTTTGGAAAATTGTGAATTATTTTTGGAGCTTTGATATGCTCTTCTGATTCAAAACGATTAAGAACGCGAACTTCAGTGTCATGAGCATCGCTCATAATCAAAAACTCAATTGGGGTTTCTGGAACAACATTTTCTGTATGTTTTACCAATACTTTTGCTTTATCGAGGGTTGCTTCGTAAATATTTGACATATTATCCTTATGGACCTGTTTTCCCATTGTTATGTTGAGTTTTTTTCCTTTGAGCCTTCGTTCCAATCCTTCTACAGATTTAATCATTTTTTCAGGATACTTAATGTTTCGAAAGGTCACACTTACGGGAAGGATATATATATTTTTATTCATACAATCGTTCAAATAAATAATCAATAATGTCAGGAAACTATATCAGATTATACCATGCCTTTTTGAATCATCTCTTTCACCCAGGGGGCTAAATGGGGATATATTCCTTGAGTTTGATCTTTAATTGTATTGAGAGAGACTGTTTTGACCTCGTATGCAAATACGGGATTAAACAGCGGAATAGAACTTATTGCACAGGCATATACGTGGCAAACCTCATGTTCTGTAAAATCACTTTTCGGATCCTTTGCTTTATACATTACACTCCCTTTAAACTGAGGTTTTTGTTTTAAAGATGCAGGCGCAAGAAGGAGCTCTCGTTCAAGTGTCTGATAAATAGCCTCTTCATCACTTTGCAATACATCGCTCACATATATTTGGTGAGTCGAAACAGTCATATCAAATACAGAGTCAAATACCGGATGCTTGCGTTTTTGGAGAAGAATGGAATCATTTACATAAACCGCAATAGTAAGGGCTCGATGTAAAATGCCGTTTCGATGTGCTTTCCATCGTTCAATTTTTCCTTCGATAGAATCTTCTTTATTGACCTGGGCGATAAACTGAACATTATCGTAGTATTGCATCGCTCATTTTACCAGTTTAGAGCGCTTTTTTCAGCTGGAAACGTGGTTTGTCACCTTACCGTTCATCTTCAGAATTCGTTGCATCTTTCAAGCGATTTTTAATTTCTCCGAGTGAAAGGTTGTTTTCCTCAGGTACATCAAATGATTCTCCTGCTGATAGTTTTTCTTGGACAGCTTTTACCCGTTCCTCAATACTTCGGGGCGCTTCCTCCTCTTCTTCATCGATTGCCATATGTTTTGGTTCTTCGGCAGTCTCTTCTTGGACAACATCAACAAGCACTTCTTCTTCCTCGTCTTCTTTTATCTCATTTTTGGCTTTCTCTTCGTGTTCAAGGATCTTCATAACCAATTTTGCCGCTTCTAGCTTTGCTTTAAGATATACAATAAGCTCATCTCCCTTGAGGTTATTTATTAAAAATATGGGAAGCAGATAACCAAGTTCGTCTAAACCCTCTTGTTGAAGCTTTTCATCTGATGAAAGGATTTTATTGAGCGTATTGGTAATATATACTACTTCTTGTTCGATCCAATCTTTGCGCGTCTTAATGGTTTCTGAGACGGGTACTTCTCCTTCTTCAAAATGCTTGGTCCACATCTCTTTGACCTCTTCGTAATCTTCAAGAGAAATAGTTTTGGGAATGGAGATTGTTTTTTCAATGTGCTTTTCCGGTTCACTTGCGACCTCAAGTTGTTCTTCCATCACATTGCTCACATCAGCTTCACTCATACCTTCAGCTTGGGCAACTTGGCCAATGATTTCATGCGATGAGAGAATGGAGTTTGTGAGAGAAAGAATAATCGAACGAACTTGATCCTTTGGAACTCCTGATGATTGATTAATTGTTTGAATCAATGTCTCGGAAGGTTGACTTACATTATGAGAATAGGTTGTGAGGATATTTTTGATTTGTTGGGATTTCAACTGGTGTTCTTCGGCGAGATTTTCAACAAACGAGTTATTTTCAACGGCAGTATTCATGAGGCTTTGAATTATTTGTTGAGAGGTAGCTTCGTTTGTTTGTGAGCTTTGTGCAACCTCTTTGATTATAGAAGTTGTATTTGTTAGCGCGACCGTCATAGCTTGTGGGACAGCAGTTACTATTTGTTGAACCGTTGATGCAGAAGTATTCGTTTTTGTCGCGATCGTATTTCTGACTTCTGGTGACTGATCGATTGCCTGAGAAGTGGTCGTCATAATAGCTTGTACTTGTTCAACCGATATATGCGCATTGTCTGCAATTGACTGGGTAAGTTGTGATGAACTTTCAGATATATGGGTGTTGAATTCTTGGAAAACTTGTTGCACTTGCTGCTCGGTTGTCTGTGTTTTTTGTGCGACACTTGAAATGATTGATTGAACTTGTGCGATTTCTTGAAAGATCTGCGTGACGGTCTCTTGAGTAAATTGATTGTTGACTGGAGTAGTAATTTGTCCGGTGATTTGTTCTTTGATGGTTTGTGTTGGCTCGGTAGTTTTTGAGGAAACTGCAGCTGCGGTCGTTTCTATTATTGAAGTGATTTGTGGAGCGGGGAGCGATGTCTGTCCGGAGATCGAGTTTACCACTTGCTTGTTTGAGATGGCTTGTGTGGTGACCGATTGAATAACTTGTATGATATTTTCATCGCTCAACTGGGTAGTGTTTGAAATGGACTGAATAAGTGACTCTGAAGATTGATTGAGATTTTGAGAAAGTTCATGGATGACGGTATTGATCTTCTCAGAAGATATATTAGTGTCTTGGGCGACCTGGGCAACGATTGAAGGAGTAGCAAGCGACTGAATCACTGTGGTGGTCAATTCTGAAGTCACCGGAATTGACTGGGGTAAAGTCGCCAAAGATGTTTGAATTTGATTCGTGATCGTTTTTTCGGAAGAATCACCTATTTTGGTTTGAATAGATGCAGGGACGGATTGAATGATTTTTTCAACAGTCCTTTGATCAAGCTTTGATTCTTTTACAATCTGTTCTTTCACTTGTGGAGAATTTTGAACCGTGGTAGATGTCACATTCATAATATCTTTTATCTGAGACACTGACATATTTGTTTCGGTTGCTATCGAGGTAACTGCGGATGATGACTGCTCATTAATATGCTGAGCGTAGGATTCCAAGACATTTTGAACTTGTTGTTGGGTAGTGTGCGTTGTTTGGGCGACGGTTGTTGTGGTGTTATTGTCCTGGGAAGTTGTCTTGAAAATATTTTGTATCGATGTGGCAGTCACTTGCGCTGCTGGTGCTTGATTATCGTTTATCACCATGACAACCGGTTTTGAAGAAACTGCAGTTTCAACCGTTGCGTCGACCGCCAAGCGAACAACTGATTTCGCTTGTTCCACCTCAACGCCAATTTTTTGCGCAGTCTGCTGAAGAGTTGAATGATTCTGAATTTGAGTAGATGCTTCTTGAAGTACATTTGATACGGTTGATTCATCAATATTTGTTGTTTTTGAAATATTTTGGACAACCTCTTTTGTTGACGAACTCTCAATACTTGATGCAAATGCATTCATGATTGATTGGACGGCCGGTAGAGTGGTTGAGCTTTTTTCAGCGACAGTTGTGGTAAGCGTTGTGTTTGTTGCAGCGCTTGTAAATGTGTCCTTGATCAATGATTGTACATTTTCCTTTGATGTTTGAGTTTCGGAAGAAACGCGTTCAGCGAGTGACGTTTCTCGTAACACGGTGGATTTTATGCTATGAAGAACTTTAGATACTTGTTCTTTGGTGAGTTTTTGTGTTGAAGCAATACCCTGAACAAATCGTGATTGAGCGCTCATGAGTCCCGCATCATGAAGCACGTGTTTGACAATTTTTTCAGAGGTATTGGTTTCACGGGCGATTGTTGAAATGATGGTAGAAACAGGCTGTGAGGTATATCTGTTATATGTATTTAATATATTAGTTACGGTTTGAGCATCGGTTTTTGCAGAAGTTGCTAGTTTTTGAACTGCTTGCGAGTTATTGGTGACTTGTGTTGTGTAACTATTGGTGATTTTTGAAAATGCTTCCTGAGGAATATGAATGTCTTTTGTGACCACCTGTGAGATTGAAATGGTTTGTGGCAATGACTGAATGAGTGATTCACGAATCTTGGACTTTTCTGTTGTAACGGTTGAAGTTGAGGCAAGAATCGTTCGCGCAACAGTATCGTTTTTAATAGCACGATTGAAAAGTTCTGAGCGAAGATTCATAAATTGTTGACGCTCTGCAGGTATCTTTGCCTTAACGGGATTTGAGATATATGCAAGGTTTTTATTAACAACCTGGTTCATTTGTTTGTTTGTTTCTACACGGGCAACATCAGTAATTCGTGTCGCTTGAAAACTCATACTACGTGTAATATCTGTTGTCAAAGATTTTTTAATCTGATTGAGTGATTGAATGTTTACATTAACATCTCGATTGGTCGGCGTCTTTGTATCAATCTTGAGAGATGGTAATGACGGAGGGTGAGAAGGGGATGGGCCTTTTGATGGGCCACCGCGCATATTGTCGTACATGGCAAGCAAGATATTTTTCATGGCATAAATCCCTTCGCAGCAGTAGTCTCGGAATATTCTTAAAAGCCACCATGGGAAAAATGCGACAGCCCAAAGCATAATTAAAGTGATTACATATTCGGCAAACGTATCGATATAGCTTCCATTATTCAATGCGCCGATTGGACGATCAACAACTCCAGAAAGGACGCGTTGTGCTGGACCTCCATAGACAATGTTCAAGCCAGTCGGGTATACGTATCCAGTCAGGTCTCCCGCACGAGAGAAATCAAAACTAAATGGTATTCCCTCGCTCCACATTTTAGCCATTGCTCCTAAAAAGAGGGCGACGAGTGGACCATAAAATAACCACTGGAAAAATACTCCGATCCAGATCCATCCGGTATTGCGGATAAAAATAAATGGCATAAGAAGTGCCAAGAATGGCGCGACAAACAACATAAACCAGAGGAGAATCTTGCGAAGAAGAAGCATGACGCCCAGCACATAATAGCTCACATTGGTCATTTTCAACAAGAATACTTCCGCATCAATTCCTTCTTGGACGCGGATGTTGAGGTCACGGCATCCGATAAACGATTTATAGCTTAGTTCGGTGGCACCAAGTGTTGAGTCTCCCGGATTTACAAAATAAATATTAAAAAGACTTTTTCCACCCAAGTTATCAAAGAAAAAACGCATCAGTATTTCTGAGAACTGTATTAGTATAAATACAATTGCGGATGAGAACGCGACGTACAAAAGCATCGTGCCGATCTTAATAATCGTTGGCCCCACGGAGATACCGCTACTACCTCCTGCGAAGAAATTACCAATGCCATTGTAGACATTGCCGCTTCGGCGGCTGATGATATATCCGATTCCAAAGATTGTCGCAACAAGTACCACCCCAACAAGGGAAATGATACTCGAGAAATTCCAGATCGCGCGAAGGACGGGAGCTTCGTCAATTGCGTTGGTGTTGAGTACCCAATATAAAAATTGTCGTGCACGTTCATCTGCCTTGCCTTGTGAAGTGATCGATGGGTCTTCTATCCAGTAATGCGATCCAATAGGGTCACTGAGGAAATCTGCGTATGATGTGGCGCATCGATCTCCAAGATCGCCATAAATTCCTGCACCTGATGAACCACCTCGAATAAATTCTTCTGGACAACTGAGAGTAGGGTCAATTTTGTTACAAGTGATTGGATTGATTGGAAAGTTGTAGATGTCAGTGACTTGTTGAGCATATGAACCCTGTGCCATCGACACAAACATGGTGAAAGCCAACGAAACAGCAAATAGTTTATTTCTCATTTATATATTCATATTAGTATAGTTGGGGATTGTTGACAATAGAAAATACTTATGTCATTATGAGATTAACTACTAATTGTTTATTGCTATGAAAAGTTATTTATTACTTCTGTTTGGTTTATTGTTATTTGTGTTTGTTCCTCAGATTCATGCACAAGCGCAAATAACTACTGGACTTCGATTTGTTTGTCTTGATGCGCAGTGGTGTAAAGACGCCGCATGTCCATCTGGAAAAACACATGTTCATCGGACAGCTCTCAGTTCTACAACAACAAAAGCCGTGACTTCATCCAAAACATATATAACAGAGTGCGTCGATGTTGATGGCGAAGTGATTTGTACCACTGGCAACAGAGAGCTTGATATTGAGCTTTTTGCCACCGTAGACACAACGAATTTAAGTGAGGCAGAAAAAGATCAATGGGATCATCTGAAGGTGCTTCAAAATAAGGCAGGATATAGCCTTACTCAGGAACAATCATACGGCATATATCACTTAGACCAAGGATCAACCCAACAAGTTCAATATGTTCAAAAAGATTTGAACGACCCACAAGGATTGACGGTAAACTCAGATGGGCGAGGAAATGTCATTCCTATGGAATGGCAAAGCTACACACAGAAAGAGAGAATGAGAAAATTTATGATGTGGAATAAAATCCAAGGAACAAGTAGCGTACCTCGAGAAGGAGAAGGACAAAAACAAGCAGATCTACCGTTTATTTTCCGATCATCAAGCTGTTCGGGGAATTCTTATGATCCTTATGGGAAAGCATTTGATATCAACACGCTTGAACCGATTCCAGGAGTGGGTGTAACGCTAAAACAATACGACATTGCGACAAATAATGAAGTAGCAATTACCATTGCAAATCCCAATGTTCGACCATATTTAACAAGTTCAACGGGACACTTTTCATTCTTGGTAGTTGATGGAAATTATACGCTTAATCCCGTTCAAGCAAGCTACGTCCATGCGGTAACTGCGGACGCAGCGCTTATGCCTCCAAATGCAAACAGAATATATTCTGACTTTTATTATGCGGATTCTCCGGTGATTCGACAAAGAGGAGTAGTTGAACATAGAGATGTAGTAATGAAGGCTATCAATGGAACGGGAAATACATTTCCTCTCGAAATTCTTGATCAAAATACCCAAGAAAATAATGGAAAACTTATTTATGAAGGAGTAGTTTCGCATCCATTTGTCTTGCTTAATGTAGAAATTTGTAGTCCAGGACCGACCGGTAGCTGTGTGTTTAACAAGCAATTCAATCATCGTAATGGTGGTCCTGACAAGAATGGCAAATTCAAATTGACACTTGATCAATCAACACTTTTCAATGGGCAGAGCTACAAAATGAAATTTGTAAAGCAGGATTTGACGAGCGCAACACTGACTCGCAGAGATTTAACGATTGATGGGGCTATTTCATGGGTTCACGAAGTTATACAAAAAATTGTCGGCGTTGTACACGCTCAAGAAGGTGACACAGTTGAGTCTATTATAAACCCCATCCCGCTCTATCTTGAAGGCTATGCATATGACAATGCAGGAAATATCATGCCGAATGCAATTGTAGGAATCTATGTTTCATTTTCTGAAGCGCCAATTTATTCAATGACAGCAGATAGTAATGGATATTTTAGAATAACTTCGGAATATGCACCTGCAACTGAGTACTCCTTAAGATTTACGTCGACCGCTGAACCTGAGAATATGTCTTATCAGAGTACGTCTCAATTTCTGGCAAATAACAACGAATTTATTGAAGCAGAAAAAATTAATCCATACAAATTTGCAAGTTCAACCACAAATCCTCGTCGAAATGTAACTCCGAGTTTTGTCCCACAGCAAAAAATATCACCATTGGTAACTGAGGTTTCGCCAACTATCGTGATGACACCAAGTGGCACCGAAGAAGCGACAACGACAACATCATCATCAAAAAACCCAGTATATTTGATCGGCGCAGTACTTCTGATTCTCCTGGGGGGAGCGGGCGTGATGCTTGCGATTTATGTGTACAAAAAGCGATCGTCCGATGATGGAATGTCAAAAACAAACACTACTGAATAATCAAGAGAGTATCTCATCCTAATGCGTTATGCTTGCAAAGGCCTTGGCTGGTGCAACAATTGGACTTCATGGAGTACTGGTCACAGTCGAGGTTGATGTGGCGGGGCGCGGTTTCCCCACCTTTACCATTGTTGGTCTTCCCAATAAGTCAGTCGACGAATCAAAAGAACGAGTTCGGACAGCTCTTACCAATGCGGGTTACGAAATGCCCGATTCTCGCATCACGGTAAATATGGCTCCTGCCGATATTCCCAAATCTGGTTCTGCCTTTGATCTTGCTATTGCAATCGGCATTCTTGCGGCATCAGGTACGATATCTCAATCTGCTCTCGAAGACAAAATGCTTCTTGGTGAGCTTTCACTTGAAGGAAGAGTGAGAAAAATAAATGGCATTGTCCCATTGATACTTCTTGCACAAGAGCAAAAACTACCCGAAGTAATCATTCCAAAAGAGAATGCTGAAGAAGCATCAATATTTGAAGATATGATCATTTATCCGGTATCAAATCTGCAAGAACTGATTGATCATCTCCTTGAAAGAAAGTTGATACAAAAGTATATATCTGTTTCAACATTTATCGAAGACGAGAAGGTGCTCTTTCATCATGATTTTTCACAGATAAAAGGTCAAGAGCAAGCCAAGCGAGCCCTTGAAATTGCAGCAGCAGGCTTTCACAATATTCACCTAAAAGGAACGCCCGGCGCTGGAAAGACACTGCTTTCTCGAAGTATGCCATCAATTTTACCCCGATTGGAAAAGCAAGAAATGCTTGAGGTTGCAAAGATATATTCGGTCGTAGGTGAGCTATCAGACGATACGTTTCATGGAATTCGACCGTTTCGATCGCCCCACCACACGACATCACGAGTTGGACTCATTGGAGGAGGGAGTAGCCCAATGCCGGGCGAGATATCTATGGCTCATCGGGGCGTATTGTTCTTGGATGAGTTCCCCGAATTCCCCCGGAATGTACTTGAGGCGATGCGACAGCCGTTGGAAGATGGAGTAGTGACGGTATCTCGTGCCGCAGGAACCTTGACATTTCCTGCACGTTTTCTTTTGCTTGCAGCATCAAACCCCTGTCCCTGTGGATACTTGGGTCACCCAAAAAAATCATGCAAATGTGCCCCGGGAATGATCATGCGATACAAAAAACGATTATCCGGTCCGTTACTAGACAGAATTGATCTGCATATTGATGTCCCGCCGGTCGAGGTTGACGAACTGTCAGACGAATATGAAAGCGAATCAAGCAAAGAGGTACGTTCTCGCGTGAAAAAAGCTCGAAAAATACAGGAAAAACGATTTTCTACAGACATGTATCTTTTCAACAGTGAGATGTCATCATCTGATATAAAAAAATATTGCGTGCTTACTGATAAAGCGCAACAAATGCTCAAAACTGCAGTCGAGAGGCTTGCACTTTCTGCACGGTCGTATTTTAAGACTATAAAAGTCGCGCGTACTATTGCCGATTTGGAAGGCTCGAAAGATATAGAAGCATCTTATATTGCTGAAGCATTGCAATATCGGGAAAAAGAATTGCAATAAAGTGTTGACAACACGAGGAATAACTGGGTATTATGATTGTAGAAATAGATTTGTTTATTCATTTACTTTTATTATATGTTTCAAAGATCATTTCACATTTCGAAAATAATTTCTTTTCTTTTCGTCATTATTATGTTTTTAGGCATGAATTGGGGGAGTGTATTTGCTCAGACAGCTAGTGCTTATGTGACTGCGAATCCAGCAACATGTGGATTTGATGCTACTACTCTTGCGTCAGGTGTTGCATTTGATAATACCGTTACTTGTCAAGAGATAAACACCGGTGACCTTGGTTTTAAGATCCCATCTCTTGGTGATCTTTTGACCTTTGCAATCCGTGCATTCTTTGTGATTGCCGGTCTTGCTGCTCTCTTTTATCTTCTACTTGGTGCTCTTGCATGGGTCACCTCAGGAGGAGACAAGGATGCAGTTACTGCTGCACGAGAGAAAATTCAAGCTGCAGTTCTTGGTATGATTCTTATTGTCGCAGTTCTTGCTATCATATGGACTCTTGAACAAGTCATCTTTAATAGAAGAATTTGTCTTGGCTTATCTTGTCCATTGACATT
>CAYVKV010000001.1:44339-51589 GCA_964452355.1 uncultured Gammaproteobacteria bacterium | reverse complement strand
AACAAGTCATCTTTAATAGAAGAATTTGTCTTGGCTTATCTTGTCCATTGACATTGCCGGGGCTTATTGAACAGTCTGGTAAAGACTTCTGTTGCGTATGTGTGAATGAAACAACCGGGGATCGCACAACATTGATTAATACTGCTGCTGATAAGTGCAAAGCAGATGGAAATGCTACGACGAGATAATTATTATTTAATTCATCATTTTATATGAAAAAATTTTTGCAAAAAACAATTGTTTTTCATCTTTTGATTTTTCTAGTCTTTGTAGGGATTTTTGCATCTCTGCATACAGGGGTGCTTGCAGCAGAGGCGGATTGTCTTGATACAGAACGGTTAAATTTACCCGCCTGTACCTCAATAGATACTGGAGATCTCGGTTTTAAGATCCCATCTCTTGGTGATCTTTTGACCTTTGCAATCCGTGCATTCTTTGTGATTGCCGGTCTTGCTGCTCTCTTTTATCTTCTACTTGGTGCTCTTGCATGGGTCACCTCAGGAGGAGACAAGGATGCAGTTACTGCTGCACGAGAGAAAATTCAAGCTGCAGTTCTTGGTATGATTCTTATTGTCGCAGTTCTTGCTATCATATGGACTCTTGAACAAGTCATCTTTAATAGAAGAATTTGTCTTGGCTTATCTTGTCCATTGACATTACCGGGGCTTGTAGAAAATACGGCTGGTGCGAAGTTATGTTGCTCATGTATCGCTGATACGGGAGGTCTTTGTGCTACATCTGGCACCGATGGATGTACTCAAGTTGTAGATGATGCACTTGATCCGACAGAAAACTGTGGACTATAAACTCTGAAATTAATTTTATCACTCTGGACATAGGAACTATGTCCAGAGTTTCTCTGTTAAATTAAACAAATAATTAATCATCATTAATCAATGAACAAGCTTAATTCTTTTTTTATCACTGCATTTGTTCTTTTTTGGTTTTTTTTGATACATCTGCCACAGACGTCTATTGCATTTGAGTCGCCTGAATGTCAAGATTATGCCTATTTTGATGCAGGTGGATGGAACGAGGACCTTAATAGAGTATTTACAAAAGGTTCATTCCCCGCCTGTACCTCAATAGACACCGGAGAACTGGGATTTAAGATCCCCTCCTTGGGTGACCTTTTGACCTTTGCAATCCGTGCATTCTTTGTGATTGCCGGTCTTGCTGCTCTCTTTTATCTTCTACTTGGTGCTCTTGCATGGGTCACCTCAGGAGGAGACAAGGATGCAGTTACTGCTGCACGAGAGAAAATTCAAGCTGCAGTTCTTGGTATGATTCTTATTGTCGCAGTTCTTGCTATCATATGGACTCTTGAACAAGTCATCTTTAATAGAAGAATTTGTCTTGGCTTATCTTGTCCATTGACATTGCCGGGGCTTATTGAGCCGAATAGTATTCAAACACAAACATGGGCGGGAGGATATACCTCCTCATCTACGGATGATGCATTTTGTTGTGTTTGTATAAAAGATGATGGTACATATGGAGAGAGAATAAATACCAGATTCTTAAAATGTGGGGCAAACGCCTCTGGAGAATCTCTGTAACTAGGCTACTCCCTTCTTGTTAATTTTCATCTTGTGTCATACACTATAAAATATAATGGCACCAGATATAAATATGCAAAAATATTTAAACCGTACCTCAATAAACCTCATTATTATTGGGATATTAATGAGTCGTCCCATGAGCGTATTTGCCCAGATCCGTGATTGGAATGATTTGAATGGAAATGGAATAGCGGCTGGTGATATTGATCCTGCAACTGCTGTACGAGAGCCGTTAACAGACACCTGTCTCGTCAATGGCGTTCCAACTATAAAATGTTTTGAGGTTGTTATTGGGAATCTTCTTTTCATCTCAAATGCTCTTGTTCTCTTAGTGCTTTTTATTATGTTTGTACTTGGAAGTTTTCGGTGGATGATGTCACTGGGTCAACCAGAAAAACTGGAACATGCCAAAAAAACTTTCAACTGGGCAATACTTGGGTTGGTTGTTTATGCAAGTGCATACATCATCTTATTTACCATAGATCAGCTATTCTTAGGAGGTAAAGGTGACGTTTTCCGATTAAAAATAGGAGATTAAGACACTAATTTGGAGAGATTTGAATCACCTTGACGCCATCTTCCGGTATCGGAGAAAGTGAAGTATTCTTGCTTTGAATCCATACATACGCTCCATATACAATGAGCGCAAGAATAAAAGAAAGAATGATGATTTTGATTGATTTCATATACTGTTTTTAATCTACGTTTATTTTTTCTTTCAATATGAAGTGAGGGCGTCTGAGAACTTCAAGGTATATTTTGCTGATGTATTCGCCGATAATTCCAATAGTAATGAGCTGTACGCCACCAATAAACATGATGCCAACAAATATGCCGGTCCAACCAGTAACCCATGGGATAGGAAGAAAGAATTTTCCAATCACCGCATAGATGATGCCAAGAAACCCAAAAGAGCCGGCAGTAAATCCCATATATGTGGCAAGCCGCAGTGGTTTGACAGAAAAAGAAGTGATGCCGTCGAGCGCAAAATTCACCATCTTTGAGATAGAATAATGTGTTTTTCCCGAATGTCGTTCTTCTCGATCAAAATATACATAGTCTTCTTGATATCCACCCCATGCCACCAGTCCGCGCAAAAACGGTGCATGCTCCGGAAGTGTTTTTAGGTAGTCAACCGCACTCCGATCAAGCAAACGGAAATCTCCGACATTTTCAGGGATCTTAATGTCAGAAAGCATATTCATAAAACGATAAAAAATTTCAGCGGTCTTTTTTTTAAATACACTGTCAACATCTCGTTTTTTTCGTTTTGCATATACGATCTTTGCGCCCTGTTGCCATTTTTCGATCATTTGTGGAATTGCGCTTGGAGGATCTTGCAAGTCTGCGTCCATACTGATCACGGCATCTCCTTTTGCAAATGAATACCCTGCCATAAGTGCTATCTGGTGTCCGAAGTTTCGGTTGAATGAGAGGAGCTTGATATTCTTGTTTTTTTGAGCAATGTCTTGAATCACCATATCTGTCCCATCGCGTGACCCATCGTTTACAAACAAAATTTCATATGAGTAGCTTTCAATAATCGGAAGAAGTGATTCAAGCAGTGGGTGAATGTTATCTTTCTCATTGAATACCGGGATAATGATTGAGATGAGCATAAGTATTAGTATACTATTGTTTTTTTGTTCCGGGGCTAGGAGTCGAACCTAGTCGAGGAGATTATGAGCCTCCTGTGCAGCCGTACACTACCCCGGATTCGGAAACTCTATTATATGTCAAATAGGGCTCAGTGTCAATTTTTAGCGGTCTGAGAATACATCGAGCCATTGACGATAGGGAGGAGGGGTTGTTGGCGTTGGAGCTAAAATAGTCGGCGTCGGATTTGGAATGACCATAATTGTTTCATCTTTTTTGTGCAAATTGAGTTTGTTTCGAACTATTTTTTCAAATTCATTGATGTCTTGTGCCTTGACGAGCTGTGTTTTAAGCTCAGTATTCCGTTTTTTTTCTGCAGTGTACTCTGCTTTGTAGTTGCTGTAAAAACTTAAGTTTTTTTGATACTCAACGATGTTTTTGGTCAAAGAAAGGATAAAAAATACCACCAAACCATAGAGTAAAAGCATTCGAACACGTCTCATATATTTTCACTATAACAAAAATAGGGGAAGAATTATTTTTGAATTACATTGATCGTACGATTTGAGCGATGCGAGAAGAGTCTGCCTCAGATTTGAGTTTTCCCACGCAAATACCAATCATTGCATTCGGATTTTTATCGTATACATCTTTATTTTCATCAATTATTTCCTGAATTTTTGCTTTGAGTGCCTCATCTGAAAGTTCTTTTGGAAGGTAGACGCTTACAATATCCAACTGATTCTGACTTTCAGATTCAAGATCGGGGCGCCCAGCGTCTTTAAATGCAGTGATTGAATCTTGTAGTTTTTTTGCTTCTTTGCGTAAAACATCGACAACCTCCTGATCTTCAAGCTCTTTTTGCAAATCAATTTCCTTATTTTTAATCTGTGCTAAAATGTATCGTATGGTTTGAAGTTTGAAAGAATCCTTTGCTTTCATAGCTTCAATTTGCTCTTTTTGCAGGGTTTGTTTTATCATTTCATAATTATACTCTATGGATTCTTCAAAAAAAATAGACGCAGTAGATAAAATAAAGCATTTTCAAGAGCGAATCTTAGCAAATAAACCAGAAATGGGAGAAATGGTATATGACGTGCGAATGATGAACTTCAAGATTCGACCGATCTCAGGAGATATTACTGAGCTTGATTATGGCAATAATGATTTTATCGAAGCATTGTGGAGTTTGGGAAAACTTGACGAGTTTTTTCGATTGGAGTTTGACTCAATTGATTTAGATGAAAAAGATGCCTTTTTTCGGATGGTCAATGATCTTCGGGTGAACTTTCAAAACCAACTCAAGCAAGCAAATATTCAAGCGGTTGATTTTCAGGATAAAAGCATGATGCAGCTTTTCGAGATCGAAATCATCAAAGACAATAATTTACGGGTAAACTGATGCAAAAATTTCCGCTTGTCCTCGATCTCGAGACAAAACACACGTTTCGTGAGTTTGATGAACCACAAAAACTTGGCATTTCTGTTGTGGGTATTTATGACTACGCAGACCGTCAGGGGTATGTATATCGTGAAAATGATTTTCGCAGATTATTTTCAAAATTGGAAAAAGCCTCGTACATCATCGGATACAATAGTCGAAGTTTTGATCTACAGGTACTTCAGGCATATTATCCCGGAGATATTGAAAAACTTCCGCAGTTTGATATTCTAGATGACATCAAGCGCGTTCTTGGGAAACGAATCGGCTTAAATGACGCAGCCTACGCCACACTGAATGAAAAGAAAACCGGTCATGGCCTGATGGCAATAGACTATTTCAAGGAAGGAAAATGGGATGAGCTTGAAAAATATTGTCTTGATGATGTGATGGTGACAAAGCGACTTTTTGAATACGGTGTGAAAAATGAAAAGATCTATTTTATGAATGAGACGGGAAAGGTGCCCATTCGAGTAAACTGGAGACGATATATGGAAGAAGAAGGTGCGGATGAGACTGCGCTAACGTTGCCTTTTTAAAATTCATCTCATACTGGTATAATTTGATCTTGAATTCCCCGATAGCTCAATGGTAGAGCAGATTCCTGTTAAGAATAAGGTTCGTGGTTCGAATCCACGTCGGGGAGCCAGATGGGACGCAGAGGCAACAAAGCGTCCCTTTGTGTTGAACTGTCGGGCTTTTTTGTAAGTTCGAATTTTCCATTTTCCAAGTCTTCGATTTTTTCCACTTTCGGACCATTTGTTTCTGATACTGCCTCGGAGAGGATTTTAAAGGTCTTGCTGTAGGTGTAGCTCAGCTTTCCTTCATCCACTGTTAATGACCCGAAGACAAACCTTATAAGTGCCCGTTGTTCATCTACCATGTCCTTGGCTTTGGCTTGTAAATAAATCTCTTTGGCTCTCTGGGAGAGTTCGTAAATGCTCACCCCAAGATTCAAGAAGCCGGTGCTGGCGTTGGAATGCTTCTTTATCGACTCGGTTATCTCGTCCTTCTCGTCTGAATACTGTTTAAACTTGCGGCTATAAAACTCAGGAGTGATTTTTTCATCGATTTTGTCGTCATATAGTTTATCCAATCGTTTCTGGGCTGCCTCGTAGCGGGCATGAAGTTCGCCTACGGTGTCATTGTGGTATTGGAGTTCGTCCTGATGGCTTTCCTTTAGAGCCTTCTTGAGCCAATCGGTAATCTTGGCATTTTTGATTCGTAAGTTCTCAAAGCCACTAATTAACTGTTCTTCGACTTCGTCTTCTTTGACCCAAGTTGTTTGCGGACATTCATGATAATGGTTACAGTGGCCGTAAATGTATTGGGCTTTGGCGATTTCGAAAGTGATTGAATTGTGGCAGCTAGCGCATTTAATCAGTCCTCGGAAGAGGAAGTTGTGCTTACGGTATTTGGGAGTGGTTCTGTTAGTGAGCATGTTCTGAACCTTGTTGAACAGTTCGACAGAGATTAACGGTTCCTGCTTACCATCGCAGACTTCTTTGTTCCACCTAATTTTACCGATATAAAAGGGATCGCGCAGCAGGGAATGGATCCGGCTGTGTGGAAGTCTGTGTCCCAGCTGGGATCTCATGCCTTCATCATACATTTTCTTGACCAGCCGCTTGGTTGAATAGTTGCCGGTGGCATAGAGTTCAAACATTTTCCTCACTAACGGGGCGGTGTCCTCATCAACGACATGGATCTTGTGGCCAGTTTCGCCAATCGTTTTATACCCATTGGGTGGTTTGGTGGGGATCCAGCCTTGAGCAATCTTTTCCTTTTGTCCCTTCTTAACGTTTTCTGATAACAGCCGGACGTAATACTCGGCTGTGGCTACTTTCACCCGCCACATAAACCATTCGTGGGAGCGAGAGGTGTTATGGAGAATGCAGCCTTCCTTGGCCAAGTGGACCTGATGGGTTTCATTCTCGGTAATCCACAGGTCAATCATGGGGACATCGGCAAAGTTTCTGGTTAGTCGGTCCGTGGTTTCGACAATAATGGTGGGGATATCGTGCTTGCGAACGTAGGCCACCATCTCAATAAAAACTTTCCTCTGGGTTTTACCAGCAGCCGATTCGGAAATGGCGAAGACTTTGGCTACTTCTAACCCTTGTTTCTCGGCGTAATCGCGGAGGAACTTCTCCTGGGCCGGTAAAGAGTAGCCCGTGTCTTCTTGTTCTTTGCTGCTTACTCGGCAGAAAATGGCAGTTTTCATAGGCTTTGATCTGGCAACACAACATAAAGGAATAACTCAGGAACATCAAGCTGTTTGTCCTGTGCTCGTTTGTTGTCGGCTATAAGCGAGTGGGTAATAAATGAGAGAGGTTGGATGACTAGGTTCATTTCAAGGTAAAAAGGTCCCAAATCCACACAAGTTTCACCCAAGAGTTGCCCAACCTGATAGCCTCCAAACTGACGAAACTTTGACGTAACCCTAACGCAATTTTCTGTACCGATTTCATACCGACTTTGTCCTGATTTATTCAGGCCAAGACCATTATTTTCTGGGTAATCATTGGGTAACTGTTGGGAAACCTTTTTAAGGCTAGAGTCTTGGATTTCTGGAGAAGTGTTGGAGAAGAATTGGAGAAGTCCTTTGGATCGGAATTCTGGCATACAGTTGGCATAACCTTGGCATACCC
>CAYVKV010000001.1:0-44329 GCA_964452355.1 uncultured Gammaproteobacteria bacterium | reverse complement strand
AGGGGTGAAAATCTGTACTAATTTTGTACGAGCGTTGTCCTAATTTATTACCCCTAAAATCCGTCCAACTTTTGTCCAAGTTCTGTCCAACCTCTTTAGCCTTAAAAGCTGACCAATTTCTGACCAAGTATTGACCAACACCCATCCACACTTCATCCACCTTTTGTCCCACCTTAAAGGCTTCTTTTCCCAGCCAACTTTTAGCCAACTTTCGGCCAACCTTATTTTTCATAGTTTGCATTTCGTTTTGTTAATTATTTTTTCGTTAAAAACCCTTCTAGTTAGTTTGTCGTCCTCTCGTTTCTCGCGTATAACACCCGAGTCTATTAATTTAGCCTTGAATTCATCCCATCCTCTCGTTTGTTGTTCACGACATACAGGATTTGAGGCGTGAGGAGCAAAGATGGTAACGATTTCTTGGTTAAGCATGTAGGAGTTATTGGCAAAGACATTGGTCCCGCTCTTGTTCTGATGTTTCTTCTTGCTGATTTCAATTAAAGGTTTCCCTTCATATCGTGCTTTGGCGAGAGAAGTACTACGTCGGCTGACGCTAGCTACGCTGCTAAGGCCTAGAATTTGTTTGAGCTTGCTGAGAGAAGGGTGGCATTCACCTTTGTCGTTAATAAATACTGCCAGGGCGGTGAATGTATGCCACTGGTCGGCATTCACACAAGCTAAGAGTCCCTTGAAAAAAATGGGGTTTCTCCAAAACTGGAGGTACAGGTTTTCCGTTATTTCTTTTTGTTTCATTGACATATTCATTTGTTGTTTGGTCTTGGGCTACGAGCTACCGCTCTTGGCCTCGATCTTCATGGCCGTTTCTGCAAAGCCAATAAGGACCAGAGCGATATCCAAGACTTCCTCAAGCTTTAACTCCACACCGTAGTCTTCTTTGAGAATCTGCTTGAGCTCGAGCAGGAGTTTCTGGCTTACCATAGGCTCCCCTCTGCATAAAGCCGCGATTTAATGTCACGTAACTGGTTGAAGAATGTCTGGGGTGAGATTTTAAGTTCGTTGCGAAAGTAACCCCCAACGAGGTCTTCTAGTTCTAGGGACCGCAAGAAAACAAAGACGGCTTTGCGTGGATTGGACCTGTCAATATCCTGAATAGGAAACTTGAGGGAAATGGTAGTGGCCAGGGCTAAGTCACTGGTAACGTAAGTATCGGAGTTTATTTGCTGATTCATAGTAATTTATTTGAGAACTACGATCAGTTTAGGGAAGGTGCGCTGTCCATCTCAATAAACTTTGTGGTGATTATTGTTTACTGGTGGAGACAGTTGGTAAGTTGCCTGGTAAGCTGAGGCCTATTTTGGTACACTAAAAAAACAAGCAAGAAGAATTACTTAAATAAACACATATGAGTAAATACGATCCTTTGTGGAAATATCTTAAGGGAAGCAAAAAGCCATCCTTGATGCTGTCTTTTGACGACGTCAAGAATATTCTTGATTTTCCAATTGACCATTCATTCTTAAACTATAAAAAAGAAGCAAAGGACTATGGATACATCGTAAATAAGATTTCTTTGAAAGAGAAAGAAATAATGTTCGTAAAAATATGAAACTGATATATAACTCCTGATTTCTGTTCGTATTCGCTAATTTCCGCTCGAGTCGTGGCTATCTTCTTTGTTTTTTTAGTTCCTTAGTGATTAGTCTCGAGATAAGAGTCCTTGACTTATTGCAACTGGTTTGCAATAATATTCGAAGACATATGAACAACATTTCACAGATACTTCGCCAAAAAGGGTATCGTTTAACCAATCAAAGACAACATGTTCTGGATGTTTTGACCACGTTTCCTCAGAGCGTGGAAGAGGTCATCGCTGCTCTTAAAAGTAAGGATGAAAGTATCGATAGGGTAACCGTTTATCGTACCCTTGATTGTTTCGTTGACCTAGGTGTTGTCGGCAAGACTCAGTTTAAAGATAAAACAGCTAAATATGAGCTCCTAACCGAAGCGCATCATCATCACCATTTGGTTTGTGATAACTGTGGATCAGTTGAAGATGTGGCTCTTAACGAAGCATTCCTTCTTCGTAAGGTTAGTGAACAAACCAATTTCCAAGTAAAAAGTCATTCATTAGAATTTTTTGGACTATGTGCCAATTGTAGGTAAACATTATGAAGAACAATAAATTGGTGGCTTTTATCCTTGGGATTATATTAATTTCCTTTGTCAGTTATGCCTTGAAAACGGGTATCTTTAAGAGGGCTACTCAACCCACCGTTCAAAATAAAAAGATCCAGGTAGTAGCATCGTTTTATCCTTTGTATTTCTTTGCTAGCCAAATAGGTGGAGACAAAGCAGATGTCTCCAATATCACCCCGGCCGGAGCTGAACCCCACGACTACGAGCCGTCCACTCAAGATATTGCTCATATCGAAAGAGCTTCTGTCTTAATTCTTAATGGTGGAGGATTGGAAGCTTGGGGAGATAAAGTTGAGGAAGATCTGAAAGGTAAAAACGTAGAGATCGTGAGTGCTGCTGATGGGTTAGTTACCCAGGAAGTCGAAGAAGAAGGCGAAGTTATAAAGGATCCTCATGTTTGGTTAGATCCGATTTTAGCCAGGAAAGAAGCCCAGAAGATAGCTCAAGCGTTTATCAAGGTTGATCCCGCCAACGCTGACTTCTATGAAGTTAACGAGAAGAGTTTGGAAAATAAACTTGACTTGCTTGATCAGTCTTTCAAGGCAGGGCTCCAAAGCTGTCAACAGAAAAATATTGTTACCTCCCATGCTGCATTCGGATATATAGCCTCTAGGTATGGTTTAAAGCAAGTCTCAATTTCGGGCCTATCTCCTGATCAAGAACCATCTCCCAAGCAATTAGCGGACGTGGCTAAGTTCGCAAAAGAGAACAATGTTAAATATATCTTTTTTGAGACATTAATTAGTCCAAAGCTTTCGGAAACAATCGCCAAAGAAATTAGTGCAAAAACCATAGTCTTTAACCCCTTGGAAGGCCTGACTAGCGATGAACAATCAGCTGGAAAAAATTATTTGTCAATCCAACAGGACAATCTTGCAAGTTTGAGAGTTGCCCTTGAATGCAAATGAAAGACGATACCTTAGTAAAAATTAGCGATGTCAGTTTTAGCTACAACGGCGAGCCTGCCGTGAGCGACATCAATCTTGAAATCAAACGAGGTGAATTCCTCGGCATTATTGGACCCAATGGGAGCGGTAAAACCACGCTACTCAAAATAATCCTCGGACTGCTTAAACCACAGCAAGGAAGTGTTCAGCTTTTTGGTCAGGATATGAATCGTTTCAAGGATTGGTCAAAAATTGGATATGTTCCCCAGCGAGCGGGTTCAAATGTCACGAGTTTCCCTATTAGTGTTGAAGAGGTGGTTGGGATGAGTGGGGCAAACGATAAAGCCGTGACGAATGCACTGGTTGAAGTAGAAATGGCAGAACACCGAAAGAAATTGCTACGAGAGCTTTCCGGGGGTCAACAGCAACGAGTTTTCATTGCCAGGGCCTTGGCTACTAAACCTGAGCTCTTAATTCTCGACGAACCCACTGTGGGTGTAGACGTGGATTCGCAAGCAAAGTTCTACCAGCTTCTCAGGGACCTCAATCATAATCTCAGTCTGACTTTGGCACTGGTATCTCATGATATTGATGTGGTCGCCCATGAGGTTTCAGAGGTGGCTTGTATTAACTGCAAACTGGTTTGTCATGGCAAACCTAAAGACATCTTAAAAAGTGATTATTTAGACAAACTTTATGGCAAAGAATTACGATTTGTTGTTCATGGACACTAACTATGCTTGAAATATTTCAATACAGTTTTATGATTCGGGCTTTCCTCGCAGGATTAATGATTGCCATTATCGCCCCGTTAATTGGTAACTTCTTGGTTGTGCGCCGGTTTTCGCTCATCGCCGACACTTTGTCTCATGTGGCTTTGGCTGGAGTAGCTATTGGCTTTTTATTAAAAACACAACCTCTGGTCATAACGATTATTATCACTACAATCGCAGCTATTGCCATAGAAAAACTCCGTTCCAGTAAAAATATCCCTGGTGAAGCGGTCCTGGCAATGTTCTTGCCTGGTGGACTGGCCTTGTCTATCGTCCTCATAGGCTTAGCGAATGGATTTAATGCCAATCTGTTTAGTTATCTGTTTGGAAGCATCACCACGGTGACTGAGAGTGATTTGTGGTTAACGCTCGGACTTGGCGTTCTTACTCTTTCAACTGTCATCTTCTTTTACAAGAAACTACTTTTTGCTTCCTTTGATGAAGAGAGTGCTAAGGTTAGCGGTATCCAAGTCGGTTTCATTAACACGATCCTGATTATTCTGACCGCCATAACAGTTTCGCTGTCGATGAGAGTGGTGGGGATTCTCCTGATTGGAGCCCTCATGGTGATTCCCGTGATCACTGGCATGCAACTTTCAAGAAGTTTTCTTCAAGGCATTTATTATTCCTTGGGCTTTGCCTTGGTTGCCGTAGTAGTTGGTTTGTATTTGTCTTACTATCTCAATCTTCCTGCTGGCGGGGCAATCGTTTTGTTATCCCTAGGAATATTTGGTTTGGTAGCAATATTTAAACGAAGTCGGTAACATAAACATATGCGAAAAATTATTGGTCTATTTGTTGGTTTACTCTTATTCCTGGTAGTCGTTCCCACTTTTTCTGTAACGAGGGCGCAAACTCCAGAGGATAGTGGCAGTGATGTTGTAAATATTCCTCCAGAAGTGTTTTACAAAGCACAAGTCGAGAAGATTCTTGACCAGGGAGTAGACAATTCTTATGGCATGACCTCTCCTTATCAAAAGGTTCTGTTGAAATTTCTTGATGGCGATATGAAGGGTCAAGAAGTAACCATCAATCACGGCAAGGGATTTAGTTTGGACAAGAGTCAGCTGGTGGCTACTGGTGATACTGTGCTGGTTGTTAAGTCCTCGAGTGTGGACAATACGATAACCTATCAAATTACGGATCAGTATCGTTTTGACAAAATTATCCCGATTATTCTTTTGTTTTTCCTCGCAATTATTGTTTTGAGTGGCTGGAAAGGGTTGGGTTCGATTGCAGGGATGGTTATCAGTTTAGGCGTAATCGTGAAATACATTGTGCCTCAGATTCTGGCTGGACAAGATCCTTTGTTTGTCAGTATTGTTGGCTGTCTAGTGATTATGATGATCACTATTTACCTGGCTCACGGTTTCTCGCGCAAGACAACTATTGCCCTGCTTGCAACCTTCATCACGCTTGTGGCGACTGGGTTGTTATCTGTCTTATTTGTTCAGATAGCTCATCTTACGGGATTGGGCAGCGATGACGCCGCTTCGCTCCGACTGGGACCTACCGCCAATATTAATTTCAGAGGACTGTTACTTGGTGGAATTCTAATTGGTGCTTTAGGTGTGCTAGATGATGTCACCACTGGTCTTTCTGCATCAATCTTTGAATTAGCGAAAGCTAACCCCAAATATAAATTCGGAGACCTTTTTAAGTCTGGGATGATTGTTGGTAGGGAACATATTTCTTCATTGGTTAATACGTTGGTACTGGCTTATGCGGGGGCCTCTCTCCCGCTTTTTATCATCATTGTTCTAAATCCACAGCATTACTCTGCGACGGTCATGCTGAACGATGGGCTAATTATGGAAGAAGTTATCAGAACACTCGCTGGTAGTATAGGGCTTGTGTTGGCTGTTCCTCTCACCACCTTCTTGGCTTGTTATTATGTAGCCAAGTTCGTGAAGCGCTCCTAGTTTAGTGAAACTCCCCATTTAAGTGAAAATCCGTAATCTGATTGGGCTAAACTTGACTTATCTCCCCAGAGGAAGCTAACATCTCGACACGTTATCAGTTAGCTCGCTTAGGAGGATAAAAATATGACAATGAAAATGATTCAAAACAAACCCTTGGTTATCGCTTTCGTTCTTCTGGTGTTACTCGGTTCTGCTTTCTGGCTTATTCGCCCTAAAATTCAGTCGGTTAAGGCTCAACAGGTTCAGGACCAGAAACTTCAACAAATTAAAGAATTGACCCAAACTGCTGATACTGATCCTAAGTATCGGGAACATAATTCTCAGGCTAGTCGTGAATTGTCTGATAAGCTCTGCTCTCTGACTGCCCGCTCTCCGGAAGAGAGGGAGAAAGCAGTGGCAGCGGTACGTGACTTCCTGGAAATGCCGACTATTGCAGTGAAGTACGAGTGCAACGATGCCTTTTATAACCTGGAAGAGGACCGTCTAATTCCGGCCAAGAGTGAGACCTACTCGGTTGACTCAACCTATTTTGTTATTAGTTCTGTAACAAACCATATCATACAAGTTGACGAGACCCCTGGGACCTGGGGATATAAAGCTGACGGTTCTCGATGGTTCAGTGATCAGAAACAATATGACTACAGCGGTAAATACAGCCAAGCAGAGATAGAACAGTTGGCTCGTAACTTTATTGCCAAGCATTCAGTGGCTTTGGGGAACATTGATCTCTCTAAATTTACACTGGAGACCGGCAAGAAAGATGGAGGAGACGGTAGGGTAAATTATTTCCTCATTTGGAAGGGAGAAGCCAGGACTGTCCAATTAAATCCACCAACCGAAACTTGCAGCGAGGACCTGGACAAGAATGCTCCTGGCTTATATCGCAACGGCAATGGCGTTCCTTGTATCAAGGTTTACGAAAACACTGAACAGCCTAGTTTGAGTGTTGCCTTCACTAGCGGTGGTCAACTCATCAACTTCTCCAACGAACTTGAAGGACCCATCGCGAGGGCCCGCATGCGCTAAGGTTTCTATGAATACTCTCAAACGTTTTATTCTCCGGTCTTTTGTGATGCTGATTGAATTCCAGGTGAAACTACTCAAGACCTTGGCCCACACCGGCTCACAACGTTCCCAACGAGCCGTTTGAAGCTAAACAACGGTAAACTATGTCATCCCAGGCACGAACAAGCCACACAAGCCGACACGCGGGGCTACGGTTGGTAGAACGCTTATAATCTAGCCAGGAATCCCGTATAATTGTAATGAGGCTAAGCGACAGAACTGATATATTCAGCCTCATTAATCTGCCCTTAGTAAGGGCTTTTTTTGTATGACAATTAATAAAACCAAGCAGGAACTAATAATTGAGGAGCTATTAAATGCTTTCGTCCCTATCGAGTCAGAGGTGATTCGAATGATGGGCAATCGCGCTATCTTTCAAGAAGTGATCGAAATATCAAAGAAAAATCCAAAGATAAATAATGGTAATTCGTTTTGGGACTTTCTTAAGGAAGGCTACGTTGCCTTGATGGTTTCCGCTGTTTGCAGACAAATTGATATTGATACAAGGTCTGCCAGCTTGATTAATCTCTTAAGTAGATTGCTTCAGGCAGATGTGACTATAATCCTGACTAAGGATTGGTATGCTGGAAAATACCATAAAGATGACGATGTAATGCCAGGTTTTATGGAAGGAATTGGTAAAGGTGATTTTGAGAGTCACTTTGGACATAAAGACTTTGTTGACCCAGATATTATTCGTGCTGATCTGGATAAATTAATTGGCGCAACTAGTGGAATTAAACGATTTAGAAATAAAAGAATTGCCCATCGAGATGCCAACAATAAATTGGTTTTTGATGTGAATTTCAACGATCTTGATAAAGCACTAGAGACAATTAGAGAGATTACCAGTAAGTACTACCTTTTGTTAAAACAAGGTGGTAATGATTTAATTCCTACGGACCAGACTAACTGGCAAGAGATTTTTACAGTTCCGTGGATTGAGAAACATAACTTATGAAAGATTTTTTAAACTCTCTAATATTATGGTTTTCAGGAAATTATGGTTGGTCCCTAAGCCTTCTGATTCAAGGATTTATTGCTTACCATGTTTTTTGGTTGTCTCAAAAACTAACGAACAAGGCTAAATTAGAACATAAAGAAAAAATCAAGCAAAAGGCTGAAGAATTGTTGTCTGAAATAAACAGAAAGAAGTTAAATAGCGAGATCTATCTGGTAAACATCAATAGATATTTCAAGGACTATCCATCAAATACGGAAAAGAGATTCGAGGGATACTCCCATATCAGGGCTGAAATTAAAGCCGTTCGGTTTGACGGAATAGAGTTCTTTGCTGAAATGCCAGTTGAGATATATCAAAACAGAGATGGAGGCCTTTCGTTTAAAGGCACAAAGAAGGAAAAGGTGTTTAATGCTTATCCCGTGGGTATTGTTCCCTATGAATGGATCGAGCATATAGATTTAGAGGGGGATGAATACGGCTTTGTGCCATTGTTTTATTGTTATTTTAAAGGGAAAACAAACTGGAAATTCTGGAAGCGCTTACTGTTTTTCGGTTATCCGTACAAAAAGATGATTTACTACAAAAAGAGCGACGTATATGAGGAGAACAATGATCCGCCTGATATGAAATACGAATATATAAGTCAACACATTCAATGAACTTAATCGACACATTCAATAATAGAGAAAGAGCTATCGGCATCTGGTTAGCCATTTTTCTGATCTGGGGACTCACAAAGAAGGAAGTAAGGGGGTCGATCCTGAATGTGCTCAGAAGTATGTTTCTCACGAAATTGGCTTTTGTTTTCCTAGGGACAATCATTTATACCTCACTCGTTGTTGGTATTTTATGGAAATTTAATCTCTGGAGCCCATTACAAATAAAGGATGCGGCTTTCTGGATAATTGGTACTGGCTATGTTTTATTGATGAACTTGAGTAAAGATTCGCAAAAAGGCGATTATTTTAAGAAAACAGCATTGGATAGCATAAAACTAACGGTAGTATTGGAGTTTGTTCTTAGCCTTTATAGTTTTAACTTTTGGGTTGAGATTTTCCTGATACCCATATTGTTCTTTGTTGTGGCAATGAATGCTTATGCTGGGTTAAAGGCTGAGTATAAGCCGGTACAACGGTTAACAAACTGGCTTTTGATAATCGCGGGAGGATACAACATCGTTTTTGCATTCTCGCAAGCTCTCGGCCATTATCGTGAGTTGGCTACGCTCTACAACTTACAGGTGTTTATCTTACCGCCAATTTTATCTGTTTCTTTTCTGCCTTTCTTGTATCTCTTTGCATTATTCATGGCTTATGAGACGCTTTTTGTCCGGTTGGACATTCTTATTAAGAATAACAAGGAGCTGGCAGCATTTACCAAAAAACAAATATTCTCTCTTTGTGGGCTTCGCTTATCACGGCTGAATAAGTTCGTAGGAGAGAATAACGCTGTCTTCCCAAGACTGGCTTGTAATAAAGACGTAATGACAATGATTAAAGCTTTCAAAGCTAGGTAGAATTATCTTTCCATCGATATGCAACATATAACCAGTGAGCAACTTACCAAGTTCAAAGCCTTATACAAAAAGCACTTTGGTGAGGATCTCACTGAGCAAGATGCCTTAGATAAGGCGATTAAGCTTGTTAGGATAATGGAAATCGTCTACAAGCCCATGACAGTGGAAAAGTATAAGCAGGTCCAAAAAAGAAGGAAACAGTTAGCAGTGGATAAAGGGTAACGAGTTGGTTCCATTTTGGAACATACTTCTGGAGTTGTTTAATCTGTATATCGATAGTCACCGTTTTCGGGTACTAACGCTATACAAAATAAACCGGCTTAGTTAATTTGCTACCAAAAATCTCTGTACTTCCTTCGCCGTGTACTCTGGATAATCCAGCTCTGTCATCCAGTCAGTTGTCCGAAATTGTACCCATTTCTCGAGCCAGATATTTTAGCCTAAAAAATTTCAGTATTCCCAGCCGGACGTCAGCATCTTTTCATCAAATTTCAATTCTACTAACGTATTTACCAAGGGTCCATCCATCAATAATTCTCATTTTTATGTTTTTGCCTACAAAAGATGGGTCTCGCCCCTGACGACGTATGGTTTTTCTGCTACACTAAAGGACATGTCACCAAAACTCCCGCGCTTATCGCGTATGAGATCTAAATTACTACCTTTGGTTTTTATTGTTATTTTTATCGGCGCGATAAGTTTTCTGATGTATCACAAGTTTCAACTTGAAACTACCATTCAGTCTTTAACGCTTAACATAATCACTTTAGACAAGCAACTTGCAGACCAAAGCAAAGAACTGAATGATCTAAAGAACCAAGATCAATATAAAATCAATAAAGAGCTTGAGGCAACGATCAAAAAAATTGAAACTACCTATCTACAAAGTGTAAAGTCATATGAAAACCTCCTAGATCTGAAAAATACTTCCAAAAAAACTGAAAAACTTGACGCTCTTTTTGCCGACTCACTGACATTTCTCTCAAAAAGAAACTATGCTTCGGCTGAAGCGACATTACAGATTCTCAACAAACAGATTGATGAAGAAGCAAAAAAAGTAGCATCGACTTTTCAGATTCCCGCAAATGCACCTCAAAGCAATACTCCCCCGGGATCGGGATATTCAAGGCAGGTGGTGAGTTCTGATATCGGAGAATTTTTGGTTGGCATAGTTTCTGCTGATATGAATGCGACAAGAATAGTTGTTGACTCTGCTTCGGATTCTGACTGTAAAAATGACTGCCCGGTGCTATCTCTTGGAGATTATGTATCTCGAAATGGCGCAATTGCTGGTATCAATGGCTCATATTTTTGCCCTGCGGATTATCCGAGCTGCTCAGATAAAAAAAACTCTTTTGATACGCTGCTTATGAACAAAAATAAAAAATATATAAATGCCGATAACAATGTCTACAGCACCGTTCCTGCGGTTATTTTCCAAAGCGGATCGATGCGATTTGTCGGACAATCTCTCGAATGGGGTCGGGATACTGGTATAGATGGAATGCTTGCGATGCAACCGTTGCTTGTGTCAGGCGGAAATATTGTTTTCGGTGGTGATGGGGAACCGAAAAGAGGAAGCAAAGGAAGCCGAAGTTTTGTCGGATCCAAAGGCAATATAGCGTATATCGGAGTGGTCTTCAATGCCACAGTGGCCGAAGCTGCGCATGTCATTCATGCTCTGGGGATAGAAAATGCCTTGAATTTGGATAGCGGCGGATCGACAGCGCTTTGGAGTGGCGGATATAAAGTGGGACCGGGAAGAAATATCCCCAATGCGATTTTGTTTATAAATAAATAAAATATATATACGGTTCGTGAGGGATTTACCCGCCAACTGGTGGGAGTCCATGTCGTAATACAGCTTCGCATTTTTTGATACACTAAAATCGTGCATAAAAGAAATATTATCCTTTTTATCATTGCGATTTTTATAATCATTGCTGGGGTTGTTTTTTTTCTTTTAAAGAATAAAAACAATGAACTTCCATTCCCTTTAAACAATGATAATCTGGGTTGGACGTTTGATGGGGAGTTGTGGCAAGCAACTGGAAGTCCCCCTGCCTGCCCAGAACCGCTCGTATTCCCCGCACCTGTTGACCTGAATCTTGTGAGCGGAATCTTGTACCCGGGGCAGGAGAGAGGAGGTGACTACAAACCGCATGGAGGATTTCGGTTTGATAACCATACTAATAATGAGGTTGATGTGTACGCGCCGATGGACGGAAACCTTTTCAAGGCCGCAAGACATTTGGAATATGGAGAAGTACAGTATTCTCTGTATTTTATTAATGACTGCGGCATTATGTATAAACTTGACCATATACGCGAGCTGACCGCTCAATTTGAAGAAATACTAAACAATATTCCCATGGGTGGTGAGGGTGATAGTAGAACAACTGAAATACGACCTGCAGTATATGTCGCCAAGGGCGAACATGTCGCCATAAAAGTTGGATTTGAACATTTTCCGGGCGGGTATAAAGACAAAAATGTTTTTGTTGACTTTGGTTTATATGATCTAAGAAAAACAAATGGGGTGAATTATGATTCTGCATTCCGTGCAAAGCATCCAAATAGCAATGAGTATGACGCATACGCAGTTTGTTGGTTTGATTATCTTTCAAGTGTTGATGAGGCCATTGTCCGAAATCTTCCGGCAAGTGGAAATGAAGGGAAAATGAGTGATTATTGTAAATAGCTATCTTTACATTTCTTTCAACATAAGCTGGACTCTTGAACTTTTGGTACAATTACTTGAATGAAAACAAGAATTATTTTTATTCATGGCAATCAATCTACTCATTGGTCTTCTTCCTTTGCTCCGTGGTTCAAAAAAGAGTTAGAAAAATTGGGCTTTGAAACCTTCTTTGAAACATTTCCTGATTCGATCATTGCCCGCGCTGAGTATTGGCTTCCTTTTTTGAAAGACCATGTGAGGGCCGGTGAGAATGACATACTAGTCGGATGGTCTTCTGGTGCGGTCGCTGCGATGAGATTTGCTGAGAACAATAGGATAAAGGGTTCTGTATTAATTTCTCCCTGTTACACAGACTTAGGTGACGCACTGGAAAAACAAAGTGGTTATTTTGACAAGCCTTGGAACTGGGAAAGTATAAAATCTAATCAACAGAAGATTGTTTTATTTTATGGAGATGATGATCCTTATATTCCACAAGATCAGTTTGAGTTCATATCATCAAAATTGAATCCTGAGGTAATGAAAATTTCAGGAGGAAAACATTTCATCGAATTGAGCGAATTCCCTCAGCTTATTGATTGCATCAATCGCAATTACAAAGTCGAATAAGAGTGTCCCGTTTGTTCCATGCGGTTTATAAAATTTTTATATTACGAACATATCATATGAAAGCCCATGTCATTACCGGTTTTGGAGGAATAGATGTATTAAAAATAGTTGATATACCAAAGCCAACCATCAAATCTGGGCATGTTCTTATCAAAGTCACGGCTTCCAGTATGAATCCACTGGAAACTCGTTTGCGAAGTGGTGGACCAGCATGGGCGCCAGAACTGCCAGGAATTTTGCATGGTGATGTCTCTGGAACGATCGCAGAAGTCGGTGAAGGAGTTACTCCGTTTAAACAAGGTGATACGGTATACGGTTGTGTGGGTGGAGTGAAAGGTGTCCCCGGAGCTTTAGCTGATTTTGTCCTAGCCGATGAGCGTCTGGTTGCTCGCTCTCCTCAATCAATTACTTTAGCGGAATCTGCCGTATTACCCCTAGTTTCAATCACGGCTTGGGAAGCGCTTATTGACCGTGCAAAAATTCAAAAAGGCCAAACAGTCTTAATTCACGCTGGCACCGGAGGTGTTGGTCACATTGCTATCCAACTGGCAAAATGGGCTGGCGCTACAGTGTATACCACCGTATCATCCGCTGAAAAAGAAGATATTGCCAAGAAACTTGGCGCCGATTATGTGATCAATTACAAAACTACATCAGTTAAAGAATATGTTCAGGAATGTACGAGTGGCAAAGGTTTTGATGTTGTTTTTGATACAGTCGGAGGAGATAATCTAGCATTATCCTGCCAGGCTGCCAAAACAAATGGAGTTGTTGTTACCACAAATAGCCGCACCACCATTGAATTAACTCCTTTTCATTCCAAAGGTTTGACTATCCATGTCGTTTTTATGCTCATTCCATTATTAACCAGTGAAGGTCGTGAAGCACAGGGAAAGATATTGACTCAAATCGGTAAGCTCGTTGATGAAGGAAAAATCAGACCACTCATTGATTTAAAATCATTTACTTTTGATGAAATTGCCCAAGCTCATAAATATTTGGAAAGCGGTAAGGCAGTGGGAAAGATATTATTGAGGCATTCTTAGTGTCCACACCGGTAAACAGATATATATAATGAACATATGAGCAATATTCAAAGCAATAAAAAAGAACTATTACCCAAACAAAAGGAAGAACTCTTGAAAATAATACAAGCCCGTTTTGAGAAAAACATGGAGCGCCATATGGGTGTTGAATGGGTAAAAATTCAAACAAAGTTGGAAGCTCATACGGAAAAACTGTGGTCACTTTCAGAAATGGAGAGAACAGGTGGTGAGCCGGACATTGTGGATTATGATAAAAAAACAGATGAATTCATTTTTTATGATTGTGCGCTTGAAAGTCCAAAAGGTCGGAGAAGTCTTTGCTACGATCGTGAAGCGCTGGAGTCAAGGAAAGAATTTAAACCAAAAAATACTGCTATGGATATGGCGGCGGAAATCAGTATTGAAATTCTAACGGAACATGAGTATCGAGAGTTACAAAAATGGGGAACTTTCGATACGAAAACTTCAAGCTGGCTGAAAACACCTTCTGAAATTCGAAAACTCGGTGGCGCCATCTTTGCCGATCGTCGCTACAATCAAGTATTTGTATTTCATAACGGCGCAGACTCCTATTATGGCTCAAGAGGATTTCGCGGCGCGCTCAGGGTCTAAATTGAATCTCAATATGGACATAAAACCAAATGACCAAAAAATAAGTGGAACCATTCTGCCGAAAACACTTTATACACAGAGTGAGGTTGACCAACTCCTTGAGAAAAAGGAGAGAGATTTGACCACTCCCACTGCGGTCGCTGAAGAGGTGGCTCAGACGATGGATAGAAAAAAACAGTTGGATAAAAAAACCGTTGCTCATTTGGTTAAAAAATCAAATAGGATATTGGTAAGTATCTCGTCCCATGCCTTTCCCTTTGACTTTTTTCCCAACTCTATAAATATCGAAGAAGAAAGAATTACCATAATAAAGCGCCATTTTCTTTCTTCCGAAGTGCATAGTATTGATATTAAAGATATCTCAAATATTTTTATTAATACAATTTTCATCTTTGCTCAACTGGTTATCATTTCAAAAACCTTTGAAGAGAATGAAGTGAAAATAAAAAATTTGAGGCCCAAAGAAGCCGTTTTTGCCAGAAGAATCATTGAGGGATTGAGGATTTTTAAAAGTAAACAAATAGAAACTTCGAGTTATTCAAAAAAAGAGCTTATTGCCAAACTTGCAGAACTCAGTACGACAAAAATAGTGACATAAAAAAAATGTATGGAAATAGGAATAGATAGTTTTGCTGCAAAAGAATCAAGCAAAAATGCTTTAGAAGAGCTGCTTGAAAGAATGAAATATTCAGACGAGGTTGGTTTAGACGTATTTGGTATAGGCGAACATTACAGAGAAGAGTTTCTTGATTCTGCCCCTGCAATGATTCTTTCAGCCGCAGCCGCAATCACAAAGCGCATCCGGTTGACGAGTGCCGTCACAGTATTAAGTGTGGCCGATCCGGTTCGAGTATTTCAAAATTTTGCGACCCTTGATCTCATTTCTCAGGGGAGAGCGGAAATAGTAGTAGGGAGGGGTTCGTTTATAGAATCATTTCCATTATTTGGATACAATCTTGAAGATTATAACGAACTGTTTACTGAGAAATTAGAGTTATTACTTGCTATTCGAGAGAATAAAATAGTAAATTGGTCTGGTAAATTTCGTCCTGCACTTATCAATCAATCTATCAATCCAAGACCACTCCAAAAGGTATTGCCTATTTGGTTGGGTGTGGGTGGAACTCCTGATTCATTTGTACGAGCGGGAACGCTCGGTCTTCCTCTTATGATTGCGGTAATTGGAGGAGAGACTCATCGCTTTCGACCATTGGTAGATTTATATAGAGAAGCGGGAAAAAGATCCGGTCATTCACCTGAAAAATTGAAAGTGGGATTACATTCCCTCGGGTATGTGTCAGATAGTAAAGAAGAAGCGGTAGAAGAGTACTATCCGGGATACGCAAAAAATTTTACGAAAATTGGAAAAGAGCGCGGGTGGTCTCCAGTCACCCGCGCTCATTTTGATGCTCAAACAGGACCAACGGGGGCATTGGTAATTGGAGACCCAGAAGAAGTAGCTCAAAAAATACTTCGGCATAGTAAGGCTCTTGGAGTATTTCTCGATTCACTTTTCAGCTCGATAATGCAGGTTTGTCCCATGAAAAACTTATAAAAGCAATCGACCTAATCGGTAAAAAAGTATCTCCAATGGTGAACGGGACAGAGTAAAAATATATCTACAAAAATTACATATCATCAGGAATAACCCTAACTCTTTTTCTTATTTTCCATCCATACTTTCATCGCTTCAATATCTTTCATTCCTTACATTGCTGGTACACTTCTATCTTTGCCTTCTATTAAAACTTGGTCTGAGCTTTCTCTAAGGAGATCTATAAATGCATTGCCAAACATATTCGTTATCAGTGCTTCACTGCCTTTTTTTTCTTTTTCGATAAATCCATCGCCAACATCTCCAATGAGGATATTAAATCCTTCTTGACGATTTCCTACAACAAAAAATCCTGTTTGTGCAATTGCAAAAGAATTATCAAGATTGCGCTCAAGTTTATCACCGATGCTTTTAATTTGATCGGTAAGAGAACTAAAATCATTTTCTGTTAGTCCCATGTCGATAAGTATTTTTCGATTCTCTGGATCAGACATATTGGTATTATTTATTGACCAAACTTGTTTATTTCCTCCTTCAGTCAAATCTGACATCACAAGTGCAATGCCAACTTTTTTATCTTCAACAAATCGACAGGTTCGCGGTACCGGAACACCACAGGATCTTAGGGATTCAAATATTCTCTGGTGATCGAGAGCCATGGCACGAGCTTGTTCAGGGGTTCTATCCTTTATATTGTATTTTTTGATAAAAAAAGTTCCTGCTGATCTTTCCTTTTCATTGTCATTTTGAACAACTACTTCCGCTCTTCCTTTTGCCGATTCACTCCCATTTTTTAAGGTTCCATTATACATTTCAAGCTTAGTAAACTGCCCAATAGTAGGATGTATATTTTTTTCTGGATGCGGATATTTAATAAATTCAGTTGCTTCTGACATAGGATTTTATCTTTTTTATATTCTGCTTTTGCTAAAAGTATATCACTAAGCTTTACATACGTACCTCCCTCATCTATTCTAAGATTATGCCTAGAAAAAGAAAAAAGAAAAATGGCTTTCTCCTTCAATGTATCATAGGTGTCGGTGTTGTTTTTTTCTTTGCAAGTCTTATTTACACCGCTATCCTTAATACAAACAATCCTCCCTGTGCAAATAGTCGGAGTTGTAAAGAAAGCCTTACCCTAAAAGTCGAGAATAATTCAGAAGGAATTTTTCAAAATCAAAAAGTGTCTGTTCCTCCCATTGATCTTTTGCAGGAAAACGAGAAAGTGGTACTGGGAGTTGAGGAACAAAATATACAAACTGAACCCGCAAAAGAGAAGCATATTTATGTGAATCTCAAAACGCAAATACTGTCAGCGTATGATGGTGACGTGCTTTTTATGGAAACCCCCATATCTACGGGGTTGTGGGGGAAAACTCCCACCGGAGAGTTTACGATCTGGGTAAAACTTCGATCAACCACCATGAGTGGCGGATCAGGCGCTGATTATTATTACCTCCCAAATGTCCCTCACGTCATGTTCTTCTCAAATAGTGAAGTAGCGGCAAGTCGGGGATTTGGCATACACGGCACGTACTGGCACAATAATTTTGGTCATCCCATGAGCCATGGCTGTATCAATATGAAAGCCACTGATGTCGCAAAGCTCTATGACTGGGCAACTCCAGTAAGTACTGGTCACTCAACACATAGTACAAAAATGAATCCCGGAACAAAAATTACCATTCATGATGGTGAGTCAGAAATTAGTTTGCCACAATGATTACATCAAAACTCAAATTATTCATGGTCATTCTCCTCGTTCTTATTGTGGGAGTAAGTTGGATATATGTTACTAAGCAAAAGCAGTCGACAGATACGCGCGCTTTTGCAGATATGCCGGATGCTCCCACCACTATTTCAAAAGCGGCGATCTCAAATAACATGGTGACAGAAGCGATTGATTCGCCGGATGGTATAAAATCACTTTTAATGGAGCGTCAGGAAAAGGGAAGTGATTATCAATACTCTTTTCATATCACAGATGAGGAGTTGCAAGAGTTTTTGTATGCTAAAGTACTGCCAATTACAAGAAATATGTCTATTCCTTACAACGCATGGTCTCCAGACAATGCATATATTTTTCTCAAAGAGTCAGGCTCAACACAAGATGAGTATTATGTTTTTCATGCATCGGGTGAAAATTTTCCAAATTTATCACAGTTCATAGATGTGCAAGAGTTGTTTAAAGAGAAGATAAATGGATATGAGATTACTGAAGTCACCGGATGGGCAGATCCAGTACTTCTTCTCATAAATACCCAAGAAATGAATGGTGATAAGAAGGTTTCATTTTGGCTCAATGTGACGAATCAATCATTCATTAGGCTTGAGACATATTTTCGCTGATATTTCACTCATACTATCCTATAGTTTGACAAATATTTGCTCTGTGGTATACTTCTATTGTTAGCTTTAAAATGATTAATCAGTAGCATTACTGAATTGAGTCGGTTTAACTGGTCAAGATTTCTCTTCTCCTTTTTAATATCGCCTCCTACTTAAGGCGATTTAAATTATCACATATGTACAATAACAGAAGAAGTTCTTCTGGTGGTTTTCCAAGAAGAAACAATAATAGATTTGGTGGTGGTCGGAGATATTCAAACCAAAGTAAAGGTTCAACGCTCAATCCAATGATGTTTGTCAATAGAGCGTCAGGTGTGGAAGAAGCACCATATGTTTCGGTGAATAATTTTTCAGATTTTCCCTTTGCTGCCATGATTCATAAAAATATCCAATCACGAGGATATGACAAGCCAACAGCGATTCAAGATCAGGCAATGACCCCGATCCTGAACGGCCGCGATTTAGTGGGAATAGCAAATACGGGTACCGGAAAAACAGCAGCATTTTTATTGCCACTTCTCACAAAGGTTGCACAAGATCGTACACAAAAAGTGCTGATTGTGACCCCAACGCGTGAGCTTGCAGCGCAAATTCAAGATGAGTTTAGACTGTTTAGTCAGGGAATGGGAATTTATTCTACCTTGGTCATTGGTGGCTCATCGATAAATGTTCAAGCAAAACAACTGTATCGCAGACCACAGTTTGTGATCGGTACTCCCGGAAGACTTATGGATCTTGAGAAACGACGAATTTTGGATTTAACTCAATTCAACAATGTGGTGCTTGATGAAGTTGACCGTATGCTTGATATGGGATTTATCCATGACATCAAACATATTATTTCTTTTCTCCCACAAAAAAGACAGTCACTTTTTTTCTCAGCAACATTACCCGAGGCAACAAAAGCCGTGATGAGAAATTTTTTGACAGACCCAATCATCATAACCATTAAATCAAGTTCGACCTCTCATAATGTCGATCAAGATATTGTGCAAACACGCGGAAAAGATAAAGTTGAAATTCTTCATGATCTTTTGATCAAACAGGAATTTCAAAAAGTTTTGGTCTTTGGTCGTACAAAATGGGGTATTAATAAGCTTGAAAAAAACCTTATCGATCGAGGATTTAAAATAGCATCAATTCATGGAAATAAAACACAGGCGCAACGTCAGCGATCGCTTAATATGCTCAAAAATAATCAAATTCAGGTGCTTCTTGCAACTGATGTCGCATCACGCGGACTTGATATTGACAATGTGACTCATGTCATTAACTTCAATCCACCAGAATCTTATGAGGATTACGTGCATCGAATCGGTCGGACGGGACGCGCAGGGAAAAAGGGAGTGGCTCTGACATTTGTTGACTAACCTTAGGCTCGCTCCTAAAGTTGTTTTCTATTTAATGTATCAAATATAGTTTATTTCTTTGATATTTTATATTAAATTTAGTATATTTTATTATTATATCTTAATAATAAAATATGGATAATATCGATCTTAAACCCTTCTTAGAAATCTCCTACACTGATCTTGAGGAAATGAATCTCACTGCTAAAAAGAAACGAGTTTCAAGAGTTTCACAAAAAGAACTGCAAACGTTTTATACTGCATACCTTTCAAAAGAAACACGCATAAAAGCGGTCACCATAGGATTTTCAGATATTGAAGGACGCTTTCATATGCTTGATTATGATAAGAAATATTTTCTTGCATCACATGACTCGCTTACATTTGATGGATCATCAATTCGGGGATTTTCCCGTCAAGCAGAATCTGATCTGAGATTGGGCGTTGACTGGAGTGCATTTTGGTGGCTTCCGTCGGATGTTTTTGGTCCCGGAAAAATACTCATTATGGGGTGCATTCTTGATCAAGATGATACGCCATACGAAATGGATAGTCGATCAGTTTTGTCAGACTATCTTGATCAACTTTTCAAAAAAAATTCATATGATGTCCATGTGGCATGCGAAGTTGAAGGATTCTTGATGAAGGGGGTTGAGGCAGAGAAAAATTATCACGAAGTCACTGGTTTTGAGTTGGCATCTGAAGGAGGATATTTTCATTCACTTCCGACTGATATCTTGCGTCAGTTTATTGACAAATGTGCCGAGGCGCAACGGGCAATGGGATTTGAAAATGAAAAAGATCATCCGGAAGTTGCGCCGTCTCAATTTGAACTCAATTACTCTCATACCGACGCACTCCTTGCGGCTGATCAGATCTTGATTTACAAACTCGTGTGTCGTCAGATAGCCCGCAACATGGGGCTTACCGCATCATTTCTCCCCAAGCCGATGATGGGTATCAATGGAAGCGGGATGCATACAAACATTTCCATTTTTAAGAAAAGCAAAAATTTATTTTTTGATGAAAAGGGAAAAGATAAACTGTCAAAGATGGCGTGGCAGTTTATTGATCGCATTCTGACATCTGCAAGCGAAATATCGCTCATATTAAATGCATCGGTTAATGCATATCGACGACTTGATCCAGCATTTGAGGCACCCAATGAGATTAAGGCATCTGCAGTTGATCGAGGAGCCATGATCCGGGTACCCATTCACAACGAAAAATCAGCCCGCGTTGAAGTTCGAAGTGTTGGTCCCGATGCAAATCCCTATCTTATGATTTACACACTCATGAAAACCGGCTTGGAAGGAATGACTGAAAAGCCCGATAAGACAAAACGTGTTAGAGTAAAATTTTTACCGGGCACCATTCAAAATGCCATTGTTGGATTCAGACAAAGTACGTGGACCGACACGCTTTTGGGTGAAGAATACAAGAAGCGGTATCTGAACTTAAAATCAATTGCGGCAGATCGCAGTCCTGCTACACTTGGAACCAAAGTCAAAAAAGGAGAAGTAATCTATCATCACGAAATTTACAATCAGCTCCTGTGGAATGAATATTGAGCAGGTTTTCCAAAAATTTTCTGATAATTTTCTGATAAGATGATAAAGCATTATTATTTTTGTATATTACTATGTTAAATCTCAATTCACTCATGATCGGGACCATGCAGCCAAAAGTGATGGCGCAGTTTTATGAAAAAGTTTTTGAAAAAAAACCAGATATGGAGGAAGAAGGTTGGTATGGTTGGCAGGTAGGAGCATGCTTTTTTGGTATCGGGCATCACTCAAAAATGAGTGGCACATCTAAAGAGCAAGGACGAGTCATGTTCAACCTTGAATCGAAAGATGTTAAAGGTGATTTTGAAAGAATAAAAAAATGTAATGCCGAAGTGGTAAAAGCGCCATATGAAATGGGTAAACTATGGATTGCCACATTTGCCGATCCAGATGGAAATTATTTTCAACTGATGTCTCCATGGGAGTAAAATCTGAAGTATTAAGCAAGGGTCATAAGAAGTAAGTAAAAGTTACAATTTATTTTAAAAGGAAAGCGGGTGAAAAAAAATATGGACGAAACAACACAAACACCAGAACCAAAACAAAATTCAATGATGATGATTGTCGGTATTGTTGTGGTCATTGCAGTAATCGGCGGATATATGGTCATGCGAAATGGATCATCTGAGCAAGCGGAGAATACTGAAAACAGGGAAGGAACAGTCGCTGAAGAATCATCTGAAAAGATGGAAGGAGAAACAGAATCAATAGAAGCAGAAGGAGCATATACGGGTGTCGTGGACGAGCAAGGAGTACGGGTGATTGAGGTAGAGGCGGGAAGCTTTTATTACAAGCCAAATGTCATGAAAGTGAAAAAAGGAGAAACGGTACGAATTGTGATGAACAGTGTGAGTATGATGCATGACTTCAATATTGATGAACTCGGAGTGAAACTCCCCATTGTCAAAGATGGAGATTCAGGTACGATCGAATTTGTCGCAGGTGAGGTAGGTACTTTTGAGTATTACTGTTCGGTAGGACAGCACAGAGCCAATGGGCAAGTCGGTATGATTACAGTTGAATAAAAAAATAATATTTTTTAATGCCTTCCTGATTTTAGGGAGGTATTTTTTTGGGAAAAAAGAATAAATGAGGGAAGGGGTGTCGCCCGACAGAGAACAGGAGTTCTCTGTCGGGCTTGTCAGGAAAGGGGGGTTGCACAAACTGCAGACAGAGTTGGGTCGACGTTAGTCGGCAGTCATCTCGGGGACTGATTGTCCGACATTCAAACCAATACTCGGTCGATCCTGGCGCCAATCCTCGAAGAACGCTAGGGCGTCCAGGGCTATTTGAACATCACATTCAGGTCTGTCGCATTGCCAGCAGGTCTTGGTGCCTTGACTGTAGGCACTCATTAATGCGATGGCATCCAATCCATTGTCGACCAAAATCCTGAAGGGAACTTGGTCAGTGTCGTTGGTCTGCATCGCCAAGGCCACCAAGGCCAGATGCAACCGGGAATCACTGTAATCCTCGGTCATGAATGCTTCGACGACCTGCTCAGGGGTGGGCGGGGCCGTCTCCTGATCGAAGTTGTAGTTTGCCGCGACATGCCGCTTAAGGTCCTCAAATAGGCCTTCCAAATCTGCGTTAGAGAATGGGTTCCATCGGACTCGTGTGTAATGTGTCACAGAGATCCGAATGGGCGGTGCTGTGAAAGCTTCAGCCCCTTCTGGGGCCTGATCCTTCTCAAAATTCGCCCTTACCTCGGCCTTGATTTGATCGATGTGCTTGGGCGAGAGCGTTTGAGAAAGGTCGTTGCCGAGCCAGAGGGTGCCCTTTCGGGCAGAGCCGTCGACAATGAAAAATATGTCAAGCGGCTTGTGAGTGGTGCTCATATCTTTTTGCATGGGAAATTAATCTCCTCTGTGAATTGTACATTGGTTGGATGGTTGAACAAAATACTGTCCACAATCTCTGATCACGATGACCAGAGATTGGCGGTGTTTTTGGGAAAAAAAATTCTTTTTCCTTCAAACTTATACTCAGGCCGCCTGCGGTGCCTGTCCTACTAGCTTAGCTCATGAGAATTTCTCCCTCCTTTCCTTTTTGATTGAAAAAATAAAATAAGGTGAGCAACGAAAGTGCTTCTTTTCGCGCTCGAGATAGACCCCAAGTATTCTGAGATACATCTCGAGCGGAAAGAAACACAACGTGCTTCCTCTTTTATTTTTTCTTTCCTTCCCTCATTTTTAACGTGCATTTGGTTCTTTTCCCAACAGAAAAAGGTGAAGTCTTAGAGTGGGATTAGAACCTATAGTATTATAGACGCACTGAGTGTGTATGTCAAGAGGTTTGAGCTTACCCCTGTCGTTTTGTCACTCTTCTCAGAGCGAGGGTGAGCTGCATTTTTCGCAGACGAAGTTCTTTTGGAGTGACCTCAAGATATTCATCATCTCCTATGAGGTCGAGGTATTGTTCAAGGGAAAGGATTGTAGGTGGTTCAAGTTGAATTTTGACTCCTTCTCCGGATGAGCGGTTATTGGTCAGATTTTTACCTTTGCAGACATTGACTTCCAAATCTTTTTCTTGTGTGGCAAGGCCAATGACCATTCCTTCATAAACTTTTTCTCCCGGTCCATAAAACATGGTACCGCGAATTTGAGCGTTCGATAGTCCGTAGGAAAGTGTTTCCCCTCCTTGGGTTGCGATAAGTGCGCCATTTCGAGTGGTTTCCATGGTGGTTCCGAGCGGTTCATAGCCTATAAGATAGGTGTTCATGACCGCAGTTCCTCGGGTGTTAGTCATAAGATTACTTCTGATTCCTATGAGATTGCGACTTGAAATTTTGTAGACGAGACGAAGATTGACCGTTTGTTGTGTCGTCATATTGATAAGTTTTCCTTTTCTCTTTCCAATTTCTTCTGTCACGACTCCCATATGATCTTTTGGAATATCAATAGTGAGTTCTTCGTACGGCTCACATTGCACGCCATCAATTTTTTTATAAATAACTTGAGGCTTGGAGACTTCAAGTTCAAATCCTTCACGGCGCATTGACTCGACAAGCATTGCAAGGTGCAGTTCTCCGCGACCACTGACAATACAGGCATTTGACTCTGGATCATCCTCAACACGAAGTCCAAGGTCTGTTTCAAGCTCTTGGTACAGTCTTGCATGAATTTGCCTTGAGGTGACAAATTCTCCTTCACGACCCGCAAACGGGCTCGTATTTGGTCCTATTTTTATTTTTATCGTTGGTTCTTCCACACTTATCACCGGCAAACTTTCCGGCGTTCCCGGGTCCGTCACGGTTTGACCAATAGAAAGCTCGGGAATCCCCGCAAGTGAGGCGATATCTCCTGATACAATCTCTTCAACCTCAGTTTTTAAAAGTCCTCGGCTGGTAAAAAGCTTTGTCGCATTAAAAGTTCCGATGACTTTTCCATTTCCAACAAGCGAGATACGCTGACCTTTTTTGAGAGTGCCTCGGGTGATTTTCCCAATACACAGTCTTCCCACATACGGATCATGGTCAATCGTTGAGATGAGCATCTGAAATGGCTTATCAGCATCAATATTACTGTTTACAATTTCTTCTTTTATGACATCCAAAAGTGGTGTGAGGTCACCGGGAAGATCTGATGTATAGTTTTCAGGAAGCTCTGCATATGCTTTGCCATCACGGCCAACGCCGTATAATGTGACGAAATTGAGCATATCTTCGTGCTCTGCAAGTTCGAGGAACAGATTTTCTACTTCATGTTTGACTTCGATTGGACGTGCATCTTTTTTATCAATTTTATTGATAAACAAAATGAGCTTTAATCCTGCCTCAAGTGCTTTTTTCAAGACAAATCGAGTTTGGGGAAGGGGACCTTCTGCGGCATCTACGAGGAGGAGCGCGCCTGAGGCCATATTGAGTACGCGCTCAACTTCACTGCCAAAGTCTGCGTGTCCCGGCGTATCAATAATGTTTATTTTCTCGCCCAAATATTCAATACTGGTGTTTTTTGCCAAAATGGTGATCCCTTTTTCTTTTTCAAGATCATTTGAATCCATGAGGAGTACTTGTGACATTTCTTTCTGATTATCTCGAAAGATGTGTGACTGTTTCAAGAGCCCGTCGACGAGAGTAGTTTTTCCATGATCAACGTGCGCGATGATTGCGATATTTTTTATATTCATATTTTTAGGCAAAAAGTAAGTATAGCAGATCAGAACAGAATTAGTGGTTGTTCGTTAAAATCTGGGCAGTTTTTTCCCAAAGCTCTTCCACACCATCGCTTCTCAATTCAAATGTGCTTTCAGCGTTTGTATTTGGCAAGACATGACAGGAAAGCATTGTTTGAAAGATTTTTTCTTGGTGACACCACCAAATAAATTGTGCTGCATCTTTTGAGCCATCGGGGAGATTGAGCGCTCGCCAAGTGGCAGCTTGTTTATGAATTTTTTCACGATCTGCTGGGTCAAGTTTGTAATTCTGTTTTGCATAATGCCAAAGTTCCTTTTGAACTGCTTTATACGGTAAGAGACCATTTCTTTGTAAGAAATGTAAATTATCGTATTCTTGTCGTCCCACGGGATTTGAAAACAACATGATTGCGCCACCGCGCTTTTTTGGAGTAATCAGTGCTTTGAATGCTTGTTCACTTGGCTTTGTGACCTCAAGAGATATGGTCGTATTTTGATACAAATCTTCATACAGCTCAATCACTTTTTTATCGTCGGGAGATGATTGAACCTCAACATGCGGTCTACTGTTCATATCGTATATAAATCGATAGGTAAATGGCGCATTTTTTGATATGACATGAAATTGAAAGCGCGATGACTTGAGATGAAGACGATCGACGAGATGGGTCACAAAATGCATGCCAACCGCCGCTCCCGAGATCGGAATTGCAAAATGGATCGTGGTGTCCTCATGTGGAGCAAGCTGAGATTTTCGATGCATCATACGCGACTCCGGAAGATCGGTGCTCAAATTGGGGCTTAATGGGTAGGGATTGACCACAATATTTACGGGAGGAAGATCTGACTTTCTTCCATATGCTTCAAGTCGATCTTTCGTGCGCAGACTGGGAACAAAGATGATGTCTGCATCAGGGATATACCAGATATGATGAGGTGAATCATCAGTTACCTGAACCACAATTGAAACTTTCATTTTCCGACGAGTAATGAGTTTTTGCTTGATAGCTGTTGCTTGGTGGGCTAATCCAAAATGTGTAGCAATGAGAAGAAGCTCTTCAGGCATGTCGATTCGTTGATCGATAATAGTGTTAATTTGTCGATACAAAAGATCGGTGTGAGATCGAAGATACCACCGATAAAGAGGGGTAGTCAATTCCTCGGCATTTCCCTGCTCGAGCCATTCAAAAATTGCGCGAGTGATCGTATGTACGCTCATCAGACGATGCATTGCTGTAATAGTTGTATCTTGAGACCCGAGAAGCAGCGGTGACGCCTCAGGAGGAAGGCCGTGGTAGAGTGCGTCGGTTACTCGTAAATGACCGAGTCCAGCAGGAGCATATGCAAACAAAAGAAGCAGTGATTTTTTGGATAAGGATGATAATGATGACTTCATAGTAAGTATATCTTTAGTGTACGTAATTGACCGAAAGAATTAAAGCTTCTTTCATACTTTTTATCATTTCGAAAATTGGGGGCATTACGATGTTGATTTTTGTATACTAAAAATACATCATGTATTTTAATAAAAATCATTTTCGTCATTTGGCGTCAAATATCCCTGGAATTGTTTTGGGGGTTCTTTTATTGACCACCGTATATGCACTATTTCCTCTCATACAAACAACGCCATTTATCTTTTCTCAACGAGAAATTCCCGGTGAGCGATTGGGTGAAACGACGATGTATCAACCAGTTTTAAAAGACACGCAAGAAGCACGAAATGCTTTTAATTATTTCTGCCAGCATAGAGTGCCCACAGATTGTGTATTGAATAAATTTTGTCCCCTATACCCAGTTCATTGTATTTTCCCCACCACCTCAGGCTCAACAACAACCGGAACCGGAGGGTATTATATCACTCCCTATCCAACAGGCCCAAATAGTTATATTACTCCTTATCCTACTGCGCCACTATATCCATATTTTACTCCAATTCCCACATCAGGCGCATATTTTTGGTGTTGGGAAACGCAAAGTTTTATCGTTGGTTTTTGTAAACCTTCTCCCACGCCAATTATGTATGTCGCCCCAACTATCCCTCCATACACCTATCCTACACCTTATTCGGGGACTACCACAGGGACGACAACTACCATAACTAATACCACAACGTCCGGAGGAGGTCAGGTTGTCGATTGGTGTTATGATTCCGATGGAGATAGCAAAACTACCCGCGGTGTTTGTCGAGATGCAAGAGGAACATACAACGATATGTGTTATGGCGCTGATATGCGAGAATTTGTATGCGAAGGAATTTGGAATGGTCGGGAATATACCCAACAGCGCTGTGTTCCCAAAATACTTCCCTGCTTAAACAACGGATATTGTCAGATTGGTATCTGTGTCCAAAGAACTGAAACAACACAAACTACAACAACCAACAACACAACTCAAGTCACAACGGCACCGACCTGGGCAACACAAGTTACTATAGCACCGACAAGTACATCGCAAATCACCTCAAGCCTTAATAAAACAACACAAAACACGCCAACTTCCCCCCAAAAAATTACGCAAACAACGCTGGAAAATGGGCAGGTCATGAGACCGACGTTGACACCTACAGGCTATGTAGCCAAAGAACAAACTACAGAACCTACCGCTGTAAAACAAAAATCACCGAGCACCACACCAGCTACGAGCATTACCAAACAACAGAATCAAGAGGCAAAAGAACAACCGACACCAACAATTGAAGTACCTGTTGTTCCCCCTGTCATCACGGCTCCCCTTTCTGGATCAATAATAAACGGCAAGGTATCGATTGTGATTGATACTAAGTTATTTTCTTCCGTGACTATCTTGCTTCAACCAGCAGTATCGGTTGATGACCGAATGTATTTGGGAAAAGTGAGTACTGAGGGAAATAAAAATATTGAGTGGAACACCTCATTTATACCCAACGGAGAATATTATATTTTTGCGGTCGCCCATACAGCACTACAAAAATATATATCTGATCCCATTAAGATTGAGGTAAAAAATGAGAATATTGTGGGATCAAAACAAACACAGCTGATATTACCATCAAAATTCAAGCCGGAAGAAGTCCCTATTGATAATGATACTTCTATGGGTGAGGTAGAAACACAAACATCGGAAACCGGTCAGACAGTCCTAATGCAAGGGAGAGCAGCGCCAAATACGATCGTTACCATTCTCATTTATTCTAATCCGGTTGTCGTGACAGTTCAAGCTGATGCTAATGGCGTATGGAAATATACGCTTGAAGAGCCTCTTGAGGCAGGAGAACACACCGCATATGTTGTTGTTCCGCAGGAAGACGGAACCCAAGTTCGTTCGGCGATTAATACATTCATTGTTCCACCCGTTTACGCATCAGCAGAAGATGGACTCAATCTTAAGCAAGGAAGCTTGCCAGAATCCAATGCGATTGGCAACTTCATAGTGATTGCGGCATTATTGATTCTTGATGCAATTGCGATTCTGCTCTTTGTGTATCGGATGAAGAATAAGAAGAAAGAGACATATGTTGGTTGATTTGTTTAAAAAAAATAAATACCTTGCGCAACTTATTTACTCTATCTTAATTGTAATTCTTATCCCTTCTGCGCTTGTCATAAATACCGTATTTCTCTTGAAAAGTTTTTCTCGAGACATGGATTTCGAGTTAAACAATAAAGCGCTTCTGGTGGAGTCGGTGATTGCTTCGCACTTGAAGGATAAACTTGAGAATGAGGTGAAACTTAAGTCGGTGTTGGATGAGCTTGTTTCTGATCTCCCTGAAATACGAGCGGTAGAGGTGTTTCGACTGAAAGATCAGGAAAATCTTTCTTTTACAACAACTGCATCTCTTACTCGCGCAGTGTATGACCCCGTGTTAAACCACTTAGCATTTAGCGCTGACAAAGCATTTTCAAAAGAAATAAATGCAGCTCTCGGTGATCGCCCAGCTGAGCGAATGTGGCTTGTTGCGTCACCGATGTACGACGAGGCTGGTAAAAAAGTCGGTGTCATCAATACCTATGTTTCAGCTGCACAGATTGATGAGATAACGCAACGAACAGTCAATGACTCGATTAAAATGCTTCTCATTACCCTTGTCGGTATTCTATTATTATTAGTCAATCATTTTAGTCTTTTTGAGCGAGCGGCAGCGTTTATTAAACTCAAAGAGATTGATAATTTGAAGGATGATTTTATTTCTATTGCCGCACATGAACTTAAAACACCACTCACCATCATCAAAAATTACGCATTTCTCCTGCAAAAAAATGAACATATTAGAGAAAACGTTGAAATAATGGATGAGGTGACGAAAATTTTAGCAGGATCGAATAGATTGAGTGTTTTGGTAAACGATCTTCTTGATGTATCTCGTATTGAAATGAACCGAATGAAGCTTGAAATGGGAACACACGATCTGAGAGAAATCATGATAAATGTGATAAATCAGCTTATTCCAGAAGCTCAAAATAAAAAATTAGTACTCAATTATCAGCAATGGAGTACCCCCATCTTTATAAAAGGGGATAAGAACAAGCTCGAACAAATATTTATCAATTTGATTGGAAATTCGATTAAATATACATTGGAAGGAACAATCATTGTTACGCACGAGATCGAGGAAAAGAGTGTAAAGACAAGTATAAAAGATACCGGGGTAGGAATTCCTCCCGAAAAGATGAATCGATTGTTTGATAAATTTTCTCGCATTTATAATGATAAAACCAAAAATGTCCCCGGAACAGGACTGGGTTTATGGATCACCAAGGAGCTGACAGAAAAAATGGGGGGAAAGATCTTTGTTGAAAGTATCGAGAATACCGGAACGCAGTTTTCAGTGGTATTTCCAAAAGTGGCATTTACATCGACCATTATTGCTGAAAATGTCCCCGCCCCACTTCCAACCGTTTCTCCTGCCTTACCAGTCATATCGGTACCTCAAACAAATCCTCAAAGCTCATAATAGACAATACCTATGAACTATATTATGCTTACCTATATAGTATGAGAGAGGGTAGTGCCCGTGTCATCGTCGAGAATTATTACGAACCGTGTATCCTTTTTTTGTTGTCAAAAAAAGCAAGTTATGGATACAAAATCAAAGAAGATTTAAAAATACAATTGGCATGTGAGGTAAATATCGGAAATTTATACCGATGTTTAGGAAGACTTCATCGAGGAGGATATGTGACCAAATATCATGAAGAGAGTGCGGAGGGACCGGAGCGTGTAATGTATAAGACGACACCTGAAGGTTTGCATCTTCTCCAAAAATGGATTCACCAACTGCAGAGAGAGAAAAAAATAGTAAATCGATTGATAAAAAAATACTCGGATGCGTTCGGTGTTTAAGACGCTAAAACAATGATTAGTATAATTCCAACAACAAATGGAATGATCTGAGTCATTGAGCTTTGTTTATGATGATCTTCATGTAGTTCGGGAATAAGATCAGCTGCAGCAATATAGATAAATATTCCCGCAGTCATAGCAAGTGCTATCGGCAGCGCTCCTTCAATTCTATTCACAAAGAAGTATCCAACAATACCTCCGGCAACCGCAGTGAGTGCAGAAAGAAAATTGAGGAACAATGCTCGTTTTTTCTCATATCCTGAATGAACAAGAATCATAAAATCTGCAAATTCCTGTGGTATCTCGTGTGCTGCGATACCGATTGCAGCTGAGATTCCAGCCATTGGTGAGATGGTGACGGTCGCAGCAATGGCAACGCCATCGATGAAATTATGAATAGCATCACCAAAAAGAACCAATGATCCTGAAGGTTTTATATTGTGCGTATCATCATGATGATGGTGGTACCACAAAACAGAACGTTCCATGAAAAAGCTAAATACAATGCCTAATAACGTATAAATAAGAATACCCTCTCCACCAACATGAATTGCTTCAGAAAGCATGTTCAAAAATGCTGCTGACAACAAAACTCCTGCAGAGAAACTGATAAATATACAGGTGAGCTTTCCCTTGAGAAGATTTTTTGATGCAAACGTTGACACGCCTACAAAAGACAGAAGACTGATCGCGAGGTTGATGAGAATAATCCAAACAAGTGTCATGGTTATTTACAGTCCGGACAAATGCCAAAAAATGCCAATGAGTGTCGGGTAATGTCGTACGAAGAAGTGTTATGAACCTCTTCGAGAAGACTCTGTTCTGATTGTAGCACAATGTCTTTTATACTTGCACATTTGGTGCAAAAAAGATGATGATGATGTGCTCGCCCGGTGACTTCATAGTGAAGCTCATTATCAAAAAGGGGTACCTTCTCGATAATTCTTTGTTCGAGGAGAAACTCAATTTCACGATACACGGTGGTGATATTTGTAGTAATACCAATGCGTTTGAGTATTTTATGAACGCTTGATGCCGTGAGCGGATGATCGGTATTTTCAAGAAGGTTAATAATTGAAGATCGAGCTTGAGTCATTCGAAAGCCTTTTTCTTGCAGTTTTGAGATGTGTTGAGGTGTCATATATTAATGCAACTTATTTGCATTATATACATAAATATACTATTCGTCAAATTATTTTTTTACATAAAATAAACCACAGAAACTTCTGTGGTTTATTTGTGTTTGCGAAAGTGAAAGTAATCTTTTTACTTCTTTGCCTTTTTGGTTTTTTTGACTGTTCGTTTCTTTGCTGCTGGTTTTTTTGCTTTAACGATTTTTTTTACAACCTTTTTCACTGCTTTCTTTACTTTTTTCACTGTCTTTTTCACTGGTTTTTTTGCGACTTTACTTTTTGCTTTTTTTGGAGCCATGAATGAATTCACCACCTTTCAATAGGCAATTAATGGACAATATGCTTGCCTATATATAACTATGCGCAGATTCATTTTAAAAAACAATAGACACATTTATTTCTGGTAATTAATTGAGGAGAATCACTCAACTATCAAAAAAAACTGATGGCATTTTTTCGTGAAAAGGATTCAAATTCGGTTCGAATGAGAGATGAAACATATTCCCCTGTTTTCAGTTACATACCAGTTGTTTAATGCGAACGAGTATTTTATTATAGATACGATGAACCCAAAAACCAATTCAGAAAAACTTTTTCAGATTATTTTGAGAAAGAGAAAAATGATCAGTGCAGTTTTTTATGGCCAGTATTTATTTATGGCGCTATTGATTGGATATGCATCATTTTTGACCTTTCAGCAAACAAATCGTGGGATGGTGTATGAATGGGGAGTAACAAGTGGCACCATCTCACTTGTTTTCTTTTGTTTTTCGATTTTTCCGGGGATTCTTCGACGATTTGGGAGGAGTTCAAAAGTGAGCCAAGTGCTTATGTTGTTTCGTCGACAAATCGGAGTAATGGCTTTTTTATTCGGCCTTTTTCACTATTTGGCTGTTCGGATGTTTCCCATTCTTCTTGCAGGTGTCCCAATAAATTTAAATCCTCCGCTATTTGAAGTACTGGGTTTTTTTTCACTTGCCCCAATGATGTTATTGTTTTTGACGTCTAATGATTATAGTGTCAAGAAAATGGGCGTGTGGTGGAAACGCTTACATTCGTTATCATATGTATTGGTATGGACAATATTTTTTCATGTTGCGCTTCAAGGAGGAGAGACATGGAAGTATCTGATTGGTATTTTTGCGGTTCTCGAATCTGGCTCACTCGCGTATTTTTTCTTCAAACCGATCGTTTTACCAATGTTTGGTCGGTCACTTTCTGAAGCCAAAAAATAAAGATAAAATATGCACCATACGAAATGAGTTCAAATAACGTTGGTCTACTGGAATAACCAAAGACAACTCTCAACAAACTGCCCAATGTGCTTTTGTGATCCAGAATATGAGATATATTAAATATGGGGTCGAATGAAAATATTGGCAATAGTCCCGCCTCTTGGAATTCATGGACGCCATGTGCAAGCAAGCCAGCCGCAAAGAAAAGTAAGAAAATATTTGTGATATTAAAGACAAGTGCCAGATTGGTTTTTATTGCCCAACGGAAAAGTATATAGGCGAGTGTCAACGCAGAAACAATACCGATCACCGCCCCAAGTAATTGATTGGATGCCCCAGCGATACTACTTGCCTTCAAATATAAAACGGTTTCTACGCCTTCACGAAATACCGAACTTGCAATAAGCATAAATACACCCAACCCATATCCTTCTTTGGTGTGAAGAGCAATTTTTTCTTTTAATCTTTTTGCAACATCTTTTTGTTTATGTACCCACATGATCATCCATGTCAAAAAACCGACGGTAATAAGCATTAATACACCCTCAAAAATTTCCTCAGTTTTTCCTTTAAATCCGCCGAAAAATGTTTCTAGTATAAAAGCGAGAACGATTGAAAGTCCTACTCCTACGCCAACACCCCGCCATACAAACTTCTTAAAGATAGTTTGATTTGTTTTTGAAAGAAACGTAAGAATAATGCCGATTACAATTGCTGCCTCAAGCGTTTCGCGAAACGTGATAAGGAGAGAAGAAAACATAGTGTATTTGTGAATTTTTAACCTAATAATGCAATTTTAGTAAACTGAACTAACACTAATCAAGTGTCAGTTATTATGCTTTATTGGTTTATATTCAATAAATGCTTTTAATGACAAGCTGTATATTTTATCCATAAACTCTTTATTGAGCTCTCTCCAAACATTACCCGCAACACAATATTTTTCTTTCGGACATATTCTTTTAAGATTATGATCAATAGTTGCCGGACAACAGATGAGATGTTGTTTTTTTGAAAAAATACTCAGTATTTCTCCCATGCGTATCTCGTGAGGATCTTTCGCAAGATAATATCCTCCATTTCTTCCTTCGACCGCCTTAATGACGCCCGCATCACGTAACTCATATGCCAAATTGCGTAAAAATAACGAAGAAATCTTATACTCTTGAGCTATCTCAGAAAGGGGAATAAGGCGTCTCTTATATGCTTCTGTAAGAGCTCCTACAATGACAATTGCATAGTCTTCTCTTCGGGAAAATCGAATCATAATACAGTAGCACAATACTAACACTAACTCAATGTGAGTTACGTTATTTTATAACAAAAAGGAAATATTTGATACAATAATGCAAATGAATACCAATCCATCTTCGACAAAAGCGTTTACATCCGCATACCGTTCATACTTGCAAACAAACGGTGAATTTAAAATCGATCAATTTATCAACTTGTATCAACAGATGAGCCCTTCTTTACATAAACATGCCTCTACAGAATTAATAGATATTGAGGCTTTTATGTACTCTTTTCTCCGGTTGCCCCGGGTTATCCATGAGGCACAAAATATTGTTATGGCTCAGGTTGCCGAAAGTTTTTCGCGAGAAGGTTTTACTATTGATGTTTGGGAAGAGGTGCATGCCCCAGCGCGCCGTCGGAAAATGTATTTTGATGGTGAGAAAACTCTTGCAACTTACATAAACTCTGTCACCGATCTTGATGATATGGTAGGACTTCTGACGTCCTTTTCAATTGAATGGAATAAAATTCACTACAAATTACAGTCATTTTCCAAGGAGTTTGACCGTTCAAGCGAAACTGAGGTGCAAAAAATATTAGGAATCGATAATGACAATTGGAGAAGGATTTTTCGTATTTGGGATACGGACACGATGAAGCGACTCAAAACAATTAAATCAAAAAAACTCTCCTTTTCAATCCGACTGCTGAGGGGACATTATGTCGATTATAAAAAAGCTGCACAACGATGGTTTGAGTATATAATTGAAAATACTCAACATAAAGATCTTCGAAACAAGCCATTTTATTTTATTTCTTCAAACACTCATAGTATTGTGAATAACCTCACTGGTTGGGTGACAAAAGTTGAGCCGGAGCTTATTTCCTACATAAAAGAGCACAAAATGAAGCAACTGGTCGAATATTGGAAATTAATTGAAAAAGGAGAGCATGACGGATCACGTGAAAATTTTCTCTGGTATATTCTCAAAAAATATGAAGTAGATCATCCCGAAGTAAGAAAACAAAGAGAAAAGTATGAACAGTCATTGGGAATTGATTTTATTGAAGCCAAGTATTATTTGGATATCAATGCACAGGTTATTCCTTTGAAAGCCATTCAAAATTCCGGACTTGCCGGAAAGCTTGATTGTGATCTTTCATCTCTTGAAAACTCTGAAGCACATATCCTAAATATTGATTATCCTCTCGGATCTGGTGCCTACATGGTGCTATCTACGATCCTTCGTAACGTGAATAATCTTCAAGGTGTGTATATCCTTGGAAAAGCCTCATTTCTCAAAGGAAATTTGGGAGATATTGGTTTGCCCAAGCAAATATTTGACACCTACACGAACAATACATACCAACTTGAAAATGCTTTTACCAAAGAGTATTTCAATGACTTTAAAACCGGTTCAGTTGTCGACAACCAAATGGTGGTTTCAACAAAAGGCACATTGCTTCATCCCGATAAGGCAATTCGGAAATTTTTCGAAGAAGGCTATTCAATTATTGAAATGGAAGATGGACCATATCTTAATGCATTGTACGAAACAACCCACTTTAATCGATATCCAGAAGAAGAAGTGATTCCCCTGTCAGGAAACCCAATTGATGTTGGTATTATTCACTATGCGTCAGACACACCGTATACCAAGGCAATTACTCTGGGAACCCGTAATTTGGGGTATGAAGGGGTAGAGGCTACGTATGTATCTTCTCTTGCAATTTTAAGACGAATTGTCGAACATGCAACTCGTGTATAATCAAAACGTATGAATGCAAATGCTGTGCCGTCCAAGTTTGAATTACCTACGATTTTTGTCATTTTTGGCGTGACCGGAGACCTTGTCAAAAAGAAAATTCTCAAAGCGCTCTATCATTTATATCGAAAAAAACGGCTTCCCGAGCGGTTTCGCGTCTATGGATTTTCTCGACGTGACTTTGATGATGCAATGCTTCGATCGTATCTGCGCGAGATTATGGTGGATCAAAAATACAAAGAAATTGAAAAATTTGATGAATTTCTCGCATCATTTTATTACGTTAAAGGAGATTTCAATGCGAAGAGTGCTTATGATGATCTTGCAAAAACGTTGGGTCGTATTGATGGCGAGTGGCGTATTTGCTCAAATAAGCTTTTTTATCTGGCTGTTCCTCCAACTTCATATTCGGATATTGTCACCAACCTCCATAGCTCTGGACTTACGGAGCCATGCAGTCCTGAAGAGGGTTGGACACGCGTCATTCTCGAAAAACCATTTGGTACCGATCTTACGACAGCTCTTGAGCTTGATAAGCAGCTGGGGACCTTATTTAAAGAAGAACAGATTTATCGCGTCGATCATTATCTCGGAAAAGAAACGGTCAAAAATATTTTGGTATTTCGTTTTAGTAATTCATTTCTCACTCCGTCATGGAACAAAAATTATATTGAAAAAATTGAAGTTCGCCTTCTTGAACATTTGGATGTACAGGGTCGTGGAGATTTTTATGACAAGGTTGGTGCGCTGCGTGATGTTGGTCAAAATCATATGCTTCAGCTTTTGGGATTATTTATCATGGCTCATCCATACAAATTTATTCCAGAAGATATCAAAAACAAACGAAGCGAAGCTCTTGCATCTCTTCATATTATGGACGCATCAGAGGTAGGAAAGCAGACATTTCGAGGTCAATACAACGGGTATCTGCAAGAAAAAGGAGTTCACCCCAATTCACAAACCGAAACATATTTTCGGATAGTGGCACGATCAGATCTTCCCGATTTTGACGGAGTACCTCTTATTTTGGAAAGTGGTAAAGCTTTGGAGCACGAGTTGATAGAAGTTATCGTGACTTTTAAAGAAACACCGCTCAGTCTTTATGGAATTGAGGGAGAGCAAAAAAACACATTACATTATCACATCAGGCCAGATGAAAAAATTACCATGAAATTTTTTGCTAAAAAGCCAGGATTTTCAAACGAAACAGCAGAACACGAGCTTGGGTTTGATTATAATGAAGCATACAGCAAGGAGCTTTTTGTCGACGATTATGAGTCGCTTTTGTTTGATATTATTCGGGGAGATCAAACATTGTTTGTTTCAACTCAGGAAATCTTAAGCGAGTGGCAGTTTATTGAGCCGATCATAAAAACATGGAGAGATCAAAATACACCTGAACTCTTTGAATATGAAAAAGGTAAAAATATTGAAATCAACAGTTAATTTACTCTTATGAATAAAGAAATTGGCATTGTGGGACTGGGAAAGATGGGAAGGGGACTGGCGCAGAAGTTCAATGAAAAAGGATGGCGAGTTATTGTCATGAATCGATCCCGAGAAAAGGTTGATCAAGCTGCAAAAGAAGGAATGATTCCTGCGTACTCATATCAAGAATTAGTCTCAAAATTTGAACAAAAACCAAAAATTATTTTGCTCATGCTCCCAGCAGGTGGAGCGACGGAAGAAGCTATTTTTGGAAGTGATGGCGTTTCTCACTATTTAAACGAAGGAGATATCATAATAGATGCTGCAAACTCATTTTATAAAGATGACGCGCTCCGGGCTGAAAAACTTTCAGAAAAAGGAATTCAGTATGTTGATATTGGAGTGTCAGGAGGACCTGATGGGGCACGAAGTGGCGCCTGTCTCATGATTGGAGGCTCAAAAGAACTTTTTTCACAACTTGAAGAGTTATATAAAGATGTGTCAGTTGAAAATGGATACGCACATTTTGAAGGGGTAGGAGCGGGGCATTTTGTAAAAATGGTGCATAATGGCATCGAATATGGGATGATGCAGGCGATTGGAGAGGGGTTTAATGTGATGAAACAATCAGATTTTCACCTCGATATGGGCGAAGTTGCACGAATTTACAATCAAAAAAGTGTTATCGAATCAAGACTTATTGGATGGCTTGCGAAAGCGTATAAGGAATTTGGACCTGATCTTGAAGCCATATCCGGATCAATAAATCATAGTGGAGAAGGAAAATGGACGGTGGAAACTGCAAAAGAAATGGGAGAACCAGCTCCAGTGATCAAAGATTCATACGAGTTTCGCGTGCAGTCACAAGAAAAACCAAGTTATATCGGCAAAGTAGTGTCGGCGCTCCGGGGACAGTTTGGCGGACATAGTGTGAAAAAGTAAGTGAATGTTGTCATCCTGAACTTGGTTCAGGATCCATTTAATGCACTCGTAACCGAAAATTTTACTCGCGAGTTAACATTGTTTTAATACATACCCGAACTCGCTCTAAAATTTTGGTTACTTCGCTCAGATTATTACATATTCATAAATTTATGAACTATTCAAAAATCATAGACATCTCAATCCCATTAACTGAAAAAACCATTGTATATCCCGGAAATCCTCAGATTGAAATTGAGGAAATAAGAAGTGAGGCAAGTAAATCTATTATTTCAAAAATTACCTCAGGATCTCACAATGGAACACATATTGACGCGCCAAAACATGCAATAGACAATGGAAAAAGCATCACTGATCTGCCGCTTGATGTGTTTATGGGTCCGTGTCGGGTCATCGATTGTACGGGAGATGCAAACTCAGTTTTGAAAGATACGCTCGAAACGCATTCGATATTAGCAGGAGAGCGAATACTTCTTAAAACAACCAATTCTTTGCGAGGATTTGACGAATTTCATCCTGATTTTGTGTATCTTTCACCCGAAGGAGCAAAGTATCTTGCAGACTCAGGAGTAAAGCTTGTGGGGATAGACTATCTTTCGATAAAGCAAAAAGGATCAACTGACAATCGACCTCATACATTGCTTTTAGAAAAAGATATTCCGATCATTGAGGGGATTGATCTTTCACAGGTTGAACCGGGAGAATATACGCTTGTTGCTTTTCCGCTCAAATACGTAGGTATTGACGGAGCGCCGGCGCGAGTGGTGTTATTAAAATAAGCCTACTCCAACACCTTTAGCACATTCCACCATGCTTTAATATAATCAGGTCTCAAATTTTGATATTTGAGATAGTATGCATGTTCCCAGACATCAAGTCCGATGAGAGGTGTGTCTCCTTTGAGGTATGGCGAATCTTGATTCGCGGTTGAGTAAATCTTGAGTTCCCCCGCACTGTCTACCAGCCATGCCCAGCCCGAACCAAACCGGAGAGTGGCGACATTACTGAACTCTTCTTTAAATGATTCTACCGATCCAAATGTTGATTTAATTCTTTCTGTCAACGCCTCATCAACATGTTTTTCCGGACTCATATTTTCCCAAAAAAATGAATGATTGAGATGTCCTCCCCCATGATTGATAAATCCCATTTTGTCCGCTTCAGAAAGTCCCAATGTGTCAACCGTTTTCATAAGTTCAACAAGATCTTTTCCATCAAGTGATGGATTTTTTTCAACAACTGCATTTAATTTTGCAATATACGTTGCATGGTGTTTGTCGTGATGAATTTGCATCGTCTGGGTATCGATATGTGGTTCGAGTGCGGAAAAATCGTATGGAAGGTTTGGTAATTGATGTGACATAAGAAAAGGGGTAAATAGTAACTCCAGTACTCATTGTACCTGCATATACAGGAATGATCAAGAGAGAGGGGGAATTAAGTGGCTTTTCGAAACATTTTAAAGATTGCTCTGATAAGCCAGGATAAAGTAGAGTCTTTTGTTTTATGTCGTTCTTTAACATCAATCGATCCTTGTATTGGTGGGTCGATCCATGCAGATAGAATGATCCATTCTTTTCGGTCATTTTGCTTTGCTATGATCGTCACTGAATAGGAATCAATTTTTTTTGTAAATTCTTGACTGCCACCAGATTTACCTTGTTTCGAGCCATCGGGGAAGCGAAATGTTTTCCACGCATATTCTTGTGGGATTTTCCGAGCTTTGAGCCGTTCTAACGAATGATTGGTCCAAATAATTCCTTGATATGTACGACTATATCCCATAAAATTGATTGTATCAGAAGGAATTAAAAGGAAAGTGTGTTATAATATTATAGGCTAATAAATTTATTATCTATGAAAAAGTTATTGAATATTTGTCTTGCAGTAGCGCTATTTCTCTCAGTCCTTGGATTGACGATTCACAGCCCCGTCAATGCAGAGGGTGCCCTTTTTGATGCACAAAATCAAGCCTCAAATGAAATGGTTGTACAAATCGATGGGACCGTTTCTGACAAAATTCAACAAGAAAACGTATATTTTATATCCGGCGATTTTTCTGAAGCACAACTGAATGATGGTCCATTGGTTGAGCGAAATAACATGATTATCCTTAATTTAAAGGATAAACGGTTTGCCTATTGGCAAATAGATACTGATGGTCCGGTGTTTGATATGGAAATGGGCAAAAATCTGTTGTTTATTGGAGGATCATTTGAGATGGTTGATGGAGTTCTCCAAAAGAATAGTGCCATTTTTGATATTGGTACTCAAAAAATACTGACTGATTATACCGGAACAAATTTTCCGGTAAATACATTTGCGCAGTTTGAAAATACGGTTTTTATTGGAGGATCTTTTACACAAATGGTTGATACAGACAAGCAGTTTCTGGCATCCTATGATACGGAAAAAAGGGTTATTTCTTCATGGAACCCCCAGCTCAATGGAACGGTGAACGATATGGCTATTTATAAAAATAGACTATATGTGGCTGGAGAATTTACCGAAGTAAATGGTGTTGGAAGAAACTATGTAGCTTCATTTTTATTGCCAACCGGAGAACTCACTGTATGGAACGTTGCAGCAGAAGGTCCGATCCGAGAAATTGATGTTTCTGAAAAGGCAATTGTGCTTTTGGGCGACACGAGCGAACCCATCTCAACAGTACTTGATACATCAGGGATTGATCGAACTGCAATCTCAACGACTGTGCTCAGTCAAGAGGAGATGGTGCAGGAAGGATTGAGCATTAACACTGATGAGCTTGGATTCAAAATTCCAACACTTGGTGATCTTTTGACCTTTGCGCTCCGTGCGTTTTTTGCAATCGCGGGACTTACTACATTATTTTACCTTCTTCGTGGAGCTCTCGCATGGATCACGAGTGGCGGAGACAAGGATTCGGTAGCAGATGCGCGAAATCGAATTCAGGCTGCAGTTATCGGATTGATACTCGTTGTTGCGGTTCTTGCGATTGTGTGGACCTTGGAGCAGGTAATTTTCAGTCGAAGAATATGTATTGGTTTGTCTTGCCCTCTTACTCTACCGTCGCTTATTGAACCTAACTAAAAAGATCCGTTTTTTGATCTTCCTCTCCGCTTCATTTCCTTTTGGTACAGTGCCTGAAATTCTTCGCTCAATCGATCAATTTCATCGTCCTCGAGGTTTTCGAGATCAAGAAGCGAGTTACGCGCAGTTTTAGTTGAACGGATAAGCTCATCAAGCTTAAGCTGAATTGACTTTGCATCACGGTTTTGGGTATTTTGAATGATAAAAACCATAAGAAAGGTGATGATGGTGGTACTTGTATTTATCACCAGTTGCCATGTGTCTGAATAATTGAAAAATGACCCTGAAAAACCCCACGAAACAATTACAGCAACAGCAATGAGAAATGTGAGTGGCTTCCCTGCAATTTGAGATATTTTTTGTGCAAACAAACGAAATTTTTCATTTATCATATAATGATTGTAATATAAATAATGAGAACAAGATATCATATAATGAATGGTCGTTACATTATAAATTGATCGTATTGGAGGATAATACTATGTCTATTGGAGGAATATTACTTTCGATGGTTGCGTATATGATTATTGGCACGTTTTGGTACTCGGGTGCTTTTTTAGGAAAGGTGTGGCAAAAATTGGTCAAACTTGATTTTGACAAAATGGATCGGGAAAGAATGACCGCTGCATTTGTCAGTAGCGCTGCTGCTGCATTTGTTATGGCATCAGTTCTAAACTACCTCATAGTTGAGTTTGAGGTGAGTACGATTGTTCAAGCGGTGAGCCTCGGCGGGATGTTGTGGCTCGGCTTCTCAGGTACATCAATATTTGTGAATAATATGTATCAGCAAAAACCAATGCTTCTCACTCTTGTTGATGGTGGATATCAGCTTGCGGGAATTTTAGCAATGAGCTCGATCTTGTATTATCTTATTTAAAGATAGAGAGCTTCCTGAAGAGTATATGACCCAATTTTCGTTCGCTTGATCGAAAGGGCAATTCCTCCGACGTTCAAGGTTTTTCCAATTGAATTGGCGATGGAGCGTACATATACGCCACTTGAACAGGAGATGGTGCAGGAGAGTTTGATAAGCTTGAGATGCGGATTACTGATAAAAACTTCTTTCCAACGAGAAAGTATCTCTTTTTGGCGAAATTCTCCTTCAACTGACTGAATTCTTGAGACTACTTCAGGATATATATCTGAAAGATTCACCGTTGTGACTTTGTTGAGCTCAAGCGAGTAAATTGAGATTTTTTTACGGGGAATTATCACTTGATCAATTTTTCCTTCCCGTGCCCAATAATACAACGGTTTTCCTTTGACTCGTGCAGCGGAATAGGGGGGGTATGGCTGTTCCCAAGAGCCAATATATGATACCAGCAAAGAATTGACGGTTCTATTGATATCTTGCAATAGAGTTGCATTGTCAACTCGTTGTATCAATCCAAGAACGTCATAACTATCTGTTTCAAGTCCAAGAAGTACTTCGAAGTCGTACGTTTTCGGAAGTTGCTCATATTCTTTACGTTTTTTATTCTCATCACCAATTAATAACAGCAAAAGTCCTTCAGCCATCGGGTCAAGGCGTCCGGCATAGCCGATTTTCTTCCCTTCAAGTTCAGGATTGAGCGATTGCAGCATCCGTATGGTTTGAAGAGGAGTGATGCTGATGGGCTTGTTTATAAGAATGATTCTGTTCATTATTTTATCTCACTGCTATAATATATCATGCGTTACACTCGTCGCGACCTTGAAAGACACATTGCAGAAGAGCATAGACAATCTCCTTTTGCTGAATATTTGAAAGAAATTGTGTACGGTGGAAACGATGGGATTGTGACAACATTTGCGGTTGTTGCCGGATTTGCTGGGGCAGGTGCAGGCGTGCAACTGGGAGAACTTGGTTATTTGACGGTTCTGCTCTTTGGACTTGCAAACCTTTTTGCAGATGGCGCTTCAATGGGCTTAGGGAATTTTCTTGCGGTTCGCGCTGATCAGGATCAATATCGCCAACATAAGTTGAAGGAAGTGAATGAAATTGAGCATAATCCAGAAATGGAACGTGCGGAAAGTGTTGAACTTCTTTCTGAGAAGGGGTTTACCAAAGAACAGGCTCACCAACTGGTAGATATTTATGCAACAAACAAAGACTATTGGGCAGATTTTATGATGAGATACGAGCTTGAGATGTCGAGCCCTGAAGGGGAAAATCCTTGGCTCAATGGGATTGCAACGTTTCTCGCATTTATTTCATTTGGTACGATCCCGCTTCTTCCGTTTATTATCACCCCAGGAGATAGCAACACCTTTCTGTACGCGATCATTGCGACGGCAAGTGCGCTGTTTCTCCTTGGACTCTTACGGTGGAAAGTGACGAAAGAAGCCATTTTCCGAACAATTGGTGAGATACTACTTGTAGGAGGAACCTCTGCTGCTATAGCCTTTTTTGTTGGAACATTTTTCCGAATATAATCTCTCAAGAGGTGATCATGTATCCTTTTCCGTGGAGCGTATTGATGAGTTTTTTATCAAAATCGAGATCGATTTTTTTTCGAAGATATCCAATGTACACGTCAACAATTCTGGTTTTCATGGTACCCGCTCCGTGCCAGATGTGACTTAGTATTTGTTCTCTTGAAACCGATTTATCTTTATGATCGAGAAGAAACTGAAGAAGTTTTAGTTCTTGTTTGGTCAAATGAATTGGCTTTGATGCACGAGATACTTCATGAGTATCGGTATCAAATCGAAGATCAGCTACATGAATCATCATACGTGCATCTGATTATATACAAACTTTGAAGTGAATAGGATAGGAGTTACAGTCCTTGTGATTTTGCGATCGAAATGACTGCCCAAAGGATGAGAATGATCGCTCCAATAAAAGCCATTTCTCCCACATGTCGTTTTATTCGACTCGTTTGTTGTTTTGTAAGTGCCATAATTTATATTACTCAGTCTCGCATCATGTTGTCAAGAGAAATGTTTAACGAAAGTGTAGGGAGGTCAGCACATGGTATACACTTTTCAGATAGGAAACGGTATGAA